>CAZYLL010000010.1:2844-85699 GCA_964648195.1 uncultured Anaerolineaceae bacterium | reverse complement strand
AGTTGAAGGCGATACCGGTGAGGGTGTTCAGCCACTGTTCGGGGGGGATGAACGATGATGCAAGGGCGAGGTGGCCTTCGTCGTCCATGGTGACCACGGTGTTCTCGCCGATTTCGGAGAGGGCGAACCGGACGGCGCCGAGGCGGAGGTTATCGGCGCGCGTGCCCTGGATGGTGACGACCGCCCCGGCGCCGGCGCCGGCCCGGGAGGCGAGGGTGGCGATGGTGACGCCCTTCACGGTCTTGCCGTTGGCCTGGATTTCGGCGGTGGGGAGGGCTTCGAATTCGGCTTTGGTGGGGGCGAAGCGCGCCTGGCCGGCCACGACCTGGACGACCGGGGCGTCGGAGGGCACGGGAGTTGGCTTTGCGAGCGGGGTATCGGGCACCTGCGGCTGGTCCTGGGCGGCGACGGCGGTGCGCTGGGCATCGGCGGCGCTCAGGGTCGGGGTGGCCGCGGCGTCATCGCCGGTGGCCTGGCCGGCCTCGTCGTCGCCGCCACAGGCCGCGCTAAGCAGAGCGGCGAGGGCGAGCGGTGCGGCAGCGAAGGTCCATCGTCGCATGGGGCAATCTCCGGGGGTGGGGGCACTCAGAGGGTAGGCAGCGGCCGGGCAGGGGGCAATTCGCGGGTAAACCGGCGGTTCAGGGTGCGGCGGTCGCCGAGCCCGTGGCGGTCGCGCTCTCCTGGGGCTGCGTGGTGGCGGTGGTGCTCGCCCCGGGCGTGGCCGTCGCATCGGGAGTGGGGGTTTCGGTGCTCGTGGGCGCGGGAGTAGGGGTCTCACCGGGCTCCGGGGTGGCCGTCGCCGCCGGCGTTCCGGTGGCGGTGGGTTCGGCCGTGGGCGTGGCCACCGGGGTGGGCAGTTCCTTGACGGGGCCACCGAGCGCCGTTGCCACGGCATCGTTGAAGGCGGCGGCGGCGGCATCGACCTTCGCCGGGTCGACATCGGGTTGCTTGCGGGCCTCGGTGAAGACGGCGCTGCCCTGTTCGGCGAGGCTGCGTGCGCGGGCCTTCTGGACGTCGTCGAGCGGCTGTTCTTTCGCGAGCTCGGCGAGCGCGCGGGCTTCGCGCTGGAGGCGTTCGAGGGTGGCGACGGAGACGTTGCCGTTATTGGCGAGGCGCTGGAGCTCGTAGACGCGGGCTTCGGTCTGGCGGAGCTGGACATCGACGCGGCCATCGCCGCGGGAGAGGGTGTATTCGAGGCGCTCGTTGGCGAGCTTGAAGGCGTAGTTCCAATCGCCGGGGACGGCATCGTCAGCGGTGACAAAGCCAAGGGCGAGAACGCCGACGGCAGCGGCCGCGGAGACCACGCCCATGCTGGCGATGGCGGTGCGGGCGCCGGAGTAGTGTGGAGCAGGGAGGATGACGGGGGCGGGCGCAGGCTGGTTGGCGGCGGCGAGGAACCTGGCCTTGAGCGAGGCTTCGAAGTAGTAGCTGGCGGATTCGGCGGCGCAAGCCTGCTCGATTGCCGCGGTGGTCTCGAGCATCCCTTCGAGCCAGGCGGCATCTTCGGGGAAGAGGCCGAGGACGAAGTCGAGTTCGAGGCCGTCATCGATGAGGGCCTGGGCCTCGGCCAGGACCTGGGCCTCGTAACCGGGTTTCCGTTCGAACAGCCGGCGGATCATTGGTGCCGCACCATGGTTTGGAGTTTGGCGATGGCTTTGTGCTGGAGGACTTTCACGTTATTTTCGGTCTTTCCCAGGGCTTGCGCGGTTTCGGTTACGGAGAGCCCGGCGATGAAGCGGAGGGAGATGACCTGCCGCTGCGCTTCGGGGAGCTTTTCGGTTGCCTGGCGGACGGTCTCGATGGTCAGCCGGGTGACGAGCTCGTCCACGTGGTCTGGCGAAGGGTCCTGGATGGTCTCGGTGAGCGGGGCGGTGGCGGTGCGGACCTTCTGGCGGCGCACATGCGAGACGACCTCGTTGCGCGCGATGCGGAAGACCCATGCGCCGAATGGGAGCCCTCGCCAGGAGAAGGAGCGGAGGTTTTCGATGATCCGGAGGAAGATCTCCGTGGTCACGTCTTCCGCGTCTTCGTTGGAGGCGAGGCGGGCGGACACGTAGCGGTAGACGCGCGGGAAGTAGTGGTCGTAGAGGGTTGCCAGGGCACCCTGGTCGCCCTGCTGAGCCGCGACGACGACGGCCTGTTCGTCGAAATCGGGCGCCAGCTCGCCTACCGTTTGGTTCGCCAAATCAGCCCCCTGGGCCGCGCCGGGACCTCTAAGGCCGACGTCCTCCTTTCGAGCATAGGCAGCCATCTGCCTTGTGTACTAGAGATAACGGTGGGCGAGGGAAAAGGTTAATCGCGGCGCGTCATCGTTTCCCCGAATGCCTGGCCGTAGCGGCGCCGATGGAACCGGCTCGGGGAACGCCCGGCGGGCGGGCGGATGCGCCTGGCCAGGCGAGCGGGAAAGTGATCGGTAAGGCGGGCGGACGCGGTCATCTATCCTATCGCGCGCGGAAGCGGGAAACTGGAGGCATGGGGAACCTTTCGGCGGTACTGGCGATGATGATGCCCTTCCTGCTGGGGATGGGTGGCGTGGCGGCATGGCGGGCATCGAAGCGTTCGGAGGAACGGGAGCGCGAGCGGGCGGCGGCCTGGCGCGATGACTCGCTGGACGAGTGGCGCCGGGAGCGCGAGCGCATTGCCGAGGAGGAGCGCGCCCGCCGCGCCACCGAGGAATCGCAGACCCACGCCGGCTCCACCCGCGAAGGCGACGAGAAGAAGCAGCACCAGCGCATCGGCGGGTAGGACCCAGTCGCCATCGCTTTTTCACGATGCCTGGGTTACGCTTACGGACATGCCCGTCTCTGTCACCTGGTTCCCCACCCTCGTTAAACGCACCCGCTCGAAGCAGCCCCAGACCGCCGTCGAATGGCGTGCCGGGCTCACGCCGCGCGACGTGTTCCTCGCTGAAGGCTTCAACGAAGCCGATGCCGAGGCCGTGATGGTCATCATCAACGATGCCCAGGCCGGCCACGACGATGCGCTCAAGGACGGCGACCGGCTCGAGTTCATGGTCAGCATCCAGGGCGGTTGACGGGCGGCCCCGGCAGCTCCACAGGGCCACACTGCTCCGGACGTTCGGCACCGCTTTCGGGATGCCTTCGGCCATTCCTTCACGCGCGGGCGGGGGAGAGGATGGGCGCACGACCCACGAGGTGTGCCATGGCCGCTGAATCTGAGACACCCCGCGAGTACCTGACCGGGAACCGGCGCCACCGCCGCATCATGTACCGGGCGCTGATGCGCCGGCCCTTCCGGCACGACCTCGACACCGACATCATCGATGGGGTCTACCGCGACCCGGAGGGCGACCCGCTCGGGCGGCTCATCGCGCCCGATGGCCCTGCCCCCATCGACCGGTTCCTGGTGCTGCCCGATGAGGACATCCCGCTGGTGCACGTGGAATCCGCGCTCGAGGCGGACAGCCGCGTGGGCGCCTACGAGCAGGTGTTCGGGCTGCTCTACGACCCCTCTGAGACGCCGGTGAAGGGCGTGCGCGAGACCGGTGACCGCTGGGAGAGCGGCGACCTGGTGATCTACGCGTTCGAGACAGACGAGGAGGCGCTGGAAGCGCAGGCATAGCCGGTGGCGCCACGCAACAGGCAGGAGCTGCGTGGCGGGAAGGCTACTCGACCAGCCCGGCGGACGCGCCGATGACGTCGCCCAGGATTTTCGCGCGCGTTTCGCCATCGACGAACCCGGGTTTGTACCGGCTGGCGATCTGGTAGGGCACGAGGCGGACGGTGGCGAGCCGGGAGCCGTGGAAGGCCGCCTCGAGCAGGTAGCCCTGCGTGTGCTCGGGCGTGCGGTCCTGGTCGAAGATGAAGTTGCCCAGGGCGTAGGCGATGAACGAGTTCCCGCGGAGCTCGAT
Organism: uncultured Anaerolineaceae bacterium; assembly: GCA_964648195.1. Taxonomy (GTDB): domain Bacteria; phylum Chloroflexota; class Dehalococcoidia; order Tepidiformales; family Tepidiformaceae; genus Amarobacter. Next base: position 81,828 of record CAZYLL010000010.1, on the reverse strand, counting down.
GGCCTGGACCCAGTGGGCCTGGTTGCCGACGACGAGGTCAGCCCCGGCATCGACGGCGGCGCGGAGCGCCTTGATGCTGCGCGGGCTCGGCTCGTGGGTGTCCTCGTAGCCGCTCTGCACCTGGACGATGACGACATCCACCTCCGCCTTCAGCCTGCGGATGCGTTCTTCGAACCGGGTGAGGGCCAGGAGCCCGGCGGGCTTGTAAAAGGCCGGCTCGGCCGGGGGCGTCTCCTGTTCGTCCTCGTAGCTGTCGTCGAGCGGGGCGGTGCCGGGGGTGGTCTCCGTGGCCTGGAGGTGCTCGGCAGCGATGTCATCGAAGCCGAGGACGCCGAAGCGCAGGCCGTTGACCTCGAAGATGGCGGGCGCGAGGGCTTCCTCCAGGTTCGCGCCGCCGCCGACGGTCTTGATGCCGGCCTCGCCCAGGAGCTCGATGGTGCGGAGCATGGCCCCGGCGCCGCAGCCGCCACCGGCGCAATCGAAGATGTGGTTTGTCGCGATCGTGACGCCATCGATCCCCGCGAGGGTAAGCGCCTCGATGACCTGTGGCGGGGAGGTCAGGTTCGGAAACTCCATCGGGATGCAGCGGTACGGTTCGGCGATGTCCTGGATGCTGCCATCGAGCGAGCCGAGCGCCAGGCCGGCGGAGGCCAGGTATTCGCCGACGGGTCCGCGCAGGGCCGCGCCCCAGTCGCCGGTGGCCTCGATGGCAGCGAGGGCGCAACGCGACATCAGGATGTCGCCGGTCGCGACGACGGTCGTCACCTGCGGGAGCTTTGCGGCAAGGGCGGCGCGAACCTCGTCGAGCCGTGCTTCGCCAGCCGGTGTGCGCGCTTCGACGCGCCAGCGCTCGGCGAATGGCCACGCGGCCGGGTCGCCCCTTGCCCTGGCGATGTCAACGCCATCGATGGCGAGGGCGACCATGCCGGGCGTAAGTTCCTCGATGGGGACGACGGAGAGGATGGCGGAGTCGACCGTCATGGCGGCGCGGAGAGCGCTGTAGCTCTCGGCCTGGGGGAGCACGGTGAAGGAGCCACCCGGGGTTGGGGGGAGGAGCGCTTCGATGTACGCCCGCGCCGCCTCGGCGCCGGCCAGGCGCACCTCGACCGGGCGTTCGAGTCCACCGACCTCGCTCCAGTTGCTGATGGCGCCGGTGATGAGCGCGCCGAGCTGCTCCCGGGTGACGCTATCGACCCCGGCGCCGAGCGATGCGACGGGGACGAAGTAGCGCACCGGCACGCTTCCGCCGCCATCGCCGCGGGCGAACTCGATATCGGGGGTGGCGCCTGGCCTGGCGGGTGAGAGGCCGATGTTTTCGCCGCCCGGGGGGAGCGGCCCGGCGTAGGTCAGGGGGCCCGGGGTGGCCTCGGCTGTGGCGGTGGAGTCGACGGGCGTCGCGGGCCGGCGGGCCTCGCCGTCGGAGATGGCATCAAGCAGGACCACCGCGAGCGCGATGAGGCTCCCGCAGAGGGCGGCGATGGAGAGGACGAACGCGGGCAGCCAGGGGTGGCGCGCCGGCGGCGGGGTTGCCATGGCGGCATGGTGGCTGCCGGCGGCGCGGGCGGTCAACGTCCAGCAAGGGATACGCCGTTGTTGTGCCGAAGCCGCGAGGGGGTCGCGGCGTGTTAGCCCGCCTTTGCGTACCAGTTCTCGGGCGTGCCCGATGCGCTTTCGATGAACGAGAACGCGCGATTGAGGATGCGCTCGATGCCCCCGACGGCGGACTCGACGGCGGCAAGGTCTGGCGGGAGGGGTTCGAGCTCGCCGCCTTCGAGGTCGTAGCCGCAGTACAGGCCGTAGTGGAGCATGAGCCGGTTCGCCTGGGCGATCACGCCGGGCAGCCCATCGGCGGGGGTAAGCGATTCATCGTGGTGGCAGCGGACAGCATCGACGAGGTGGCCCGGGAACTTCCAGAGCTCGCCGAGGGCCTTGCCGACCTCGTCGTGGGCGTAGCCAGTGGTGGTGATTTCGGCGATGTGGAGGGGAGCCTCGCCCGAGCGGGCCATCGCGACCGCGGCGGCGAACTCGGCGGGCATCACCTGGCGGAGGACCAGGCGGCCGATATCGTGGAGGATGCCGGCGGTGAAGGCGTCTTCCGGCTTGACGGCGAAGCTCTTCCTGGCAAGGGCCTCGGCGGCGACAGCCACGGCGACGCTGTGACCCCAGAAGAGGTCGAGGTCGAAGCCATCGTCCTGGCCGCGCTTGAAGGCGTTCATGAGGCTGGCGCCGACGGCGACCTGGCGGACCTGCTTGAAGCCGAGCATGACGACGGCTTCGCGGACGGTGCTGATGCGGCGGGCGAAGCCGTAGTAGGCGGAGTTGCTGATGCGGATGAGCTTGGCGGTGAGCGCCTGGTCGGTGGCGAGCACCTGGGCGAGGTCCATGGCGCTGGTGCGGTCATCTTCGGCCATGCTCATCACGCGCGCGGCAACAGCGGGGAGGGGCGGCAAGTCATCGATACGGCTGAGCAGAGCGGCGGCATCCTTACCCATCACGTGATGACTGTCGGCGGATTTGACCGGGGACTGAACGGACGGCGCACCACGTTCTGGAGAATCAGGAATAACCCGATGGCGGGCCGGCCCGTGGGCGCGGCTGGGCAGGGCGACGGTGCGGGGGCGACCCTGTCCGGACCGTTCGATAGACTGGCCTGGTGCTGAAGCCCTTGCTGCTGGGTCCGCGGGGCCGGGAGACAGGTGGCGCTTTCGTCCCCCGGCTGGATTCGCTCACCGGGCTGCGCTTCTTCGCGGCGTGGCTGGTGGTCCAGCACCATTTCACCAATTTCGCACAAATCCCGGTCCTGCAACGGTATACGGGGTTTGGCGCGACGGGCGTGACCTTCTTCTTCGTGCTGAGCGGGTTCGTGCTGACGTGGTCGTTCGTGCCCACGGATACGGCGCCGCGGTTCTACTGGCGGCGATTTGCGCGTATTTGGCCGCTGCACGCGGCAACCACCTTCATGGCGCTGCCGGTGTTCTATGCGTGGCGGGAGGTGCCACTGGAGTGGGGGCCGGTCCTCCTTTCGCTTGGGCTGCTGCACGCATGGGTGCCCTCGGCGGCGACGTATTTCGCGGGCAACCCGGCCTCATGGTCGCTTTCGTGCGAAATGTTCTTCTATGCCATCCACCCGCTGATGGTGCGAAGGGTGCTGCGCCTGGGGGCTGGAGCGATCGGCGCGGGGATGCTCGTTGTTGCGCTGGCGACCGTGGCCGTGGCGGACCTGGCGATCGGATGGCCAGACCGCATCGCGGGATGGCTGCTGTACATCGCGCCGGTGTTCCGGGTTGGCGAATTCCTGCTCGGGATGGCCCTGGCGGCAGCGCTCAAGCGCGGGGTGCGCATCCCGGCGCCCCTGCTCCCGGCGGCCATGCTCACGGGGCTCTGGTTCATCTTCTTCTACGACGTTGCCCACCGGCTGCCCGGGCCGTTGCCGGTATGGGTCGCCGATGCGAACTACGTGGTGCTGCCGGCGCTGTACGGGCTCGTCATTGCGGCGGCGGCCCAGCTGGACCTCGGCGGGGCGCCCTCTTTCCTGCGGCACCGCTGGATGGTGCGGCTCGGCGAATGGTCGTACGCGCTGTACCTGGTCCATGCGACGGTGATCTATGCGCTCATCGAGCTGATTGGGGCGAGGACTTCTGTGACGTATGTGAACGCTGCCTGGCTGGCAGCGGTGAGCGTGGTGTGCACCGGGGTTTCGGCGGCGCTGTACCGGTTTTTTGAGCACCCGATCGAGGCCTGGCTGCGCGGGCTGCAGAAGCGCCGGGTCGCGGCTGTGGGGGCAGTACCCGCGACCGATTGAGGTATCGCAAGGCACATGGGCGGGCCAACGTAATGAGCTGGTGGGCCCGGGATGAGACGCGGACAGGCCGCCCGGTTGGGCGGCCTGTCGAGTGCGAGGAGCCGGGTGCGTCAGGTTAGCTGACGCGCTCGAAGAGGGTGGCGATGCCCTGTCCGCCACCGATGCAGAGGCTGACGATGCCGAAGCGGCCGCCGGTGCGCTCGAGCTCGTGCATGAGCTTGACGGTGAGGATGGCGCCGGTGGCCCCGACGGGGTGGCCGAGGGCGATGGCGCCGCCGTTCGGGTTCACCTTCTCCGGGTCGAGCGAGAGTTCGTTGGCGCAGGCGCAGGAGACGCTCGCGAACGCCTCGTTCAGCTCGATGCAGTCGACCTGGTCGAGGTTCATCCGGGCCTTCGCGAGGACCTTGCGGATGGCGGGGATGGGGCCGCTGCCCATGATGGCGGGGTCCACGCCGGCTTCGGCGCGGGCGACGATGCGAAGGCGAGGGGTAGCGCCCAGTTCGCGGGCCTTGCTCGCGCTCATGACGGTGACGGCGGCGGCGCCATCGTTGATGCCGCTGGCGTTGCCGGCAGTCACCATGCCGCCCTCCTTGAAGGCAGGCCGGAGTTTGGAAAGGGCCTCGACGGTGGTCGCGCGGGGGTATTCGTCGACGTCGAAGACCTTCTCTTCCTTGCCGGCCCTGATGGTGAGCGGGGCGATCTGGTCCTTGAAGCGGCCAGCTTCGATGGCGGCGATGGCGCGGCGCTGGCTTTCGGCGGCGAATTCGTCCTGGGCAATGCGGCTGACTTCGAACTGTTCGGCGAGGTTCTCGGCGGTGATGCCCATGTGGTAGCCCTTAAACGGGTCGCTGAGCAGGTGGATGATGCCGTCTTCGATGGTGTCGTGGCCGAGGCGGTAGCCGGAGCGCGCCTTGCGCAGGTAGAAGGGCATGCGGGTCATGTTCTCGGCGCCGCCGGCGACGACGACATCGGCATCGCCGCTCTGGATGAGGCGTGAGGCTGTGTTGATCGCCTCGAGGCCGGAGCCGCAGATGCGGTTGACGTTCATGGCCGGGGTACCGATGGGGAGGCCGGCCTTGACGGTGGAATGGCGCGAGAGGTAGGCGTCTTCGGCGACCTGGCCGACGATGCCCATGACCACGTGGTCGACGTTTTCCGGGTCGATACCGGCGCGGGCGACGGCTTCGCGGATGACGTGGGCTCCGAGGTCGGAGGCGGGGACATCGGCGAGGGAGCCCTGGAACTTGCCGATGGCAGTCCGGACGCCGCTGGTAATAACGACATCTTCCATTGTTCAGTCCTGAGTGCGGAGTGCCGGGGTGCCGCCGACGCGCGGCCCGCGGAGTGCACGGTTACGTCATTGTACGGAGGGGAAGAACCCGATGCCAGTGGATGGGAGGGGAGGGAGCCATAGGCGGCGGCTATGGGACCGCGGGGCGGCCTTCAACGCTCCGCGGTCCCATAGCCGCCGCGGTGCCCGTGCGCTCGAAGGCCATGCCCTCGCGCTGCATGGAGACGAAGGTGGTGGCGCCGATGACGACGTGGTCGAGGACCTCGATATCCAGCAGCTTGCCCGCGGCGATGAGGCCCTTCGTGACGGCGATATCCTGGGGGCTGGGGCGGGGGTCGCCGGAGGGGTGGTTGTGGGCGATCACGACGGAGACGGCGTCGTGGATGATGGCTTCGCGGAAGGCCTCGGCGGGGCGGACGGCGACGGAGTTCGCGGCCCCGCCGTTGGCGGGCGAGATTGAGCCGAGCAGGCGGCCTCGCGTGTCGAGCGGGAGGACGTAGAACTCCTCGCGCCGGCGTCCGGCGAGCCGCGGGCCCAGGAGGCGGAAGACTGCATCGGGCCGCAGAAGGACGGGGCGCTCGGAAGGATCGAGTTGCTGGGCCCGGCGGCCAAGTTCAATGGCGGCTGCGATCTGGGCGGCCTTTGCCGGCCCGAGGCCGCGTGAGCGCTGGATCACTTTCGGGTCGGCGCGGACAAGGCCGGTGAGGCCGCCGACCGAGTCGAGGAGGGCACGGGCCATGTCGACGACGTTCTCGCCGGGCAGGCCGGAGCGGAGGACGATCGCGATCAGTTCGGCATCGGAGAGGACGCCGGGGCCGTGCTGGAGGAGGCGCTCGCGGGGGCGGTCATCGCCAGCCCACTCGCGGATGGTTCGATAGGCGGGGCGCCCGGATTCGGACATGGGCGGGATTGTACGGCAGGATTCGTCGCGCGGGTCAGTCCCGGCTGACCTGCTGGGTGGTGAGGCGGAAGGGCCTGGGGTTGGGCGTTCCGCCGGGGGGTGTGGCCGCTGTTGGCGGGACGGACGGGGTGGGCGAGGCGGCCCGGGTTGGGGTTGGGGTTGGCGTGCGGGTGGGGGTGGGGCTCAGGGTGCGCGTAGGTGTGGGGGTTGGTCCGTCGCCGGGGATGATGTAGGTGGTAAGCCTCGAACCAAGGTTACGGGCGTAATCCTCAAGCGCCATCAACACCCGGGGGGTAAATCGCACCGAACGATTGGCATACGAATTGCCGCCCGACACCACGCTGAAGATGAATGCATGGTCTCCAGTGACGGCGAAGATGGGCGAGCCGCTCTGTCCCGGGGCAATGTCGGCCCGCGTGTACAGGAAATCGTCATCAACAGCCAGCTCGCTGCTGATTGCGGCCCACATCGTTCCGACGGGCTTGTCGCCAGGGTAGCCGGCGGTGAAAAGTGTGAGATCCGGGCGGCCGAAGTAGGCGTCCGGGGCGTGAGCAACCACCGGGTACGGTGCAAGTGTATTGTCATTCCAATCGCGCAGGCTCAACACGAGAATAGCCCAGTCGAATCTGGTGGGCGGCATCAGCGCATCGGGCGGGTCCTGGCCGGGTCCGCTGGCCCACCCGTTCGGCACCGCCATTTTCACCGCGAAGCCGGTGCCGTATGGCCAGCTGGGCCACGATTCGCCCGGCACGACGAGCACGCTGTCGATATACCGGCCGGACCAGTAGACGCAGTGCGCAGCTGTCAACACGACGTCCGGCCCGAGCATGACGCCGGAGCAACGGCCCGAGAGACGCCCACCAGGCTCGAACAGCCCCAGGTCGGCGACGGTTCGGAACGGGATGCGAGTGGTATCCGTCACCTGAATTCGCTCATCGGGCGGGAACACCGTCGCCGCTCCGACAGTGGCCGCTTCAGCCTCGCGCTCAGCGCGAAGCATTGCTTCAGCGTCGGCGGGCGGCGGCTTGAGATCGAACTCAACGAGGGTGTACGGGTCGGTCTCCGGAGGACCGCCGGCTGCGGCGTAGTGGGAGCCGAACCACGCCAGACACGCGGCAAGCAACAGGAGCCCGAGCGACCTTAATAGCGCCGAACTTCGGGAGATTGGCATACCAGGCACCACCACCGAAGAGGAAGTCGCGCATGATAGGGCGACGGGCGCGTCAACTGCTGACGTCCTGGCGGGGTGAGGCGAGTTTCTTGCCCGGGATCGGTCAGAATTCGCCGGGGGACACCGTGAACGCGCTCAGCGGCGCTGCACGGGGCCGTCCCGCTCCGGGCGCTCAGCCGGGGCGCCCCCGCCGGCCGCAGGCGGCTTGAGCCTGTCGGCCCAGACGAGGACGGCGGAGTGGGGGTAGAAGGTGGCTTCGACGTAGTCGCCCTCGTGGATTTCGGCGAGGAGGAAGGCATCGCCGCGCAGGATCCGCTTCTCCAGGCGCATGTAGTGGGAGCGGACCACGAACGAATCGCTGCGGGCCCAGCGGCGGGTGACGAAGCCGCGTTCGGTCCGGGGCGTATCGAGGACGTCGAGCAGCGATTGGATGGCCTGGAACCCGAAGAGCACCGCCAGGATGGTGAGCACCGTCACCAGCACCCAGGTCGAGCTGTATTCGCGGTCCATGAAGAGGATATCGGCGGTGGAGAAGATCACGCCTGCGAGCGCCGCCAAAAAGAGCGGCATCCAGATGATCACCGAGCGCAGCAGCTTGCCCCGCGCGGAACGCAGCCGCATCTGCTTCTGGAGCTCCGGGTCGTCGTGCCAGTTCACGGGAGGCGGATCTCCGCGCCGACCTGGAGGGTATCGGGGTCGAGGCCGGGGTTGAGCGCGACGATCGCATCGACGGTCGTGCCGTGCTCCGCCGCGATGGAGGAGAGGGTATCGCCAGCCCGGACCGTGTAGGTGCGCGGGCCGGGGGTTCGCGTGGCGGCCGCGGTGGGCGAGCCGATGGGTGACGGTGACGCGGCGGGCGATGGGGACGCGCCCGGCGTGGCCCTGGACGTGGGCGCAGGCGTGGTAGCGGCCCCGGGGGTCCGGCTGACTGAAGGCGTTGCGGTCGCGGTGGCGCTCACGGCGGCGGTATTGGTGGGCACCGCGCGGACGACGCCGTTATCGGTTGGGCGCTCGGGCGGACGGAGGACCAGGAAGAGCGCCACGAGCGTGGCAATGACAAGGGTGAGGACGGACCCGCGGTACACGAGCGCGCTGGGCGTGGCCGATTCGGGAGCCATGCAGCGGAGGCAGACGTCCTCGCCGTGTTCGGCGCAGTAGAGCCGCCCGCAGGTGGGGCATTCGGCTTCGGCGGGCCGGTTGCAGTAGTGGCAGTTCGGTTCGGCCATGCGTGTACCCGCAAGGGTAGCGGTAGATAGGAAAGAGGAAAGAGGAAAGAGGAAAGAGGGAAGAGGAAAGATCAGGCGGGCTCGATGGTTGCGGTGAGGCCCGCCGATTCGAGGCAGTTGCGGTAGTGCTCGGCAGTCTCCTTCGGGCACTCGATGACGGTTGCCTGTCCGTTCGTGTGGGCGGTCCACATGATCTGCCCGGCTTCCTCCGGGGAGAGCGCCGGGATGCAGCGGAGGAGGGTGCGGACGACGTGGTCCATCGTGTTGTGATCGTCGTTGTGGAGGATGACGCGGTAAGGCGGGATGAGCCTGCGCAGCGCATCCTCATCGATGGTGATCGATGGATCGGAGGCCGGTGCGGTTCCCATGCCCGAAAGGATATGCGGGGGAGGTTTGGATGCACCCTCCCGCCAATTTGCGGAAGTAGGGGTTTTCCCTGAGAGACGCGTTAACTGTGCGCATGGAACATGCGGGCAGTAAGCTGCGGGGTACCGGCGATGTTCGAAGGTAACAGGCCCGCGCCGCGGGCGCTCCCCCACGACCACGAGACGCGCCGTCTCGCGATTGCCACGCTCGCATGCCGCGCCATTGCGCAGAAGCGCGAGGTGCAGCTGGCCGACGTGCTGGGCCCGGAAGGTTCGGACCTGCTTTCGGACCTGATGGCGACGCTCGCGAGCGAGATTTCCGCGCAGCTGGCCCTTGCGGAGCGGCTGCTCGGGCTGGGCTGGCCATGGCAGGCGGTGGTCGAGGCGGTCTGGTACGACGAGGATGTGCTGCGGGAAGCCGCGGCGAGCGAGTAGGCAGGGCCAGGGCGGGGTGGTGACAGGAGCCGGGTGCTCTCAGTCCACCGGATGGCTCTTGACGAGGATGACGGGGACTTCGGCGAGCCTGACCACCCCGAGCGCGGTGCTGCCAGCGACGAGGTGGCGGCGGGCGCTATGGCCGTGGGTTGCCGAGGCGATGGCATCGGCGCGTACATCGCTGGCGGCCCCGGCGATGGTGGTATCGATTCCGGCCCCGGGCGGGATGACGCGCACCATGAGGGATGCTTCGACGCCGGCGGGGATGCGCTCGAGCAGGGGGCGCAATTCGGCCATGCCGCGCGCCTCGGCCTCGGCTTCGGGTTCGAGGGCTTTCATCACAACCACCTGGAGGAGCGTCACCCTCGTCTTGCCGGGCGAAAGGATTTCGCCCAGCCCCGGGATGACGCTCCGGGCATCGGCCGAACCATCGGACGTCAGCAGCAGGTGGTAGGCGCCGGTGTACCCCGGGGCGGGCGGGCAGCCGCCAAGCGTCATCACGGGGAGATCGGCCCGGGAGATGACGCCCATGGTGACGCTCCCGAGGAGCGCGTGGCGGATGGCGCCGGTGCCGCGGGAATCCATGGCGAGCAGGGTAGCCCCGAGGTCATCGGCGGCGCGGTGGATGGCGGAGGGGATATCCTCGCCCCACTTCCGCTCGGCGACGTGGGTTTCACCGGCGATGCCGCGGGCCGAGAGCACCTGCCGCAGTTCGGTGGACCAGCGCTCGCGAACGCGGGCGGTCGCCTCCTCGAGGTTCGGCGCTACTTCCGCCGATGCGTCGGTGCGCGGGTCGAGCACGCGCATGAGCACCAGTTCGGCGTCGAAGGCGCTGGCAAACCGGGCCGCGTGGGGGAGGACGCAGAGCGAGCGGTCGGAGCCGTCGGTCGTGACGAGGATCTTCATGGCCCTATTTCACCATGCCCGGCGGCCGCTCGCGACGGGCGACCGGCCCTTTGCGGGCGGCCGCATGGAGGGAGCAATCAGGGGAGCGGGTCGGGTTCGCCCGGGGGCAGGCCGACTTCGAACACGTTGAGCGTCATCGAGACCAGGCCGTAGTAGCCGACGATGCCGATGAGTTCGACGAGGCCGCGTTCGCCGAGCGCCTCGAGGGCCTCGCGGTAGGTCGCATCGGCCACGCGGTTGGTGGCGAAGTAGCTGGTGACGAGGGCGTAGACGGCGCGCTGGGCTTCGTTGCTGAAGGCCGGCTGGCTGCCGGTGCGGATGGCTTCGATGATGTCGCCGGGGAGGCCGGCCTCGCGCGCCAGGCGGGCGTGTGCCCAGAATTCGAACTGCGACCTCCAGTGCCTGCCCGTAAGGAGGATGGCGAATTCAGAGAGCTCGCGCGGGAGGCTGGTGCCGAAGCGGCAGTACTCGCCGAGCTTCTGGGCGGGGCCGGCGAGGCCGGGGGCGCGGAGCCAGGCTTCGAACGGGCCGCGGAGGCCGCCGCGGGGGCCGCTGATGATTGCCTCGGCCACTTCGCGCTGGCCGGGCGCCAGGTGTTCGAGGTCGAGGGGTGAGAGACGGGCCATGGGTCGCTCCAAGCGGGAAGGGGTTGGCGCATTAAGGCAGCAGGGCGCGACGGGTGTCCAGCGGGCCACCGGTTCGTTGACATCGCGGGTGGCGCAAGTACGATCGGTGGGTACCACCTGCATGAGGATTGAGAGGGGCGGGCCGGCTGCGGCTCCGCCCTTCGTTTCACCACAGAGCTTATGACACACGAAGTCGCGCGCCGCCTTTCCATCAGCGTCCAGCCCGTGCCCAAGCAGGACCCGGAGGTCCGCAAGCGGAATTTCGACGAGACGTACATCGGGTTCGACCTGAATGCGGCGATGATCGAGGCGTCGCGCTGCATCCAGTGTCCCTCGGCCCCGTGCCAGGAAGCCTGCCCGGTGAATAACGACATCCCCGGGGCCTTCGCGCTGCTGGAAGCGGGCGACATCCTGGGAGCGGCGAACAAGTTCCGCGAGACGAGCAACCTGCCGGAGATGTGCGGGCGGCTTTGCCCGCAGGAGAAGCTGTGTGAAGGCGCCTGCGTGGTGGGCTTCGCCATCCGGCCGGGCGGGCAGAAGGAGCCACCGGTCACCATCGGGAAGCTGGAGGCGTTCTGCACGGACTACCAGCGCCAGGAGCTGGGCGGGTATCCCATGCCGCGCTACCTGCCGGACTCCACGGGCCGGCGGGTGGCGGTGATCGGGTCGGGGCCGGCGGGCCTGGCGGTGGCGGAGCAGCTGGCGATGCAGGGGCACGCGGTGACGGTGTACGAGTTCTGGCCAGAGCCGGGCGGGGTGCTGGTATACGGCATCCCCAACTTCAAGATGCGCAAGAACATCGTGGATGAGTACATCGCGCACCTCGAGGCGCTCGGGGTGAAGTTCATCTGCAATACCTACGTGGGCCGGGATGTGACGATCGACGGCCTCTTCGAATCGGGGTTCGATGCGGTGTTCCTTGGCACCGGGGCGGGCGTCGGCAACCAGATGGAGATCGAGGGCGAGAACCTGCAGGGTGTCTACAGCGCGACGGAGTTCCTGGTGCGCGGCAACCTTTCGCCCGAGCAGCTGCCGTCGCACTTCCGCGACCCGCTGCCGAAGCTGACGAACGTCGTCGTCATCGGCGGGGGTGATACCTCGATGGACTGCGTGCGGACGGCAGTGCGGCTGGGCGCCGAGCACGTCACGTGTGTCTACCGCCGGACCGAGGCGGAGATGCTGGGCCGGGCGGAAGAGCGCAAGAACGCGCGCGAGGAAGGTGTGGTGTTCGAAATGCTGACGCTGCCCACGCGCATCATCGGTGATGAGAACGGGCATGTGACGGCGGTGGAGTGCCAGCGGATGGAGCTTGGCGAACCGGACGAATCGGGCCGGCGGCGGCCGATCCCGGTAAAGGGCAGCGAGTTCTTGATCCCGGCCGATGCGGTGGCGATCGCGATCGGTTACGGGGCGGACCCGGTGGTGCCCCAGACTACCAGCGGGCTGAAGGCGGACCGCAAGGCGCTGATCCAGGTTGACCGGCGGGGCCAGACCTCGCGGCCGGGCGTTTTCGCCGGGGGCGATAACGTGAACGGGGCCGACCTGGTGGTGACGGCCCTGGCCGATGGCAGGCGGGCGGCGCGCGCCATCGACGAGTACCTGCGGACGCTGCCGCCACCTCGCAACCGGTAGGGCGGAGGGCAGGAATTACAGAGGGTTTACACAGGCGGACTGTGGACGCGGTCCCCGGCGTTCGACGTATGTAGTGAGAACACCTGGGGTACACCCATGAACAAGCCGCCCATGCTGAGCGCCTTCCTGCTGCCTTCGGCGGAGCAGAGCGAGCTGGGCTCGGTCGAGTCCTCGCTGCTGATCCGGCTCATCCGGCCGGTGACGTTCGGCCTCTGGATCGTGGTGTTCTGCATCGAAGCGCAGACGCTCATCACGGGCAAGGGTTCGAACTTCCTGGTCATTGGCCTGGTGACGCTGCTCTTCGCGGGGGCGCACATCCAGTTCTGGTACGAGGAATCGGAGCAGGGCCGCCGGTTCCACCGGGCGCTCGACAAGATGCGGGGCCGCATTTACGAAGACGACCTGACGGGGTTGCCCAACAGCCGGCATTTTGTGTTCGAGCTGCGCCGCCAGATGATGCGTTCGGTGCGCAACGGGCGGGCGTTCTCGCTTGTGCTCACCGATTTCGGGGGATGGGACCGGGTGAAGGTGCAGGAGGACCGGTTCATGCCGGCGGTGGCCCGGGCGATGCGCCAGAGCCTGGGCGAGGGCGATTTCGTCGCTCACCTGCAGGGGCCGGTCTTCGCCGCGATCATCGCCGACGACCGCGACCAGACGGCAGCGGAGAAAGCCGACAACCTGTTGCCGGCGCTCGGGGCGTGCATTCCCCTGGAGCACGCGAACCAGCTCTTCCCGGTGATCTCGCTGAGCGGCTACGAAGGCGAGCTTGAAGTGCGGGACTTCCTGCGGCGAGCGCAACGCGACCTGGTGGCGGCGCGCTCCCATGGTCCGAGGATCATCACGGGGGGCGCCAGCCAGCGGGCCACCGCGCGGCCGGCCGTCGCCTGAACTGAGTCTCCTCCACCGCTTCCCTGGTGAGAGTTCGCAAAGCCCGCCGGGCCTGGCCACCGGCGGGCTTTTCGCATAGGACGGCGGGGCGCGGGGCAGGAAAAGAGGGTTTCCCGGTGTGGAGCGGACACAGCGCGGGAGAACCCTCGCTATCCATGATGCACCACGTGTAAAGGGGTGTCAGCCCACCCCCCCCGTCCCAATCTTCAGGAAGGGTAAGGATCTTTCGCACCGGGCCGGGTGGTGGAGCACATTGCGTCCCGGTGTGTGCGGGGGGGGTGACGGGAGTACTGCGATGCCTATCTCCCGGCTGCTCCGACCTTTGATGCTGAAGCCGGGTTCAGGACCGGCACGGCCAACCCGAGCAGCCGGAGCGCGTACACGGCGAGACCAAGGGTGAGCCCTGTTCCCATGAGCGGCGTGAACGTGCGCTTGAGCGGCGTCGAATCGCCGAGCAGACCGATCACGAACCCGGTGATGCCCACGTTCACCAGGAGGAACACCGCCTGGTCTACCCGGTTACCGCGTGCGCCGATGGTGGCGGCCATCAGCATGGCGAAGATGGCATTCGTCATCAGCCCGATGAATTGCGCGTGGTCGAGCGCGAGCAGGTGATTCGATGGCACGCGGTCGAAGTCGCCCTCGTAGCGGATGACGAAGTACTGGGCGAGGGCAATGACGAACGCCAGCCCGGCGGCGGCCATGATGGCGTGCCTGCCGGGAGTCGCTTCGGCGAAAGAGACCCGCCGGAACTGCGGCCAGAGCCGCTTCGCAAAGATGGCAAACCCGGCAACCTGGAGCAGGATAGCGATCGGCGCGAGCGCTGTGACATCGAGCAGCAGGCTCAGCATCAGCAGGAACCCGCCAGCGAACGGGAAAGCCATCTGGATGGCGCCGAGCCGGGTGGCCTTCGGCGGGCCGGGGAAGAAGAAGGCCCATTCCGCCATAGCCAGGCCGACCGGCACGAGGAAGCCGACCACCATGGTGGCCGGGTGTGCATCCCGTCCGCCTTCGGGCAGCCAGTTGTCGCCGGTGGCGGCTTCGAGCCCCAGCAGCACGCCGAGCACACCGCCGGCGATCGAGGTGCCAAGGGCGGCAAGAAAACCGAGATGGGGAACGCCGAGTTCGACGCGCGTTGCCCGGTAGATCACCCATCCCGTGACGCAGGCGATGACCGCCGTGGTGGCGGTCCCGAGCGCCGGGCGCCAACCTCCATAGGTGAGCGCGAAGGCGAGGACGTAGGCGGCGACGGTGAGGATCGCCGCCGCGGTGAGCCCGCGGATGATCTGCCGCTCGCGCGGGCGGACCTCCGGGCCCTGGCCGAAGAGCCAGAGCGCCGCCGCAATCACGCCGAGCGTGAGCCACCCGAGCGTGCCGCCGTGGACGTGCGAAAGGATGCGCCGCTGGTCGAAGTCAACCAGGTCGGTGCCGTTGAGGATGCCAATGCTGACGGTGTAGGCGAATATTGCCATCGCCGCGAGCAGCAGTATCCGGATCTCTGCCCAGAGCGCCGGGCGGTCCTGGTGTGCCGTTGCCAAGTCTCCTGTCCCCCACTGTCATGCCGTCCGCGCGATACTAGTTACGCGAGAGCGGCGCTGCAAGGCGGACGGTGTGCGGGCGGCTCACGAAAGCGGAAACGCCACACCGAAATCCCGACATTCGCGTCCATAGACCGCGACATCCGTTCCACCGATGCTTTATGCACGAGGCCATCTCCCGGGGTGGCCGGCCGAATCCGCCGGGCGGGCGGAGCGGGGGACCCACTCCTGGGGTGAATCCTTCCGGAACGGAGGGACGGGCACTTCCGCCCGAACCCGTCAGCTCACCTCGCAGGCCACGGAAGCGAACCAACCGATGAGGTCGATTCGTGCACGTTTCCGTGCCCGCGGCGCCGCCTGTCCCCCGGCGTGTGGCGCTCCCCACCCTGGCAGAAATTCGCACCAACGCCATCGCGGGCCTCGTGGCCGGCATCATCGCCCTCCCACTTTCGATCGCTCTCGCAGTGGCTGTGGGGGTGCCCCCCATCGCCGGGCTCTACACGGCCGTGTTCGCGGGGGCGGCAGCCTCCATCTTCGGCGGGTCGCGGTTCAACATCACCGGGCCAACCGCGGCGCTGGTCCCGCTTCTGAGCCATGTCGTGCTCGTCCATGGTCCGGACGCCCTGCCCATGGTGGGGATGATGGCCGGCGCCCTGCTGCTTGTGATGAGCCGCCTGAAGTTCGGCGCGCTGGTGCGGTACATGCCCGGGACGGTGATCATCGGCTTCACCGCGGGCATCGCGCTCTCGATCATCTTCGGGCAGGTCAATACCTTCCTCGCCGTCACCGGTACCGACCCGAAACTCGAGCACTTCCACGCGAAGACGTGGGACACGTTCCAGCACCTGGGCAGCATCGGCTGGACTACCCCGCTGGTGGGGCTGGCCTCCCTGGCCGTGCTGATCGGCTCGCCCCGCATTCCCCTGGTCTCCAGGGTCCCCGCTGCGCTCGTGGCGGTGGTTGCAGTGACGGCGGCCACGTGGGCATTCGGCATTGATACGCCGACCCTGGCGAGCAAGTACGGCGAACTCCCACGCGAGCTGCCGAAGCCCTCGCTCGGCTTCTGGGATATGGGGAAGTTCTTCGACCTGCTCCAGCCGGCGGTTGCGATCGCCATCCTCGGGGCCGTCGAATCGCTGCTGAGCGCGGTGGTGGCCGATGGCATGGCCTCGCAGCGTGTCCGCCACGACCCGAACGCGGAGGTCCGGGGGCAGGGCATCGCGAACCTGGTTGGGCCGGTGTTCGGCGCCATCCCTGCCACCGCGGCCATCGCGCGGACGGCCGCCAGCATCCGGGCGGGCGCCACCTCGCGCATGGCCGGGGTCTTCCACTCGCTCACGGTGCTCCTGCTGACGCTGGTGCTCGGGCCGCTCGCGGGCCACATCCCGATGACGACGCTGGCGGCGGTGCTGTTCGTCACCGCCTGGCGCATCGCCGAGGTGCCTGAGGTGACCAGGCTCATCCGCCGGGCCCCGCGCGAGGACCTGGTCGTCCTGTTGTCGACCATCTTCATCACCCTGTTCTTCGACCTCACGTATGCGATCGGCTTCGGCGTGCTGGCCTCGACGGTGCTGCTGGTGCGGCGGCTGGTGCGGGTACCGGCAGCGGCGGCGATGCTGCCCGATGCGAGCGGGCGGATCGCGCAGGTCTCGCCCGAGCTGGGAGAACTCATCAAGTCACGGCCAGATATCGACTTCTTCACCGTCCAGGGGCTGCTCTCGTTCCACAGCGCATCGGCGTTCGAATACCAGCTGCAGGGCGATGTGCAGCGGCCGCTGATCCTGCGGATGAAGGATGTGCATCACATCGATACCTCGGGGCTGCTCACGCTCGAAGGGATCATCGAGCACCGGCGCAACCACGGCGGCCGCATCATCCTGACGGCGATCCAGCCGGAGATCCGGCCGTTGCTGGAGCGCTTCGGCATCCTGGAGTTGCTTGGCCCCGGGAACGTGTTCGAACACACGAAATGCGCCATCGCCTCGATCGACAACCCCGGCTACCACCCGGAGCGGGACGAGGCGGCCTGAGGGCGGCCACCGGCGGGAGTCGCTTCTCCCTCGTTTGGCCGATCCGCCTGGCCGCCCCGGAAGCGTTCGACCCGGGTGCTGCAGGAGCACCTGCTGGAGCGCCACGAAAAGGCGGGCGGCGGCGCGATTCGCAACCCCGCCGAGGCGCTGTTGCGGTCGCTCGGCTTCGATGAGGGCGCCTGGAGATGCCCCATGGAGCTGCTTTCGGGCCAGGGGCGATGTCAATCCTTCCGCGTGATTCGCGGCAATGCGCCCGGGCCGGCGGTGCGGGGAGTGGGCCGGGTGGCTTAGATCTCGGCTTCGACGGGCGCCTCTTCCTGGACTTCGGGCAAGGGAGGGAGCTCGCGCGGGCTCTTGATGCCGAAGTGTTCGAGGAAGCGCATGGTGGTGCGGTAGAGCTTTGGGCGGCCAGGGCCATCGCCGGTGCCAGCTACTTCGACCAGCCCGCGCTGTTCGAGGATGGCGACCAGCCGGTCGCTGTTGACGCCGCGGATGGCTTCGATCTCGGCGCGGGTGCAGGGCTGCTTGTAGGCGATGATGGTGAGGGCTTCGAGCGCGGCGCGGGTGAGGCGCTGGCCGGGGCCGGTGCCGAGCATGTTCTCGATGTAGGGGGCGAACTCGGGCGCGGCGCCGAGCTGGTAGCGCTGCCCGTCCTCGAGCACGCGGAGGCCGCGTGCCTCGTAGTCGGCGGCCAGCTGCTGGAGCGCCTTGCGGGCGGCCGCATCGCTCACCCCGGCCGCTCGGGCGAGCGCCGCCAGTGGCTGGGGCTCCTCGGCCACGAAGAGGAGAGCCTCCATCACCCACGGCAGCTCGTTGGACGATGGCGGCCGTGGGTGGGCGGGTTCAGGCATGCGGTGCGGATTCCTCGCCGGTGGGCTGTTCGGGGTGGGCGGGCCCGGTGACGGTCGCAGGATACAGCGGGCGGGCGTCTTGTTCGAAGCGCGGGCCGGGCACGGTGCCCGCGGGGCGCGCCGCCAGCTCATCGTACGAGATGTGGATGATGGGGCGGCGCACGCTGGTCACGCCGACCTGGTCTTTGAGGACGGCGGCAACGCCATCGCCGAGGACGCGCGTGGCGTGGGCGATGCTCGCGCTCGGTTCGATGGTGGCATCGAGCACGGTATCGACCGCGCCGGAGGAGACGCGCACGGTGGGGGTGACGCGCCGGATCTCGGGGAGCCGTTCGAGCTCATCGCGGAGCAGCGTTTCGATGGCGCTGGCAGGCACCACCACGGTGCCGCCATCGGCCTGCTTCATGCGGAGGGTGCCCCGGCTCGACGCTTTCGATGGCCGGAGGATGGCGGCCAGCAGGGTGAGGAACCCGAACAGCGCGATCCCGGCGAGCACACCGGTGACGGCCCACTTCGCGCCATCGGAGGCATTGACAAACGCCTGGAGGTTGAAATCGGCGACCTCCAGGTCGAGCTTCTTGTCCTGGTTCCAGGTGAGGGCGATGAGGCCGCCGGCGGCGGCGAGGAGGACCGCGCTATAGACGGCGAGGAGGATACGGCGAAGGGCGTTCATACGGGCTCCATGGGGGAGTACCCCCGCACTCCGTCATGGTACATCTCGCCAAGTTTGGCCGGGGTAACGCGGTTCAGCAGATTTGTGCCAGTTCCATAAACCGGGATGTAGTTATCGGTGTGGCCGAACCAGAGTGGCTCGCCGCCTGCAGCCGCGGGGCGTTCGCTCTCCCAGAGGACGGGCCGGACGGTCCCCAGGTGCTCGCGGCGGAAGGCGAGGGAGAGCTCCTCTGCGAGCGCGAGGAGGCGTGCCATCCGTTCTTGCTTGACCGGTGGTGGAAGCTGGCCGGGAAGCCGGGCGGCGGTGGTGCGCGAGCGCCGTGAGTAGGGGAAGCAGTGGAGCCGGGCAAACCCGGCCTCGCGGCAGAGGGCGAGAGTCGCCGCGAAGTCGTCCTCGGATTCGCCGGGGAAGCCAGCGATGACGTCGGTGGTGATGGCCGCGCCCGGGACGGCTGCCCGGATGCGGGCGGCAGCATCGATGAACTGCCCGGCGGTGTAACGGCGGCGCATGGCGCGGAGCACCGCCTCGCTGCCGGATTGGAGTGCCAGGTGGAAGTGCGGCATGAGGCGCGGGTCCTGCCAGAGGGCCAGCAGCCCGGGGGTGATGTCCTGGGGCTGGAGCGAGCTGAAGCGCAGGCGCAGCACTTCGGTGCCTTCGAGGAGGCCGGAGATGAGGTGGTGCGGCTTGAGCGGCGGGTCCAGGTCGCGCCCCCAGGCGCCGAGCTGGGTGCCGGTGATCACCACCTCGCGCGCGCCCGCCTCGACGGCGCGGTTCACTTCCGCCACCACGCGGGCGATGGGGCGCGATTCCTCGCGGCCGCGCGTCTGGGGCACGATGCAGAAGGCGCACACGTCGTTGCAGCCTTCCTGCGCCTTGACGAAGGCGCGGGTGTGGAGTGGCGGATGCCCCCCACCGGCCGGGGCGGCGGGTCCTTCGCCGGAGAGGTATTCGATCAGCTCGCGCTTATCGGCGTCGCGCGTGCCCACGACCAGGTCCGCTCCCAGGGCAGCGGCAGCTTCGAAGCCGGCGGAACGCGGGTAGCAGCCGGTGACGGTGAAGCGGGCCCGCGGGGCGATACGGCGGACGGAGCGGATGAGCTTGCGGGACTTTGCATC
Organism: uncultured Anaerolineaceae bacterium; assembly: GCA_964648195.1. GTDB lineage: Bacteria > Chloroflexota > Dehalococcoidia > Tepidiformales > Tepidiformaceae > Amarobacter. Next base: position 62,378 of record CAZYLL010000010.1, on the reverse strand, counting down.
GGCCACATGGGTGACGGAGCAGGTGTTGATGACGTAGGCATCGGCCTCGCAGAGGCGGTCGACCACGTGGTAACCGGAGGCGCGGAGGCCGTGGGCGATCTCCTCAGAATCGGCCAGGTTCAGCTTGCAGCCCAGGGTGAGGATGGCGGCGAGGCGTGGCACACCGTACAGGGTACGTGCGCGCTGCGGAGAGGGTGAAGTGGCAGGAAGACGCCGGGGGCAAAAGTAGGGTACGGTAGAAGGGACGCCGGCCAGGAAAGCGTGCCGGCGCTGGCCCTTTCGATGGCCGCGATGCCCGGCCGATCCTCCCGACAGCCACGCGTTTCGTTAGATTCGTCCGGTTCGTAGAGAGTTCAACCGGGCGTGCGCCCTCGTGAGGGCCGGCGGGACCGCGCCGACGTGGCCCGCCAGGAAGGGAAGAACGAAACCATGAACATCTATGTCGGTAACCTGAGTTACGACGCCACAGACAACGACCTCCAGACCGCATTTTCGGCGTACGGCAGCGTGCGCACGGCACAGGTGGTGAAGGACCGGGAGACCGGCCGCTCGCGCGGCTTTGGTTTCGTGGAGATGGACAACCAGGCCGAGGCGGAATCGGCAATCCGGGGGCTCAACGGGACCGACCTGCGGGGCCGCAGCCTGACCGTGAACCAGGCAAAACCGCAGGCCGAGCGCAGTGAGCGCCGCGGCTACAGCGGGGGCGGGTACGGCGGGGGCGGCGGCCGCCGCTACTAGGCCGTCCAGCGCTGGGCCGCTCCCCCCGGGGAACGGTCCAGCGCGCTCCCAGGACCATGGGAGAGCAACGCTGACCGAAAGGAAGAGCCGGTGACACGATCAACAACAGGCGCGGACCCGGGCGGCAGCGAGCACATCCACCGCTGGCGAATCGAGGCGCAGGGCGGGCCAACCTCGGCGGGCGCCTGCCTTTGCGGCGCCGAACGTCAATTCGCCAACTCGTGGGACCGCGAGCTCAGCACCTGGTCGACTGCCCGCGCCCGGGGTAGCAAAAACGCCGGGGCACCACGCGGCTGATCGTCGGCGGGCGCTGCGCCGCGGGGTTGAAACGCCCGCGGCGACGGCGCACCATGCAGGGCACGTTCACAGGGAGGCACTTCCATGGGCGACGAATTGAGCCGGGTGCTGCGCGAAGCGCAGGAAGCAGCCGCCGGGCCGGCCGACAGCATCATCGGGGCGCTGGCGAACAAAATTGGCGCGCGGGCCGGCGCCCACGCCGCCTTCGGCGACCCGATCGACCGCGACGGCGTCACAGTCATTCCCGTTGCCAAGGTGCGCTTCGGGTTTGGCGGGGGCTCGGGCCGGGGCATCGAAGAGGGATCGGAGACGGGAGAGATCGGCGAGGGCTCGGGTGGGGGCGGTGGAGCGATGACCTCGCCGCTTGGGTTCATCGAAATCAAGGATGGCCGGGCGGAGTTCAAGCGCACGCACGACCCGGTCTCGGCGGTGCCGGTGATCCTGGCAGCCGGGTTCACCGCCTGGCTGGTGTTGCGCGGGCTCAAGCGCATCGTGCGCGGGTAGGAAATCCCCTGCCGGGGCGCGGCGGGCGCTCGTGACACATTTCACATGGATTTCACGCGCGCGCTGGCCGGAAGGAGCGCGGGCGGGACTATACTGGCTTGGGTAAGAGGGGGAAAAGACGCGCATGCGTACCGTCTTCCTGGTTACCCGCCACCCGGATGTGGCCCGGCTTGGGCCCGAACTGGAGCGCGCCGGGTTCTCCGCCCCCGCCATCGCGCCGGAACGGCTGGCGAACGATGAGACCGGGCCGCGGGCAGATGTCATCGTGCTGGACCTTCGCGATATCCCGCCGGCGGCGTTCAACATCCTCAGTGGCGCCTACGCGGAAGATGGCACGATTCTGATCGCCCTCACCACGGTGGACCACCTCGACCGCGTTACGGTCGACCTCCCGATCGATGATTTCGCGCTCGTGGGGAGCCCGCCGGAGGAGCTGGCGCGCCGCATCGAGCGGGCGCTCTGGCGCAAGCACGGGGTGGATAGCGAGAACTTCGTGCGTTGTGGAGCGCTCGCCATCGACCTTTCGAACTACCGCGTGACGGTGGACGACGAGCCGCTGGTGATGACGTTCAAGGAGTACGAACTGCTTCGCTTCCTGGCGATGAACGCGGGCCGTGTCTTCACGCGGGAGCAGCTCCTGAACCGCGTCTGGGGTTACGACTACTTCGGTGGAGCGCGGACGGTAGACGTCCACATCCGCCGCATCCGGGCGAAGATCGAGATCCGGGGCCACGCGTTCATCGAAACGGTGCGCAACGTGGGCTACCGGCTGGTTGCCGAGGCGAAGAAGGAGCCCGCGGAGTAGTCCGCGGCCGTTCTCCACAGGGAGGAGGGCGGCCGGTAAGCTTTGCGCCGATGCCATCCTCTGCTGCCGGGTCCCCCGGCGAGGTCCTCCGTTACTTCCTCCGGCTGGGGTGCATCGCCTTTGGGGGCCCGGCCGCCCACGTGGCGCTGATGCGCCGTGAGCTCGTGAACGAGCGGCGCTGGGTCTCGGACCAGGAGTTCATCGACATGCTCGGGGTCACCAACCTGATCCCGGGCCCGAACTCGACCGAGATGACGATGCACCTGGGCGCCCGGCGGGCCGGCTGGGCCGGCCTCTGGCTGGGCGGGCTGGCGTTCATCGTGCCGGCAATCGTGATTGTCACGGCGCTGGCCTGGGCGTACGTGCGGTTCGGGGATACGCCAGCCGGAGAAGGCATCATCCTGGGCATCCAGCCGTTCATCCTGGCAGTCATCATCCAGGCGATCTGGGGGCTGCGCGGCGCCGCCTTCCGGGGCTACGAAACGCTGTTCCTCGGGGCGGCCGTGGCGGCCCTCGCCGTAGCCGGGATGAACGAGGTGGTGCTCCTGCTGGGCGCCGGTGGGGCAATGCTGGCCGCGTCGTTCGCGATCTGGCTGCTCACCGGGCAGAGCCGGCGCAACCTCCCCCCGCTGCCCCGGGCCGGGCAGCCGCTCAACCGGGTCCGCGGCCCGTTTCGCCGGCGCGACTTCGCCTTCCTGCCGTTTCCCCTGCCGTGGCCAGCGATTTCGCTGGCTGCGGCCACTCCCGCGGCCTACTCGCTTTTCGAGCTGTTCCTCGCGTTCCTGAAAATCGGGGCCGTGCTCTACGGGAGCGGCTACGTGCTCCTGGCGTTCATGCAATCGGAGTTCGTGGACAGCCGGGGCTGGCTCACACAGCAGCAACTCGTCGACGCCATCGCGGTGGGGCAGTTCACGCCGGGCCCGCTGTTTACCAGCGCCGCCTTCGCGGGCTATGTGATCGATGGCCTGCCGGGCGCAGCCGCGGCATCGGCCGGCATCTTCCTGCCGTCGTTCGTGTTCGTGACCGTTACGCACCCGCTCGTCCCGCGGTTGCGGCGGTCGCCATGGGCAGCGCCGTTCCTGGATGGCGTGAACGTGGCTGCGCTCTCGCTCATGGCGGTCGTCACCTTCCAGCTCGCGGGCGAAGTGCTGGAAGGCTGGTACACCATCTCGCTCTTCTTCATCGGGGCAGCCGTGCTCATCCGCTTCAACCCGAACAGCGCCTGGCTGGTGCTGGCGGGAACCGGTGCGGGATTGCTCCACGCGGCTCTTGCCTGAGTCCGGGTGCGAACGTGGGTGAGCCGGCGCGGGGACAGGCTGGCATCCGGGCCCCGGGGGTTTGACGGGCCGGGGTTTTCGCGCTGCCCGCGGCGGCCGCCGGCGTCACTTCTCGCTGGCGCGCATCGTCCGGTAGTCGGCCAGTGCCTGGCGGATGACGGCGATGGCGCGTTCGCGTCCCTCGAACGGGTCGACCACGACTTCCTTCTCTTCCAGCACCTTGTAATCGAGGAAGAAGCGGTGGATCTCGGTCATGACGTGGGGAGGCGCCTGGTCGAGCTCCCTGATGTGGTCCATGGCCGGGTCGTGCGCGTGGACCGCGAGGATCTTGTCGTCGGCCTTGCCCTGGTCGCGCATGTGCATGAGGCCGATGGGCCGCACGTGCATGAGGGTGAGGGGGTGGACGGGTTCCTGGCCGAGGACGAGCACATCGAGCGGGTCACCATCGTCGCAGAAGCTGCGGGGGATGAAGCCGTAGTTGGCCGGGTAGCGGACGGAGCTGTAGAGGACGCGATCGAGCTTGAGGATGCCGCTTGCCTTGTCGAGTTCGTACTTGTTCTTGCTGCCGGCGGGGATCTCGATGACCACCGGCAGGTGGGTCTCGATCGTCCCGGGATCGACCGCGATGTCGTGCCACGGGTGCATGGCCCTGGGTGCTCCGGAAAGTGGGTTGCATCGAGTGTTGCACACGCACGCCTGGCGGCAATCGCCGGGTGCCATGCGGGGCTTTGCGCTGGACCGCACCGTTACTAGGGTGCGGGCATGACCACCCTCAGCGACATCCGAACCCGCCTCCGCCTCGACCTCGGCGACCCCGCGAGCGACCGCTGGGACGACGCCGCGCTCGACCGCCACATCGCCCACGCGCTCTCCGAACTGAGCGCTGCCTCTCCGCGCGAGCTGACCGCCACACTGGCCACGACTCCCGGCAGCCGCGAGCTTTCGCTCGCATCCATCGAGGGGCTCATCGAGGTCGAGGCGGTTGAATACCCGGTGGACCGGTTCCCGCCCTGCTATGTCCGGTTCGCCACCTGGGAAGCCACGCTTACCCTGCACACGGCGGCGGCCCCCGAAGGCGGCGACGCGCGCCTCTCCTGCACCGCGGCGCACACGCTGGATGACGACGGGACGACGCTGCCGGCGGTGCTGGAGGACGTGCTGCTGACGGGCGCGGCCGCCTATGCCGCACTGGAGCTCTCATCGGCCACGATCGAGCAGCTCAACCTGAACGGCGCCACGCCCACGGCCTACGGGGGCCTGGCACGGGCGCGGCTCACGGCCTTCCACCAGCTCCTGCAGTTGCACGGCCGCAAAAACCGCGTGCGAACGCGGACGCTGTACGCCCCGGCGTGAATCCTCGCGCCCGCGTGGGGCAGGCCCGTATCCTTTTCCCATGGACCTTTCCCAGTACCCGCTCGAGGCGATCGCCGAGAAAGCCGGCACGCCGTTCTACTTCTACGATGGCGCGATCCTGAACCAGAAGTTCGCGGAGCTCGCCAGGCTGACGGCTGGCGACCGGCTCCAGTGCCGGTTCGCCATCAAGGCGAACTCCGCGCGCAAGGTCCTCGAAGCCGCCCACGCCCACGGCATGTGGATCGACGCGGTGAGCGGCAACGAAGTCCTCCGGGCGAAACGCGCCGGCTTCGCCATGGGGAACGAGCCGCCGGTGGTGATGTACACGGCCGACGTGTTCCGCGACAACGCGCTCCAGGCTGTCGTCGAGAACAACATCCTGCCGAACATCGGCTCGCCCGGGATGATCCGCGAGCTCGCCGGGGCCGGCTACCGCGGGCCGATTGCCATCCGCATCAATCCGGGGTTCGGGCATGGGCACGTGCAGGCGTGCGATACGGGCGGGCCTTCTTCGAAGCATGGCATCTGGTACGAAGACCACGCGCAGGTGAAGGCGATGGCGGCTGATGCCGGCTTCCCGGTGGTGGCGCTCCACGCCCACGTGGGCACGGGCCCGCAGATCCGCGAGTTCAGCGAGAACATGAAGAAGCTGGTGGCGCTCTTCGGCCACCTGCTGCCGCAGTACCCGGATGTGCGCGCCGTGAACCTGGGGGGCGGCATCCCCCACCCCTACCGCCCCGGCGCGGAACCGTATCCGCTGGATGAGTTCCGTGAGATCCTGGACGAGGGCGTGCGCCGGCTGACGGCGGCGGCCGAACGGCCCATCGGCATCGAGATCGAGCCGGGCCGTTACCCGGTGGCCGGCATGGCGCTCCTGGTGGCCCGCGTGAAGGACGTGAAGGCCACCCGCTCCAACGAGAAGGGGCCGGGCCACCAGTTCATCATGGTCGACGCGGGTTTCAACGACCTGGTCCGCCCGGCGATGTACGGCTCCTACCACCACATCTCCATCGTGGGCAAGGGCGAAGGGCGCGCGCCCGAGCCGTTCGTGGTCGCGGGGCCGCTCTGCGAAAGCGGCGATGTGTTCACCCGCGACGACCAGGAGCTGCTGCAGCCCCGGGACCTGCCGCGGCCCGAGCCGGGCGACCTGCTGGTGTTGCACGATGCGGGGGCCTACGGCATGGCGATGTCCTCGAACTACGTCTCGATGGGGCGGGCTGCCCAGGTGTACTGGGAGGACGGCCGGGCGACGCTGATATCCAGGCGCGAGACGCTGGACGACATCGTCCGGATGGAGTGCGAGGAGGCGCTGTAGACGGGGCAACGGTAAGCGGCGTTCGGGCGACGGACGCGTAGCGGGCCATGACTGGCGCGCCCCGGATTGGACCCGGCCGTCCGTGCCTTTGGGTGTTCAATCGAGGGCCTGGCCCTGCGCTTGTGGGTGCGCCTTTGGCGCGCGCGCGATACCCTCGAACGCGATGGTTGAAACGCTGCGGGCCGCCGTGATCGGGCTCGGGTCGATGGGTGCCAACCATGCCCGCGTGCTCAGCGATACGCCCGGCGTCGAGCTGATTGCGGTCGCCGATGCCGACCCGGAGCGCGTGAAGAAGGCCACCGGCGGGCGGCCCATCCCCGGCTTCCCGGATGCGGCCACCCTTTTGCGTGAAACCCGCCCGGAGATGGTCTCGGTTGTCGTGCCAACACAGCTGCACGAGGCGGTCGCGCTCGAGGCGATCGCGGCCGGGGCGCACGTCCTGGTCGAAAAGCCGATCGCTGCCTCGCTCCCGGCCGCAGCACGGATTGCCCGGGCCGCCGAGGGAGCCGGCGTGCTGCTCACGGTCGGGCACATCGAGCGCTTCAACCCGGCCATCGGCGAGCTGAAGAAGCGGCTCGAAGCGGGCCAGGGCGGGCGCGTGCTCCAGCTTCGCGCTCGGCGCGTCGGGCCCTTCCCCCACCGCATCCGCGATGTCGGCGTGATCCACGACCTCGGCCCGCACGACATCGACATCATGCGCTACCTGCTCGGCGACGAGATCGAGCGGGTCTACGCCGAATCGCGCAGCCACATCGCCACCGGCAACGAAGACCTGTTCGCGGGCTTCGTGGACTTCCGCGGCGGCGCGATGGGCCTCCTCGATATCAACTGGCTCACCCCGACGAAGGAGCGTACGCTCACGGTCCTCTGCGAGCGCGGCATGTTCGTGGTGGACTATGCGGCGCAATCGCTGGCGTTTTACGAGAACTACGCGGCGGCCGCGCGCGAAGGCAGCTACGCGAGCGTGACCGAGGGCCCGATGACCCGCTACCCGATCGCGAACCGCGAGCCGTTGCGGGTGGAACTCGAAGCCTTCCGCGACGCGATCGCGAATGGCGGACCAGCGCCGGTAAGCGCGCGCGACGGCATGGCGGCGCTCGCCGTCGCAGAAGCGCTCGTCCGCTCGGGCGAGACCGGCATGCCGGCGAAGGTTGAAGATGTGGCGGCACGGCCATGAACGTCGCGGTGGTCGGCATCGGGCGGATCGGGCTGCCGGTGGCCGCGACCATCGCCTCGAAGGGTCACCGGGTGTTCGGTTGCGATGTGAACGCCTCGCTGGTGGAGCGCGTGAACCGCGGGGAGAACCCGATCCCGGACGAGGCGGGCCTCGACGCGCTGCTGCGCGAGGTGGTCGCCGCCGGGACCTTCACCGCTACGACCGGCACGGCGGACGCGGTCGCACAGTGCCAGGTGGTGCTCTTCGCGGTGCGGGTCGATATCGACGGTGAGGGGCGGGCGGACCTCCAGTACCTGCTCGCAGCGGCCGACGATGTGGCCGGGGCGCTCCAGCCGGGCACGCTCTGCATCTTCGATACGACGCTGCCGGTGGGCACCACGCGAAAGGTGCTCGCTCCCCGGCTCGAAGCGCATGGGCGCAGGCTCGGCGCGGACTTCCACGTCGCCTTTAGCCCCGAGCGGCTGCTCATGGGCCGCGTGATCGAGGACCTCACGAAGTACCCGAAGGTGGTCGGCGGGGTCGACCCGGAGGGTGGCGCCCGCGCGGCCGCGTTCTACCGCGAGGTGTTCGGCGGCGAGGTGATGCAGCTCACCAGCGCCGAGGCGGCCGAGCTTTCGAAGCTGGCCGAGGGGGCCTACCGCGACCTGAACATCGCCCTTGCGAACGAGCTGGCGATGATCGCCGACGTGCATGGCCTCGACGTGGCGGAGGTCATCCGCGCGGCGAACTCGCAGCCGTACTCGCACATCCACGTGCCGGGTACGGGGGTGGGCGGCCACTGCATCCCGGTCTATCCGCGCTTCCTGATGCAGGGGGAGGGCCCGAGCGCGCTCTCCGCCCTTGGCCGGCGCGTGAACGACGCGATGCCCGGCTACGTGGTGGACCGCGTGGCGGACCTGCTGGGCGGGCTCGAAGGCAAGCGGGTGCTCATCCTGGGGCTGACCTTCCGGCCGGATGTGGCGGTGACGTTCCACACCAACGCCGTGGACCTGTTGCGCGAGTTTCGCGACCGCGGCGCGGTGGTGGTGGGCCACGATGCGCTCCTGAGCGACGCGGGCGTGCGCGAGCTCGGCTTCGACCCCGCGCCCCAACCGCTTGCCGGGTACGACGTGGCGGTGGTGCACTCGTACCACCGCGCATATGCCGGCCTGGCGTGGGGGAAGGTCGCGCCGCTCATCGTCGATGCACGCAATGCGCTGGACCGTGCAGCCGTGGAGGCTGCGGGAGCGCGCTACCTGGGCGTGGGCCGGCCCGTTTCGCGGGGCTGAGCGCCTACCGCGAGTCAAGCGAAGACTGGCAGCCCGAGACCCGCATCACCGATCAGTTGTTCAACCTTGCGTGCAAACGGCACGTCGCTGAGTTCCACGCCTTCGCTCGCGTCGATGAACTCGATGCCAATCACCGCACCGTCGTCCGAATAGTCGATGAGGCGCATGTCATCGAGTGGGTGCGTCTTCGCGACCTTCGCGTTTGGGGCCAGCCGGACGTAAAGCACGTCAGCCTCGCGGTCGTACTCGACGGATACCTCAGCCATCGGTCTCCTCCAGAGTCACTCGTCGCCTTCCCAGACTACAGTCTTCACGAATGGCGGGCTTGAACCACGCGCTACGTACATCTTTAGATTTCGGCCCTGATACTCGCCGATGAATATCTCCGTGGGACCAGCATTTCTCCGGGCCGGAGCAGGCCGACGCGTGTGGTAGTGCGCAAGCACCCATAGCACGGCCCCTTCCGGAATGTTCCGTTCGGCCATCCGCTTCCATGCGTACGGCCGAATCGCGGGACGGTCAGCAGAGGGCTCGCCGCTCTCGGTCACCACGCCTGAATGGTAGACCACTCGTCAAGTCAGTTTGCCCGGCCATCGGTACTTCGGGAGCCTACCGCCGGATCTTCGTGTTGTCCCAGGTCACCGTCCGGGCGGGCGTGAAGACCACCCAGCGCCAGTGACGCCCGCGCGCGGTCGACTCGTTCTTGCGCGGCTCGGACGGTTCACCGTGGCCACCGGCGTACTTCTTGCCCATCTGCCAGCGCACCTCTTCCATGCCCGGTTCGGCGGCCTCGGCGGCGGCGTCTTCGAGGACCTTCGCGGTGCCCTGGAACATGGCCCCCTGGAGCTCCGGGAATCGCTCGTTGCGGTCGACCAGGATGGTCGCCGTGGGGCTGCGGCGGAGGTTGACCACCTTCTGGCCGCGGCAGTAGAAAAAGATCTTGCCCTGCGCCCAGCCGAACCAGAGCGGGGTGAGGTTGATCCGCGTGCCCGGGCCGATGGTAGCCACGCGCATGTTCCATGAGCTGAGCATCATCTCGTCCAACTCTTCGGGGGTGAGCGAAAGTTCCTTCGGGATGGGCATGGGGTACCTCGAACAGATTGTGCCGGGATGATACGCTGTCTGGCGTTGGCACCCGGGCGGGTGTGGTTCAATGGCAGAACGCGACCTTCCCAAGGTTGAGACGAGGGTTCGATTCCCTTCGCCCGCTCCACTCTTCACCCCGTCGGTTGACAATGCGGCACGCGAACCGGCCGCCTCCGGGGCTGGTGGTAAGCTGCGAGGGGGCCGATAGATCCTCTGATGGGCCTTGCCACGGTTAGGTGATGAGCCTAACGGTATCTGATTGACAGGTCGTGTACTATCCGGGAACGAAAGGAGCCCAACGAACATGAAGACCAACGTTACCGTTCACGGCTATGCCGATTGGCATGATCACGGTGAAGACGATCGATTCGTCGTCGTTGGCGGCACCTTGCCGTTCCTTTTGGCCGGACGCGGGGATGCGCGCACGGCAATCCGTGACGCAGGGCACGTGCTGGTATCCTATCTGCTCACCAAGGGGCTGGATGACGCCGCGGCGTACCTTTCCCGGCGCGGTGCAAGAGTGGAAATCGTCCAGGAGCCAAATGGCGCTCCTCGGCCCGACCCGGCACCCAGCACTGTTCGCCATACGCTCACGCTCTCGACGGCAAGCTAAGTGGACCACACGAGCGGAACGATTCACGCAGTACTAAACGCTCTGGGGTTTCAGCTTGCTCGTGAGTCCTGCGGCTACCGAGTCTATGAGCTTCAAGTTCAAGGTGGGCAGCCCGAATACATCGTGGTTCGGGTCGACGACGTTGTTTCTGAGGATCTGTTGATTGCCGCACTCGAAAATGCCGGGGCATCCCGCGATGTCATCATCGCGGCGCTTCAAGACTGCGGTTTTTGAGTTTCTGACGGTCAATACTCCCCCGCGAGGTCGCGCTTGCCCTGCTGGCTGGCCAGGGCCGCGTGGTTCAGGATGTTGCGCGCCATCGAGGATTCCTGGAGCGCGGCACGGGCGGCGTAGACCTCCGCGCGGAGGGCGTGCGCCGGCTGCGAGCCCGGCTCGGCGATGACCGCATACTCCACAAGGTGGCAGGCCATCCGCAGGTTGCCCTCGGCCTTGAGCGCGGCGGCGCGCTCGAGCACACGGTCGATGCCGCCAGCGAGCGCGACCCACTCGCGCGCCTGCTCGGCCCGGGGCGCGGGAAGGAGGTTATCGGGTTCGCCATCGTACCAGCCGCCGTAGAGCCGCCACACGTTGCGCACCAGGAACTGGGGGTCGTCGTACACCGGGCGCAGGTAGGGCTTTTCGAGCAGGTGCTTCGGGATTTCGACCTCGTGGAGCACACGGTCGAGTGTGCAGCCGGTGTTCATGAGGGCGAGTACCTGCGATTCGATCGAGTCGAGCAGTTCGGCCGAATCGAGCAGCGCGACCCTGATCCGGTCGGCCCCGAAGATGGGCAGGCCGTGGCCGGAGAGCATGATCTCGGCCTCGAGCGCGGCCATCCGCCGGAGCGCCGCCGCCCATTCGCCCGAATAGCGCTGCACTTTCTGCGGGTTGCCCGCGTTCGGCACGGCGTAGATGAACAGGTCGCCCGGGGCGAGGAGCTTCCGCTCGGGGATCCAGGTCCAGGTGGCGTCTTCGGTCTCGCCGCGGGCGTGGTTGAGCTCGAAGGTGAGTTCGCCGCAGGTGAAGGTCAGGCGGTCCTTGTAGGTGACGTCGGCGTAGCGGTAATGCTCCTGCCACTGGAATTGGGGCAGGTCGATCGCGAACTGGCGGCGGTTGATGGCAGTGTTCCAGCCGCGGGTGCGCTTGTAGCGGTCGAAGTGCCAGGCCAGCGCCTCGTGCCCGTACACCAGCGGACGGCCCCAGCCCTTCGCCTGCGCTTCCTGTTCGAACGGCCCCATGCCGAAGATGTGGTCGACGTGGTGGTGCGAGAAGACCGCCGCGCGCAGCGGGGCCACGGGGCGCCACTTCCGCACTTCGCCGTGAAGCGGGAGCGTATCGTTGACGGCGCCGGTATCGAGCATGACGAGGCCGTCGCCGGTATCGATGGTGTTCGCGCTGGCGATGCCCTTGTAGTAGAGCAGGCCCGGCGCGATCTCCTGGCCCTCGGGCTGGCGCCAGCCTACCGGGTGGACCTCCCGGGTGGAGACCTCGCCGTTCCAGATGCGTTCTGCGAGGTCGCGGATGTCTACCATGGGGTCCTCCGTAGGAATTGCTAAGGTGTCTATGCTTTTCTAGCGGGGCGGAAGAGGCGGGGTGGCCCTTCCAGTTTCGGTACGGATTCTGGAAAAGTAATGGATAGTTCGCCTACTCTTTTCTAGTACTGTAGAAGTTCTTCCTCGACATTTCTAGCTAGAGCGCCCAAACTAGAAAAGGCATGGAGCAAGCCGACTTCACCAACCCCTCGGGCCGCGTGATCCTACGCCACTCGCCGGCGACAGGTAACCCGTACTGGGCGTTTGTGCCCGCACCACTTCCACCGGGCACCGAGCGCGATACCCTCGCGGCGAACGCGGCCCTCCTTGCCGAGGCGAATCGTAAGCTCGGCCAGCTCGACGGCATAGGGCAGTTCATTCCGAATCCTGATCTGCTGATCCAGCCCTACATGCGGCGGGAGGCCGTGCTCAGCTCCCGGATCGAAGGGCTCCACACCACCCATGCCGAATTGGTAACGCTCGAAGCGATGGGCGAACTCGAGGCGAACTCCGACACCCGTGACGTGCACAACTACGTCGTCGCGCTCGACTACGGTCTGCGGCATGTGCACGACGCCGGCATCACGCGAGACTTGGTGCTGCAAGTCCACCGCAAGCTGATGCAGGGCGCACGCGGAGAACGCTTCGCCACGCCCGGAGAGTTCCGGGCAGTCCAGAACCACATCGGGAACACCCGCGAGCACGCGGACGCTCGCTTCGTGCCTCCTCCGCCGGAGGAAATGCAGGAGTGTCTGGACCAACTGTTCGCCTACCTGGCCAAGCCAGAGACTCCGGCGCTCGTCGAGGCTGCCTGGCTGCACTACCAGTTCGAGGCCATCCACCCCTTCCTCGATGGGAACGGCCGGGTCGGGCGCGCGTTGCTGCCGTTGCTTCTCGCGTGGCGCCACCAGATGTCTCACCCGCTTCTCTACCTCAGCCCGTACTTTGAGCGCGACCGGGGCGAGTATTACGACCGCCTGCACGCCGTGAGCACTCGAAGCGAGTGGAGTGAGTGGCTCGGGTTCTTCTTGCGCGGCGTCATCGAACAGGCCGAAGAAGCTGCCCGCATGTCCCGCCAGATCGTGGCACTGGGCAACGACTGGCATAGGCGACTCGACGACCTGAAAGCCGCCCACAACGCGCATCGCCTCGCGGACCTCGCCCTCCAGCACATGGCTCTCGACACGAAGACGGCCGAGCGCCTGCTCGCTGTCTCGACGCAAACGGCCTACAAGGCAGTGGCCACGCTTGTCGATGCCGGGATCCTCGCTGAGATCACGGGCCGCCCGTGGGGCCGGGTCTACCTTGCACCGGAGCTCAATGAGATCTTCAGCCAGTGAGGCGGCGATGCCGCTCACCGACCTCGGCGGATATGCACAACCTCCAATCCTCGCGGCGAGGATTGGATTTCTTGTCAGGTTTTCCAATCCGGGGGCGGTCAGGGCGCCGGCGCCAGCTTCGGCTCCTCGTTGGGCACGCGGCCGATCTTGCTCGTCGGCCACCAGCTCGCCATCGCCTTGCCCACGATCAGCTCCTCGCCCACCGGCCCGAACACGCGGCTGTCGAGGCTGTTGTTCCGGTTGTCGCCCATCACGAAGTAGGTGCCGGCGGGGATTGTGACCTCTGGCAGGTCGCCCCGCCAGGGCTCCTTCACATAGGGCTCGATGAGCTCACGGCCGTTGATGTACACCACCCCGTCGCGGATGCGCAGGGTGTCGCCCGGCAGGCCGATCACACGTTTGACGAGGTCCCGTTCCTGGCCCGTGACCGGGTGATGGAGGATGACGATGTCGCCGCGTTCGGGGCCATGGAAGACGTGGCGCTCGGCGGGGTCGCCGGGTTCCCAGAATGGCACCCAGCGGGCGAGGGCCTCCAGGTCGACCTTCGCATAGACGAGCGAGTTCACCAGCAGGAATTCCCCGTCTTCGAGGGTCGGGTCCATCGATTGGCCTTCGACCCGGTAGTGCTGGACGCTGGCGCGCACGGCGAGGAACACCAGGATGGCGAGCAGCGCGGTTTCAACGACCTCGCGCAGGAGCAGGTGGCGCGCTGCCGCAGCTTGCTGGCCAGCCGGCGATTCGGCCGCGGGCACAGGCATGGGTACGGGCAGGGCTGGCGCGGCGGGCTCGGCCGGCAAGAACGCGCCGGGCAGGGCTGAATCGGAGCGGCCTTGTGCGCCGTGCTGCGGAGCCCAGCGGCGCGCATCGCGCAGGATCCAGGCGATCGCGGGGCTGGCGTCTTCGCCCCCGGCCGGTGTGTGGAAATCTTCCGCCATCCAGATGCCCTCGGGATCGTGCTGGTCCCCGGGCTCGTCCCGGACATGGGGAGGCGAACCGTGGGGCCATTCCCATCGCCGTTGGGGCTCCGGCGTGGTGCTCACCGTCTGATTAGGCCACATGGGCGGGGCTGCGGCCAGCGAGGGTTGATAACGGGTTACGGTGCAGCATTACCTTCAAAATCGGCGGCCACCGCACCCGTCAACACATCAGGCCTGTTCGAGCCACTGGTTGAAGCGCGGTTCGCGGCGTTCGCGGAAGGCGGCCACGCCCTCCCGGGCATCGGGGTGGTGGTCGCTGATGGCGGTCTTGGCGGCGATGTCATCGAGCGCGTGCGCCCAGGTCATCTCGGCAGCGTTGTAGATGGTGCGCTTGAGCAGCCGCATCGCGACCTGCGGCCCGTTCGCCAGCTGCGTCGCGAGCGCAATGGCCCGCCCGGTGAGATCGGCGGGTTCCACCACTTCGTGCACCAGGCCAAGGGCGAGCGCCTCATCGGCGCTGACGATGCGCTTGTTCATGAGGAAGTCCATCGTTTTCGCCACGCCCATGAGCTGGACGAGGAGGTACTGGCCACCTTCGTCGGGCAGCAAGCCGAAGCGCAGGGTTGCGCTCCCGATCCGGGCCTCTTTCGAGGCGATGCGAAAGTCACAGGCGAGCGCGAGCGACAGCCCGGTCTGGATGGCGATGCCATTGATCGCGGCGATGCTGAGCTTATCGAGGTTGCGAACGGCGGAGTTGAGGGTCTGGGAGAGCACGCGCAGGCCCTCGTACGTGCCGATCGCCTCGCGGTGCCCCGGGAAGATGTCGGGCACGAGCTGGGCGCCGGGGGGCAGCGGCCGGCCCGTGATGTCGTCGCCCGCGCTGAACGCGCGGCCGCTGCCGGTAAAGACCACGACGCGGACGCGGTCGTCCATCTGTGCCTGGGTGAGCTGCTCGATGAGGTCTCGCTTGATGGCCTGGGTGAGGCCGTTGAGGCGCTCGGGCTGGTTGAAGGTGATGAGGGCGATGCCCGGCTGGCGCAGCTCGGCATCGAACCCGCGAAAGCTACCTTCCTGGAACATGAGCTGACTCCCGGCGGTGGATGCCGGGATTGTAGAGGAAGTGCGAAGTGCGAAGTGCGAAGTGCGCGGAGTCGCGAGGCCCGGTCCTCGCTTGCGCCATGCGCCACCCACAGACCGTCGGCCACACCCTTGGCCGAGCGCCCCAGGGCTCAGCCGGGCGCGACGCGGTGAGGGTTGGTTTCCCTCGATCCGCACCGGCTGCCCCTTCCCCGGCCAAAGAAAACGGGCCGGGACTTTCAAGGCCTGCCGAACGCTTGTGCTAAACTCATCTGAGATGCCTCTTTCCCCTGACGAGCAGCGTTGTGTCCTGGGCGCGTGCCGGCTTCTCGCACGCCTCCGCGGCGGATCATGGGCGATCGTGGAGGGCGCGACGTTGGACGACCTGCACCCGGACTCCAAGAGTCCGGAGGTTCTCGTCTCGAACGGCACCCTCTCCGCCGCCATCGAGGTCACGGAACTCCGGGGCGGGTCAGTCTGGAATGAGCACGGAGTGAGTTGGCGCACTCTTCAGTCGGTACTGCGGCCGAGGCGAGAGGGCCACTTCCTTCTCGTCCCGTCGGATGACTTCCGCTTGCCTATTTCCAAAGCCTTCGTCCGTCAACTCAAACAGCAGATCGAAGTCGCAGCCCAATCGCTTCACGACGAAGGAGCAGTAGCAGTGGTCCGCGTGCCGCGTTCGGCGGAGGTCTCGTTGGCCAATCCGACGCTACCGGGATACGTCTTTTGCTGCCACCACAGCATGCCGGAGGTACTTCACGCGGCGTCGAGCCAGATTACCGGTGCATACATGCTCGTCGACTGTGACCAGTGGGAGCACACCTTCCAAACCGACATTGGACGTTCTCAGGCAGCGCAACGCATCGCCAATGCCTGCAACCGCCGCCTTGACGGTGAGATTACGACGGCGGAGTGGGACGAGGAGTGGGCGCTACACCTGATGGACGTGAACGGGTCTGGAGTTGAGATTCTCTGTGCCACGGCAGCCGTCAGCGTCCCGGGGATGGTCGCCGAGGACGTCTCGCGGGCGATGGCCGCGAAGCACAGGAAGTTTGCTGGCCAGCGGTGGGCAGACCTGCATGTCTTGGTCATGGACGCCCGGTTTAGCCTGACTTCGACGGACTACGCGGCACTCGCTCTCTCCCATGTGCCGGACGAACAGCTGTCCCAGCTCGATGTGATCGCTCTCGCCCACGGCGACGATATCGAGATTGTGTGGGAGAAAACCTGACGAGGCTGAGCGCGGATGGCAATGATGCCTGCGGGACGGCGTCCGAACCGCTGCCATTCGTGCGGGAAGTTGATCTGCGCGGCGGACGGGGCCGTCGTGTTCCGCTGCCCGCGATACAAGCGAATGTGCATTTACACGGCAGACTCAGAGGCTCGGCTTGGCGAACAATCCGCTCCGGGCAACTTCAGGAGAGCCGAAACACCCCGGCGCCCTTCGTCCTTCCCTACCGCCCCCCCACCGTGCCGCCGGCTTCGGCGCGGCGTTCTGTCAGATGGGCACGCGCCCGGCGGTCCGTGGCGACGGCATCGCTTCGGCCGAAGAGCTGGAGCAGCACGACGAGCGACATGACGGCGGCGCCCAGCACGACCATCGTCTGCTGGATGCCGATGTGGTCGGCCAGGATGCCGATGGGCAGCGCTGCCAGGCCGAACATGCTCCAGCTGAGCATGGAGATCGACTGCACGCGGCCGTGGTAGGCGGCGTCGGTGCTCGACATGGTGAGCGAGTTGTTGACCCCCTGGAACCCGCTGGCCAGGGCTCCAACGGCGACCATGGCCACGAGGCCAGCGGCGAATCCCGGCGCCACACCGAGCCCGATCAGCGAAAGGCCGAAGGCGATGGCCAGCACCGGCTGGGCCACCCACGCCCTCTTGCTGCCCGCGTAGGTCGCGACGAAGACGGTGGCCACCACGGCGCCAACCGCGCCGGCCGATTGCATCATGCCCAGGCCGCCCGAGCCGACGCCGTACACGTCCTTGGCCACCGACGGGAGGAACGACTGGTAGGGGAAGCCGATCATGATGACCGCGAACGAGGTGAGGATGAGGAGGAGGATGGAGGGGCGCCTGACCACGTAGCGCACGCCATCGGCCAGGTCGGCCAGCGGCGAGGCCGGGGTTTCGCGCGGGGTGGGATTGCCCGGCGGCAGCCGGAGCAGCGTGAGCATGGCGATGAAGAACCCCGCCGTGGTCATGAAGTACACGCCGCCGGTGCCGATGAAGGCGACCGCGATGAAGGCGCCAGCGAGCGATGGGCCGATGACGCGGGTGCTGTTCATGCTGAGCTGCTGAAGGACAACGGCGTTGCCGATGGAATCGCGGCCCACGAGGTCGCCGATGAAGGCCTGGCGGGCGGGGCCGACGAAGGCGAAACCGCCGCCCTGGACAACGCCGGCGACGATGAGCATCCAGTATTCGAGCTGGCCGAGCTCGATCATGACGGCCACCCAGGCCGAGTTCAGCGCGATGATGCCCTGGCAGGCAAAGAGCAGGTTGCGCTTGGGGAGCCGGTCGGCAAGCACGCCGCCCCAGAGGCCAAGGAGGAGCTGGGGGACGCCGAAGGCGAGCATCACACCGCCGAGGGCGCTGTTCTTGCCGGTCAGGTCGTAGGCGAGGTAGCCGCGGGCCACCACCTGCATCTGCATGCCGAGGAACGAAAAGAGCGTCCCGATCCAGAGAAGGCGGAACTGGCTGTTTTCGAGCGCGTAGAAGGTTCGACGGAACCAGCCGGCCAGGGCTCTTACCCTCACGTTAGGGTTGCCGTTCGAGACTAGCACAGGCGCCTGACCCGGGATACCGGCCCGGGGAGTCACCAATCGCGGGCCGAAGGGCCCGATACGTCCGTGGTTCCCGGCGAGGGTCGGCCGGCGAGGCGGGCGCAAGAGGTGCGAATCCGTTTACGCAGTGTTGCATTTCTGTATACAGCCGCGTTACAACGGTGGCAGCATTCCGTGTGAGGGGGCATGATCGCGCGGATGACCGGCAGAGCGCCCTTGCTGTTGGCTGCCGTCCTGTTCGGCGCCGGGGTAACCGGCCTGGCCATCTCGACGGCCGAGCGCACCGAGTGGGGTCCCTTCCAGCCCCGGAGCCAGGCGCCCGTGCCCCGCGTCGTAGTCGTCGATGTGGGGCCGGAGATCACACCTCCACCGCTGCACGAACTGTTCACCGGCTACCCGTCCGGCGTAGCGGCCGAAACTGCCGCCCAGGTGCAGGCACCTGCCCCGGCAGGGGAAACGCCCGAACCGGAGCCCACTCCGGTCCCGCCGCTGCGCGTGTACGGGATCGCCTCGGACGATGCGAGCGTCTCGGCAGCAGGCGCCACCCCCACGCCCCCGCCACCGGTCCGCATCATCAACATTGCAGCCGACGTGGAACCCGCGCCAACGCCCGAGGCAACCCCGGCGGAGCAATCGGAACAGCAGCCGCAATCGGGCTGCGATCTCGCCGGTTGCCCCGGTGGTGCGGGCCCGGGCAGCGGGGAATCGGCCCCGGAGCGTCGATGGCAGGCAATAGCGGGCGCGAGA
This sequence comes from uncultured Anaerolineaceae bacterium, assembly GCA_964648195.1. Lineage (GTDB taxonomy): Bacteria > Chloroflexota > Dehalococcoidia > Tepidiformales > Tepidiformaceae > Amarobacter. The sequence goes on along the minus strand of CAZYLL010000010.1, from coordinate 43,546 downwards.
TCCCCGGGAACGCCTTCGGCCTCCAGCGTAGCGCCGAGACCGGCGATGACAGCCTCACCGGGGAGGATCGGAGCAACCGGGGACGGGCCGGGCGCTGACGCATCCGGCCCGCAGTAGCGATGCCCCAATTGCCTGTTGCCCGGTCTGCCGCGCTTAGGGACTGACCTTCGCCGGCACTGCCACCGGGCCCTTGGAGCTCGCCCATGCGGCCGCGCACGGTGGGAGCACTTCTCCGACCGGAGCCCGCCCGTGCCCGATGCAACTCCCCTGCCCGTCCTCCTCCAGCGGCTCGACGAGGACCGCCGCCAGCGCTACCGCGACAACCTGGCCTTTTACCAGGGGGGCCAGTGGCCCGGCCGTGCGCGCCGCGGCGAGCGGCGCCTCACGTTCAATTACGCGAAGGCGCTCATCGACAAGGTCACGAGCTATCTGCTGACCGGCTCGTCGCTCCAGCTCGAAGGCGGCGAAGGCGGGGCCGAGCGGGCACGCATCGCGGAGCGGGCCTACCGCGAGGTGGAGCAGGCCAACGCGCTCGCGCAGCTCGACTACGAGACCGAGCTCGACTGCGCGGTCCTCGGCGACGCCTGCTATCGCGTTTCGTGGGATGCGGCTGCGGGGCAGGTGCGCGTGGCCGCGCCCGATGTGCAGGGCATCTTCGCCTGGCGCCAGCCGGACGACCCGGCGAGGCTGACGGCAATCGCCTCGCAATACCGGCTCCCGGCCGGCCCCGGCCTTCCGCCGCGGCCCGAAGACCTGGTGACCGAGTACTGGACGCCGGACACGTTCGAGCTCTGGCGCGGCAACGAGCTCGGCGAACGGCAACCGAATCCCTACGGCTTCATCCCGTTCGTGCTCTTCCCCAACGTGCGCGAACCGAAGCAGACGTGGGGTTCGAGCGACATCCCGGCGCTCGTCGAATCGAGCCGCGAGCTCAATCGCGCGTTCAGCCAGCTCAGCCAGATCCTGGAACTCTCCGGCAACCCCATCGCCGTGCTCGAAGGCGTCCAGGGCTCGCAGGACATCGCGGTCGAGCCGGGGGCGGTGTGGGAGGTGCCGGAGAGCGCGAAGGCCTACCTGCTGGACCTCCTCCAGGGCGGGGGCGTGGCCCTCCACCGCGAGTACATCGACCTGGTGTACCGCACGCTGCATGACCTTGGCGAATCGCCCCGGACAGCCTTCGGGCACAACCCGCAGGGGCTGAGCGGGGTAGCGCTGAATACCGAGCTCGACCCCATCGCGCGGAAGGTGGCGCGCAAGCAGCGCATCCGCACGGCGGTCTACGAACGGCGTGCCGGGCTGGTGCTGCGGCTACTCGCGCAGTTCGCGGGGCTCGAGATCGAGGGTGTGCGCCCCGTGATGCACTGGGGGCCGATCCTGCCGGTCGACCGGTCGCGGCAGGTGACGGAGGAACGGGCGCTGGTGGAGGCGGGCATCCAGTCTCGCCGGACGGCCGCGGCCAACCTGGGCAGCGATGACCCGGAGGCGGAGTGGGCGCGTGTGCTGGAGGAGCGCATGGGGCTGTGACCCGTGGTTTGCCTCCAGGAAAGGGGCGGGTTGGTCCCCGGTCTGGATGCAGCACGCGGGCGGGCCGGGGCTGACCCACTCGCTCGGCTGGCCCTGGCGGTCGATGTCCTTCACGGAGCCCGCGCCTCCGCCTTTGGTCGGAGTCTGTGAAGCGTTACGCATTCGCCCGCGCCGGGCCGCGCTACGTTCGATGAGGCCGGGATGACTCCCCCGGGCTCCCCTCAGGGAGCGCTCCAACCTGCTTTCCTGTATTCGGTGCCGAGTCGGCTGGCGTTAGGCACACGCGAGGGGGCGTACCGTTCGGGTACGCCCCCTCGTTGTTTGTCCGGGGCGCGCCGGGATGTCAGTGGCAGGGGCGTATCGCAATACGCCACTACGACGCGGATGACCAGGGGGGTGCGCGGGGCGTCGTTCGGGCGAGGGGCGCTGCGGCGGGTCATGACTGCCCTGCCTCGGATGGCGTGTTTTCGTGTCGTCCGGCGGTTGGCTACCGCGTGGTGATCGCGGCGTTGGTGATGACCGGGGTCCCGCGCTCCTTCGTCTTCGCGTCGATGAGGATGGTGTTTCCTTCCTTCCAGAACGACGTGACGATGGTCTCGCCGGGGAAGACGACGCCGGCGAAGCGCGCCTGGTAGCGGGCCACCTTCGCCGTATCGCCACCGAGGGCGTTATCGACGACGGCCTTGCAGACGATGCCGTAGGAGCAAAGGCCGTGCAGGATCGGGACGTCGAAGCCGCCCATCTTCGCGAAGCCGGGGTCGGCATGGAGCGGGTTCTTGTCGCCTGAGAGGCGATAGAGGAGCGCCTGCTGGGGCATGGTCTTCGATTCGACGACGCCATCGGGGGCGCGGCCGGGGGCCTCGTTGCCGGGAGGCGGGCCGCTTTCGCCGCCGAAGCCGCCTTCGCCGCGGAGGAAGAGCGAGAAGCGGTTGACGAAGAGCGGCTCGCTCTCGCCCTTGAGCTTTGATTCGGTTTCGAGCACCACGAGGGCAGCCTTGCCCTTGTCGTAGATGCCGGCGACCTTGCCGGTGGTCTCGACTTCGCCCTCGACCGGGATGGGCTTACGGATCTCGAGGTCCTGTTCGCCGTGGAGGAGCATGACCGGGTTGAACTGGAGGCCGGGGACCATGCCGATGCCGCCGAGCGAGCCGAAGGCGGGGATGACGCCGAAGCTGGGGAGCACCTTGAGGTTCTTCTCGTAGGTGTAGGTGAGCTCGTTCGGGTCGGTCTGGGGTACGCCGGCGCCGATTCCGAGGTGGTAGAGGATGACGCGGTCGCGGTCCCAGCGGAACGAGCCGCCTTTGATCTCCGCGCCGAGCGCTTTCGAGGGGTCGATGGGCATGGGAGCCTCCTTGGTTTCGAGAATGGACGGGAGTTCCGAACGTGGTTCGGTCGCGCCCCAGAGGGTAGCAGATCGAGGCCCGAGGGATGAGGAGCGCGCGTGAGCGCGAGTGGAGCACCTCGCACTAACCGGGCGGGGCTATCCCGCGAGGCTGAAGTACTTCGAAACGGTTGCGCTGCCAGCGAAGTAGTTGGCGTGCGTAAGCTTCACGGTCTCCAGTGAATCGGAGCCGATGAGGACGATCTCGATGCGGGCACGCCCCTCGAACTCCTTCTCCTTGGCGGAGTAGGCGGCGACCGCCCGTTCGCTGTCCTCTCCGAAAGGTATCGTCTCGATCAGTTGCCCGGCCTCATGGTCGAACACGAGAAGGAAGTGCTGAACAGGGGTCGCTCGACTCAAGGTTGGCCTCCTGTCACAGGTACGGTAGCGCGGCCGCGCGCAGCCGGGAAATCCACCGGCATGAACGCGAGGAGGGCGGCCGGGTGGTCGTTCCGGTTATGTGGGCGTGTACAGGCAGCTGAGCATGGCGCCCCGCGCCGCCGCGGAGCGGGCCGGATTCACACTCCGCGGCCTCCTTCCCCCTTTCTTTTCACCTTTCCTTCCGCCAAACCCGGGGCAAACGTACACTCGGGCTACACTTCGCCCCCGGAGCTGTTATGCCACGCCGGCTGTTGCTGGCCCTTTGCGCCTGTTCCCTCATCGTCCCGGCCGTTGCGGCCTGTGGCGGCGATGGCGGAACGGCCGGCGCCAGCCCCACCGGGACGAGCGCGCCCGGTGCCGCCGGCTCCTCGAACTCCTCCGGGAGCTCGCCGAAGCTGGAGGGCCCGGCCAGCAAGTATTCCGTGGCCATCACCGACCTCGGGGTCAACTGGATCACGGATATCCCGGCGACGTACGTCCTCAACATCGACAACTACGCGCCGACGCGCTCGTTCAGCTCGGCAGAGGAAGGCCGGCGCCTGCTGACGGAATGGGGCTACCAGAGCGGCTACGAAACGGGCTACTCGCCGGAGGGCCGCGATACGGCCGTGCTCAACGGCGCGTTCTACGTCCGTGTCGAATCCCACCTCTTCGCCGCTGAGGCCGGCGCGAAAGCCGCGATGGCCTACTTCGAATCGATCATCAAATCGACCGGCGCCAGCCCGGTGAGCACCGGCACGGTGGGCAACGAATCGGCGGCGTTCACCGCCACCTTCGGCACGATCGGCAAGTCGAAGGTGAACGCGGTCTACCACCACGTGATCTTCCGCCGGGGGAACCTGGTGACGGTGGTGCTGACGAAGGGCGCGGAGGGCTTCATGAAGGTGGACCCCGCGCGTGAGATCGCGCTCATCGCCGACCAGAAGGCGCTTGGCCAGAAGCCGGCGGTCGAACCGACCCCCACGAGCAACTACACGCCGGCCGCCGGCAACTAACCCGGAGGCGCGATGCGCAGGAACCAGCCCCTCCTCATCCTCGCCGCTGGCCTGGTGCTCCTCGCGATGGCTGTTGTGGTGATTTTCCTGGTGGCCGGGAACAACGGCGGGGGCCCCGACGTTAGTAAGACCGTGGATGGCAACAAGGGCCCGGCCAGCGCCGGGGGCACGCTCGGCGGCCCCGAACCTGTCGTGGACCTGCCTGCCTCGAAGTACATCCCCCTCATCAGCGAAGTTCCCGGCCACAACGAGGTGAACGTCTCGGATACGTTCACGATGAACATCAGCACATTCACGAGCTCGTACTGGTTCATCAACGACCGGGAGGGGCAGGACAAGGCCCGCGAGTGGAAGATCGTGGATGGCTACCAGGTGCTCTATCAGCCGGTTGGGCTTGCGGCCCAGGTGCTGCAGGGCGGCTACTACAGCACGATCGAGACGTACCTGTTCGCCGATGTGCAGGGCGCGAAGGCGGCCTTCGCACATCTTTCGGACAGGATCGGGTCGCTCCCGGGCACTGAGCAGGAGAAGCCGCGCGGCCTGGCGAACGAATCGGCGGCCTATCGCCTGGTGCAGGGCACTGTCGGCACCTCGGACGTGGTGGCGGTCTACCACCGCTTCCTGTTCCGGCGGGGCAACGCGGTGGTGAGCGTGCAAACGTATGGTGGCGATCCGTTCATGACGATCGACCAGGCGCGCGAATTAGCCGTTATGATTGACGACAAACTCCTGGGCCAGCGCCCGGCCACGGAGCCCACGCCGATCCCGACTCCGGCGATCATCGGGGTAGATACGAACTGAGCGGATAACCGCGGGGAGGTTGTGTGCGCGCGCGATGGCTGGGCATAATCGCCCTGGTACTGGCCGCGACCACAGGAGCGGCGACCACCACCCTTGACGAACCCCTCGCCCTGGCCGAGGCGCCCGGGGCGTACGTCGATGTGCAGTTTGACACAGGCGTATCGGCCCAGCAGCTGCGGGCCGATGGCCTGCCGCCCACACTGGCCGAGCAGGGTTTCCGCCGCCTGGCCGTGCCCCGGGGGAAGAGTGTCGACGAGTTCCTGGCGGAGTTGCGCGCCCGCCCGGACGTCATCTCCGCGGTGAAGGATGCGCCGGTCTATGCGGCGGGCATCCCCAACGACCCGTACTACAGCGCGAACCAGGCCCAGTACCTGGCGATGGTCGGCGCGCCCGGGGCCTGGGATATCCACACCGGCTCCAGCCAGGTGGTGGTCGCGGTCATCGATAGCGGGCTCGATGTCACCCACCCGGAATTCGCCGGGCGGCTCTGGGAAAACCCGGTCGATAACAGGAGCGATGGCATCGACCGCGACGGGAACAAGTGCACGAACGACCGCTACGGCTGCCGGTATGTGTCGTTGACGACGGCCAACGCCGCGCTCTGCGGGTACACCAGCTCGCTGCCCACGGGCAACATCCTCGATGACATGGGGTCTTCGGCCTCGAACATCGGCAGCCACGGCACGCTCGTCTCGGGCATCATCGGGGCCGCCGGGAATAACGGCCAGGGCATCGCGGGCGCCGCCTGGAACGTGAAGCTGATGACCGTGAAGGTGCTCGATTGCCAGGGCGAGGGCCGAATGCCCGATGTCGCCGACGGGATCGAATACGCCGTCCGCAACGGCGCGCGCATCATCAACATCTCCGTGGCTTCGAAGCCCGGCGACCAGGACGCGGATAGCCCGCGCCTGCGGGCGGCGCTCCAGCTCGCGCAGGACCAGGGCGTGATCGTGGTGGCGGCGGCGGGGAACCACCCGGTGGGCTCATCGCAGGTGGGCACAGCCTACCCGGCCGCCTACACCGAGTTCCCGAGCCTGATCGCGGTGGGAGCCTCGAACAACCTGAACAACAACGTCTGGGCGGCGTACTCGAACTACGGCCCGGCGATCGATTTCGCGGCCCCCGGCAACCGGCTCGTGAGCACCACCCGGACCGACATCGGCCTGGCGAACCCCTATGCGGAGATCGGCGATGCGCGGGATGGCTACGACGGCGGGACGAGCTTCTCCACGCCGCTGGTGAGCGGGATGTTCGCGCTGATGATATCGCGGAACTCGCGGCTGGCCGCAGCGGACTACATCAAGGCGGCGCGCGATGCAGCCACGCCCGCCGAGCCAGCGCCCCACGGCCAGAACTGGGCGGGCTCGGGCATCATCAACATGGCGGGCGCCCTGGCGCGGGTCCCCATGTCGATCAACGGCGCGCCCCTGAAGGACTGGAAGGACGTGCCCGGCGGTACGCCCATCCAGGCCTTCGTGGAAAGCACGGAGTGCGGGAGCACCACGGCCCAGGCGTTCGGGCGGGCCAGCACCTACTCGATCAAGGTGAAGAGCGCTGCCGAATCGCCGGGCTGCGGGCTGCCGGGCCGCACGGTCACGCTCTACATCGGCGGCTCGCCCGCGAAGCCGGCGCTCGCCTGGCCGGGGGCGAACGAGGATATCGGGCTGGTGAACAAGGACGTCAGCACGGTCTCGCCCGGGCCGGGGGCGATCGTCGTTCAGCAGCTCAACGGGCAATGGTCGAACATCGCCCACCTCGAGCCGACCGGCAGCCTGCCGGGGGCCACGTCGAGCCTGCCCACCCCCTGGAACGTCATCTACCGCTGGGACCCGCTGAAGATGTTCCTCGACCGGCCGGGGGGCTACCGGCGGTTCGCCCGGCTGGCGCCCGCCTATGCGAGCGACTTCCCGCAGATTCAGCAGTACGACGCCTACTGGGTCGATGCGCCGGCGACGAACCTGGCGAGCGCGAACCCCAACCCGGCGCCGGGCCGGACCATCGAGCTCCACCCCGGCTGGAACAATTTCACCTATACGGGCACAAGCATGGCCGTCGCCGAGGCGCTGGCCGGGGTGAAGTACACCCAGGTGCTGCAGTTCGATAACCCAACGAACACGTGGCTTTCGCACCTGCCGGGCCAGCCGCGCTACCTGAACGATTTCGGCGGGCTCTTCCAGCTGAAGGTGTACTGGGTGTACGTCACCGAGCCGGCCGTGCTGGTGATGAATTAGCGCCGGAATTCGGAGCTAACGGCCCGGCGGCTTCCTCGTGGCAGCTGCGGCCCCATACCCTCACCCCTTCACACGCAGGGGGCAGGGAATGGACCGTTCGGAATGGGATGCCATCGTCATCGGATCGGGGCTGGGGGGCCTTACGGCAGCAGCCTGCCTGGCCAGCCTCGGCCGGCGGGTGGCCGTGCTCGAACAGCACTACGTGGCCGGCGGCAACGCCCACGTCTTCCGCCGAATGAAGAAGTTTGAGTTCGATGTCGGCGTGCACTACGTGGGCGATTGCGGGCCCGATGGGGCCATACCGCGCATCTTTCGCTCGCTCGGCCTGGAAGGCCGCATCGAGTGGGTGGAGATGGACCCCGACGGGTTCGACACCATCATGTTCCCGGGCATCACCTTCCGGGTGCCCGCCGGCTGGGACCGTTACCGCGAACGCCTGGTCGCCACCTTCCCGGACGACGAATCGGGCATCCATCGCTGCATCGACGTCCTCCAGGGAGTAACCGGGCAGAGGTCGTTGGAGTGGGCGATGCGCCCCCTGGGCGAGTTGTTCGACGAGTGCGGCCTGGGGCAAAAGGCCCGGGCAGTCATCGCTGCGGAGAGCGGCGACTACGCGACCCCGCCCTCCCGTACGCCGGTGCTCCTCCACGCGGGTGTGCTCAACGGCTACTTCAAGGGGGCCTACTACCCGCGTGGCGGCGGGCAGGTGATTCCCGCCCACCTGGTCGAGCTCATCCGCGCGTACGGTGGCGAGGTGCGCACGCGCACCCGCGTCGAACGCATCCTGGTCGATGAGGGCCGCGCGCGTGGCGTGCGGCTCGAAAGCGGCGAGGAGCTGGCAGCGCCGGTCGTGATTTCGAATGCCGACCTTAAGCGGACGATGCTCGACCTGGTGGGGGAAGCGCACCTTTCGCCCGCGACGGTGGAGCGCATCCGCCAGTACCGCATGGCACTGCCGCTGTTCGTCGTCTACCTGGGGCTCGATATCGACCTGCGCGAGACGATGCCGCGGACCAACTACTGGTACTACGACTCGTTCGACCTGGAGGGCATGTACGCGGACGCGACCGGCGGACGGCTGCCGCGGGATCTCTTCTGCTTCATCTCCGTCGGCTCGGTGAAGGACCCGGAGACAGAGACCATTGCCCCAAAGGGGTATTCGAGCCTGGAGATCATGTCGATCGTGCCCGCTGACCACCGGCTGTGGGGCGTGGAGGAAGGGCCCGTGGCGGGGGAGCGTTACCACCGCAAGCCCGGCTACCGCAGCTTCAAGGAGCAGGTGGCCGACCGGCTGATTGAAGGCGCCGAGCGCGTCATCCCCGGCCTGCGAGATCACATCATCTGGCGCGAGGCGGCTACACCGGTCACGCACGAGCGGTACACGTTCTCGACCGGCGGCACGTCTTATGGCATCGAGCTCGCGGTCGACCAGTTTGGCCCGGCCCGGCCGATGCCGAAGACCGAGGTCGAGGGGCTCTACCTGGCGGGAGCGAGCACCATCTTCGGGCACGGCATCTCGGGCGTCATTCGCGGTGGCGTGGCTACCGCGAGCATGGTCGCCGGGCGCGATCTGATGGCGGAAATCACGGCGGGCGCGGTCTTTGGCGACCCTGCGAAGCTCCCGCCGCCGGGGGCGGACTGGGACCCGTGGGAGGCGAGCCGCTGACGGGGCGTCAGTTGCAGGGCGCGCCGCCCACCGAGACCGCCTGCGCGGCCGACCGCGACGTGCCGTCCTTGAAGAGCACGGTGAGCGAGACGGTGTAGCAGCCGGGCGATGGGAACGTCACCGAGACGCCCGCCTCGTGGGGAACGGTGCCGGAGGGCGTCGTCCAGGTTCGTTTCAACACCTCGCTGTGGGGCGCCGAGGCATCGTAGAACACGGCCGTCGCGCCGGCGCCGGCGGTGGTGGGCCCGCTGATGGCTGCGTAGGGGCCGGAGGGGGTGGCGGTCGGCGCGGGTGTTGGCGGTTCGGTTGGCGTGGCGGTGGGGGCCGGGGTGTTCGTTGGCGGTGGCGCGGCCGGGCGGGTGGTGGGTGTGGCCACCGGCCGCGAGGCCGGCGTCGCTGTAGCGGCTGCGGTGGGGCTGGCGGCCGGCGGCGTGGCCGATGCCGCCGTGGCCGTTGCACCGCCCGCGTTCAGGGGGCCAGCAGCGCGCGTGCCGGCCGTCAGCTCTTCTGGCGTGGGCGTAGCCGCTGGCCGGGCTTGCTCCGAGGGCGCCGGGGCGGCCAGGATGGGCCCTCCATCGTCGCCATTCCCGCCGCCATTGAGGAAGAGCGCGGCCGCGAGGAGCCCGATGCCTGCGACGACCAGGCCGCCGCCGAGCGTGGTCATCAGGCGGGTGGCGGCAAGGCTGCCGCGGGCGGCCGGGGGCAGGTAGCCAATGGTGCGCGCGAACTGCACCAGGGCGGCCTCGAACTCGCGCGGCTGCTCGAGGTTCGCGGCGTGGCCCGCCTCCGGGAGGTGGACGATCTGGATGAGCCCATCGGGGAAGCGGGCGGCGAACGCTTTTGCCTGTGGGGCGAAATCGGCGTCGCGGTCGCCCACCACCAGCAGCATGGGCACGTCGAGCTCGCCGTGGCGCTCGTAGGCGTTGACATCCACCACCAGCGACTCGGCCGTACCCGCCAGCCCGGCGGGCTGGATGCGGTCGAAGTCGCGCGTGAGAAGCTCCTTCGAAAGCGGGTCGAGCCGGCGGGAGTGAGCGGGATAGAGGCGGGTCGATTTGAGGAAGGCGGTGCCTTCGGCGCGAACGCGGGCGGCCATCGCGGCCATGCCGGCGCGGGCGGCTTCGCGCCACTCCGGCGTGCCAGCAGCCGAGCTCGAATTGATGATAACGAGGCCCGCCACCCGCCCGGGCACATCGAGCGCGAACCGCAGCGCCAGCGCCCCGCCGAGCGAGTGCCCGCAGAGGAGCACCTGGCCGAACCCGAGATGGTCGAAGAGGTTGACGAGGCGGCGCACGGCTTGCCCGGGCGCATAGGCTGCCGAGGCGATGGGCGCATCGCTGCTGCCGTGGCCGAGGAGCTCGACGGTCACGACCGTGAAGTGTTCGCGCAGGCCGTCGAGGTTGGCTTCGAACGAGGCGGAACTCGCTGTGAACCCGTGGAGGAGGACGACAGGCGGCGCCCCCCCGGGATGCGGATAGACCTGGTAGCCGATGCGCTGGCCGGGTGCCCCGAAGAGCGGCATAGGGCGACTGTAGGTGCGCCGCGTGCGAGGCGCAAGACAAACGTTCGAACGGAGCCCGCCCGGTTGGGCCGTCCGCCGGGGGGCGGCGAGCCGGTGGCACTCAGGTGCAGGGGGAAAATCCCTGCTCCTGGCAGGCGGTGGCGCCGATCGCGCCCGGGGGTACGATGGCGCGATGGACATTGACTACGCGATCCTCGCCGACCACGCCGAGGTGGTGGCGAACAAGCTCTACCTGATGGGCGGCGGCTGGGACACGGTGGGGGCCGCCGATGTCCCCGCCCCGGTGCGCCTCGCGATCGCGAGTGGCGTGCGGGTGGAATGGGAAGAGACGAACGTCCCCATCCCGCTGCTCATCACCATCGAAGACGACGACGCCCAGGAAATCGTCAGGATGGAGGCGCAGGTCAATGTCGGGCGGCCGCCAAACCTGCCCGCGGGTTCGACCCAGCTTTCGCAGATGGCCGCGACTGTCCAGGTCTCGCTCCCGCGCTTCGGCGGCTACCGCGTGCTCGTGGTCGCGGGCACGGGCGAACAGGCGGTCCGCCGCTCCTTGCCCTTCCGGCTCGTGCGCCGCCAGCGGCCGGGCTAGTCGTTCGCAGACGGGTCGGCGACCCTTACCGGCCAGGACGCACCGATAGGGGGACGATCTTGCTCCTGGAAATCGCGGTCGCCGTCGTCGCACTGTCATGCACATCACCAAGCTCATCGTCTACGGTGGCGCCTCGGTACTCGCGCCGGCATCTGTCGCCATCGGCCTCTCTCTTGCCCCGGCAACCCTCGCCGGGACATGGGTTGGGGCCCGCCTGCTCGATCGCATGCCGGCGCGGGTGTTCGTGGTCCTGGTCGAAGCCGGGCTCGTGGTGGCCGGGGCGCTCCTGATCATCCGGGGGTAGCCCGGGCCACGCCAGCCTCAGTCGTCCACCCCATTCAGCGTGTCCACCACCCGGAAGACGTCGCCGACTTCGTAGAAGTTCACCGCGATCAGGTTCATGAAGCGCCCGCGCTCCGCCTCGCACTGGCGCGCCCGCGCCAGCAGAAACTCATACGCGTTCAGCACCTCGGCGTCGCTCGGGAGCGGTGTCACCCGGGCAATCCAGTGGTTCAACTGGAACAGCGGGCTCTCAGGCAGGCCGCGGTTCGGCCGGCAGCTCAGCTCATCCACCGAACGGAACTCGTATGGCGTCTCCTGCGTGAGCTTGAACCCGTCGTGGTACCAGGGCGGCGCGGGATTGTCGCCGACGTTCTCGGAAAGCACCACGATCCTGCGGTCCACCTCTATCATCTCCCGCAGGGTCGGCAACGGTTTTCCCTTCTCGAATGTGTAGACGTAGTCGATGACACGCGTGCGCGCGAACGCCGCCTCCACGTCGAACGGCGACACGTAGTCCTGCAGGAAGAGGATGACCACCTCGTTGGGATTCGCATCCAGGAACTTACGCAGGCTCGTAAGTGTCGTATCGAAAGCCGTCGCGCCCAGTTCGCAGTACGCGTGGCACAGGTACAGCGACTTCTTCGCTCCGGGCGGGATCGGCCCGATCGAGTTGAAGAGGTTCTCGGCGGCCCGCGCCGCATCGGCGCCCAGGCTCGACTCGATGCGCCCGGGGATGTCCACCAGCTCGGGGTCCGTGCGCACGCCGCGGTTCGTTGCGTAGCCGTAGTAGACGTCGATCAGCAGCCCGCGGACGCCGTCATCCAGCTGGTCGCCGATTCCCCGCGTGTGCGAAGCGAAGTACCAGCCCGGCTCTTCCGCCGCCGACATCGAGTTGTGGGTCGAGACGAACGCCACCTCATCCAGCCGCCGGTCACAGAGCTCCGCGTGGCCGTTGCACCGGTCGATGGGCGGGCGGGCGCTGGCCGATTCGGCCCGGAGCGCGTCGCGGTTCACCCAGAAGACGAGCATCACGCCCGCCAGTCCGGCCAGCAGCCCGGCGCCGGCCACCAATCGCGGCCAGGCCCACATCGACGGGACTCCGGCCGGTTCAGGGGCCTCCTCCCGCCTCCGCGCGATACCGAGCGCCCGGAACAGCTCGGTGCCGCCGAGCGAGAGCATCGCCAGCCCGGCGGCCTGGGCCGTCACCCGCAGGGAGGGGCCTGGCGCCGCCAGGAACAACAGGCCCGCCGTCGCCACTCCCGCGGCGATCACCACCCGCGCGGCCCGGCGCTCCCAGGCCGAATCCACGAACGCGGCAATCCGCTCGACTCGCTGGCGCGCAGTCACTCCTTCCCGCGAGCTGGCGGCCAGCGTCACGACCGCGACACCGCCAAGCGCCTGGACCCACATCCACCAGACCAGCCCGCCGGCGTAAATGCCCCAGGTCGCCCCGGCTGCCTCCGCGGCTGCCGGGTTGCCCCCGATGCTCCCGCGGATCAGGTTGCCAACCAGGCCGACCGTCAGCCACACCGCCACAGCCCCCGCGATGAGCGTGAGCCCGGCGGCGATCGCGGCGCGCCGGCGGGAACCAACCGCCACGAGGGAACCCCCCATGCACAGCACCGACCCGGCGATGAACACCCAGCGAAGCCCATCCAGCCGCCGGTCGATTTCGATGGCCCTGGTCGCCGCTCCCCGTACTCCCAGGTTCAGGCTCCCCACCGAAGGGCCGCCGGGCACCCGCTCCGCAAGGTCCGCATCGTAGGCGCGCAGGGCCGCCACCGCGATGGTCATCACATCCGAAACATCGAGGATGATGCTGCGCCGCTCCGATTCGAAGACAGCCCGGTGGAGCTCCCGTGCCCCCTCTGCGATGATCGGGTCGAACGCCTTGCTCGCCAGCGCCGTGTCGACAACGGTCTCCAGCAGCGGACGGGCGGTGACGAGATCCGGCTGCTGAGCGATCGCCTGGTCGACGATGGCCCTGCGCACCTCCCGGCGCACATCCTCCCGCTCGAGCACCCGGACGGCTGTCCCGGCGAACCGGTCGTCATCGAAAATTGCATCCGATACCCAAGTCTGGACCACCGCAAGAGTGACCAGGATGCCTGCGACGATCGCCAGGACGAGGGACAGCACATCGCTCGATACCCGCGCCAACCCGTGCACAGCTGCCTCCGCACCGGGTGGAAGACCCGCCGCCCGATCATAGCTCCAACCTCCTTCCGCGGAAACGCTGCCGGGCGAGAATTCAGCCCTGGACCGCCGCAGGGCCAGCCGGGACCGTCCGGCCCCGTGCCAGGTAGTCGTCATCGAGCGAGAGGTAGAGCTCCTCTTCCTGCGCGAAATTGAGCCGCAGCACGGCGTGGAGGGCGTAGAGCACACGGCGGATATCGGCCAGGTCCTCACGGTCGGGCCCGTCGGCAGGCATATCCTCGTGGAGCGATTGGAACTGGCGGACGAGGTGGAAGATCTCCTGGTGGGTGCGGCTCATTGCCGCCAGGGGCTCATCGCCCTTGAGCAGGGCGGCGAGCTTCGGATAGAGCTTGCGTTCGTCCTCGCGCTCGTGGGGGAGGATGTCGCCTTCGAGGAAACTGGCGATGCCACCCATGGCGGCGGCGGCCTCGGCCTGGCTCATGTCCTCGATCCGGTCGGCGAGCGAGCGGAGCTGCTCTATGGCAGGGACCAGGCGGAGGTGCTCGCGCTTCAGCTCCTCGGCCAGGTCGGCGGGTATGCGCGCCATGGGCGCGCCCTTTCGGCCTCCGCCGAGGGCCCGGAGTGCGCTCAGGATCGCCAGCACGTCGATGCCTTCCTGGAGCACGGCGCCCGCGACGGGCGGCAGATACCCGATGGCAGCGAAGCCCATGGCGATAAACGACAGGCTCATGCCCAGCACCATGCTTTCCACCGCGATGGCGCGCGTTCGCCTGGCGATGGTGAACCCCTCGGCGAGCCGGTCGAGCCGGTCGACCATCAGGACCACGTCGGCCGCCTCGGATGAGGAGGTGGCGCCCCGCGCGCCCATGGCCACGCCGACATCGGCGGCGGCGAGGGCGGGTGCGTCGTTGATGCCATCGCCCACCATGAGCGTGACCTGGCGCTCCTTCGATCGGCGGACGGCATCGACCTTCTCGCCCGGGGTGAGCCCCGCCAGCACGTGGTCGACCCCGAGGGCAGCGCCGACAGCATCGGCGATGGCGGGGTGGTCGCCAGTCACCATCACGACCTCGCCGATGCCGGCCCGCTTGAGGGCACGGATCGCGCGGGGGGCCTCGGGGCGGATGGGGTCCTGGAGCACAAACGCCCCGGCCAGCTCGCCATCGACTTCGACGAAGACGGTCGACCCGCCCTCGCGGCGGATGCCGCGGTAGAACCTGCGGGCGGCATCCGGCACGGCGCCATCGCCCTTGAGCCAGGCGAACTTCCCGAGCCGCACCCGGCGGCCATCGACCGTGCCTTCGATGCCCGCCCCAGGGCGCTCGCGGACATCGGCGGGGATGGAAAGCGTGAGCCCCTGGTCGCGCGCGGCACGCACGAGCGAGGCGGCCATCACATGCGATGAGAGCTGATCGAGCGAGGCAGCGAGGCGCAGGAGCTCGGGCTCTGGCATCGCGCCAAAGACGGCGACGCGATCGACCACCGGCGATCCGGCGGTGAGCGTGCCGGTCTTATCCATGTAGACGGCGCGGGCGCGGGCCATGACTTCGATGGCGCCGCCGCCTTTGACCACGATGCCGCGCTTCGCCGAGCGCGAGACACCCGAGACAATGGCGATGGGCGCCGCCAGCAGCAGAGGGCAGGGCGTCGCGACCACGACGACCGCGAGAGCGCGTTCGGGCGTCCCGGCCAGCGCCCAGGCCAGCCCCGCCACCGCCAGCGTCAGCGGCAGGAAGAACATCGCGTAGCGGTCGGCCAGGCGGACCAGTGGCGCCTTCGATTCCTGCGCGGCGCGCACCAGCCGGATGATGCCGGCGTAGGTGCTCGCCTCGGCGGTCGCGGCTGCGCGGATACGGAACGGTGAGCCAGCGTTGACGACGCCGCTGGCCACGCGCTCGCCCATCCCCCGTTCGACGAGGCGGCTTTCGCCGGTGAGCGCCGATTCATCGAGCACGGCGACACCTTCGGCTACGATTCCATCGACCGGGACGACATCGGAATCGCGCACCACCAGGATGTCGCCCGGCTGAACGTCTTCGATGGCAACGGTCACCAGCTGGCCAGCCTCGACGCGCACGGCCGTGCGCGGGGCGCGCTGGAGCAGGGAAGAGAGCTCGCGGCTGGCGCGCGCCCGGGCGTACTCCTCGAGGGCGCTGCCGGTGGCGACCATGATGGCGATGACCGCGCCCGTGAGGTATTCACCCAGCGCGAGCGAGCCGGCCATGGCCAGCACGGCGATGACATCGACGCCGGCGCGGCGCGCGAGGAGCTGGCGGGCGATATCGATGCCCAGGGGGATGAGGGCGACCACGGTGGTGGCGGCCCAGGCGCCATCGGCGAGCGAACCACGCCCCGGGGCCCAGGCGATTGCGCCCCCGGCCAGCCCGGCCAGGGTGACGATGAACAACCAGTAGCGCTTCGCGAGCTCGATCACGCGGTCCATCTTCGCCCGCCGGGCGCGGCGCCACCACGGCCACCCGGCCGCGGATTCGATCCAAAGGGCGCCAAAAACCCGGGGCCGAAGGCTCAGGGCACCACTTCGAACGCCCAGCCCACCACCTGCTTCGAATCGGCGAGCGGGTTGTTCGGGTCCTGCACGGCAAGCGCAGCCGTGTGCTTGCCAACCGCCAGGCCCTTTTCCGGGGTGAAGCAGACCTTTCCCCTTGTGGGCGCCTCACGCGTGGGGACAATCCAGAGGAGCTGCTCGGTGACCTCGACGCCATCGACCGCCATGCGGAACCACTGGGCGTATTGCGGCAGCCCGTCGAAGGTGACCTCGGCGCAGATCCCCTTCGGGTCGCCCAGGTTCGTGGTCACGGTCGAGGCCTGGGGCACCTTCGCGGCATGTTCGGGCGTGATCTTCGTGATGTTGCCGCCAAGCAGCGGCGCCGGGCCGAAGTCGTCGGGGATGCCGGGCGTGCCGGTGGCCCCGGGGGTGGAGCCGGCTGCGGGCGCGGCGGGCCCATCGCCGCAGGCGGCCGACGACAGCAGGAGAGCGGCGAAGGCAACGGGAAGGAGGTAACGCAGCTTCATGGTTCGAAGCCGAGGCTAGCATCGGCCGGGCGCTCGAACCAGCGTGCCATCTGCACCTTGGCTTTACGGTGGCCGGTGGGCCAGCCTCGCTTCCAGCACCAACCCCGGAGGAGTTTCATGGATGACAATGCGACCGGCACGCCCGAGCTCACGCTCGAAGAGGTCCAGGCCCGGCTCGCCGAACGCGAAGCCGAGCTGGCCGCAAGCCGTGAGGCTGGCCGCGCCGCCATCGAACGGCTGAAGGCCGCGCTCGTGGCGGCGAACCCGGCGATCGACCCGGCGATGCTTGGCGGCGAGACCGTCGACGACGTGGAGGCGAGCTTCGCGGCGGCGAGGGCGCTGGTCGAGCGCATCCGCGAACAGGTGCGCCGCGAGAGCGCGGCCTCGATCCCGGCCGGCGCTCCAGCGCGCGGCGCCGCCGCACCACGGACGGCCATCGAGAAGATCCGGGACGGTCTCTCGCGGCAGTCGCCGCGGGGTTAGCGCCTCGTCAGGTCGGCGATGAGGGTGTGGGGCTTCGGGAAGTCGGCATCGACCCACACGGCGACCAGCTCGGCATCCTCCGGGACCTCGAAGGTGATGAACCCGCGCTGGCGCTGGCCGGGGGCGAGCTCGCGGTTCGTGAACTCCGGCTCCTTTTCGCCGAAGTCGAAGTCGTAGATGAACCCGTCCTTGTCCTGGACCGTGAAATCGAACGGGCTGCCGGAGACCTGCTTATCGAGCGCCTCCTGGGTTACCTCGATGACGACCCAGCGCTTGCCCTCATCGGGTGCGAAGAACTGGCCGGGCTTTGCCGGGTCCTCGATGCTGTGGACCGTGTACCGGCTGCCGCCCGCCTCGACGGCGGTCCCGACCCGCGGCCCCGAACCGGGGCTGGGCACGGGCTGCCGGGTGGTGGCGGAATCGTCGTCGCCGCCGCTCAGCCCCCCATCCATCGCGAGGCCGCCGCAGTCGGTTTGCACCCACTTCCCATCCTCCCAGGCCCACGTGGTCCACTCCTCCTCCTGGTTCTCGTCGAAGCCCTCGATATCCGACTCAATAACGACCATGGCCTCGCCGCGCTCACCTTCGAAGTTGCGGACCTGGACATCCTTGACCTTGATGTCATCGAGGCCGGCGCCGGCGAAGGCCTTCATGAAGGCCTCAGCGACTTCCATGGTGCTTTTGAAGTCCTGGTAGGAGGTCTGTTCGCGGCACTCCTGCGAATAGGAATCGTAGAAATCGCGGAGGTCGCCGCCGAACATGCCCTCGGCGGCCCGGCGGACGGCCTTTTCGAGGCCGGCTTCGGACTTGCTATCGCCGCCACCACCACAGGCGGAAACGAACACGAGGGCCAGGGCGGCAAGGATGCCGGGCAGGACACGCATCGGGCTTCACCTCACAGGAGGCAGAGTCTGGGCGATGGGTGGCGGGGCGGCAAGGCTTGAGTGCCGCGGGTACGGGCGCGGGGGTACTGGCGCTGCCTAGCCGGGGGCGCCGGTGGCAGCTCGCCCCGCGCGGGTGAGCGGCCGCCGGCTGCCGGTCTTGCAGCCAAACCCGTGTCCTGCCACGCGGAGGGCTCCAACAGGCGCTCCCCTGCGTTACGGTCCGGGGTCAGAAAAGATTGTTGACAACAGGAAGCCAGAATCCCTAATCTGTGGATGGAATTGGGTCAGACTCCGAACTGTCCCCTTCATGGGGTGCGTGTCTGCAGCGCGCAGACTAGGGGCTGGCCCCTTTTTGTTGTTCACCACGGCCAGACGCGGTGTGTGAGTTCATGAGTCGCTAGGTGTAACCGCCTGAACTCAACGGACTCTGGCTTAGCCCGCAGCGCGCCCGCCGAAATGCTGGCCACGTAGTCTGCTAGCTGCAAGAGGTTGTTGGTGTGAGAGGGCTGTATCTTCACCTCCCGGATCCGTCTTGGGCCATGTTTGTCGTTCAGGCGCTTTCTTAGATATGCGGAGAAGGTCTTGCGGAACTCGCGATCACCACAGCCGTCCAGGACGATGATGGCGTCATCCAGGTGCGGTTTGGCGTTCTCGAACGTCATGCGGGCGGTCCACTTGTAAAGCGAGTCTTTGTACTGAAATCCGGGAGCTGAGGTCACTTTCGCCTTGTTTAGCCCGAATACGTGATAGCTGAACCCGAACTCCGATACGGTGCTCAGGAACGCCTGCCGCACCCGCCGCGAGTTTTGTGCGAAGTGGAATTCAAAGTCCCCGCGAAGCGACAGGCGAGGCCGAAGATCCCGGATCGCGTCGTCGCATGCTTGCGCTTCGTCGTGGTCCTCGAAGGTCACCAACGCGACAAGGAACAGCGGGCTAGAGCCCTTGTCGAGCCTCATGCCCGCATCTCCAGATTCGTCGAGGAACGCCAACACTCGGATTATGCCCGCCCGCCAGCGGGCCCGGCAGCCTCGAGCATCGCGCTACAACCGGCAACGGACACTCCTCTGGCAACGACCGTGACGATGCCGTCGCCGGCCATCCGGCTTGCTGTGACAGTGCCTGCAGTGACGGGCGGTCCAAGTAAGCCAACGAATACGAGGGCGGCGGGAGCCAGGGGAACGACGGAGAGGTTGCTTTGAGGCGGCGAAGCCATCGGGGGTCGCTCCGGGGATCGGTTTGTCGGGCGGGAGTGTAGCGCTGTGGGAGCCGGTGTGGAGGGAGCCTTGTGAATTCTCCTGCATCCGCGACACGGATTGTCGCGGAATTCAGTTCGGCCGTTCGTTGGGACGCTTTCGCCGGGCCTGCGGCGGGCTTGCCGGGCTGCCGCCGCTCGACGTTTTCCGGGCGATCTTGACGGTCGTCGGAGCTGGTCGGGGTGACAGGATTTGAACCTGTGGCCTCTACGTCCCGAACGTAGCGCTCTGCCAGGCTGAGCTACACCCCGCCGAAGTCGTAGCGTACCACCCGCCCGCTTTTCGCGCTTGCCACCCGGGCCGTGTAAGGATTGCCGCGCTCAGCGGTCTCACCAGCAGCACACCCCCTGGAGAGACCGCAAATGAACCACCAGATCGCCTTCGAAACCGCCCGCCTGCAGCTTTCGCAGGTCAGCCGGCGCGCGGAGCTCATCAGCCGGCTGGGCGACCTGCCCCGGCCCCGCCCGCTCCTCCCCTTCCGGCGGCGGGTCATCTCGCTCCCGGCCGCCATCGAGGTCAGGCGCGCGCGCTAGCTCCCTCAGGGGGTGGAGCGGAGCCCCCTGCCCCGGGTGATGGTCTTGAGGCCGAGGTACCAGGCGCCACGCGTGAAGGCGTCGAAGCGGCGCCGGTGCGGCGGCATCGCCCAGCTTTCGCCCGCCCGGCAGAACTCCGCCAGCGGCTCGACAGCGACATCCCAGGCGAGCTCGCCGGCGATGCGCGCCAGGTTCTCGCGGCAGCGGGCCGCAAAGCCGGCGTCGTCGAGCAGGCGCTCGATGCCCGCCACCACCGCGTCAACATCGCGCTCCGGGACGGTGATACCGAGCGGGTCATCCTCCACGCGCCCGGCGAGCACATCGCCGCGCGTGCAGAGCAGCGGCACCCGCGCCCGGAAGAGGTCGACGTAGCGCGTGCGAAAGGCGAAGCGGCTTTCGACGTTTTCGTAGCCCAGGCAGACGCTCGCGTCGGCTTCGGCGAGGTAGTCATCGATGCGCTCGTAGGGCACCCAGCCCGAAAGCACGAACACGTTGCGGTTTTCGAGCCCGAGCTCGCGGGCCAGGTCGATTGCCTGCTTCGTCACGCCGGCTTCGGGGCCAAAGGCGTAGTCCGGGTGGTTCACGCCCATGAATACCAGCTTCACTTCCGGGCGCTTGCTCGCCAGCCGGTCCATCGCGTGGAGGAGCGTGGTGGCGTCGTTCCACTCGGTGATGCCGCCGTTCCAGAGCAGGACGCGGTCGCCGGGTTCGATGCCGGGCACCACGCCCCGGAGCACCGGGCCGCGGGGGTCGAGCGGCCGCTGAGAGACGCCATAGGGCACGATATCGATGAACTTGCGGAGGGAGGGGTCGCGCTCGTACATGTCGGGCGGGACGAGGGCGAGGGCCATGAGCATGCCGATCCACATGTCGCGCTGGCGTTCATCGGCGCAGAACATGAAGTCGGCGAGGGTGAGCTGGAGGTTGAGGTACCAGCGGTTGCTCGCCATCCAGGTGCGGCGGAGCCTGGGCGGGAAATCGCGCCGGGAAAGCTCCATCCACTCGACGTAGAGGGGCGTGAAGGCATCGAGCGCGAGCAGGGTCTTGCCCATGAGGCGCGCGAACTGGGGTGGAAAGTTGCGCGAGACGGCGACATCGTGGTTGGCGGCGAGGAAGGTGGCATGGCCGTTGGATTCCCAGGGCTGAATGCGCACATTGGGGGAGGGGAGGATGACCTCGCCGCGGTCGCCGGGGATGGCGAGGGTGACTTCGGCCTCGGGGATGGCGCGGCCAAGGGCGCCGGCAAGCTGGTAGGCGCGGATCCCGGGCGAGGCCATTTTCGGGCCGACGGCGGCACGCGAGAGCACGAGGATTTTCACCGGCTGGCTCCGGTGGAAGAGGAAAGAAGAAGGAAGAAAGAGGAAAGAGGAGTGGTCATCATCCAGAAGCCTCCCGACGCTTCGCTATCGACGCTGTGAGCCCGCTCATGACGTGCGAGGCCTCCTCGGAACGCCCTTTCAGTCTCTCGAACTGTTGGACCGAAACGGCCGAGCGTCGTACCTGGTCGACCCGCGCACGTTCGTATCGGAACGGCCTGGTCCGCGGAAAGGGCATCGATCTCACGCGTGAGGTCGCGCGCTCGTTGGAAGGCGATCAGGTCCTCAAACGCTCGGGCTGGCATCGAATGACCTTTCCTCTTTGCTCTGTTCTCTCTGCTCTCTCTTCTCCCTGCGATCTCGCTCGCGGTCCTTCCTCTTGTCGCGGTTATCCAGCACCTGGAAGATGGCGCGCCGCGTGACGTAGGTGAACACGCGTTGCACCAGCCCGGGGAATCGCTCCCACTTCGGCGAGACGGGAGGGCGCTCATCGGAACAGAAGCGGATGAGCGGTTGCATCGTCACATCCCACTGGAGCGAGGCGCGGGCGGCGGCCAGGTTCGCCTTGCAGCGCGCGTGGAATTCCCGGTCGTCGATCAGCTTCTCGATGGCGCGGGCCAGCGCCTCCGGGTCCTCCTCGGGCACCACGAGCCCCCAGCCGTTCCGCGCGACTTCCTCGGCGAGCACATCGCCATGCGTGCAGATGAACGGCAGTTCGGCCCAGATGAGGTCGACGAAGCGTGTACGGTGGGAGTAGCGGGTCTCCAGGTTATCGAAATAGGAGCAGACCGAGATATCGGCTTCCTGGACGTAGCGTTTCGCAGCCTCGTGCGAGACCCAGCCTTCCTCGAAGAAGACGGTCCGGCCGAGCTGGCCGTTGCTGGCGGCGATGGCCTTGGCATCCTGGAAGCGGACGCCCTTGCCCAGGTCCTTGATGCCGGGGTACGAGGCGCCGAGGAAGAGCAATTTGATGTCGTCGCGGCCCAGGATGCGCAGCGCTTCGAGGAGGGTCGCCGGGTCGTACCACTGGATGATGCCGCCGTTCCAGATGATGATCCTGTCTGTTTCCTTGAAGCCCGGGTGGATACCGCGGAGCACGTTGCGCCCCGGTTCGGGAAGCTCGGGACGGATACCGTGAGGCGCCGAATCGATGTAGCGGCGGAGCGTCGCATCGTTGTCGTAGGCGTTGGGCGAGATGAGCCCGAGCGACACCATCATGCCGATGTAGCTATCCCGCTGCCGTTCGTTGCAGGTGAGGACGAAGTCGGCCATGGTCAGCTGCATGGCCAGCACGGTGCGGGTGCGCTGCACCCAGGCGTGGCGCTTGTAGCCCTGGTGGTGCTGCCGCCCAACCTCCATCCACTCCATCGCATACTGCGAAAAGAGGTCGACCACGATCCGCCGCCACGGGAAGAATGCCGCCAGGTGGGGGGGAAGCCCGGAAGAGATGATGATGTCGTGCCCGGCGACGAGCCCGAGGAGGTTGCGCGCGCTCCAGCGGACGACCCGGTAGGCGCCATCGGCCGGCTGCTCGAAATCGTGGTTGGGCGCCCCGAGGGTGACACGCGCGCCGGGCACGTGCTCGGCGAGGACGCGCGCCTGCGCCGTGGCCCGGATGCCGGGCGCCGACATGTGGCTGCCAAGGTGTCCGCGGGCAAGGATGAGGATGCGGGGGCCCATCGCGCCGAAGCGTACCGGGAGCCGGGGGAAGGGAGAAGCCGCCGCCAGGCAGCGGGCCTCTTGTCACTCCCTTTCGAGGACCAACAGCGCGCCGGTTTCCCGTAGACTGCGCGGGCAGACACACGCTCACGGGAGCACCCATGCCGTTCACCGACCGCTACGGCCTCGCCCTCACCACCTCATCGGCCAGGGCCGCCGGCCAGTACTCGAGGGGCCTCGACCACGCGCTTGCTGCAGAGGCCCAGGCCGAGCAGTGCTTCGCTGCAGCGCGCGAGGAAGACCCTGGCTTCGCCCTGGCCCACATCGCCGAGGCGCGCATGCTCCAGTTCCGGGGGAGGCCGGCCGAGGCGAAGGCTGCCGCGATCCGCGCCCGTGAGCTCGCGCCGGCCGCCACCCGCCGCGAACAGCAGCACATCGAATGCATCGCCACCGCCGTCGATGGCGACCCGGTGGGGGCACTCGCGAGGCTTCGTGCCCACGTTGCGGAATTCCCCCTCGATGCGTTCGTCCTCTCCCAGGCCTGCGGTGTCTACGGGCTCATCGGCTTCAGCGGCAGGTTCGAGCGCGACGAGGAGCAACTCGCCCTCCTCGAACCGCTGGCCGGGGCCTATGGCGACGACTGGTGGTTCCTTTCGCAAATCGCCTTCGCCTACAACGAGCTGTTCCGCCACGACGAGGCGCGCCGCGCCGTCGAACGCTCGCTCGCCAGTTACGAACGCAACGGCCACGCCTCTCACACGGTCGCCCACATCGCCTACGAAACCGGCGACGCCGAGGGCGGGGCGGCTTTCCTGCGCGAATGGCTCATCGGATACGACCCGGCCCACCAGCTCTACGGCCACAACCACTGGCACCTGGCCCTCTTCGAGCTGGCAGCGGGGAACCTGGACCGCGCGCTCAAGCTTTACGACACGGTCATCCGTCCGTCGGTGGCGACTTCCTCAGCGCTCGGGACGATCGCCGATGCGGCCTCGCTCCTCTGGCGGTGCACGCTCACCGAACGCCCCGCGAACGAGCTCCCCTGGGAGGAGGTTGCGGAATTCGCGGCGCGCTCGTTTCCGCGTTCGAGCATGGTTTGGGCCGATGCGCACTGCATGATCGCGTGGTGCGCAACGAACGACCATGCGCGCCTGACGACGCTCATCGGCCAGCTGCGCGACCGCGCGGCAGGGGGCAAGGTCTATGCCGGGCCCATGCTGCTCACGCTCGCCGAGGGCTACTCGGCATTTGCAGCGGGGGAATGGAACCTGGCCGCCAACCTGTTCGAGACGGCCGCGCCCGAGTTCGTCCGCCTTGGCGGGAGCCACGCCCAGCGCGACGTGTTTGAGGAAACACTGATCGAGGCCAACCTCCGGGCCGGGCGCATCGAACGGGCGCGGGGCCTGCTCGAACGCCGCCTCGAAAGGCGACCCAACGGCCGCGACGCGCGCTGGCTCGCCCGCATCAACGAGCACTACGCGGCGGCGCCTGCCTGAGCCTGGCTGCGGCAGGGCCTGCTGGTGAAGATTCTGCGCTGTTATGCAGTTGAAATGCCCGGCTGCCGGTCTGCAGCGCTTCCGTGATGCGGACAGGTCCACCATGGCGGGCAGCGCCCCGCAATGGAGGAACCGCCATGGGAGCGACATCTTACATCCACCACCCGGCGGCAGGCGCATCGCTCTGGGCCGCCGACGGCAAGCAATTCGGTTACGTGAAGGAGGTGAGGGGCAACTACCTGAAGGCCGGCATCCCCTGGGCGCCGGACTTCTGGCTGGCGTGCGCGCACATCGAGAAGCTCGACGGGCCGAGGGCTGTCCTCCGCCTTCGGCAGGAGGAACTGGAGGCGCACCGGCTCGAACAGCCGGGGCTCGATGCGGCCACGGAGCAGGCGCCGGCCGTCTTCACGGCCGGCGAAGTCGCCAATCAGCGGGAGCGGATGGAACGAAAGCTCGAACTCCAGAAGGAGCGGATGCGGGCGAGCCTGCAATAGCCCGCAGCCCGCTCCAGCCTCCACGGGCGGCTCCTCCCACCGGGGCCGCCCGTTTTTCGCCAGCTGCTGTCGCACTGCCACCGGCGTGTGGGAGCTGGCATGACCTGTGCGCCACGTTGGCGGGACCAGGTTTCTCCGAGGTCCCGCCATGGCCATCACCGTCCTCGATCCCGCGTTCTCCTCGCCGCCCTGGCTCCGGGCGCTCGGCGTCGTTGCCCGGGCCGCGGCCCTGCTCCCGGCGGCCGCCCTGCGCCACCCGGGCAAGCGGCTGGCCATCAAGCGCGCCAGCGGCCGGGTGGTGTCCCGGTGAGCGAGGAGGTGCCGGTCGGCCGGCTGGTCTCGGTCATCGTGGCCGTCCTCGCGGCGGCGCTGCTCATCTCGCTGGCGGGGCTGGTGGTGCTGGGCGCCACCGGGGGCGACGCCGCAATCGGCACCACGCTGACGCACATCATCGAGACGGTTCTGGGGGTATTCGTGGGGATAGCGGCAGGGCGGCTGGCGGGTGAGGAGTAGGGGGGTCGGGCCTACAGGTGCAGCGTGATCCTCAGGGCACCCTCCACGGCGCGCATCGATTCGGGTGAGAGGGCGCCCCATCTGCGAATCAGCCGTGACTTTGGAAGCACCCGGACGTGATCAGTGCGCGCAACCGGCTCCGATGGGAGCCCGCCATCGCCCTCCGGGATGACCACCTGGCTGGGGAGCAGGCGCGAGCCCCGGCTGCGCGTCAGAGGAACGGCAACGATCTGGGTGCGGGTGTCGTTCAGGCTGTTGCGGGAGACGATGACGACCGGCCGAGCGCCCGCCTGCCCGGAGCCTTCGACCCGATCGAGCCGCGCGAGGTAGACATCGCCCCGGTTCACCCGTCCCAGCCGCCGTCGGTTACGTTGAGCGCGGACCAGCTCTCGTGGTCGGCGCCGGTGAACGCGGCGTGGAGGTCCCGCTCTTCGGCAGCGAGGTCCGGGTCGTTGGCAAGGGCGTGGAACGCCCGGTCGATCTCCTCCTCCTTGCGTCGCGCCAGGTTCGCGCTCAACGCTTCGATCATGAACGCCGTCCGTGACGCGGCTCCTCCGCCGGCAACGAGGGCGTCGACCCTCGCAAGGAGGTCTGCCGGGAGGGAGACGGTGGTCCGCACAACTCTAGGCCGCGGCTCGTGTATGACCATGATGATGGCTCCGAGGGACCATATCACGCATCAACCCCGGTGCTGGTCAGCGCTTCAAGCCCGGCGTCTCCTTCCGGTAGGGGCCTTCGCGCCAGTCGAGCGCGCCCTTCAGGCCCGTGCCGTTCTCGGCGCCTTCGCGCATCTTGTCCTGCCAGCCGTAGCTGAAGCTGGTGAACTGCCCGGCGGCGTCGAGGTCGGTCGAGCTGCGCACGGAGGAGTAGATGCCCATGTTCTCGTAGAAGCGGTTCATGTTGAGCTTGAGGATGGCGAGGTGGTCGGCCGGCATGATGGCCACCCTGTCGGCCAGGCCGATGGTGTATTCCTCCAGCTTCTCCTTCGGCCAGGCGTAGTTGATCATGCCGATGCGCTCGGCCTCGGCTCCGCTGATGGCATCGCCCGTGTAGTAGAGCTCCTTGGCCTTGCGCATGCCAATGACGAGCGGCCAGATGACACCCGTGCGGCTGGTGCCGAGCCCCCGCAGCCCGGGATGGCCCAGCTGTGCATCCTCGGCGGCGACCACCAGGTCGGCCATCATCGCCAGTTCGCAGCCGCCGGCCAGCGCGTAGCCGTGGACCTGGGCGATGGTAACCTTCGCCATGTTCCAGAAGTACATGTGGATATCGGTGATCTGCTGCATGCCCGTGCGGATGCCCATCAGCAGGCGGCGCCGCTGGTCGTCGACGGCGCGGTAGCGGCGCACCACAGCATCGGCGCCGCCGCGGGCGGGGGCCAGGTCGTATCCCGCGCTGAAGGTGCGCCCGGCGCCGCGGACGATGATGACGCGGGCGGAGTCGTCGGCTTCGAGCTCGTGGAGGGCGTCGCTGAATTCGAAGAGCAGCTCCTGGGAGAGCGCGTTCATCTTCTCGGGGCGGTTGAGGGTGATGCGGGCGACGCGGCCATCGGTGCCCACGCGGTCGATGAGGAGGTGTTCGTAGCTGGTCATGGCCGCGATTATAGGGAGCGCGGCTCGAGGGTGGAGAGCGGGCGCCGGAGGGCGCCGGAGAGCAGCAGCGCTACGGTAACGGCCGCCGCTGCGCCTGCGCACGCTGCGCCCAGGTAGAACGGTGCGCCGGGCCCGGCAACATCCCAGAGCACCCCGGCGGCGATGCTCGCGCCCAGGGCCATCAGCCCCGTCGCCCCCTGGAACAGCCCGAGTGCGCTCGAACGGAGCGAGGCGGGCGCGAGGTCGGCCACGAAGGCCTTCGTGACGCCCTCGGTAGCGGCGATGTAGAACCCGTAGGCGGCGAAGAGCGGCCACGCGACCACCCCGCTCCCGGCGCGCGCAAACCCCAGGTAGACGGCAGCGAACACCAGGTATCCGCTGATGAGGAGCAGCGGCCGGGGGATGCGGTCGCTGAGGATGCCCGCCGGGTAGGCTGCGCCGGCATAGACCACGTTGTAAACGACATAGGCGAGGACCACGAGCGTGGTGCTCAGGCCGATGTCCTTCGCGCGGAGGATGAGGAACGCGTCGGTCGAATTGCCGGCCATGAACACGGCCGTCGCCGCCAGGAACAGCCAGTAGGCCCGTGGCAGTTTTGCGGCGGATGCGGCCGCGGCCGCGGCCGCGGCCGCCGGCGGTGGACGTTCGGGGAGCCGGATGAGGACGATCACCGATGCAACCGCCGGTACCAGTGCAAGGGCGATGACCCAGCGCAGGTGGTCGCCGGCCGCCGCCAGGAACGCCAGGCCGGCGAGCGGCCCGCCGATGGCTCCGAGCGTATCGAACGAGCGGTGGAAACCGAACACCCGGCCACGGTCGTTTGCGCCAGCGAAATCAGCGAGCAGGGCATCGCGCGGGGCAGTCCGCAGGCCCTTGCCGAACCGGTCGATGGCGCGCGCTCCAACCGCGAACCCCCACGCCGGGGCCACACACAGCACCAGTTTGCCGGCGGCTGCGAGCGAATAGCCGGCGACGACGAAAGGCTTGCGTGCTCCGACGCGATCCGACCAGCGGCCGCTGACCAGCCGCGTGATGTTCGCTGTTGCCTCGGCCACCCCTTCCGTGACTCCGACGGCAGTTGCTGGCGCGCCGAGGGTGACGGTGAGGAAGATGGGGATGATGGGATAGACGAGTTCGCTGGAGAGGTCGGCGAAGAAGGAGACCCAGCCAAGCAGCCAGACGGGCCGGGGAATGCCGCGAAAGAACCGGTGCCGCACTCCGCGAGTGTAGGGCTCCTGGCGGCAGCGCTCGAATGGCGCGCCGGCCAGGTAAATCGCAGCTTCCCAAGGTAAAGCCGTTCACAGGATTCCAACGAGCGGCGGCCCTACCGTGTTGCCGGGCCCGGCGACACGGCCCCTGTGCCCACCACCACGTCGTGCGAGGTAGACATGCGCGGATTGCTTCCATTCACGTCTCTTGTGGCGGCGGGCCTGCTGGCCGGGGTCGCCTGCGGCGACAACGCTCCTGGCGAAAACGCCCCAACCCCGACGCCCTCCGCCGCGGCGACCACCGCCAACGCCACCGGGGCGCCGGCGGCCACCAGTTCGCCGGCCCCGTCGCCCAGCGCGACCCCGGCAGCGACGGCAACAACGGCGGCGCCGAAGAAGGTCTCGGCGAACAATGCGACCCGCGCGGAATTGCAGGCAGCCTTCGAAGCGGCAGGCATCCCGGGGGCGTCGCAGTGGGCGCGCGAGGTGGTGGAGTACCGGCCGTATCCCGAAAACGACCCCAACATGGCCAAGCTGCGCCAGGAACTGGCGAAGTACAACCCCGCGCCCGGCGTGGTGGACCAGATCATCGCGACGCTTTCCCTGCCATGAGCTCCGGGGGCGATGCTGCCGTACTCCGTCGCGTCCTGCTCGGCGTGACGCTCTTCACGGTGGGGGCCACCCTGGCCGAGCTGGGGCTCGAGCGGCACTGGGACGGTCTCCCGCAACGTATCCCGTGGGCGGTCGCCGCTATCGTCGGAGCTGCGGCGCTGGCCCTTGCCCTGCGCCCCGGCCGGGCGACCATCGTTGCCGCGCGCCTCGTGGCGGCGATCGCCATCAGCGGTGCGGCGCTCGGGGTCTACAAGCACATCGAAGAGAACCACGCTGCTGGCGCGCTCGACTACCGTTACGCGGCGACGTGGGACTCGCTATCGTCAGCCTCGCAGTGGTGGAAGGCGGCGACGAAGGCTGTGGGCCCGGCGCCCGTGCTGGCGCCAGGGATACTCGCCCAATCGGCCCTGCTGCTGTTGGCGGCGACGGTGCGGCACCCGGCGGCCAGCCGCGGACATCCGGGGTAGCCCGGTTGTGCGCCCGGCTCAATCGGTGCCATCGATGGCACCCGCTTCACCGGTGCGCGGCGGTGCGCTTCAATCGAACGCAGCGCGCCATAACCGGCGAATGGGGGGACAGTGCAGGATACGCTCCACATCATCTTCATCTGGCTGCACATCCTGGGCATCACGCTCTGGGTGGGGCCCCAGTTCTTCCTCGCGGTGGCCTGGGTGCCCGCCTCACGCCAGATTGCCGACCTGCCGGCCCGGGTCGCCGCGATGCGGACCATCACCCGCCGGTTCGGCTACCTTGGTGGCTTCGGCCTGTTGCTCACCATGGCTGCGGGAACCTACCTGATCATCGACTGGCGCGACCGGTACGCCGTGCCATCCGACGTGGAGTTCATGTCGCTGCGCTTCGGCGTCGTCTTCGTCATCAAGATGACGGTGCTGATGGTGATGCTTGCGGTGGTTGCGCTGCACATGTTCGTGCTGGGGCCGCGCCAGCTGGAGAAGCTCGAGGCCCAGGCCCGCGGCGAGTACGTGACGGAGGGTGAGCTCCGCTCGGTGCGCCGGAAGTCGATGTTCCTGAGCATCTCGGGCCTGCTGCTGACGCTCGCGATCATGGCGATGGGCGTGATGCTCAACACGGCCTCGTGGAGCCTCCAGGAGATTTAGGAAGCGCGGCAGGGGGCCGGAGAGTTGCGCCCCGGCCCGCAGGATTGGCACTGGAACGGCCCTGGTTGCGGTGTCACCAGCCAGCTCACCGGGCCTGGCCGCGGGCGGATGGCTAACCTCCAGCGCACTCATGGATGCCGGCCGCCGCCGCCGGGGGAGGGATGCTGCCGCACGGCAAACGGAACGCCAGCGACTTTATGTCTTGTACATCAGACGACACCGTTTGCTGCCAACCAGCACAGCAGGTAGGCGCAGCGGCCGCCTCCGGCGATAATCGCCCCGTGGACTCACCGTATTCGGCCCGGCAGGAAAACCCGGGCCCGGCGCCAGGCCGGGCGCCCGCTCCGCGCCGCGTCGTCATCGATCTTGGGTGTGGCTTCCGGAAGAAGCCCGGCGCCATCGGCTTCGATGTCGCCCGCATCCCCGGCGTCGATGTCGTGTGCGATGTAACGCGGCCCCTGCCCCTGCGCGATAACTCTGTCGATGAAATCCAGGCCTCGCACATCATCGAGCACGTGGAGGATTTTATGGCCTTCATGGGCGAGGTCTGGCGCGTGTGCAAGCCGGGCGCGCTGGTCTACTTCCGTTTTCCCCACGGGTCCTCGAAGTACGTCACCTGGAAAGACCCGACGCACCGCCGGGGTGTGCTCCTGGCGACGTTCGAATACTTCGACCCCAACACCTTCGATGGCCGCGCCTGGGGCTACTACCACCCGGCCAAGTTCCAGATCGTGAAGCAGCGCATCAACTTCAACATGAACGCCGATACCTGGCAGCCAAAGCCCGGGCGGCGGATCCTCGGCGCGATTTTCGATGCGCTCGCCAACCGCGGGCCGCGCGCCCAGTACTTCTGCGAGCGGTTCTGGGGGAACTGGGTCGGGATGGAAGAAGCGCACATCTGGATGCGCGCGATCAAGCCAGCCGGCGATGCCGCGGCCGCCTCGCCCGCGCCGGCCTGAGCGCTAGGCGGCCCGCCCGAACCAGCTCCACGCCGAGACCGGCTCGCTGCCGGTCACGGGCTTGCGGATCGGCAGCCAGAGTGGAGAAAGCACGTTATCGAGCCGCCCCGGCGACGTGATCGCCGGCCGCATCGTCTCCCAGCTGGCCGCCACCGCCGGCGGCGGGGTGCGGGCAGGGGCGGTTTCCGGCGCCGTCTCGCGCTCGGCACGGACCTTCAGGCCCCAGGCTTCGAGCGCGGCCGTGATGATCTCGAGCGAGGCATCGTCTTCGATGTACACCACCTCGCGCGCCTCGGAAGAGACCAAGGTGACGGCACGGGCCGCGGCTTCGACCTGGGAGAACCTGGGCACGGGGCGGAGGTAGCTCATCCTGTCTGTTCAAACGGATGCCCGGTGCACGGCCGACAGCGCAATGGCGGCCTGTTGCGTGAACGCCGGGTAGAGTGCCGGAAACCCCATGCCGCGAATGCAAACTGCGTGTAACCGGCGCGCGAAAACGCACCAGATCGCCTCCCCACGTGAACGGCCGGTGGCAGCGCCCCGGGCCGCGCTCAGAGCGCCTTCGCGGCGGGCGCAATCTCGGCAGCCAGGAACTCCGGCACGGTGTCGTCGGCGAAATCGAAGTGCTGAAACTGGACCTCCTGGAGGCCCATCTCCGCGTACCGCCCGAGCGTCTGCAGCACCTCATCCTTGCCGCCAACCATGAGCCCGCGGCCGCGCAGCACCTGGCGGTAATCGGCTGGCTTCGTGCCAGCCGGGGCGCCCCACATGCGCATCATCCGCCCGGTGGCCGCATCGAGCGCACGTTCGTTCGGGCCGATGACGGCAAACGTCATCATCGACCGGCGGATGGCCGCCGGGTCGCGGCCCTCGGCCTCGCAATGCTGTTCCAGCACCCGCACCTTCGCGGCGTAGGCATCCGGGGGCAGGTTCACCGCGTTCCACTCCGCGGCGTACCGGGCGACGAGCCTGAGGGTTCGCTTTTCGCCGCTCCCGCCGATGAGGATAGGAGGCCGCCCGGCGGCCGGCTTCGGCAGGCAATCGGCGCCATCGAGCCGGTAATACCGGCCCTCGAAGTGCGCCGGGCCGGGCGACCACAGCGCCCGTACGACCTGGATCGCCTCTTCGAGCCGGTCGAACCGCTCCTTCACCGGCGGGAACGGGATGCCATAGGCGCGGTGTTCGGCCTCGTTCCAGCCGGCGCCCATTCCCATGACAAACCGGCCCGCGCTCAGCTGATCGAGCTGCGCTGCCATTCGCCCGACATCCATGGGCGAACGGAACGTCACGGGCGAAACCAGCGGCCCGAAGCGGATGGTCGAGGTTTCGCGCGCGGCGACCGCAAACGACAGGTACGCCTCGAGCGAATCCTGTTGCGGCCCGATGAAGTAGTGGTCCGAGCGGAAGACGGTCGGGAACCCGAGCCGCTCGGCCATGCGCAGGATGTGGATCCAGCGCTCCCAGGTGAGGCCGTTCTGCCCCTCCACCATCAGCCCGATGTCCATTCGTGCCCTCCAGCCGTGTCCCGCTCGCTGCAGTGCGTTGTACCGTGCCGCCGCCCGGTCCGCCAGCGCCTCGATTGTGCGGTTCACAAACTGCAAGCATTATGTGGAGATGGTGCGACCCTCCCCCTGGCCGCGTGCCCGGGCGCTCACGCTCGTGCTCCTTGCGGCCGCAGCGATTGCTGGCTTGCTGCTCTTTGGCGGGCTGGCCCACGCGGAAGGCCCCGGCCCGGGATCGACCGGCGGCACGCGGGTGTCCGGGATCAACTTGCCGCTCGCCCTGGCCGGCCTTGCGTTTTTGAGCACCGGCCTCCTCGTGCTCGCCCGTTCGCGACCATATACGGTGCGCGCCCCGCGCCTCGTGGCCGCTGGCCCCGCCGTGGCCATGCCCGCGATGCCAGGTGCTGCAAGCGCGCCGCCACCGGGAGACGCCGCCAGCCTCGCGCCGCTGGCCGCCGTTGCGGGTGCACTGCACGCCACCGCGGGGGCGCTCGACGCCATCGCCGGCGAGCTTGCCGGGCCCGCCGCGGACACGGTCGCCGTCTCGGCCGAGCGCGTACGGGAAGCGCAGATCACGCTCGCGCGCTGGCTCGAAAACCGGCGCTGATCCCATTTGCTCTAGTGCCCGCAGGCCGTAGTGTGAGCACCCGTGGGTGAATTCCTTCGCAATCCAACCGGGGGCCGCGGACGCCAGTTCGTGGCCGAGCGCTTCATTCGTCCGGCCCAGGCTTTTGCCGCCGTTGAAGCTTCGGGCGGGATCGTCCTCCTCGCTGGCGCGATTGTCGCGCTCATCTGGGCCAACTCCCCCTGGGAGCACGAGTACTTCGAGTTCTGGCACACCGAACTCGCCCTCGATGTCCACCTCTTCAGCATCGAGCTGAGCCTCGGCCACGCCGTGAACGACGGCCTGATGGCCATCTTCTTCTTCGTCGTGGGCATGGAGATCAAGCGCGAGCTGGTCCATGGCGAACTCGCATCGCCGCGGCGCGCCGCCCTCCCCGTGGCCGCCGCCCTGGGCGGGATGATCGTGCCTGCGATCATCTTCACCTTCTGGAACTTCGGCGGCGATGGCGCAAAGGGCTGGGGCATCCCCATGGCCACCGATATCGCCTTCGCCGTCGGCGTGCTTTCGGTGGTCGGCAAGCGCGTCCCGTTCCCGCTCAAGGTCTTCCTTCTCGCGCTTGCCGTTGCCGACGACCTGGGCGCCATCGTGGTCATCGCCGTGTTCTACACCGAGCAGATCGCCCTCGAACCCTCGCTCTGGGCGCTCGGGTTGCTGGCGCTGGTGGTGGGTGTCAACCGGATGGGCGTGCGTTCGACCGAGGTGTACATCGCCCTGGGGGTCCTGTTCTGGGCCGCCGTCCTCAAGACGGGCATCCATGCCACCGTGGCGGGCGTGGTGCTCGCCATGCTCACGCCTTCGAAGCCCTACTACGGAGAGGGCGAGTTCGAGGAATCGGCGCCCGAGCTCCTCCGCATCTACCAGGAGGCGCGGGCCGCCGGCGACCACGAGCGGGCCGAGCAGGCGCTTTCCCAGCTCGAGACGCTCACACAGGGCACCGAATCGCCCCTGGACCGCCTCGAACACAAGCTCGCGCCGTGGTCCAGCTACGTCATCGTGCCGATCTTCGCGCTGGCGAACGCCGGCGTGGCCCTTTCGGGCGAGATGGTGAGCAATGCGGTGAGCAGCCCGGTCACACTTGGCGTGGCGATGGGGCTGGTGCTTGGTAAACCCATTGGCGTGCTCCTGGCGGCGTGGCTTGCGGTGCGCGTTGGCCTCGCCCAGTTCCCGCGCGGCGTCAACCTCCACCACATGATTGGCGTGGGGCTACTCGCGGGCATCGGGTTCACGGTCTCGCTCTTCGTCACCGGGCTGGCCTTCGAAAACCCGGAACTCATCGACGAGGGGAAGGTCGGCATCCTCGCCGCTTCGACCATCGCCGGGATTGTGGGCTTCAGCTACCTCTGGTTCGCCCCGAGGGGCGGCTACTCCGACGCCGACCACGACCTCGAAGAAGCCCACGCCGCACTGACCGCATAGCCGCCTGTCCCCGGGGCCGGCCCGGCCTACTGGCCGCTCACGCCCGCCGGGAACCCTTCCTGGGCTATGAACTCCCTGAACAGCTCGCGCTTCTTTTCGCGGTGGCGATGCTCCGAGGTCAGCAACCGGTCCAGCATCGCCGCTGCCTCCACCACGTGCGGTCCCTTGTTCAGCATCACGCAGTCGGCGCGCGTCGCCTCCGCCGCATCGGTGATCTCCGCCCGCGCCGGCATCCCCGCCCGGGCCAGCGTTTCGAGCACCTGCGTCGCCCAGATCGTCGGCACGTGCGCCGCCTCGCACAGGCAGAGGATGTTCTCCTGGTACGAAGCCAGCTCGTCGAACCCCACCTCGATGGCAAGGTCTCCCCGCGCGATCATCACCCCGAACGCCGGCAGCTTGAGCCCCTCCGCCAGGATGCTCACCAGGTTCCGCGCACCCGCACGCGTCTCGACCTTCGCCACGATCCCCACATCCTCGTGCCCCAGCTCCACGAGCGCCCCGCGCAACGCCGCGATGTCGCTCGCCTGGTGCACGAACGACAACCCCACAATGTCGGCAATCTCCGCCACCGCCGGGAGGCCGGCCCGGTCCTGCGCCGTCAGCGCCGGCAGGTCGATGGCTGTCTCCGGGAAGTTCAGCCCCTTCTCGGGCTTCACCTTCCGCTTCCGGTCCGCCGGCGAAGCCACCACCGCCTCGATCCACTCCGGCGTCTCGCGCTCTACCTTCGCCGCGAACTTGCCGTCATCGATGAACACCGACTCTCCAACGCGGACATTCGCCAGTGCCCCGGGCAACGTGCACGTGAACAGCGGCGGCTCATCGCCCTGCGCAGGCAGCGCCTTCGCACCGGGGGTCCGCGCGAGCCGGAAGCGGTCGCCCGCGCCCAGCCGCACACTCCCCGGAACGTCCGCGATCCGGATGCGCGGACCGCTGAGGTCCACCTCGATGTGGCAGCGCCGCTCCGGCGGCTTCCCCTCGGCCGCCAGCGCCTTCTCCGCCTCGCGGACCGCCTCCACAAGCCGCTTCCAATCCGCCGCCGTGCCGTGGGCGCCGTTAATCCGCGCGATATCCATGCCCGCCAGCAACAGCCCCCGGAGGTACCCGGGCAGGTCCGGCTCCAGGTGGTCGAGCGTCACCATGATCCGGCTCGTACGCCCCGCCCGCGGACGCCCGAGCAGCTTCCGGCTTCGCCGTTCCAGCAGCTCCGCCGCCTCCGCCCGCGCCGGGCCCGCACGCTCCAGGCCATCCACGCCGAGCCACCGCAGCACGTTCGCCACCGATTCGAGGACCTGCCCCTCGAGCCTCCCCAGCGACGACAGCCCGGCATCGGCCAGCGCGATCTGCAGCGACGCAATGTCGTGCCGCCGCAACTCGCGATACGCCAGCAGGTTCGAAAGGCTCACCGCCTGCTCCGGCGGCAGCCCCCCATGCGGCAGTTGCGCCGCGTTCGCCAGCCGCTCGTACAGCGCCAACAACTCCACGCGAAGGGCATCGCTTTCCATGTACCAGAGTCTCGCGCACGTGCGTTAACACTCCGCGGCTCAAGCCGGCCACTCTTCACGGGCCGGGGGACCGGGCCAACGCCAAACCACGACGCGCCAGGAGCGAAACCGTGGCCTGCGGCCGGTGCCTGGCGCCAGCATGCGACCAGGTGTGAAGGGGCTGCCGCCGGGCGGTATCCGGGGGACCCACATCCCAGCGCGCCATGACTGGCGCGCCTCGGATCTTTCCTCGCTCCCTGCCGGTCGCGGTCCGGATCGTGCACACGCGAGAGCCCCGGACGGGTGTCCGGGGCTCTCGGGGTGTGGTGCGCGTCAGCGCGAGGGCTTAGCGGCGGCTCGACCTGCGGCCGATGGCCAGGATGGTGGCGCCGAGGCTCAGGGCCAGGAGGCCTACGAGCGCCAGCAGCATGTTCATGCCCGCCGGTCCGTTGCCCATGAACCCGTTACCGGTGCTCGGGGCGATCGGCGTCTGGCCGGGGCCAGGCGTCCGGGCGCCAGCGGTCGCCTCTTCCGTCGGCTTCTGCGTCGGGGTTTCCGGCGTGGCCGTGGGAGTCTCCGGCGCCGGCGTCTTCGGCGTCGGGGTTGCGGTCGGAGTCGGTGGCGTCGGGGTTGGGGTGACGATGGTGGTGCAGTTGGTGCAGACCTCGATCTTCACGTTCGTGAAGTTGAGGACCGCCGTCTGCCCGGCCGCCGCCGGCGCCGTCACCTGGACCGGGTTGATGGCCGACCAGCCGCTCTTCACCGTCTCGGTGACCGTGTAGGAGCAGCCGACTGCCGGCGGCAGGTCACTGAAGGTGGCCTTGCCGTTCGCGCCGGTTGCCGCCACCTGCGGGGTGATCCCGCAGCCGGTGAGGGTGAAGCTCCAGCCGTTGCCGGGAGCCCCTGCAGGCGTCGCGAGCGAAATCTCGGTCTTGTTGACCTCGATGTTCACGCGCGGCTGGTTGTAGAACTTCACGACCGCCGTCTGGTCGAGGTTCACGACCACGCCCGCCCGGCAGACGCCGGCCTGGTTGACCAGGTTGTACTTCGAGCCGACGACCGCCCAGCCAGCCTTCGCCGTCTCGCAGACGGTGTAGGTGCCATCCGGGATGCCGAGGAAGAAGGCGCCACCGGCCGCCAGCGTGTCCTGCGAGGCGTTGAAGCCCGTGGCCGCGCCCGCCGTGCCGGTGATGCTGATGGTCCAGCCGGCAAGCTCAGTCGTCCCGGTGAAGTTGGCAGCCGGGTCGCTGTACTTGATGACCTGGAGGTTGGCGGCCGAAAGGACCGTGCCGCAACCCTGGTTGCCGAAGGCGACGTAGGTGGTTGTCCCCTTCTGGACCGTCACGTTCAGGCTGCTCGCGCCGATGATCGGCGCGGCATTCACGTCACCGGTGTTCGGGAGGCTCCCACCGATCTGCACCAGGCCGCGGGTCTGGTAGTCAGAAGAGGTGGTGCCAGACTCGCACTGCCCGCGGCCCTCGAGCTCGGCCAGCGTGTAGCTGCCCGCCGGGACGTTCAGGAGCGTGGTGCTGGACGAGCCAACCGCGTTGGTCGTGCCCGTGGTCGAGAGGACCTGCGGAGCGCCCGGGAGCGAGCCGTTGAAGGTCCAGTTCTGGGTGGTGGCAGGCGGGACGTTCTCGTACTTCACGATGACGACGGTGCCCACCGGCCGGTTGCAGAAGGTCCAGCTGTCCTGAAGCTCCATCTCCTCGAACTGGACCAGCGACTTCACCAGCGCGGCCACCTGTGAGACCAACGACTCGGGGCTCTGCGATTCGCACTGGGTCTGCAGCCAGCCATCGGCCGGGGTCTCCGTCACGTCGCCGTCCCAGTCCCACGGGACCGTGCAGGTCCAGGCCAAGTGGTTGTTCACCCCGTTGGCGAGAGGCTGGCAGGCCGATTCGAACGTCACTGCCGGGTAGTCCGGGTCGTAGAGGGTAAAGGTCGGCACATCACCGGTACCGGCGACGTAACCGCCCGTTGCGACGAAGTACTTGTCGATTTCGATCTCGCGGGTGCGAGGGTCCGCCTTGTTGTAGAAGGTCACCTTCACGGAGGACGAGCCCGCGGCAATGCTCGAGGTCGTGTTGTTGGAGACCCGGCTGCCGCCGTTGATCGAGTACTGCGGGTAGCCAGAGGCGTCGCCAACCCACCCGCTCGGGCGGCTGCCCCACTCGACAACCTCGACGGCCTTGCTGGCCGGTACCTGCTTGGTCACGCAGACCTCTGTGCCGTCCGTGTCCGCCGTATCGGGGTTCGGCTCGCTGGCGGAAAGACCGCCAACTCCATTGAAGATCATCGGCCCCGCGCCCGCTTCGCGGATGTCGAAGTTAAACGTGCCGGACTCGATGTACCCGTCGCCGTTGCCCACCACAACCTTGCAGATTTCAAGGTTGCGCGTGCACAGCTCGGGGTTGCCCTGGAGTGTGATCTCCGGGCCCGGCGCGGTCCGCGGCTCGCTGGTGGTGCTGCCGATGTACAGGTACGCCGTGTTGTTGAACTTCTGGTCCTCGCACGTCCGCGCGATGGTGCCCGCCGGCTTCACCACGAACGTGATCGTCGAGTTGTTCGGCATCGAGCACTGGACGCCGTTCGCGGAAGTCAGCTCAGCTTCGAAGCTGCTGCCGCCGGGGATCGTGCAGCTCGCGCTGCCGCCATACGTCGGGCCGCTCACCACATTGACGCCGGTGTCCTTGATGTAGACGGTCTGCGTGGTGCCGGGGCCCTGGCTGCCGCTGGCCGGGTTGCTCACCGTCACGGTCCACTTCACCGCGGACGGGTCGCTGGTGCTGGTCGTCGTGGCCGTCTTGGTGATGCCCGGCTTATCGCAGAGGTCCGGGTCGGCCGGGACGGTGATGTTCACGGTGGAGGTGCTCCCCAGCGAGGTCCACTCGTTCGAGCCGGGCGCCTTCCAGGAGATCGTGGCCGAGTTGCCGGTCAGGCCCGCCTGGCACTGCTTCGGGACCTCCCGCTTGACCGGGACCACGAGCGTGGCGCCCGCGTTCACGGTGCAGACCATCTCGCCATCGGAGATGTCAGCATCCGTGCACGTACCGCCGGTGACGGCGCCGTCGTTGACGACGTTGCTGTCCTCGATCTTGACCTCGACCGCCTGGGTGTTGGCGGTGTTGTTGACCTTGATGAGCCAGTGCGCGGCGCCGTTGGCATATTCGGGCCTGGCGGCCACCTTCTCGATGCCGGGCTCGAGGACAACTGGCTGGCACGATGTCTTGCTTACCGTGTCCTTGTCGCGGCCCTGCGTGCCCCACGTCCAGCCTGTGGACGTGCTGGCAGTGAGCACCTTGACCGAGGCCCCGCTGCCGAAGGGCAGGGTGAACGTCCAGTCCGGGTGGCCGTTGGAGGGGGTCGTGTCCTCGTTGATGGGGCCGAAGTTCTGGGCGGCGCCGTCGTTATACGTGCCGCTCAGCGTGCCGCCGGAGCCCTGGGGTACCCCGGTGGTCGCCGGGAGCAGGAAGTGGAACTGGGCGTACTGGACGTTGTTGACGATGACACAGGCGCTGCTGCTGAGCACGAGCGCCGCCGGGTCAGTGTACTGGTTGTAGATACAGACGGTGTAGTCGTTGCTATCGGCCGGTATCGAAACCCCGTTGCCCTGAACGGTCCCCTGATCGCTCCAGCCCGGCCCCGTGCAATTCGAGTCGAGGCCTTGCTTTCGCGCGTACTTCACGAAGCTCCAGCCGGCAGTGAGCGACTCAGTCTCGGTCACGGTCTGGGCCTTGTTCTTTGGAGTGCTGTGGTCGTCCGAGTCGCTCGCGGACACTGTGCCGGTGATGCCCGCCGGCGAGATCGTGTAGGCGAATGTCTTTGCTGGGGCGCCCGAGCCCTCGACTACCTTGTGGATGCGGATGGTGCGATCGCAGTCGGCGGGTCGGCTTGGGGCGGTCACCGTGTCGGTGTCAACCACGTACCACGCGAGGGGCTTGGATCCGGGCGGATCTTTGTACTCGTAGAGCATGATGGAGCCGCCCCAGTTGGAGGAGCCGCTCACGAACGTCCCAGCACCACCCGAACGGCTGAAGATCGTGCGCGTGCCGTCGTAGGTGCCCTTCCAGTAGTAGATGGAGGCACCCGATGGAGCCTGTCCGCTGGCGAACGTGACGCCCGAGGGAACGGTCGTGCTGAACGACAAGGGCGACTGCGTGTTCCAGCCGCTCGTTGCGAACGCATCGCCGTTGATGGTCACGTCGGACAACACAATCATGCGTTCCAAGCTTCCGCCGACGTAGCTCGCCGACGCGCTCCACGAATCGTTGCATTCCCGGCTTGCCGTGTACGTGTTGTGGTGCGCGAACACCGACGTGATCGTCGCCACGCCCGCGATCATCGCGACCAGGACAGCCAAAAGGCCAACGAGGAGCAATCCCCCCTGGCGCTGCCTGGATTTCCCATAAAGTGCTAGTGTCATGAGGTCTCCGTCCTAACTGTGCCGGCTGTCCCTTGCCGGCGGTCTGGATGAGCTTCGCGTGTCCTCCCCGAGCTCAATCCCCGCAGCTGTGCAGTTGTTTTCCCCGTGTTCCGACTCCTTTTCCCCGCGGCCCGGTCTGCAGGGCCGCCCCATTTGCGTCGTCTTCCTGCTGTCCGCCCGGCTTCCACCCGGGCGTCAACGTTACGTCCACCCAGACGCCCGCAGAGCGGATACCCAGTGAACAGCAAGGGAAGAATAGGGGATAGCCCCTATTTATGACAGTAGGAAGGCCGTTAGAACGGCCGGAACGTAACGAACTGGCGTTCGCGCACCCCGGAGTGTGAGGTGGGTCACACACCACCACACCGCCCACCACCCTCCCACCCATCCGAGGCGGGTCAGTCATGACCCGCTGCAGCGCCCGTCCCCCGAACCCCGCCCCGCGCCGCACACCCACCACCCTCCGGACCGCGACCGGCAGGGAGCGGTGCTCCGGCACGCACGGCCCGGCCCGAGTCAGCCCACCCACGGCAGGCCCAGGTCATCGCTCGCTGCCGCCCGGCACTGCCC
>CAZYLL010000010.1:0-2744 GCA_964648195.1 uncultured Anaerolineaceae bacterium | reverse complement strand
AGCTGCCGCGCTTCGCCGTTCGCACGCCACGGCGCCGCTCCCTCCCGGTCGCGGTCCGGACACTGGCCAGCCCGCCACATCCCCGCCGGCGAGGCGCACGGAAAAGGCCCCGGGTCGAGAGCCGGGGCCTTTTCCTGGACAACAGCCACCAGGGACGGGCTGGCAGCTCCCTGGTTAGCGGCGGCGCTTGCCCGCGACCGCCAGGGTAAAGCCACCGCTCAGCGCGGCCAGGCCGGCGATGAGCAGCAGCAGGTTCATGCCCGCGGCGCCACCGCTCCCACCGGTGCCGGTGCTCGGCGCGATCGGCGTCGGGCCGGGCGTCCGCTCACCGCGGGTCTCTTCGACCGGGGTGGGGGTGTTCGTGGGCGTGTTCGTGGGCGTGTTGGTCGGTGTGGCCGTGGGCGTGAAGGTCGGCGCCGGGATGACCGGCGTCGGCGTGATGATCAGGATGTCGAACGTCGTCCGGCGGTTGGTGAAGGTGATGGTCTGGCCGTTCGGCGTGACGTTCGAAACCGAGGCAGGGCCGACCGGCACGAAGTTCGGCGACTGCGGGTTGGTGGTGTTTTCGCTGACCACGTAGTCGGTGCACTTCGGAAGGTTGGTGAACGAAGCATTGCCGTTCGCATCGGTCTGCTTGCTCTGGTTGATGCCGCACTGGGCCGAGGTGACGGTGATGGTCCAGCCGTCGCGGTCCTGCGGCGAGGGCACGTCGGGGCCGCCGTTGTGCGAGGTCAGCGCGACCTTGTTGACGGTCAGCGAAGCGAGCGGCTGGTTGTAGAAGGCGACCACTCGCGTCTGGCCATTGGGGATGGTCACGGTCTTGGAGACGGTGACGGCACTGTTCGAGCCATCGACCTTGACATTGGTGAGGTTCCAGCCGGCGGGCAGGGCTTCGGTCACGGTGTAGCTATCGCCGGTGTCGAGGCCCGAGAAGCTGACGACGCCGCTCGCATTGGTGGGGAACACCCCGTTCACGTCGGGGCCGCTGACCGTCATGTTCCAGGCTGCGATGGGGCCTTCGCCGGGGTCGTTGGCGTCGCCATCGCCGTTGATATCGAGGTACTTCTCGATACGGAGGTCGCCGGTGGGGGACACCTGGCCCTCGCTCTTGTTGTAGAAGGTGACGACGCAGTCCGCTTCCGCCGCCTGCGCCTGGACCTGGGCGATATCGAGGACCTGGAGCTCGACGCAGGTGCCATCGCCCACAGTCACGGTGATGGTGTTGCTGTTGGCCGGCGAAACGCCGGTGGCATCCACCTGCGGGTAACCGCTGGAGCCGTTCCAGCCGGAGGGGAAGCCGGTCTCGGTGATGGTGATCTCGGCGCCGTCGAGGACGGTGTAGGTCTCGCAGTCATCCTCGCCGGGGGCGAGGCTGTCCGTGACGAAGTCGCTCTGCCCCTCGACCTGGATGGTGAACACGCCGCCGTTGGCGGACTCGGCATCTACGACCTTGCAGACTTCGAGGGTGCGGGTGGGGGTCTCGTCGCAGTTGATGGTGACGGAATCCGTGTCTTGCTTCGGCGGCTCCGTCCCCATCTGGGCCACGGCGGTGTTGGTGATGGGCTCGCCGCAGATATCGGGATCCTCGGACACGGTCACCGGCACGGTAATCGTGTACTCGCCGACCGGCGCGCCTGAGGCGAGGGTGCAGCTGACGCTGTTACCGCTGGTGGGTGTGCACGAAAGCTGTGCGCTGCTGAGCGTATAGGTGCCTGCCGTGAAATCGGCAGGGATGGTGTCCGTGATCGATGTCGCGGCATTCGTCGCCGCGCCGGAGACCGTGACCTTGATGATCCAGTTGAACGATTCGCCGGGGTTGACGACGTTGTCGCCGGTGTTGTTGGACTTGTCGATGTTGATGCTTGGAGTCGGTGTAGTGCCCGCGCAGACGTGCGACAGCACGAAGACCGTTCCTGCCGGGTCGGTTGTGGCCGACACCGAAACCAGGTTGCTGCCATCGGGAGCCTTCACATAGGCATGCTTCCCCGCGTTCGGGCCGGAGTTGACGATGGTGACATCAGCAGCAGGGCCCCCCGCAAAGGTTGCGCTGAGGGTGAGAAACGTGCCCTGACCCTGGGTGACAAAGTGCCAGACCCAGTCTTCATCGGCGTACGGCCCATCGTCGCAGTCGGACGTATCGAGGAAGTCCGGGTTTGTTGGTGAGATGGGGAGCAGTTCCGCCTGATTCTCCTGGAAGACGCCCGCACCGGATTCTGCGCGGGCCGATTCGCGCAGCGCGAACGCAGCGCTCACCGCCCCAAGCAGCGCAAATAACGCAAGGGCGACCAGCATCCACTGCCGCCGCCGTGATTTTCCATACAGAGCGAGAGTCATGATTCATTCCGTCCTTCAGGAAGTGGGCCAGCCTAACCCGCAGCCGGCAATGGATGGGTAGCCGCGATTCCTCCCCGCGCTATCCCCGTACGTGTCGAATCGCCCGCAGCCGAGCCCTCCTCCACGTTCCTGGCCCGCCCCTCAAGGGGCCGCAACCACGCGGACACCCCGCCGCCACCGGGTGGCAG
This sequence comes from uncultured Anaerolineaceae bacterium, assembly GCA_964648195.1. Classification (GTDB taxonomy): domain Bacteria; phylum Chloroflexota; class Dehalococcoidia; order Tepidiformales; family Tepidiformaceae; genus Amarobacter. Next base: position 222 of record CAZYLL010000010.1, on the reverse strand, counting down.
CTTGCGGGTGTTATCCGTTACTACTACGTGGCTTCCCGGTCGCTGTTACGTGGAAACCCGGATCTTTCCGTTGGAAGTCCGTAGGAACGGGGGGCCGCTGGCTGCCGCGGGGGGTTGGGGCAGGAGTCGAGCGCCGCTCCCTGCCGGTCGCGGTTCGGAGGGGGTGTCAGGGTGTTGGTGGGGGGGGCCGCTAGGGGATGGGGGGGGGAGGGGCATGGCTGG
>CAZYLL010000009.1:54422-117515 GCA_964648195.1 uncultured Anaerolineaceae bacterium | reverse complement strand
CGAAGTCGGTGACTTTGAGGTTCTCGAGGTTCACGGCCAGGACGCGCCCGTCGTAGACCTGGCTGCCGCTTTCGTAGCGGCCTTCGGTCACTGCCACGTAGAGCGTGTTGCCGATGATCTCGATGTCCTCGGGCCGGTTCCAGCCGGTGCCACCGGCATCGGTCCCCGCCTGGCGCGCGTTGAGCGGATCGATGGGGCCAACCCATTCGCCCTGGCCGGTGCCATCCGGGCCGGTGACCTTCAGGGCGTACAGCTTGCCGCTCGAGAGGTCGCCGTAGCGGTCGGGCACGAACTTGTAGATGCCGCCGCCATAGCCTTCGCGCTGGCCGCGGAACTCATCGACGACGTAGATGGCGCCGTCCGGGCCGACATCGATGCCCTCGTGGGCGAGCCGGCCAAGCGCCGGCCGGTCAATGACGGCGACGGCGGTCATCGGGTCGTTCCGGTCGAGCACGACTTCAAGGAGGCGGCCGCCGGTGATTTCCTCGGCGAAGAGGATGGTGCCCCATGGGGTCCAGCGGATGCCGTCGAGCGCCTGGTACGGCTGAGCCGTGTCCGGCCCGACAAGAACGCGCGCCTCGCCGGTCTTCAGGTCGACCACCGAGACGACGCCGCCCATCGAGCCGCCGTTGCCTCCGCGCACTTCGTGCGTGCGGTAGAGATAACGGCCGGCCTGCTTGCCGGTCTCGTTGACGGTGTTCATGTCGTTCCAGTCGGTGCCGTTGCCCGTCACCGCGGGAACCTGATAGATGTTGAGGTCGGATTCGTCGGAAACGACGTACTGGCGGAAGCCCGAGGGGATCACGAATGGGGCATCCGGGTCCCACGCGGCCAGGTCGGCAGATTCCGAGATGGGATCGAAGCCGAAGGGACCGTTGACCGTCTTGCCGGCAAGTGCGACGCCCGTGAATGCGCCGGCGGTGAGGAGGCCGGCGGCAATGCTGAGGCCAGCCCTCCGGGAGAGCGCCTTCGAGAGGCCGTGAGCCATGAAGAAACCACCTTCTGAATGACTTGGAAAGGTGTCCGGTGGTCGCGCGGCCGCACTCAACCCACTGACAGGCCGAAGCCTAGGGGGGCTTGATTAATTGCCCGTGATCCAATCGCCCGCTCGGGTTGCCCGCCGGTCTACAGGAACGTCTTGAGCGCCCGGGGGTCGTCGATCGTGACGGCCCCGCGGCTGAGGGTGATCCAGCCCTCGCGGGCGAACTGGTTGAGCTGCTTGTTCACGCTTTCGCGGCTCACGCCGAGCATCGAGGCGAGCTCGCCCTGGGTGACCTGGATGCGCTGCTTCCTGCGCGGGTCGCTTTCCGGAAGGGAGGCGGCGAGGGTGAGGAGCTGCTTGGCGAGCCGGTGGGGGAGGTCGAGGAAGACGAGGTCGGTCACCGTCTCATCGGTGCGGCGGAGGCGCAGCGAGAGGGTTTCGAGCAGGGCAAGAGAGGCCGCCGGGCGCTCCCGCACCCAGTTCACGAAGTCATCACGCGAGACCACGAACGTGCGGGTGACCGAGGTGGCGGTGGCCGTTGCCGAGCGTGGGCGGCCATCGAAGAGGGCGAGATCGCCGAAGCAATCGCCGGGGCCCATGAGCGCGAGGGTTGCCTCGCCACCGGCGCCGGAAATGCGGCTGATGCGCACCCGCCCTTCGACGACGACGTAGAGGGCATCGCCGGGGTCACCTTCGTGGAAGATGGTGGTGCCGGCAGCAAAGCGGCGGACGCGGCCCCGGGCGGCAAGCGCTTTCAGGTCGTCATCGGGGAGGCGGGCGAGCAGCGGCAGGTCGCGGATGTAGGCGTCATGCGTTGCGGAATCGGGCGTGGCCACCGTGTGAACTCCTGGGCGGAAGTTGTACCACCGCGCCCCGGTTCGAGCCACCACTCTGTGATGCGCATCTCGAATGGAGTCCGGCGAGTGTGAACGTGGTTAACGTAGCACGCGGCGAGGTACCGCACGCTCGAAGTACGACATGGCCGGGACGGCCACAAGGAGTACGACATGGAACTGTATCACCTGGAGGAATGGGCGCGGGCCCGGCACACCGAGACCCTCCTTGCCCTCCGCCGGGCGCAGCTGCTCGGCTTCACCCGGGCGCCCGGGAGACCGCGACGGCGGGGGCTGACCCGTTTCTTTTCGAGCACCCGCTCGACCGCCACGGCCGGGCCACCGGCCATCACCCGCGAGGCGAGCTAAGCGGGGCCGCTCCCGGAAAGGAGCCGCGAAGATGATGCACCTGACCTACCACGAGTATGCGAAGAGCGAGATGTACCAGCGGGAGGCTGGCCTGCGGCTGGCCCAGCTCAACGGGACCGCCTATGAGGTGAGGGCGAGGCGCTGCCTGCCCTGGCCGTGGCACCGCAAGGGCACTGCCGGTGGTGTCGGCGTCCGGCTCGAGCCCGGCATCCAGGGCGGCTAGCGCCCCGGAGCCAGCCCACCTACCGGGGCGGGACGTGTTCCCAGGGAGCGGGGGCCGCCCCGCCTCAGCAGTTTGTGGAGCTCGATGGCGAGCAGGATCGACGAGGCGACCAGGGCGATGCGTACCCAGGATTCCAGGCTGATCGGCTCGATGCGGAGGATGTACCGGGTGGCCGGGAGGTAGAGGGCGGTCACGTGCACCGAGACCGCGGCGACCGTTGCCACCGCGAGGAAGCGGTTCGAGAACACGCTCTTCCGGAAGGCCGACACGTACTCCGAACGCGAATTCCCGACATGGAACACCTCGAACACCACCAGGCCCGTCAGGGCCACCGATCGCGCGTACTCCAGCGACCGGCCCCCGTCGAGTTCCCACCGGAAGAGGAGGAGGATGCCGCCGCCCATCACGAGCGCTGTCAACGCCATCCGTTCCCAGAGCAGCCGCGAAAGGATGCCTTCCGATCGTGGGCGGGGCGGCCGCTGGAGAATGTCGCGGTCGCCCGGCTCGAAAGCGAGCGCAACGTGCTGGATGCCGTTCGTCACCAGGTTGAGCCATAACAGCTGGGCAGCCAGCAAGGGGATATCCCAGCCCAGGATGAGCGCGGTGATGATGAAGGCGATCTCGGCTGCGCCGGTGGAGAGCAGGAAGAACGAGACGTTGCGGACGTTGTCGAAAGTCACGCGCCCTTCGCGCACGGCGGCGTAGATGCTCACGAAGTTGTCATCGGCGAGGACCATGTCGGCTGCCTCGCGGGCGACATCGGTGCCGGAAAGGCCCATTGCCACTCCCAGGTCGGCGACGCGCAAGGCAGGGGCGTCGTTGACACCGTCACCAGTGACCGCCACCACGTGCCCCTCGCGCTGGAGCGCCTGCACCACGCGGAGCTTGTGGTCGGGAGACATGCGGGCGCAGACGTTGACCGTCCTCATGCGCTCCCGCAATTCGTCGTCGCTCATCTCCTCGATCTCGCGGCCCTCGATGGCAGCAGCGGCTTCATCCGCGATGCCCAGCTGCCTGGCGATCGCAAGGGCGGTGGAGGCGTGGTCCCCGGTGATCATGACCACGCGGATACCGGCATCCAGGCAGCCGCGGACGGCCTCGGGCACGCCTTCGCGCGGCGGGTCCATCATCGCTTCGAAGCCAAGGTACGTGAGGCCCGTTGGGTCGCGCGGGGGTTCCTCGTCGCGCGCCAGCTCGCCATAGGCCATGGCAAGAACACGAAGGCCGCGCGCCGCGGCGGCATCGGCCGCTGCCTGCACCCGTTCGCGTTCGAGCGGTTCGCGGCGGCCCGCTACATGCATGGTGCCGCACATCTCGAGGATCCTCTCGGGGGCGCCCTTCACGAAGAACAGGCGCGTGCCGGCGAGCTCGCGGACGGAGCCCGCGTAGCGGAGCTCTGGCTCGAACGGCACGTCGAACACAGGCCGGTAGACCGCGCGGGTTGCCAGGTGGTCGATACCAAACCCCTCGGCCGCGGCCAGGAGCGCCGTTTCCGTGGGGTCGCCCTCGGGTATCCAGCCGCCATCACTGCGCACGAGGCGCGCCTCATTGGCGAGCACGCCAGCCATGAGCGTGAGCTGGAGCGCGCTCCCCTGGGGCGCCACTTCCGTGCCGGGGATGTGTGAGCCATCGGCCGTCCACACTTCGAGCACGGTCATTTCGTTCTGGGTGAGGGTGCCGGTCTTGTCGGAGCCGATGACGGTGGTGCTGCCAAGCGTCTCGACAGCCGGCAGGTGGCGAATGATGGCCTTCCGGTTGGCCATCCGCCGTACACCGATCGCCAGGGTGATGGTGAAGGCGACGGGGAGGCCCTCCGGCGTGGCCGAAACGGCGAGGGCGACTGTGACCTTGAGCATTTCCGGGCCGGGGTTCCCCTGGTAGATGCCGATGGCAAACGAAAGGATGGAGACGACGGCCACGGCGATGCCGATCAGCGCTGCGAGCCGCCCCAGGCGCTGCTGCAGGGGGGTTGCTGGCGTCTTCTCGCGCCGCATGGTCTCGGCAATCTGCCCGACAGCGGTGGCGGCGCCGGTCGCGACCACGACGCCGCTGGCGCGCCCGCTGCGGACGATGGTGCCTGCGCGCGCCATGTTGAACTGATCGCCGATGGGTGCGTCGGCGGGGGCGATGCCTGGGTGCTTGGCTGCGGCGGTGGATTCCCCCGTGAGGATGGCCTCCTCGATGAGGAGGTTCTGGGCATCGAGCAGCCGGATATCGGCGGGGACGCGCACGCCGGATTCGAGCAGGACGCGGTCGCCCGGGACGAGGAAGCGGCTCTCCACGTGGACCGGCTGGCCGCCGCGGATGACGACCGCCCGGTGGCTAAGGAGGGCGGAGAGCGAGCGCACGGCCCGCTCGGCGCCCGATTCCTGCGCCAGCCCGATGGTGGCGTTGAGCAGCACGACCGCAAGGATGATGCCGGTATCGATCCATTCTTCCAGCAGCGCGGTGACGCCTGCGGCCGCCACCAGGATGTAGATCAGCGGGCTCATGAACTGGCGGGCGAAGATGATGAGCGGGCCAGGGGGCTCGGGCTCGGGGAGGGCGTTCTCGCCGTAGCGAATCAGGCGCTCGGCCGCCTCGCGCGGGTCGAGCCCGGATTCGGGCGAATCGACGAAAGCGAGGACCGCCGCCTCATCGAGCGCGTGCCAGGGCCGGGCCCCGCCGGGCGGCGCGCCGGCCCCTACCGCCGCGGGGTTCATTGGCCGCAGAGGATGACCGGCAGGTCTGAGCGTTCAACCGTGCCGAGCGCAACGCTCCCCAGGAAGAGGTGGAGGCTGCGCCCGCGCCCATGGGTGCCCATGGCGATGGCGCTCGCCCCGGCTTCGTGCGCCGCCCGGACGATCGCGTGCTCGGTCCGCTCGAACTCCTCGGCGCGGACGACGCCGACAGACGAGGGGATGCACCCGGGGAGCATCGCCTGCGCTGCCCGGCAGGTCGCCTCGCTGCGCTCGAGCTCGATGGTCAGCGGCGCATCGGCCAGGGCCGGCACATACACGCCAATCACCGAGACGGGCATGCATGAGGATTCGAGGATGGGCCCCAGCTTCACAAAGGCCGCGCGGGAGGCGGGGCTGCCATCGGTGGTAATCGCCAGGCGGTAGGGATCGGCGGTCGAGGCGGGCCCGGTCGCCGGGCCGGTCACGAAGACGGGGCAGGGCGTCTTGCGGAGAACGTTGATGGCGGTGCTCCCGAAGATGGCGTGGCGCAGGGCGCCGACGCCACGCGAGTCCATCGCGATGAGCGCGGCCCCGGATTCCGTGGCCACGCGGGCGATCGCGGAGGCCGTGTCTTCATCCCTGCCGCGGCGTGCGACGATGACGCGCCCGGCGATCCCGTGTTCGGAAAGCGCCGCGTGGAGTGCGCGCTTCTCGTCGGCGTCGTCGTTCCCGGGACTCTCGTGCTCGTAGACGCGGCTCAGCGCGATCTCCATCCCGGCAGCCCGGGCGAAGGCGGCCGCGTGCGGGAGGACGTGGAGCGACTGGTGGGAGCCATCGGTGGTGCAGAGCATCAGCATGTCGGGTCCATCCTATCCTGCAGAGGGGTGCGGGGCAGCCCCACCCGGGCCCGGTGGGGGGTACCGCGTGGACGTTTCGGGGGCGGAGGGAGGGAGCCGGGCTCGCCTGCCAGCGGCCAATCGCGGGGCTTTGCCGAGCGCGTGCGCCACGTCGTGGCCGGGGGTAGTCTACCGTCTATGCCAGCTACCGGCGGCGGTTCTCAATTCACGCCGGCCACCGACAAGCAGGGGCGCATCTCGCGCTACCGGGTCGAACTTCCGCGTGCCGGCATTGTGGAGACCGGGAAAGGACACTTCGAGGCCACAGAATACGCGGAGCGGCGCGCCGGCTGGGGCGGACGCCTGCTCGATTTGAAGGACCGGGTCATCGGCAGCAGCGTTTCGAGCGCGCGGCTCGCCGAGCAGCGGCTGAGCAAGAAGGTTGCGCTCGCGGTCTTCTCTTCCGATGCGCTCTCTTCGACGGCGTATGCCACCCAGGAGATCATCCTGATCCTGGTGATCGCCGGCACGGCCCACATCAGCCTGAGCCTGCCGATCGCGTTGGCCATCACGGCGCTGCTGGCGGTGGTCGTGGTTTCGTACAGTCAGCTCATCCGGGCGTACCCCACGGGCGGCGGAGCCTACATCGTTGCGATGGAAAACCTGGGGAAGGTGGCCGGGATCACGGCGGGGGCGGCCCTGCTGATTGACTACACGCTCACGGTTTCGGTGTCGATCGCGGCCTCAGTCGAGGCGATCGTCTCGGCGGCGCCGTCGATGCACGACCTCTCGGTCCCGCTGGCGGTGGGGCTGGTGCTGATCATCGCCCTGGGCAATCTCCGCGGCATCCGCGAATCGGGCACGGTCTTCGCCATCCCCACCTACGGGTTCATCTTCATCCTGGGGGCAACCATCGCCGGGGGGATGATCAAGGTCTTCTTGAGCGATGATCCGAACGTTTTCGAGACGGGCGACCCGCAGCGACAGATCGAACAGACGGGGAATGTGCTCCTGTGGTTCCTGGTCCTGCGCGCGTTCTCGGCCGGGTGCGCGGCGCTGACCGGGGTCGAGGCGATTTCGAACGGGGTATCGGCGTTCAAGCCCCCTGAGTGGAAGAACGCCATCATCACGATGGTGACCATGGGCTTCCTGCTTGGCTTCCTCTTCCTGGGGACGACACTCCTCGCCCGGCATTTCGGCATCGTGTATGAAGAAGGCGACCGCGAGACGGTGATGTCGCAGGTGGGCGCCGAGGTCTTCGGGCGGAACCTGTTCTATTACATGCTCCAGGGGTTCACGGCGGGCATTCTCTTCCTGGCGGCGAACACGGCATTCAACGGATTCCCGATGCTCGCGGCGGTGATCGCGCGCGATGGCTACCTGCCGCGGGTGTTCCATCAGCGGGGAAACCGCCTGGTCTTCAGCTACGGCATCGCCGCGCTGACTGCCGGGTCGGTGCTGCTCCTGGTGGCGTTCAACGCGACGACGACGCGGCTCATCCCCCTTTATGCCTTCGGTGTGTTCCTCTGCTTCACGCTGGCACAGGCGGGCCTCGTCCGCCGCTGGTTCCGGCTGAAGCCGGCAGGGTGGAAGCGCTCGACCATCATCAACGGGTTCGGGGCAGTGGTCACGGGCGTGGTGATGGTCATCATCGTGGTCACGAAGTTCAGCCAGGGTGGTTGGCTTGTGGTCGTCGCGGTGCCGCTGGCCAGTATCGTCATCTGGCGGATCGGTGGCTTCTACCGCACCCTCCAGCGGACGCTCTTCGTATCGCCCGATGCGCAGCTCGATATCGTGCCGAGGGGCGAATCGCGGGTGCCGGTGATCGTCCCCGTGGAGGATGTGAACCTGGCGACGGTGATGACGCTTGGCGCGGCGTGCGAGCGCTCGCGCGATGTCACGGCCGTCCATGTGGTGGTCGACCCCGATGCGCCCTCGACGGTGGAGCAACGCTGGAACCGCCAGTTTCCTGCGATCCCCCTCGTGGTGATCGATTCGCCCTACCGGAACGTGGGCGACCCGATCGCCCGGTATGTGGACGACCGCCTGAAGAGCGCGCCCCACGAGTTGACCGTGATGATCCCCGTGCTGGAGGGCCATCGCTGGTACCAGCGGCCGCTGGTGAACCAGAGCCTGAAGCGGCTCACTCACCTCCTCCGCCAGCGCCGCCACGTGGAGGTGGCGACGGTGCCGTTCAGTGTGGGAAGCCGCGGCCGGCGGCGCCGCTGGCGCCACCCCTTCCGGCGGCGCGACCCCTTCGAGCGGCGCTTCCGCAAGCGGTAACCGGGCCTGCGCGCCGGAAGCGCCCAAATCGGGGTTTCCTCCTACTGAGTTGACGAAACTCCCGCCGTAGAATCCGCTACGCTTCCGGCAGAGGAGCCAGCTGCAAGGCCCCTCACGCCCACGGGCACAGGAGCCATTGGCCGTGAACGTCGTGTTCCTTAGCGCGCCGGGCGGCGATGCGCGGCCGCTCGCCAGCGCGGCAGCGGCCCACGGCCACGCGGTGACGCACTGCGAGACCGCAAGCGCCGCGGCCAGTGCCATCGCTACAGCCCGTAGCAGCATCGTGGCCCTCGCCGGCCATCCCCTTGCCGAGCTTGGCGCGCTCATCGGCCTGCTGCGCCGGAGCTCGGGCGCGGGGGTGACCGTGCTCGCCGGAGCCCACACGCTGCAGGAGCAGCTCGACGCCTTCGCTGCCGGCGCCGATGACGTATTCGACCCGTGCAACCCGGACACGCTCGTCGCGCGGCTGGCCGCCCTGGAGCGCCGCGCAGCGCGGGCCGCTCCCGCCCCGGCTGAGGACCTGGTGGCGAACGCCGCCGATGCCATCTACACGCTCACCCTCGAGGGCTACTTCACATCGGGGAATCCCGCGGCCGAGGAGCTGACCGGGTACTCCCTCTCCGAGCTCATCGGCATGCACATGTCGCGCATCATCGCGCCCGAGCACCTGCAGCGGATTGCGGACGAAATCCGCGCAAAGGTGGCGGGGGAGAAACAGGCGACCTTCGTCGAAATCGAAATCATCCGTGCCGATGGTGAGCGGGTGCCCATCGAAATCACCAGCCGGCTGTTCATGCAGGACGGCCAGGTTGCCGGCATCCAGGGCCTTGCGCGCGACCTCCGGCCACGCCGCAGGCTGGAGCGGGATATCGCTTTCCGGGCAGCACTCCTCGATAACGTCGAAGCTGCCACCTACGCCGGCGACATGGAAGGGCGGGTCGTCTATTGGAACGACGCCGCAGCGGAGCTCTTCGGCTACACCGCCGCTGAGGCGCTCGGCGCGAATGTCGGCAAGCTCCTCGTGCCGCACGACCAGCGCGAAGTGGCGGCACGCAACGTCGAACAGCTCCGCGCCGGGCACAAGGTGGTGGGCGAATACCGGCTGAAAAAGAAGGATGGGTCGATTTTCCCCGCTCACGTGACCAATGCACCGGTGTTCCATGCCGATGGTTCTGTCGCCGCCATCGTGGCGATCTGCATCGACCTCACCGAGCGGCGGTCCCAGGAAGAGCGGCTGGCCGGGCTCGCCGCGATTGTCGAATCCTCGAACGACGCAGTGATCCAGCACGACCTGGAAGGCCGCATCGTCAGCTGGAACGCGGCGGCGGAGCGCATCTACGGTTATCCCGCCGCCGAGGTCCTCGGCCAGCACTTCTCGGTCCTGGCGCCCGAGAACGAGCGGGACGAGGTAGAGGCGGTGCGTCTGCGCGCCCTCGAAGGCTTCCGCGTCACGGGGAGGCCCAGCCAGCGCGTGCGCCGCGATGGTTCGATTGTCGACCTGAACATCGCCTTCTTCCCGGTCCGCGGCCCCGATGGGAGGGTGATGGGGACGGCCACTGTTGCCCGCGATGTGACCGAGCAAGCCCGTGCCGACCAGGAGCGGCGCCGTCTCGCCGCGATCGTCGAATCGGCGACGGAGGCCATCATCGGCCGCGACAACGAGCGCCGTGTGGTGAGCTGGAACGCCGCCGCGGAGCAGCTCTTCGGGAGGACGCTCGAAGAGGTGGCGGGCTCGTTCGCCTGGGAAATCGTCCCCGAGGACCTGGTGGAGGAGACTCGCGGGATGGCAGCGCGCCTGCGTGAGGGGCTGCCCGTGACGGCCGAGACCGAGCGGGTGGACCGGGCCGGCCGGCGCTTCCCCGTCGAGCTGAACGCCTTCCCGGTGCGCGACGCTTCCGGCGCTGTGGTCGGGAGCGCCACCTTCATCCGCGACATCAGCGAGAAGAAGGCGGCCGAGCGGGCACTCGAAGAAACGCGTGCGCGCTACCGGGCGGCCGTGAGCGTCAGCCGCGATGCGTTCTTCATCTTCGAAGCCGAGCGCGGCGCGGATGGGACGATCACCGACTTTGTCTTCGCGGCGATCAACCCGGCGGGCGAGAGGCTCATCGGCTGGAACGCGGACGACGTGATGGGGAAGCGGCTCTGTGAGATCATCCCCGCCAACCGCACGGGGGGATTCTTTGACCGTTATATGCGTGTGGTGGAGACCGGGGAGCCGCTGGAGGAGGAGTTCGAGCTGGCGGCGGCGGATGGGGCCACACGATGGATTCACCACGCGGTCGTGAAGCTCGGCGATGGCGTCGCCATCACCAGCCGCGATGTCACGGCGCGCAAGATCGCGGAAGCGGAGCGGCAGCAGCTCGACGCCCGCTACCGGGCGATTGTGGATGGGACGCCCGATGGCCTCTTCGTGCTGGATATCGAGGGCGATGGCGACGCGCGCGTATTCCGCGTGGCCCTCATCAACCGGGCGTTTTCGCTGCTGACCGGGCTGGATGCAGAACGGGTCGCTGGCCGCCGGGTGGAAGAGATCTTCCGCGGGGCCGTCCTCGAAAACGCCTTCCGCCGCTATGCGGACGCCATCGCCAGCGGCGGCACCATCACCTACGAAGAGCCGCTGATCGGCGCCGAGTCCCGCTGGGTGGCCGTCACGATGACTGCGCTCTTCGAGCCCGGAGGCCGCTGCTACCGGATCGTCGGGAGCGCACGCGACATCACCGAACGGAGACGATCCCGGGAGACGGTGGAACGCCTGGCCCGGATCATCGAATCGGCGAGCGATGCCGTGGTGAGCGCCGATCTGGAGGGGCGCATCGTCTACTGGAACCCGGCCGCCGAACGGATTTACGGATACCCGGCCGCCGAGGTGCTCGGCAAGCACTTCCGGATGCTCCTGCTCGAAGACGAAGCGGAGGAAACCCTCGGGCGCTGGCGGGAGGTCGTTTCGAGCGGCGTCACCACGGTCCGCCGCGTGGGGCGACGCCACAAGGCGGGGCACATCATCAACCTCGACATCTCGCTGTTTCCGCTGCGCGACCTGGATGGCAGGATCATCGGCACCGCGAGCGTTGACGCCGATGTCACGGAGAAGCTGCGCTACGAACGGGAGCTCCTGGAGCGCGCGGCCGACCTCGAGGCAGCATTTGCGAGCTCGACCGAGGGCATCATCCTGGTGAGGCCCGACATGCGCATCCAGTCGTTCAACGATGCGGCGCGTGGTCTCCTCCGCCGCCTCCACGGCTCAGACATGCAGGTTGGCGATTCGGCCCTCCAGTGGGTCCCGGAATCCGAGCACCCGGCTTTCGTCCGGAACTTCGAAATGGCCCTCGCCGGCCGTTCCTTCACGTTCTCGCGGGAGGTGAACCCGCCGGGCGAGACGCTGTGGTGGGAATTCTCCTTCGGCCCTGTCCGCATGGCCGATGGCACCATTCGCGGCGTGGCGCTGGGCATCCGCGACATTACCGAAAGGAAGCGCACCGACGAGGCGCTGTTGCAGGCGCAGAAGGCTGAATCGCTGGCCGTGCTGGCTGGCGGCATCGCCCACGACTTCAACAACCTGCTGGTAGGGATTCTTGGCAATGCGGGGCTCGCCCTCGCCGAGCTTTCGCCCACTTCACCTGCGCGGCCAACCATCGAGGCCATCGAAACGGCGGGCCAGCGCGCCGCCGAGCTCGCCCGCCAAATGCTCGCCTACTCCGGCCGCGGGCGCTTCGTGGTGCAGCGCATCGAAGTCAACACGCTGATCGAGGAGATGGCCCATCTCCTCCGCGTCTCGATCGGCAAGGGTGTCCGCATGAACTACCAGTTCGAGCGCGACCTCCCTCCCGTGGAGGGCGACGCCACGCAGCTGCGCCAGGTGGTCATGAACCTGGTGGTCAATGCCTCCGACGCGATCGGCGACGCCGAGGGGGTCATCTCGATCACCACGCGGGTGGTCTCGGCGAGCCGCGAGCTGCTGGCAGGGACGTACCTTTCGCCCAGCCTCCGGCCCGGGCCCTACGTGGCGATCGATGTTGCGGATACCGGCTCGGGCATGGACGCCGAGACGCTCAGCCGCATCTTCGACCCGTTCTTCACCACCAAGTTCACGGGGCGCGGGCTGGGGCTGGCCGCGGTACTCGGGATCGTGCGGGGCCACCGCGGGGCCATCAAGGTCGAAAGCGAGCCTGGCCGGGGCACCACCTTCCGCCTGCTGTTCCCGGCAGCCGCAGGCGAGGCGCGGCTAGCGTCCCAGGCGGCGGCCGATCTGCCCTGGCGAGGGAGCGGCACGGTCCTCCTCGTCGACGACGAGCCCTCGGTCCGGGCCGTCACCGCGCGAGCCCTCCGCTCCTTCGGCTTCGAGGTGCTGGAGGCCGCCGACGGCGTCGAAGGCGTCGAGACCTTCGCCGCCAACCACACGAACATCGTCTGCACGCTGCTCGATATCACGATGCCGCGGATGGGCGGAGAGGAGGCGCTCCACGCCATCCGCCGGGTCGACCCGACCGCCCGCGTGCTGCTGATGAGCGGCTTCAGCGAGGATGAGGCGAAGGAACGGTTCGCCGGCCGGGGCGTCACCGGGTTCGTGCAAAAGCCGTACGAGCTCCCGGCCCTGCGGGCGGCCCTCAGGGAGGCGCTGACCGCCGCGGAGTGAAGCCCGATCACTCCAGAACATCTGTGCGCTATACTCGGCCGGTGACCGAAGAGCGCCTCGTGGCCGCCACGCTGATCGTCGAGGACGAGGCGGAACGCTCGCTGCGGCCGCGGACCCTGGCCGAGTTTCCCGGCCAGGACCGCACGAAGGCCAACCTCGCCATCGCCATCGCGGCCGCGAAACAGCGCGAGGAAGCGCTCGACCACCTGCTCCTCTACGGCCCGCCCGGCCTGGGCAAGACGACGCTCGCGAACATCGTCGCCAACGAGATGGGCGTGGCCATCCGCACCACCTCTGGCCCTGCGATAGAACGCCCCGGCGACCTCGCCGCCATCCTCACCAACCTCAAAGAGCACGACATCCTCTTCATCGACGAAATCCACCGCCTCTCCCGGCAGGTCGAGGAGATTCTCTACCCGGCGATGGAGGACTTTGCGCTCGACCTCGTCATCGGCAAGGGGCCGGGCGCCCGCTCGGTTCGCCTGTCCATGCCCCGCTTTACCCTCATCGGCGCCACCACCCGCTACGCCATGGTGAGCGCTCCACTGCGCGACCGCTTTGGCTCGGTATTCCGCCTCGATTTCTACGACGCGGACACGCTGGCGGTGATCGTGCGGCGTTCGGCGGGACTCATGAACACGGCCATACCGGACGATGCGGCGTTCGAAATCGCGCGCCGCTCGCGGGGGACGCCGCGGATAGCGAATCGCCTGCTGCGCCGCGTGCGCGACTTTGCCGAGGTGCGCAACGGCGGCGCCATCACCCTGGAGGCCACCCGCGCTGCCCTCGCCATGCTCGATGTCGACGACCTGGGCCTCGATGATGCCGACCGCGCAGTCCTGCGCTGCATCATCGAGAAGTTCGATGGCGGTCCAGTCGGCCTCGAGACGATTGCCGCGGCCATCTCCGAGGAATCGGACACGATCATGGACGTCTACGAACCGTTCCTCCTGCAGTGTGGCTTCCTGAACCGCACGCCGCGCGGCCGGGTTGCCACCGCGGCCGCCTACCGCCATCTGGGGATGGCGCCCCCCCGGCGGGTTGAAGCCCAGCCCATGCTCTGGGACACCGGGACCGTGGAGGACACCCCATGAGCCGCCGGCGCGTCTCCTCCGGTGCGCCATGGGAGCCGATCGTCGGCTATTCGCGCGCAATCCGAACCGGCAACCAGGTCTTCATCGCCGGGACGACCGCGGTGGGCCCGGACGGCGAGGTGGTGGGCAAGGGCGACCCTTACCTCCAGGCGCGGCGCTGCCTCGAAATCATCGCGGCCGCCCTCGCAGAGGCGGGCGCCGGGCTGCGCCACGTCGTCCGTACGCGAATGTTCGTGACCGATATCTCCCGCTGGGAGGAGTTCGGCCGGGCCCACGGCGAAGTCTTCGGCGAGATCCGTCCCGCCACCACCATGGTCCAGGTCGCGTCGCTCATCTCGCCCGGCATGCTCATCGAAATCGAAGCCGACGCGGTCATCGACGACTGACCGGCCCCGCTCCAAGGACACGGATCCCGGTGCCCCGGGCGATCGCCAGGAAATCGCTGTCGAAAGTGAGGATCGCCTCGCAGCCGGCCCCCAGGGCGGTAAGCAGATTGGCATGGTCCACCACGGAGGCGGTCTTATCGGCCCAGCCCACGAACCGCCGCACGGCCTCGGCCTCGACCACGCCATCGACCGGGACCACCTCGATCGTGCGCAGGGCGAAACGATGAAGTTCCACCACGCGATGGTGGCCCGCGCGCTTGAGGATCGTCAGCGCCTCATAGAGCGTCCAGCTGCTGGTAACCATGGTGAACCGGCTCGCCTGGCTGAGCAGGGTGAGGTGACGCCGCACGGTGAAATGCCACTGGTCCCGCGCGGAGACCAGCGGCACCAGTGCGCTCGCATCGAAGAAGACGTTCACGGCGCGTCGTATTTGGCGGGCTCTTCGGCAGCCGTCCAGCGGCGGGAACGCTCGGGATAGCCGTAAAGCTGCCGCTTCACGTCGCTCAGGCCGGCGGGGATCGATTCCGGCGAAACCCCGAGCGCGGCGTCTTGCTCCTCGAGCCGC
The DNA here is from genome assembly GCA_964648195.1 of uncultured Anaerolineaceae bacterium. Lineage (GTDB taxonomy): Bacteria > Chloroflexota > Dehalococcoidia > Tepidiformales > Tepidiformaceae > Amarobacter. The sequence continues at coordinate 102,651 of CAZYLL010000009.1, read as the reverse complement.
GCGAGCATCGCCTCGTACGCATCCCAGTCGAACGCCTTCGCCGGGCCGGCCGGGGCCGCGGTACCCTCGAGCACGAGCCGCAACCCCTGCTCGATCAGGTCCTTCATCGGCACCCCCTCGAGTGCCGCCTTCACTTTGAGCCGCCGGTACAGGTCCTCATCGTCGAGCACGACAGTCAATCTCGCGCTCATGGGAACACCTCCTGTGCGTTCACACTTTCGCACATTCACACATGCTGGTCAAGCACCCGGCGACCGCCCGCCCGCGTGAGCCCGTAGAATGACGCAACCGAAGAACGGGGGGATGGCGATGCGCTTTGGATTCTGGCCAGGCCCGAACAACTCCTGGAGCGATACGCTCGCGCTGGCGAGGCACGCCGAAGCGACCGGCTGGCACGGCGTGTGGTACGCCGACCACTTCATGCCCAACGCCGAAGACACCAGCGGGCCGATCTCCGAGTGCTGGACCACGCTCGCCGCACTCGGGGCGAGCGTCCCCCGCATCCGGATCGGCGCGCTGGTCACCGGCAACACCTACCGCCACCCGGCGGTGCTCGCCAAGATGGCCGCGAACGTCGACAACATCAGCGGCGGCCGGTGCGTGCTCGGGCTGGGCGCCGGGTGGCAGGAGAACGAACACCGCGCGTACGGCATCGATTTCTTCACGCTTGGCGGGCGGATGAGCCGCCTCGAAGAGGCTTGCGAGGTGATCACGGGCCTGTTTTCGAACGAGAAGACGAACTTCGCCGGGAAGCACTACCGGCTCACCGATGCGCCGCTCGCGCCGAAGCCGGTGCAACGGCCCCTGCCTCTGCTCATCGGCGGCGGCGGAGAGCAGCGCACCCTCCGCATCGCGGCGAAATACGCCAACGAGTGGAACGTCTGGGGTACCCCGGAAGTGCTGAAGCACAAGGGCGCCATCCTGGACCGCTACTGCGAAGAGATCGGCCGGGACCCGAAAAGCATCGCCCATTCGGCCCAGGGCATGCTGGTGCTGACCGACGACAACGCGATGGTGGAGCGTATGAAGGCCGCCGGCCGGCCCGTGATCGGCGGGAATGGCGCCCAGGTGCGCGCCCTGGTCGAGCAGTATGCCGAAGCCGGGGTCGATGAGCTCATCATCCCCGACTTCAATCTCGGCCGGACGGTAGCAGACAAGACTGCCGTGATGGACAGGTTCGCGGACGAGGTGATGGCTCACTTCCGGGCGTGAGACATCGCCGGCCGCGGCCAATCACCGCGGGCAGCCTAGCTCAGTCCCGCCGAACGGCTCCAGCTCACCGAGCGCGAACTTGAGGTCCTGGTGCTGGTGGCCCGGGGGCTGAGCAACCGTGAAATGGCCGAACACCTCGTGCTCAGCCCGCGCACGATCGAGCGCCACCTCGAAAACCTCTACCGCAAGACCGGTGCCCGCAACCGGGCCGAGGCGACCGCCTTCGCATTCACCCACGGCTTCGTCGAGCGTCCGGGGGCGGGCTGAACACCGCGAAGCGGCGGGAAGGCCCCGCCGCTTCGGATGCCGGTGGTTCCCAGCCTCGATCAGGGCAGCCGCGCGATGGCCTTCTTGGCCATCTCCACGAGCGTGGCCGTCTGGACGTTCTGCTTGCCCAGGCTCACCGAAATGACCATCCCCTCATGGAGGATCGTCAGGTCGTTGCCGGTCCGGTAGGCCGATTCGCCGATCCCGGGGACGTTCTCGGCGCCCGCCTGCAGCGCCTTGCCATCATCGAACAGCCTCTTCGCGGTGTACTTCTGCTTCTTCAGCTGGTCGGCGAAGTCCTGTTCGCGGACCACCGAGACCTGGGCGATAACCAGCGACCTTTCGCTCGTCGCGCCCCAGGTGCAGAGCGTCTGGCCCATCGGCACCTCGACGTAGGCGGCCTCGCCGGCGTCCATCTGCTCGCCCGCGAACTGCTCGAGCTCGGCGGCGGTCAGCAGCTGGCAGGGGTCGAACTTCGCGCCCTTCGTGCCGGCGGCGTTGTCGCGGGCCTCGCCCGCATTCGTCGCGACCGCGTCCGCGTCGTCGCCAGCGCTGGAAGTGGCATCGTCATCGCCGCCACAGGCGACGGAAAGGAGGAGGGAGGCGCCCAGGGCGCCGGGGAGAAGGTAGCGGGCAAAAGTCCGGAACGACACGGTGTGCACTCCACGCTGGTGTTTTCTGGGAATGTGACAGCCGGATGCGGGAATTCTTACACGAGCCCGCCTCGCGGTTGCCAGGACTCATGGTGGGGCACAGCAGGGTCAGTGTAGCTCCGGCACACTACCCATGTGCACGCCGATGTGTGAGCCAGGTCTCAAGGTGTGCCTGCCGGAAAACCCCCAATCCCGCCTCCAGCCCGGCCCGGGCTGCCGGCACGTACAATCGGGGGCGGACAGGACGACCCGGGGGAAGCACACATGCCACACCACACAGCTGCGGACCACGGCCGATGAGGCGGGGTGGCCGCACACCGATCTGGCTGGAGGCGCTGCAGTTCGGCCTGGGCATCGCGCTCCTCGCCGTGAGCCTCCAGAACGAGCGCTGGCTCTTCGTCGCGCTTGCGGCCTTCTACCTGGTGCTCATCAGCTTCCGCGCGGCCAACAGCCGCCGCAAGCCGCCCGCCCGCTAGAGGGATCGGCTACCCCACCAGCCCCGCCACGTCCGCTTCGATGCCGAGCGCGCGCACGGTCTCGCGCGTGGGGGCGCCGGTCGACGGGTCCCAGCCCTGCTCGACGTAGTAGTCGGTGACGATCTTCTCGAGTTCCTCTTCCGTCAGGCCCTTGTGCTTCGGCAAATCTTCCGAGAATCGCTTCGGGAGGCGGTCATCTGCGCGGGTCATCCCTTCCCGCATGTTGAAGAGGCGCGCGAGCGTGAGCCCCCGGTGAGCCGTCGCCACCATCTCCGCCTGGCCGACCCCCCAGCCGGTGACCGCGTTCAGGATCTGCGCGGTCTGGTCGTCGTCGTACGCCAGGAAGTGGCACATGCCGACCTGGTTGCGAAGGCCGTTCTTATCGCCGGTCTGGCGCATGTGGTCGCCGCCGGTGGGGGCGAGGAGGTAGCTGGCCCGCATCATCGGCATGTGGCGCGGGTCGTGCATGGCCATCTCCATGCCCTTCACGGTCGTCAGGTAGTCCCCCGAGCCAAGGCCCACCTTCGCCGCGGCCCGCTGGGAGCCCTCGGCGAGCAAGTCCCCGATGCCCTCGCGGCGGGCGATCATCTCGAGCATCCGCACGACGGCATCGCCATCGCGGAATTCGAGCTTTACGCCATCGGTATCCTCCGGCGTGAGGGCGCCCTTCTCGTACGCCTCCATCGCCCACGCGATGGTCGAGCCCGCGGAGATCGTGTCCATCCCCATCATGTTGCAGATCTCGTTGGACTTGCAGACCGCGACGATGTCGTCGACACCGAGGTTCGTCCCGAGCGAGGCGAGCGACTCGTATTCCGGCCCCCCATACTTCGGGTCGACCCGGTAACGGTGCTTCGGGTCGACCGCAACCCTGACGCCCTTGCGTGTGACGCCGGCGTCTTCCTCGCGCATCTCGATCTGGACAACCTTCTTGCAGCGCACCGAGCAAGCGAAGCAGGCCTCCATGCCGATGCGCACCTGCTCCTTGATAGCGATGGCGTCGACCTTGTCCGTGCCCTCGAACGTGCCGAGGCGGTAGTTCAGCGTGGGGATGCCGCCATCGAGGCTCTTGCCCCGCATGGCGCCGCCCGTGCCGTATTCGTGGAAGCCCCGGTGGACCTGGTCGACCGTGCTGCTGACCCACTTCGAGATCGCGAGTAGCGCCGGCTGGTCGAAGATGCGCACGGGCGTCTTCCCGCGCACGGCGATCGCCTTGAGCTTCTTCGAGCCCATCACCGCGCCCATGCCGCTGCGGCCCGCGAACTCGTTCAGGTCGTTCGCGACATTGGCGAAGCGGACCAGGTTTTCGCCCGCGGGGCCTATCTGGGCGACCCGGATGCGGGGGTCGCCGAGCTCCTCGCGGATGGCGTCCTGGACATCGCCGGTCACTTTGCCCCAGAGGTGCGCCGCGTCGCGGATTTCGACGTGGTCTTCGTTGATCCAGAGGTACACGGGATTGGGGGCAGCGCCGTGGACCACGATCGCGTCCCACCCCGCGCGCTTGAGCTCGCTCCCCCAGAAGCCGCCCGCCTCGGCCTCGCCGAACCCCCCGGAAAGCGGCGATTTGGCCCCCACGCTGTGGCGGCCAGCCCCGGGCACCGGCGCGCCGGTCAGCACGCCGGGCGCGAACACCAGCACATTGTTCGGGCCGAGCGGGTCGGCGCCGGTGGGGACGTACTTCAGCAGGTAGTGGCCGATGAACCCGCGGCCCCCGCCATAGAGCCTGTAGAAGGCGTCTCCCGGCTCTTCGACGCTGGTCGTGCCGGCAGTCAAGTCAACGTGGAGGATTCTGTTCCAGTAGCCGAAGCGTTCCATGCGCGTACCTTACGGGCCCGCGCGGCGCGATGCGAGGCTAGCCGCCCTCCATGGGACTGAACAGGACCACTTCATCGCCATCGTTGAGCGCGGAATCGCAGCTGCCCTGCTCGCCGTTGATGCCAACGGTGAGTTCCGCGCAGGTGTCGATCTTCGCCTCCCGCACCAGGTCGGCAACGGTGGCGCCCCGGGGGAGGGTTACGGTCAACGGGCCTTCGTGGCCTCTGGGGAGGAAGCGCCGGAGGTCGGCGAACAATGTCAGGCGGACAGCGATCGAGGGCATCGCCCCGGGATTGGTCATGGAGGCACCGCAACAGAGAGTGGTCCCGAGTATATCGAGAATCTTGCTGTGGTCTTGGGCCACGCCCGGCACCGTTTACCGGGTGAGCTTGCGGGCGGTATGGCCGGCGTTGGCCGGGGGCCAGAGGGCGCGAGGGCACTCGTAGCGTGCCCCGGAGCCCTGCCCGGGCGAAACCTGTGCCCGGCTCCGCGTCAGCCCGAGTACCCCCGGTTCCAGCGGAAGAACAGGCGCGCGAGGACGAAGCTCATCGTCAGCCAGACGCCCAGCACCAGCAGCACGCGCTCCACCTGCCACTCCCCGCCGTAGTCATCCACCGCCACCCAATCGGGCAGGAACACGTAGCGCAGGCCCTGGACCATCCACTTCAACGGGAACACCGCGGCAATCGCCTGGAGGAACGGCGGCACCTGTGAGTACTGGAGAAACACGCCCGAGATGAACTGCAGCACCAGGTAGGGCGGCTGCACGATCGCCGCCGCCGACGACGAGCTCCGGATCAGCCGCGTGTAGGCGATCCCCAACAACGAACAGGCCGACACGCCAAGGAGGAATACGGCCGCAAACACCCCCCACTTCTTCGGGTCGGCCGGCAGCGTCACGCCATAAAGGACGACCCCGATCGCGAGGATGAGGACCACGATGACCAACGCCGTGAAGAGCGCAAGCCCGACCTTGCCGGCGAAGTAGGCGCTGCGGGGGAGCGGCGTGCCCGAGAGCCGCCGCAAGAGGCCATCGTGCTGTTCAACAGCGATCGTCATGGCGAGGCTGGCGAACGTGGCGCTCACGATGCCCGAGGCGATCATGCCGGGCACGAAATACTGCGAGAACTCGACCTTCTTCGCGCCAGGCGGGCCATCGATTTCGCCACTGAAAATCGTCGAGAAGATGACCACGAACAGCACCGGCAGGAGGAAGGTGAAGAACACCTGGTCCGGCGCCCGGAAGAAGGTCTTGATTTCGATCCGCGTGCGTTCGAACGAGAGGCGGATGAGGCGGCCGATGGCGTTGGGGCGGAATTCGCCCGGGCGGGCGGGAACTGCGGTCATGGTGACGCTCCTGGGCTGGCGCTGCTCCCGGCGGCCTCGACCATCGCCAGGTAGACGTCCTCGAGGCTCGGCCGCGTGACCGAGAGGCCCGGCAGTTCGGGTTCGCCGTTCGCTTCGGCCCAGCGCGCCAGCGCCGCCACAACTGCCGTTGGGCAGGCTGTCGTGATGGTGACGCGCCCGTTGGCCGTCACGGTCTCTGCCCCGATCTCCGGGAGCGCCCGGCCGGCCAGGTTGCCGTTCAACGAGAAGGAAACGCGGGCGAGGGCCCGTTCACGCCCGCCGATCTCCCGGGGTGTGCCAACTTCCACAAGCTGGCCCGCGATAATCACGCCCACGCGGTCGGCGAGTTGTTCGGCTTCGTCGAGGTAGTGGGTGGTGAGCACGATGGTCTTCCCGAGCCGGGTGAACTCACGGACGACCTCCCACATCTGGCGGCGGCCCTGCGGGTCGAGGCCGGTGGTCGGTTAGTCGAGGAAGATCAGCTCGGGGTCGCCAACGATGCCCATCGCGAGGTCGACCCGGCGCTTCTGGCCTCCCGAGAGGTCCTTGCAGCGGCTGTTGCGCTTGTCGCTCAGTCCCACGAGGTCGATGACGCGCCGGGGGTCGAGCGGGCTGGGGTAGAACGTCGCGAAGTGCGCGACGATTTCATCGGGTGTGAGATGTTCGAAAAACCCGGCGGACTGGAGGACGATGCCAAGCCGGGCCCGCCAGGCGAGGTCGCCCTGCTGCGGATCGACGCCGAGGACCCGGGCGTCGCCGGCGGAGCGGGCGCGGAAACCTTCCAGGATCTCGACGAAAGTAGTCTTGCCGGCGCCGTTGGGCCCGAGCAGCGCGAACACCTCGCCGGCTGCGATCTCGAGGTCCACCCCGCGCAGAGCTTCGAGGTCTCCATAGCGTTTGCGCACGCCCCGCGCGGAGATGACAGCGGTCACGGCTGCAGGATAGCCGGTTTCGGTGAAAGGCCGAGACGCGCGCGCTCGACCGCTGCCTGCCGCTCCAGCCGGTCGAGCGAGCGGGTCAGCTCCCATTCCTCGCGGTAGCGGGCGGCCAGGTTGGGCATGGCCGCGGCGCGGCGGCGGTAGTCGGCATAGTCGCGGGCCAGTGGATCGAACATGGCTGCCGTCCTCCTGTGGATATCGGACAGTGACACTATCCGATAGTTCCACTATCCTTGTCAATACCTTTCCCACCGGGGGCAACGTGAAGATTTCGGAGCTGAGCGAGCGCACCGGCGTTTCCATCCCGACCCTCAAGTTCTACCTGCGCGAAGGGCTCCTGCGGCCCGGCACGCTGACCGCGCCGAACCAGGCCGGTTACGACGAAGCGCACGTGCGGCGGGCGCGCCTGGTGCGGGTCCTGCGGGAGGTCGCGCACCTGAGCATCGCCCAGATCGCGGCGATCACCGGCGCCCTCGACCGAGGCGAGGAGCTTTACGAAGTCATGGGAGTCACCGTCGATTCGCTCGGCGAACGCCCGGCCGCATTCACGCCGGCCCAGCAAGCCGCAGCCGCCGAAGTCGATCGGCTGCTGGCCGCGCTCGGCCTGCCGGCGCGCGAAGAATCGCTGGCACGCCAGCAGATCGTGGTCTCCTTCGCGGCCATCCGGGACATGCTCTTCCCGGGCCTGCCGGTCGAAGCCCTCGCACCGTACGCGAAGGCCGCCGAAGAGGTGGTCACCGTCGAAATCGCGTCCACCCCGGGTATCTTTCAAACCGATCCGGAACAGGTGCTCGAACGAGCAGTCCTGGGACTCACCCTCTTCGAGCCCATCCTCCTGGCGTTCCGGCGGCTCCACCACGAGAAGCTGGTGGCGGGCCGGCTAGATGGCGGAGAGCGGCTCCCTGGAGAGGCGGGTTAGTCGATCAGCGCCTCGATCACCGCATCGACGATGGCGTCGGCCTTGGCGCGCATCTCGTCATCGGTCGCGTCCTGGATGGGGTGCGGGACGAAGATGCGCCGCACATCGGGCAGGCCGAGCGCGTTCGCCTGCACCTCCGCCGCGTCGCGGAACTCGGTCGAAGCAATGAAGACGGCGGGCCTGCCGTTGATTTCGAACCAGGTCGTGTCGTGCACACTGCACGTCGTGCAGGATCCTCAGTCAGCGAGCGCTTCGATGACGAAGCCACACTCCCCGGCGATCTTGCGGCGCAGGTCCTCCGGCGCGGGCTTGGTGAAGGTCGGCTTGCTGTAGTGCCGGAACTCCACCCGCGGCAAACGTTCGCGCAGGCGCTCTTCGAGCCGGGCGATGAGGACTTCGCCGCGCGGCTTGGAGATGTTCAGGAGCGCCACCGTACCGGTGAGCTCCTCCGGCCGGGCGGTAAGCTGGCGGCGGACGGGCACGCGCTCATCGGTGGGGTCGAGGATGGTGGTGGACATGGGGCACCTCCGGTGGTTAAGGGGCATTATGGGGGATCCGCGCCGGCGCGACGATCACCCGGTGCGGAGGCGCGGGTCTAGCAGGTCGCGCAAGGCATCCCCGAGCATATTGAACCCGAAGATGGCCAGGCTGAGCGCAAGGCCGGGGAAGATGGCGATCCAGGCATTCTGGCTCATGAATGTTCGCGCCTCGCGGTTCAGCATCCCGCCCCAGGTAGCCGTGTCGGGAGAGACTCCCAGCCCGAGGAAGCTCAGTGCCGACTCCGAGAGGATGGCGGTCCCCAGCCCGAGAGTAGCCAGCGTAATGGTGGGCGCCATCACGTTGGGCAGCACGTGGTACAGGATGATGCGGGTGTTGGTCGCGCCGGTCGCCCGGGTGGCTTCGATGTAGGCGGTGCTGCGCACGGTCAGCGCGGCACTGCGAATGATCCGGGAGGAGCCGACACCGAGCAGCACGCCAATGGTGATCGCCAGGATGACGTTCTGCGTCTGGAACACGCCGGATTTCGGGAGGCCGGAGATCTGCGTATCGGTGAAGATGGCCCCGACGGCGATGATGAACACCAGGCCGGGGAAGGCGATAAACGCATCGATGAGGCGCTGCGCAAGGATATCGATGACTCCTCCAAAGTACCCGCTCAGCACGCCCACCGAGAGCGAGATTGCCGTCGCGATGAGGACGGCGACGAAGCCGATGGTCATCGATACCTGGGCGCCATACACCACCCGGCTGAAGATGTCGCGGCCGAGGTTATCGGTGCCCATCCAGTTGTCGAGGGTGGGCCCGCCGAGGCGCGGGCCGGCCCCGAGCTCGTTTGGCCCAAACGGGGCGATGAGGGGCGCCGCGATGGCGCCGGCAAAGTACATGAGCACGAGCAGGCCGCCGATGAGCCCCAGGGGTTTCTCACGCACCAGCCGGCGGAGCACCTCAACGTAAAACGGCAGGCGGTGCTCCGTCTTTTCGAGTGGGACACCTAAGGGAGCGACTACCTTTGTCTGGCTCATGGCTCACCTGTCCTAGGAGTAGTGGATCCTCGGGTCGAGGAGCGCGTAGGTGACATCGACGAGCAGATTCACCAGCACCACGGAAATCCCGAGAATGAGGACAACGCCCTGGATGGACGGATAGTCGCGCTGGAAGATGGCGCCCACGAGGTAGCGGCCGATTCCGGGCATGTTGAAGATGCTTTCGAGAATGATGGTGCCGCTCAACGCGACACCCACCTGGAGGCCGATAATGGTGATGACCGGGATGAACGCGTTCTTGAGCGCGTGCCGTGTGATCACCGAACGTTCCCGCAGTCCCTTGGACCAGGCGGTGCGGATGTAGTCCTGGCGGAGGACTTCCAGCATCATGGTTCGAGTCATCCGCATCACCGATCCCGCCAGGCCAACGCCAAGCAACAGGGCCGGGAAGAAGAAGTAGTAGACGTGGTCAATTGGTCCATCGGACCACGCCTTGTATGTGAGGGGTGGGGCCCAGCCCCATTTCGGCGGAAACACGATGAGGAGCGTCGCGGTGAAGAAGTACGGAACGGAGAGCGCCAGGATCGCGAAGCTCCGCGACAGGTAATCGCTCATGGTGTCCTGCCGGACGGCCGACAGGATCCCGACAGGCATCGCGATCAGCAGGCCCAGGAGGATGGAATAGAGCCCGAGCTCGGCGGTCACAGGCATCCGGTTCTTGATTTCGCTCGTGACTGGCCGGGCAGTCCAGTAGGAGTTGCCCAGGTCGCCGCGAACAACGTTCCCCAGGTAGCGGACGAATTGAAGGGGGAGCGGCTCATCCAGGCCCAGGTCCTTCTCGATTTCAGCCCGCTGTTCTTCGCTGGCGTAGGGCCGCTCTGCCAGGATCAGCTCCACGATATCGCCCGGCACCAGGCGGACGATCATGAAGGTGGCGAAGATGACCAGGATCACCGTTGGAATGGCGAGCAGAACTCTTCGAATGATGTACTCGGTCATACCAGCCCCCACGCATCAGGTGAGGGCAGTGCAGGCGCACTGCCCCCGTCTTGGCCCCTTGCCGTGAGGCCCAGGCCTCAAACGTCGAGCCATGCCTCGGCCTTGCGGCCGTCGTAGAGGTCGGTCGGCCAGAACCAGCCTTTCACCTTCTTATCGGTGAAGTGATGCAGGTTGACCGTGAACATGAAGGCCATCGGGAAGTCTTTGACAATCATCTCCTGTGCTTCCTTCACAATGGCCTTGCGCTTCTCGGTGTCGAGCTCCTGTGCCTGCTTCTTGATGATCTCGAAGATTGCAGGATTGTAGTGCTTGAAGAATGCCGACTTCTCCCCGAAGTAGGATGAGAGGTTCTCATCAGGGTCCGGGTTGTTGAGCGGCACGTGGTGCGAGAACGTGTACTTGTATGAGTACGTCTGGTTGTAGTACGCGGCGAGCTCCATCGGCTTCAGTTCCAGCGTCACGTTGATCTTCGCGAGCTGTTGCTTCAGCACTTCTCCGATCTGGTCCGCCTCGGCACTCTGCGCCCAGATCGTCTCCCCGCTGAACTGGCTCACACCAGCAGCCGACATCAACTCCTGGGCCTTCTTCAGGTCGAAGCCGGCGAGCTCATCCTTGAGCGCCCATCGCTCGTAAATCGGGAGGATGGGGCCGTGCGTGATGATGCCGTCCCCGTTGTAGACGAGGTCCAGGACCTGCTTCTTGTCGATGGAGCGCACCACGGCCTCGCGGAAGCGCACATCGTCGAACGGCTTGGGATACGGTTGATCGGCCGTGGTCGGTGGCATGCGGAACTGGCGCCAGAACTGCGACGGCACCGCCTTGTAGTTCACGTCCTTGCGGGCATCACGGACGCGATTCTTCTGGTTCGAGCCGATAACGCCGCCATCGACCTGTTTATCGATGAACATGGTGGCCTGGGTATCGCCATCATTCGAGATGAGGTAGACGAGCTTATCGACGTACGGCAGTCCGTTCTGCCAGTAGCCGGGGTTCTTGTCGAGCTCGAACTTTACATCCTTCTGCCAGTTCTTCAGGATGAACGGTCCGGTGCCCACGGCATGCTCGGTCAGGTCACCCCACTTCTCGACGGCCTCGCGCGCGATCATCACCGTCCAGGGGCTCGCGAGGTAGCTCAACATGGGCGCGTAGGGCTTCTTCATCGCGATGCTGACCGTCAGGTCATCGGGGGTGGTAATCTTGTCGATGGCGCCGAGGAAGAAGTACGCGTGCTGGAATTTCCCGGCCTGATCCGTCATCTGCCGTTCGAGGCTGTACTTCACATCGGCCGAGGTGAATGCCCTGCCGTTGACCGGGTCGAGGTTCTGGAACTTGATGCCGGGCTTGAGCTTGATCGTGAAGGTCAGCGGATCCGGGGTCTCCGGCAGCGATGCGGCCAGCTCCGGTTCGATCGTCTTGAGGTCGGGCGTGAACCGTAACAGCCGCTCGTTGGTGTTGTTGGTGATGGCGGTGTTGTATGGGAACGTGTCGAAGTGCGGGTCGAGACTTCGCGGCGACCCGCCCATGAGCAACGTCAGGGTGCCCCCGGGCTTCGGCTTTTCGCCCTGGCCGGGGGATGTGGGCTCGGCGGTTGCCGATCCGCCCGGTGCGGTGGCTCCGGTGTCGTCGTCGTCATCGTCGCCACAGCCGAAGGCAGCAGCCGTAGCGAGCCCAAGGCTCCCAACCCCCGCGCCGCGGATCAGCGCGCGGCGCGAAACACCCCGGGCTGCAATCCTCTGCCAATAGTTGAGATCGTCTTGAGACATCCAGTTCCTCCTTCCGGGCACGTGCCGCAGGTGGTCGCTGTCACCCGTCGACAGCGCTCGAACCCTAATCGTCCGCGTCGATAGTTGTCAACGGCGCGGTCTATCGTGAGATACGAATGAAATGACTGCCGGGGTTTTCGACCCTGGTCCGCGGCTTCGCTCGCCAGCCGCGTCGTAGGGGCGTATGGCCATACGCTACCACCAACGCCCACGGGCCCACACTCCCACCACCAACGCCCACGGGCCCACACTCCCACCACCAACGCCCACGGGCCCACACTCCCACCACCAACGACGCGCGCCGCCGGCTGCGGCTCACTCTCTCACCTCGACCGTCGTCATCTGGCTGCCCGTGGGGCCGCTCACCCAGCCGCCCAGGTAGGCGGCGAACTTCCCCGCCTCGCCGCCCGCCACCACGAGCGTGATCATTTCCTTCGAGCGGAACTTCGGGACCAGCGTCTCCAGGCCGATCCGCTCGGCCTGGGCGCGCGTCAGCCCCTCGGCGCAGAACTCGTCGCGCAGGAGTTCCCGCGCGGGGCGGGCGGTCACTTCCTGGATGCGCTCCCGGATTTGGTCCTTCGTCCAGCCATCCTTCGCGAACGTGTCCACGTGCTCCGGGGGCACGACCACGACGATCTCGCCGTGGTTGTACTGCTTCGGGTGGCCGGCCGTCGCGAGCGCCAGCCCGTAGCTCGTCGCGAGCGACTTCGCGCCGCGCGAAAGCTGGTCGATGATGCCGTTCGGCGCGCCGCCGGCATATACGGTGACCGTGCTCTGGTCGCGCCGGAACCCTCGCTCGACATGGAGCGGCTCCCAGTTGCTCCGCTCCTCGAACTCGGCGAAGCAAAACGTGTACTTGCCCGGCTGGCCGAGGGCCGCCCGGTCGACCTCGCCCGGGCGGCCGCCACCCACGTTGCGGACGATGAGCTGGACCGCCCGCCCGATGGTCGCGTTGGCGCGGGTGCCCTGGCCCAGGACGTTCATGCGGTAGTTCATGCCGATGCGGTCGCGAATCGGCCCGTTGACGATGATCACCGGCGTGGGGAAGTGGGTGGTTGCGAGCACGCCGTGCATGTTGAACTGCTCGGTGGTGATCGCCTCCACGGCGGCGATCACCACGGGCATGTACTCCGGCCGGCAGCCGGCCATGACCGCGTTGATCGCGATCTTCTCGACCGTTACGGGCGCCAGGTTTGGCGGGACGATGCCGACCACCTCCTGCGGGTCGCGTTTTGTGCCACCAAGCATCCGCAGCACCCGCTCGGGCGTCGGCGGGATGACCGGCAGTCCATCGGTGAGGCCCTGGTCGAACAGAAACTCAAAGATGTCGTCGGCGTCCCCGACCTCGATGCGCCGCGCGCGCAGGGGGCTGCCCTCCATTTCGGCCGCCAGGCGTTCGGCAATCCCCGGCTCCACCGATCGCGAGCCACAGCCGGGCCGCCAGGCCGGGTACGCGCTCCAATCGATCACCGGCGGCGGCGAAAGCGTGATGCTGATCAGCCGATGGAAGAGCTTCTGCCAGTCCTCCTGACGGAAGCCGACGAACTGTTCGATCTCTTCTCCCCCGGGCCCCGCCAGGATGATCGTGGGCACCGTGTCCAGGTTGAACCGGTAGGAGACATGCAGCTTCGAATCATCGAGCATCGGCGCCGTCAGACCAAAGCGCTCCACGAGCGCCGCGTTACCCTCCGCCTCCTGGCCGATGCACCACACGTCCATCGCCTCGCCGAACGTCTCCGCCGCCGCCTGGATGAGCGGCATCGAGAGGACGCAGGTGGGGCAGTCCTCCTTCACAAAGCAGAGGAGGGCGTGGCGTCCCGTGGGGAAGACCCGCTCGGTTCCGCCGGCATCATTCAGGGAGAAGTGGGGCAGTGTGGTCATGGCGCGCAGTGTACGGGAGCAGCGAGAAGGGAGGCGTGCACTCATGCCTCATGCCTCACGTCTCTCCCCCTTCCCCTCGTCCCCTCGCCAAATTCATCCACAAGGTATCTACTACGGCGCATGGAAGACTTTCTCTGGGGCATCTGGAACGGCCTGACCGCGTGGCCGCTGCTCATCATCCACGTCTTCGACTGGTGGGAGCGGTACCCGGTCTACAACGTGGACCGCGATGGCGGCTGGTACCAGTTCGGGTTCCTGCTCGGCGCCGGGTCGCCCTTCCTGGGCATGGCCGGGGGCACCCGGGGACGCGAACGCGACTGAGCGCAGATCCGGAGGACGAAGCACGAACTCCGCCCGGTGCGGATGGACGCTATTCTTTCCGGGCCCGGACGGCGAACATCTGCGGCAGGTTCGGCACACCTTCCGGGAGGTAATAGCGCCTGCCTTCCCGCAGGGCCGAGCCCTCAAAGCGGGCGCAGCCGTTCGAGTATTCGTATTCGCGCAACACCTCCAGCCGCAGCCCCGCGCCGATGAGCGCCATCACCACATCGCCCAGTCCCCAGGCGAACTCGCCGCTCGGATGGGGGTTCGTGAAACCGGTGACCCCCTCCTGGTAACCCCAGGGGACGAGCCCTTCTTTCGAATAGGCCACGTAGTCCCCGACACCGCTGCTCTCGATGATCGGCTCCGCGGAGAAGTAGGGCCAATCCCGTTCGAGCTTCTCGTTGAACATCAGGCTCACGGGGTGGAACTCGACCAGCACGAACGCGCCACCCGGCTTGAGCACCGACGCAATGCCCCGGCCCCAGGCGGCGATGTCGGATAGCCACATGATCGTCCCGTAGGAGCTGAACACCCGGTCGTACTGCTCGCCCCGCGCGGCCGCTTCCGCGAACCAGTCGTAGATATCGCTGCGGACGAACGTCGCGGGGATGCCCGAATCGGCCGAGAGCTTCGTCGCGAACGCGATCGCTTCGTCGCTGATGTCAACTCCGGTCACGGCCGCGCCGAGCCGTGCCAGCGAGAGCGTGTCCTGGCCGGCGTTGCACTGGAGGTGGACCAGGGCCTTGCCGGCCAGGTCGCCGAGAAGTTCGACCTCTTCCGGGAAGAGGGTGCTGCCGCCCTCGCGCAGGAAGCGCGCCTGGTCACCCTTATGGCTGTTGTGGGCCCGGGTGGCCGCGTTCCAGGCCAGGCGGTTGGTCTCGTGAATGTCCCTGCGCATCCATCTATCGAATACGCTGGGCCGGGAACGCGCCACCGCCAGGCCGGAGGGGCTCAGCGGGCGACGAACCCCCCATCGACCGGCAGTGCCGCACCGGTGACAAACGAGGCATCGTCGCTCGCGAGGAAGAGCGCCATGGCGGCGACCTCCTCGGCGGTGCCCATCCTGCCTACCGGTTCAATTTGGGCGAACTGGTCGCGCGCTTCGTCCGAACCGCCGGTGAAGCGCTCCACCATCGGCGTCCAGATGACCCCGGGGCAGATGGCGTTCACCCGGATGCCCTGCGTTGCGTACTCGAGCGCGGTGGTCTTCGACATCTGGACGACCGCTCCTTTCGACGCGCAGTAGGCGACGATATTGGGGAACCCCACGAGCCCTGCCACCGAGGCCGTGTTGATGATCGAGCCGCCGCCGTTCTTGAGCATCGCCGGGATGGCGTACTTCATCCCGAGGAACACGCTCTTGAGGTTCACGGCTATCACGCGGTCGAACTCCGCCTCATCGTAGTCGGCGGTCGCTGCCTGGGGGCCTTCGATGCCCGCGTTGTTGAAGAGCACGTCGAGCCGGCCGTACATGGTGACCGCGCGTTCGACCATGGCCTGGATATCGGCAGCCTTCGAAACATCAACGTTGATCCCGATGGCCGAGTTGCCGATGTCCTGCGCGGTCACCTGCTCGGCGCCGGAGATATCTGCGCACACGACCCTGGCGCCTTCGGCGGCGAAACGGAGCGCCGACGCCCGGCCGATGCCCGATCCCGCGCCGGTGACGATTGCGACTTTGCCTTCGAGCCTTCCCATGGGCCAATCCTCCGAGCAGATCTGGCTGGAGGATAGGCGCCTGCCGGGGCGAGGTGCACGGGCGAACGGCCGGGCGGGTGGAGCCAAATGGCCCCGCGGCTCAGTCGAGGGCCACCGGTTCGTTGAAGCGCTCGAAGATCAGGTCGGTCTCCTTGGAGCGCAGGTCACGCAGCGAGACGAGCATGCGCTCGGCATCGGCCCTGATTGCACTGAGCCCCTGCATGTCGCCATCGATGACGCGCTGGACCTCATCGCTGAGGTCGCGCGCCTCGGCCTGGATGCGGGCCAGCTGGGCGCTCAACTGGTGCACTCTCGCTAGGAGCCAGGGCGCCTCGAAGCGCAGCTCTCCATAGAGGCCGTGCTCGCCTTCCACCTCGCGCCGGTGGGCCTCGATGGCCTCGCTCGCCGCCTTCAGCTCTGTGGCGACGCGTTCCGCCCAGGCGCGCTCTCGCGTGGGCTGCGGCCGGCCGAGCGCGGCCAGGAGCGCCCGCTCGGCGAGTTCGAGTGCATCGTGGCTGCGAGCGGCTGCATCGATGGATGCTCGCTGGGCAGGGGTGATAGTTGCTGTCGCCATGTCACAACCTCCTTCTCGCATCAAGGTGATCGTGAGGGTGTGCCGGGCCGGTCGGCGGAAGGAGGAGCCCGGCGCCGCGCCTGCCGGGCCACGCCGCCCGACGCGTCCCCGGTTCAACCCGATCGTAGCAATCGCGCCATGGCCGGCCAAGACTCTGCCCGGGGGCTGGTTCAGGCCAGGGCCTCGCCCCGCGGCCGAAGCCCTACACGCTCGAAGTTATCGATCAGGAGCTCGTCGACGGGCGCCCGCCCCGAACCCCTTGAGTTGATGGCCCGCGACATCGGCACCGTCTTCACCCGGTAGCCGCCCCCGGCGTACAGGTCGCGAATGAACCCGTGGCCGGAGTTCGAAAGCATTGCCGCGACGCCGCGGCGCGTGAGGCTCTCGAACGCATCGCGCAGGCGAATCTGGTCGGCGGGGCCGAAATCGCCGCTGGTGTAGGCGGTGAAGCTCGCGGTCGCACTCAGCGGGTGGTAGGGAGGATCGAGATAGACGAATTCGCCGGGGCGGGCTTCGTCGCAGACCGCAGCGAAGTCGCCGGCGCGAAGTTCGGCCCGCTGCAACGCCCGCGAGCACGCGGCCAGCAACGCGCCATCGTGGATACGCGGGTTCCGGTAACGACCGTGCGGCACGTTGAACCGGCCCGCGGCGTTGACGCGGAAGAGGCCATTGAAGCAAGTGCGGTTCAGGAAGATGAAGCGGGCCGCCCGCTCGGCCGGGATCGAGGGCACGGTCTCCCGCACTTCGTAGTACATTGCCCGCCTTTCTTCCGGGGTACGGCCAGCATATGCCGCCGCCAGCCCGGCGAGGGCGGCATCGAGCAGTGGCAGCTGGTCGCGCACAACGATGTAGGTCTCGACCAGGTCCGCGTTTGCATCGGCGAGGATCGCCGGTGTACCTGGGCGCGCTTCCTCGAGCGCGAAGAATACGGCCCCGGCCCCGGCGAACGGTTCGATGTAGCGGGCGATGCCGGCGGGCGCCGCCGCCACGATGGCCGGGGCGAGCTTCCCCTTGCCGCCCGCCCACTTCAGGAACGGTTTGGCCATGAGCAGATTGTGGAGCGCCAGGGGAGAAGGGAGAAGCCGTCCGCCAGCCCGCCGGCCGGCGGCCTGCCCGGCGAAGATGGAGTCCACCGGCAGGCTAAAGCCCTCGTCGCTGAATCCGGCGTCCTCGCTGGTGAGCACGTCCGCCTCGTGGCGGGTGGTGACTTCGCCGCCCGCCCGGAAAGCGGTCACGCTGTGCGTTTGTGGGCGCGCACATCCAAACGCGGGCTGCGCCCGCATCGAGGTACTCGCCGGCCATCGCCAGCAGGTCGTTCTCCGGTCGTCAGGCGACATGAGCCCGACTGCCACGTCGGGCGCACCTTCCCCGAATCCGCGGCGGCCCGCGCCTTTCGGGCGCCTGCAGGCGGAAACGAACGAGACACCGGGCGCGCCGACGATGTCCGGGTCCGCCCCCCGGGCCTACGGCCGTTGCGCCTGGATACCACCGAGGCTGCCCGCGACCTCGAATAGCGGCTGTGCAGCCCGCTCCGAAAGCTCGAACAAGGGCCCCGGGTACACGCCGATGAAGAGCACACCCACCATCAGCACCGCCGAGAGCCCCCAGAGCGCCGGGCTCACCTTCCAGCGGCTCACGTCGCCGACCGGATCGAAGAGGTACATCTGGCGGATGACCATGAGGTAGTAGTAGAGGCTGATGAAGCTGTTCAGCACCGCCAGGCCGACAGCCCAGATCGTCTCGTCGGTGGTCGCCCCCTGGAACATGAAGAGCTTGGTCGCGAAGCCCGCAAACGGAGGCAGGCCGGCGAACGAGAAGAGCGCGATGGTGATTACGAGCGCCAGGAACGGCTGCGTTTCGGCCAGGCCGCGCAGCCCGGCGATGTCTTCGCGCCCGGTCCGGTTGTAGGCTGCGGTGAACGCCGCGAACAGCGCCAGCGTCGCGATTACGTAGCCGCCGATATGAAGGAGGAGCGCGGCCGAGGCATCCTGCGCTGCCTTCGGCTCGGCATAGCCCAGCGCGGCGATGGTGATGAGCATGTAGCCCACCTGGCCAATGGACGAGTAGGCGACGAGGCGCTTCAGGTTCGATTGCTGGATGGCAACCAGGTTGCCGAGCGTCATCGTCACGGCCGCGAGCGCAGCCACCGCCCAGCGCCACTCGGCAGCATCGACGACGAGCGCCCCGGTGAACAGCCGCAGGATGAGGGCGAAGCCCGCAGCCTTCGATGCGGTCGAAAGGAAGGCAGTCACCGGCAGCGGTGCGCCCTGGTAGGCATCGGGCGCCCACAAGTGGAACGGCGCGGCGGAGACTTTGAAGCCGACGCCGGCAAGGATGAGCATCATGCCGACGACGACCGCCGGGTCGGTGCCCGAGCCGCGCGCGGAGAGCCCCTCGGCGATGCCATCGTAGTAGGTGCTCCCGGTGACGCCGTAGATCAGGCTCATGCCGTAGAGGAACATCGCGCTCGAAAAGGCGCCCAGGAGGATGTACTTCAGGCTCGCCTCGCTGCTCAGCAGGTCCCGCTTCAGGTAGCCCACCAGGATGTAGAGCGAGAAGCTGAGCAGTTCGAGGGCGATGTAGGCCGTGAGGAGCTCGGTCGCGGCGGCCATGTAGACCATGCCACAGCCGGCCACCAGCAGCAGCCCGTAGTACTCCGCGACTGTCTTCGTCCGCGTGCGCATGTGCGCTGCCGACATGATCGCCACAACGAACACGATGCCCGCGGCAAGCAGGCGGAAGTACGTGGTGAAGTCATCGGAGCGGATGACGCCCTGGAAGCTGTTGGGGTCCTTGCCAATGAAGAAGAGCCCGGAGATGAACCAGGCGAGCGCGGCCGCCGCCGTGATGTACGCCAGCCAGTCCTTGCGGAACTTCGGCCAGAAAAGCTCGACACCGATGATGCCCACGGCCGACCCGGCGGCAATGTATTCGGGAATGAAGATGGTGTAGTCGCGCATCAGCCCGTGACTCCCGGCAGCAGGGTAACGGTCTGTCCGACGCGGTCCGTGAACGGCGCCCACCAGACGCCCATGATCACGATGGAGGCGATGAGCATCCCGCCGGAGAGCCGTTCGAGCGGTGTCAGGTCTTTGAGGTCGGACCACCTCGCGTTGAATGGCCCGAAGAAGACGATGGCGAACATGCGGAGCATGTAGGCCGCCGCCAGCGCCGCCGCGAAGATCGCCAGCGCGCCGAACACGGGGTAGGACTTGAACGTGCCCACGAAGATGTGGAACTCGGCCGTGAAGCCCGAGAACCCGGGCAGGCCGACGTTCGCCAGGCCCGCGATGCCGTAGAAGGTCACCCAGAGGGGCATCACCTTGGCGATCCCACCGAAGTCCTTCAGGTCGCGCGTGTGCGCCTGGTCGTAGAGCGCGCCAATCATGAGGAAGACAAGGGCCGTCATCACGCCGTGGCTGTACATTTGCAGCACAGCGCCGGTGATGCCGATCTGGTTCATCGTGGCCAGGCCCATGAGGACGTAGCCCATATGGCTCACGGAGCTGTAGCCCGAGATCAGCTTGAAATCGCGCTGGGTCAGCGCGGCAGTGGCGCCATACACCGCGCCCACCACACCGAGCACCATGAGCGTCGGCATCCAAAATTCCGCGCCTTCCGGCATCATCTGGATGCCCAGGCGGATGATGCCGAAAGCGCCGAGCTTCATGAGCACGCCGGCGTGCACCATCGAGACCGCGGTCGGCGCGGACATGTGGCCATCGGGCGACCAGGTGTGGAATGGCCAGAGCGCCGCCAGAACGCCGCAGCCCACCGCCATGAAGGGGAAGAACACCTTCTGGAACTCGGGGCTGAGGGTGCCATCGCGTCCCGCCGCCCAGAGCTTCTCCATATCGAAGGTGCCCAGGTTCGCTTCGTGGAACACCGCGAAGATGCCGATCCAGATGAGCACCGAGCCGCCCACCAGCATGAGCGTGAGCTTCGCAGCCCCGTACTCCTTCCGGGTCGAGCCCCACACGCCGATGAGCAGGTAGAGCGGCATCACGGCAAGTTCGTAGAAGAAGAAGAAGAAGAAGAGGTCGTACGAGAAGAAGGTGCCATAGACGCCCGCCAGGAGCGCCCAGTAGAGGATGTAGAAGTCCTTGTTACGGAAGTCGAGTTTCCAGCTGGCGAGCGCACCGGCGAACGCCACGACCCCGGTGAGCAGGGCAAGCAGGCCCGAGATGCCATCGACCGCCAGGTTCAGGCTGATGCCGTTTTCGCCCAGGAAGGCGGTGTTTTCCACCCACACCCATCGCAGGCGCATCTGGGCATCGGCGCCATCGAGCTGGTAGGCCGTGAAGATGTAGATCGACAGCCCCGCGAGGATCGCTCCGGTCACCGCGGAGATGTAGCGGACGGCCATTTTCTGGTTGCCCGGGATGAACACCAGGAGCAACGCCGTCAGCAGTGGCACCGCGATAGTGGCGAGGACGACGTAGCCCTGGCCCTCGTCGAAGGTCATGCGATTAGCCCCTCACCACCAGGCCGGCGACAGCGAGCGCGAGCACGCCCATGGCAACCGCCATGGCGTAGTTCGGCAGCCGGCCGGTCTGGAGATATTTCAAGACGCCACCGGAAAACCCGGTCACCTGCGCCGAACCATCGACGCCGGTGTCGTTCACCACGTAGCGATCGAACCACGAGACGATGTAGCTGAACCCGAGCATCCCCCGGTCGATGGCGGCCTGGTAGAGCTCATCGAAGTAGAACTTGTTGCGCAGCAGGTCGTAGATGCCGGGCTGGGATTCGGCGAGCCGGGTCGACTTCGCGGTGCTATTGCCCCAGTACATCCACCCGGCGGCGAGCAGGCCGGCGCCACCCATCGCCACCGAGGCCAGGGCCCAGGCCGCATCGAAGTGGTACTTATGCGGCCCATGGTGTTCCAGGAAGATGAACTCGGTAATGCCACCCGGGAAGCCGAGGCTCTTGCCAACTCCGTGGAACACGACGAAACCGGCAGTTGCCGCCAGGAACGCAAGGAACATCAGCGGGCCGGTCATCACCAGGCCAGATTCGTGCGTGTGATCGTGCACGTGCTGGTCCATCGGCTTGCCCATGAACGTCCGGATGAACAGCCGGGTGGTGTAGAAGGCGGTCATCACGGCGGAGAGGCCGAGCAGCGCCACCGCCCAGAGGCCCCACTCATCGTTCAGCACCACGAAGATTTCGTCCTTGCTCCAGAAGCCCGCCAGCGGAGGGATGCCGGCCAGCGCCAGCGACCCGATGAAGAAGGTCGTACCGGTGATCGGCATCTTCTTCCAGAGGCCGCCGAGCTTGTCCATCTCCTGGTTGTGGTGGGTGGCGTGGATCACCGAGCCGCTGCCGAGGAAGAGGAGCGCCTTGAAGAAGGCATGCGTCATCAGGTGGAACATCGCCACCGCCGGCTGGCCCGCGCCAAGGGCAACGAACATGAACCCGAGCTGGCCAACGGTCGAATAGGCGAGCACCTTCTTGATGTCGGTTTGTGCCAGGGCGATGAAGCCCGTGAGCAGCGCCGTGATGAGCCCCACGATGGTCACCATCAGGAGCGCGCCATCGGCGTATTCGAAGATGGGGAGGAGCCGCGCCGTCAGGTACACGCCGGCCACCACCATGGTGGCCGCGTGGATGAGTGCGGAGACAGGGGTCGGGCCTTCCATCGCATCGGGCAGCCAGACGTGGAACGGCACCTGGGCGCTCTTGCCCATGCAGCCAAGGAACACGAACGCGACCGCCGCGAACAGGTAGGTATCGCCGACGTGACCTTCTTCCACCAGGTGGATGATTTCCCGGATGTTGAAGGTGCCGGTGGCCTTCCAGAGCATGATGATGCCGATGAGGAGCCCGACATCGCCCACGCGAGTGGTAACGAACGCCTTCTTGGCGGCCTCGGTGGCGCTCCGCTTCTCCCAGTAGAAGCCGATGAGCAGGAACGAGCAGACGCCCACGAGCTCCCACGAGATATAGACGAGCAGCAGGTTGTCGGCCATGACCAGCATGAGCATGGAAGCGGCGAAGAGCTGGAGGACGGCGAAGAACCAGTAGTAGCGCGGCTCACCCTTCATGTAGCCGATCGAGAAGATGTTCACCATCAGCGCGACCGTCGTAATTACCGCGAACATCGTGATGGTGATGGGGTCGATGTAGATCCCCATCCGGAGATCGAAGCTCTCGCCAATGCTCGACCATTCGACATCGTTGATTACCGGGCCGATCTTGCCGGGCGTATCGAGGAAATCGGCCAGGACGACGAAGAAGAGGACGAACGAGGAGAGGATGGCGGCAACGCCGAGGTAATCGCCTCCACGCGGGAGCGCGCGCCCGAAGATCGCGAGCACAAAAAAGACGCCCGCGGGAATCGCAGCGAGCAGCCAGGCCTCTTCAGCACCCATCAGTCTCTGGCCCCTTCTACCACTTCATGATTGCCGCTTCGTCCACGTTACTCGTGGCGCGGTTGCGGAACAGGCGAATGACAATTGCCAGCGCCAATCCCACCTCCGCCGCGGCGACGGTGATGATGAACACGGCGAACACAGCGCCGAGCACTTTATCCGGATCGAGATATGCGGCAAACGCGACGAAATTCAGGCTAACCGCATTGAGCATCAATTCCACGCTCATCAGGATGAGGACAGCATTGCGGCGCGCCAGCACCCCGTACACGCCGAGAGAAAACATAATCGCACTGAGGACGAGGAGGTTTTCGAGCGGAACCATCGCTACTCTCCCTCCTCTTGCCGAGCGAGGATGATGGCCCCGATCAGGGCTACCAGCAAGAGCGCCGATGCCAGGATGAACGGCACGCCAAATGCCTGGAACATGCGGTCGCTCACGGTGTTGATGGCCACGTTCGCCGGCTCATCGGGCGCGCCCCAGACCGTATCGATCGCGACGGCGGCCAGGGTGGTCACCAGCGATATCCCCACCAGCAGCGCGAACGGGAGCTGCGAACCGTTGACCGGCTCCGGCCGCCCGGAAGGGTCGCTCCGCGTCAGCATGAGCGCCAGCAGGATGAGCACGGTCACGGCGCCGCCGTAAATCAGGAACTGGACCAGCGCCAGGAACTCGACCGTGAGGAAGACGTACATGGCGCCCACGCCCGCCATGCTGCCGATCAGGAAGATCGCCGAATGGAGCACCGACCGCGAAAACACCACGCCCGCCGAGGTGACGACAATCGCGGCGGCGAAGATCCACCAGAGGACTTCGGTTGCTGTCATCTAGCCTGCTCCCTCCGGGATCTTGCCGCCCAGCTCCTTGATGGTCGCGAGGACGTCTTCCGGGATGGGCTCGCCGCGCTCCAGCGCTTCCCTCGCCTTGCGCTCGGCGCGCATGCGGCGCGCGCGCACCTTTTCGTAGGAGTTGGGGTCGCCCTTGGGCCCGATGCCGATTCCCGGCGGCGGTACCCAGCCATCGGCATCCGGCGCGATGCCGCCGGTGGGCGCGGCCGTGCCACCGCCCCCGCCCGCGGGCGCCAGCGACGCCCAGATGCTGCCACCGGGGGCGAGGTCGCTCCCCAGTTCGTACAGCGTCTTCGCGATGTCGTCCGGGATCGGTTCTCCGGCCTCGGTGAGCTCCTTGAACTTGCGCTCTGCCCGCATCCGCCGGGCGCGCACCTTTTCGAGCGAGTTCGGGTCGCCCTTGGGGCCCGTGCCCACGCCGGGAGGAAACCGCATCGTCCCATCCGGGTTCGTCCCCGTGAGCGGCGCGGCAGCCGCGCCACCACCGCCGCCGGCAGGCCCGGCCAGGGTGGCCCAGATGCTGCCACCGGGGGCGAGGTCGCTCCCCAGTTCGTACAGCGTCTTCGCGATGTCGTCCGGGATCGGTTCTCCGGCCTCGGTGAGCTCCTTGAACTTGCGCTCTGCCCGCATCCGCCGGGCGCGCACCTTTTCGAGCGAGTTCGGGTCGCCCTTGGGGCCGGTGCCTACGCCGGGCGGGAAGCGCATCGTCCCATCCGGGTTCGTCCCCGTGAGCACCTCGCCGGCGCCGGCTGCGGCGCCACCACCAGCGGCGGCAGCAGCGGGCTGCCCGGGTTTCATGTTCCGGTACTTTTCGATCGCGTCGAGGATCTCCTGGGGGACAGGCTCGCCGCGGTCCTGGTACTCCTTCGCCTGGCGCTCGGCCCGCATCCGCTTCGCCCGGATCTTCGATTCGGAGAGGATCTCGACCTCTTCGCCGCCGGCCGCTGCCGCCGCGCCGGCCTTCGCCGCCACCTGCTTCACTTCCGGTTCGCGTTCCTGGATTGCCGCTGGCAGCCCCTGGGCGATGCGCTCGAGCTGACGCTGCCGGTCTTCAGGACGGCCACCCACGAACGTGGGCTCGGGCGGTTCCTCGCCCTTCACCTGGCGTTCGAGGGCCTCGATATTGTCCTGGGGACGGAAGGGCCGGGCGAGCTGCCCGGTGCGGGCGACTTTCGTCAGCTCGTCGATGTCCATGTGGAGGTCGCGCCGGTCGTAGACCGCGTGCTCGTGCCCGTTCCATGTGTTGTCCATGACGATGGCTTCGAACGGGCAGACCTCGACGCAGATGTTGCAGCGCATGCACCGCGCGTAGTCGATCCAGAACTTTTCGACGATCTTCCGCCGGTTGCTCGTGCCCTCCGCGTACTTCGGGTTATCGATCATCACGGCGGTCATGCAATCGACCGGGCAGTTGCGGACACACACGTTGCAGCCCGTGCAGAACGGCTCATCGTGGTCGAAGTCCCACGTCAACACGGGGAAGCTCCGCTGGCGCACCGGCAGATCGTGCTTCACATCCGGGTACTGCACGGTCACGGGCTTGCGTGTGAACGTCGAGAAGGTGACGCCGAGGCCTTTGAGGATACCTTTCATTGGCTAGTCGACCCCAGGGTGCGGTACGTGCCCACCAGGCCCTTGGTTGCCCTGCTGGTGGAGTGCCGGATGATGAGCGCGATCAGGAAGGCGGCGCCAAGCCCGCTCGTCAATGCCAGCAGCTCCTGGGGCCAGTCGTACACCAGGATCACGCCGTTCACGATGAGCTGGAGGAAGGACAGTTCGAGCAGCACCTTCCAGCTGAAGTTCATCAGCTGGTCGATGCGGAGGCGCGGCACGGTCGTACGGATCCACATGATGGTCACGATGAAGGCGAGGCTCTTGACGAGCGTGGTGAGAAGCTGCAGCCACCACGGGGCATCGACCCCGAATGGCCAGGCCCAACCGCCGAGGAACACGACGGAGCCAAACACGCTGAAGCCCCACATCGAGGCGTACTCGGTGAGCTGGAACATGCTCCAGCGGATGCCGGAGTACTCCACGAAGTAGCCGCCCACGATCTCCGATTCCGCGACCGGGATATCGAAGGGCGCGCGGTGCAGTTCCGAAAGCATGGCCGTGAAGAAAATGAGGAATGCCAGCGGCTGGAGGACGATGTAGGGCCGGTCCTCCTGCAGGGCGGCGATGACGTTCAGATCGAGCGTGCCAGCGCCACCACCCATATCGGCGCCGGTGATCATCACGACGCAGAGCAGGCTGATGACCAGCGGGATTTCGTAGCTGATCATCTGCGCCGCGGCGCGCACGCCACCCAGCAGCGCGTATTTATTCCCCGAGCCGAGCCCGGCCATCATGATGCCGACAATGTTGAGCCCGAGGACGGCGAACACATAGAAGAGGCCGAGCCCAAGGTTCCGGACACCCCAGTCTTCCGCGAACGGCAGCACCACGAGCGTCATCAGCACGGGGATGAACGTGGCGTAGGGGGCGAGCTCGAACACCCAGCGGTCGGCGTTCGCCGGCCGGATGTCTTCCTTGGTCACAAGCTTGAGCGCATCGGCGAAGCCCTGGAGGATGCCTTTCGGGCCGGTCTTGCGGGGGCCGAGGCGCTGCTGGAAGCGGGCCACCACCCAGCGTTCGCCCACCGTGAGGTAGACCACCACCACGGTCATCACGAGCACGACGATCAGGATCCGGATGATCGCGTCGATCCAGGACGGGAGCCCCCACAGCGGGTCGGCAAACAGCATCACTTATCCACCTCGCCCAGGACGATATCGAGCGACCCCAGGATGATGATGGCGTCGGCCACGTAGTGGCCCACCACCATCTGCTTCAGCGCTGAGAGGTTGCAGAACGAGGGCGAGCGAAGCTTCATGCGGTAGGGCTTGTTGCCGCCGCGCGCCATCGCGTAGACGCCGTATTCGCCCTTGGTGCCTTCGGTGCGGACGTAGCATTCACCGCTATCGATGCGCAGTGTCTTCGGCAGGTCCGGGTTCAACACCAGGCCGGACTTCGGCATCTGCTCGAGGCACTGCTCCACAATGAGCGTGCTCTGCCAGGCCTCGCCCATGCGGACCAGGAAGCGCTCGAAGACATCGCCGGTCTTGCCGACGGGGACATCGAACTTGAGCCGGTCGTAGATGCTGTACGGCTCGACCTTGCGGATGTCGTAGGGGATGCCCGTGGAACGCAGGCATGCCCCGGAAAGGCCCCAGTTGATGCCCTGTTCGGGCGTCACGGGCGAAAGCCCGCGGCACCGTTCGACAAAGATTTCGTTGCCCGTGAGCAGACCATCGAAATCCTCGAGGCCCTGCCGGATGGAGCCCAGCAGCCAGCGCACGCGGTCTTCGTAGTTTTCCGGGAGGTCCATCTGGACTCCCCCGGGGCGGAAGTAGGTGGGGAACATGCGGTCGCCGGCCACTTCCTCGAAGAAGTCGTAGATGCGCTCGCGTTCGCGCCAGGCGTAGATGAAGCTGGTGCCGAACGAGCCGACGTCGGCCCCAAACGCGCCGAAGAACATGAAGTGCGAAAGGATGCGCGAAAGCTCGACCATCATTACGCGGATGTATTCAGCGCGCTCGGGCACCTCGATCCCGGCGAGCTTTTCGACCGCCATGCAGTACGCCAGCTCGCAGGCCATGCCCGCCAGGTAGTCGGTCCGGTCCCACCAGCCCATCGACTGGCGGTAGTCGTGGTTCTCGGTCAGCTTTTCGAGACCGCGGTGGAGGTAGCCGATGTAGGGCTCGCAATCGACAACCATCTCGCCATCGACCGTGAGTACCATGCGGAACACGCCGTGGGTCGCCGGGTGCTGCGGCCCCACGTTGATCGTCATGTCGACCGTCTCGAACGAGCCGGCGCGGGCGATGCGTTCTTCGGGCCAGACGCTCACGCGGCACCTCCACAGTGGGGCGCACGCACGCGCACAGTGGCGGTAAGGATCGTGGTGCGCATTAGAAGTTGAACCCCGGCGTGCGGTCTTCGATGCCCTGGGCGATCTCCATCTTCTGGAGCGGGTGCGCCTTCAGCAGCGGGTGGATGCGGACATCCTCATCGAGGAGCAGGTTCTTCAAGTTGGGGTGGCCATCGAACACCAGGCCAACCATCTCGGCGGCCTCGCGCTCGTGCCAATCGGCGGCCGCGTACAGGTCGGTGATGGAAGGAATGTGGGGGTTGCCCGGGGGTGTGGGCACCGTGACCTGGATCGCGTGGCGGTGCTTTGTCGAATAGAGCTGGTATTTGCACACCAGCCCCTCCTCCTGCATGTCGATCCCCACCATGTTGCGGAGGAAGTCGAAGGCGAGCTCGCGGCGCTCCTTCAGGCCTTCCATCAGTTCGCGGAAGTGCGCCGGCTCGACGGTGATATCGGCATCGGTGAGCGTCTTGCTGGCCGTGAATGGCACCTTTGGCAGGTGCTTGTGCACGAGTGCCGAGACGCCGGGGTAGGCGGGAGCGGTTTCGTTCGTCATCCGACCATCCGCTTTTCTTCCATGATCTTTTCCTGCAACCGCAGGAAGCCATCGAGCAGCGACTCGGGCCGCGGAGGGCAGCCGGGCACATAGACATCGACGGGGATGATCTTGTCGACGCCCTGGAGTACGCGGTCGTATTCGGTGTAGGGCCCGCCGTTGGTGGCGCAGGCGCCCATGGAAATCACGTACTTGGGGTTCGGCATCTGCTCGTAGAGCAGCTTGATCGCCGGGGCCATCTTCTTGGTGACGGTGCCCGAAACGATCATCACGTCACTCTGGCGGGGACTCGGCCAGGGCACGATGCCGAAGCGGTCCAGGTCGTGGTTGGCCATGAAGGTGCCGATCATTTCGATGGCGCAGCACGCCAGGCCGAAGGTCATCGGCCAGAGCGAGCTCTTGCGGCTCATGGCGATGATCTGGTCGGCGCCGGTCTGGATGATCCCGGGGAGGACGACGCGGTAGGCCGCGCGCGTGTGGGGGATTTCGACCGGCTTGAGCCGTTCGGCTTCGGCCCCGAAATCGGGCACGTAGGGGGTGATGCTGCCATGGCTCATGAGTTCCACTCCAGCACGCCACGCTTCCAGGCGTAGACCAGCCCGAGGCTGAGGATGAGGATGAAGGCGATCATGTGCCAGAACACGAATTCGGGCAGGGCGAGGTAGGTGATTGCCCAGGGGAAGATGAACACCGTCTCGACATCGAAAATGAGGAAGAGGATGGCGATGAGGTAGTAACGGATGTGGACCTGGGACCAGTTGCGTCCGATGGGCAGCATGCCGCATTCGTAGCTGACACCTTTGGCCTTTTCGCGGGCGAAGGGGGCGAGGACGCGGGCCGCGATGAGCGCTGTGAAGACCAGGATGAACCCGGCGATGGCGGCGATCATGACGGCGGACCAGGTGTCGTAGAAGCTCATGGCTGGCTCCTCTGGGTGGTGCGGACAAAGAAAAGGCAGAGCCCCGGCACGCGGGGTGACGAGAAGGCTCTGCAAGTCATTTTCGGGCGCACTCCCCGGGAGATGACAGGCGCCTTCAGGGGGCGCGCTGTGGGTTGTGATGAAGCACACAAACGATAACGGCGAGCGGTGGGGAGGGCAAGGGCACGGAAAGGGGCGGAGGGGGCATGGAGAGGGGATTGACACATTTGTTCTGAATGAGCCATATTCGCAACGCTGCACACGACAAGGAGAGCGGCCATGCCACGAAGGCGCCGGCGACCCCCTCAGGAGTTCATTGCGGACATCAGGGTGGCCGACGATGGACTGCGGCCCGTCCGCGAGGCACACGATTGGACTCGCAACAAACTCGGCATTCTCGCCTCATACCTGTCGAGTTATGCGCGGGCCTGCACCGGTGCCGGAGCCTTCTACTTTGTAGACGCAATGGCCGGGCCGGGGATCTGTCACATCGCAGAAACAGAAGAGTTCCTGCTCGGCTCTACCCTGATAGCGGCCCGGACGAGCCCCCTCTTTGACCGTGTCCTCGCGCTTGACTTGGCGCCGGCCAACGTAGAAGTGCTTCGCGCCCGCACGGCCAGCTTTGGAGAAAGAGTGATTGCGCAGGCAGGCGACGCAAACAGGGACCTGCTCCCGCTGATGGAGCAGCACATCCCAAAGACCGCCCCGAGTTTCGTCCTGCTGGACCCGGAGGGGGCGGAGCTGGAGTGGGCAACTGTCCGCGGCATCGCCGACTTTCGACAGCCTCGGCTCCCCAGGGCCCGCAGACTGAAGGCGGAGATGCTGATCTTGTTTCCGACCGAAGGGATGAACAGGATGTTGCCCGTCGAGGCTGACATTGCCCTGCACAACGAGATGCGGCTGAATCAATTGTTCCCGCCCCAATCCCACTGGCGCGACACCTGGGAACGTCGCCGCTCGGGAAAGATCACACCCGCTCAGGCGCGGGAAAGGTATGTTGAGGGTTACAAATCTGGGCTGGATGCCCTGGGCTATCGCTCAGTTCTCAGCCGCTCCATCGAGCGCCCGGGCCGGGGAGTTGTCTACCACCTGGTCTTTGCAACCGACCATCCGGCCGGGGAGGCCATCATGGACGATGTTTTCGGGCACATGAATCCGAACGAGCCTCAGCAGCGCCTGTTCTAGGCCGGCATCGCGTCCCACGTCCGCCCATGTAGCAACCGCCCCGCCCTGCTCTTCCCAACCCGCCGGCCGTGGCAGTCGTGCGCGCCCCATTGCTTGAAGAAGAAGGGCACACCTGCGTCTTCGCACTGACGCCGAATCGACTCCGCCCATTCTTCCTTCATGGGTCGCGCCCTTGGGCCTGACTCTCCGCCGACGATCACCCAGCGGATCCCACTCAGGTCGAGCCGGAGTGGCCCCAGGAGCGGCTCGCAACTCAGGAACCGCACCGTGGCGGGAGTCATCCGGAGCGCATCAACGCGGTTTACCCAGCGTTGATTCTCCACGGACGTCCCCATCCAGATGTTCTCCGTCCAGGTGAGTTGCCGCGCGAGCGCCGCCGCCCGTTCCGGTCGCTTGGTGAGCACCTGGAAGCTATGCCACCACGCCCGATTCATCGTCTCGAACACCGCCGCGATGTACTCGTCGGGCACGCCCTCGTGAAAGAGATCGCTCATCGAGTTCACGAAGATGAGCCGGCTGCGCTTCCATTGCAGCGGCAGTTCGAGTCGCTCCGGGCGCAACTGGAGGTCGAAGCCGTTCTCATAGGGGTGCCCCGCCACCCCCCGGAACCGCTCCGCGAACGTCTCCGCGTAGCAATGGGCACAGCCGGGGCTGACCTTCGTGCACCCCGTGACCGGGTTCCAGGTCGCCTGGGTCCACTCAATCGTCGAACCGTCGCTCATGGAGGGCCTCCCATGATGTTCAGACTCGGTTCCGCCGCGACTATCAGAACATATGTGTCTCCTGGGGGCGACACCTCCTGTCGCTCTCTGCCCGCCCCGCGGCCATCGGGGGCCCTGACGGGGATGCCCTCCCACGTATCACACTGTGACGTGCTTCGCGGTCAGCCGACGGTGTCGGGCCGGGGGGCCGGCCGCGCCTCCTCCGCCAACCCCGGTCATCGGAACAATTCCTACCGGACGATCGTTAACCCCGCAGAATGCTTCGTGCGGGGGATTTGTTCACACGGCCCGGCGAGAATTGGGCGCAGCGATGGAGGCGACAATAAGTTACGATGCGGGGGCGAGGTCCTCACCGCCTCAGCCCTCCTTTCCGGGCCATTCCATGTTGCCCCGCATCCAGTACGCCCAGGCTCCCGACCGCGTCTCCATCGCATTCTGGTCGGTGGGCGACGGCGTCCCGATCGTGGTCATGTATCCGCCCGGCTTCAGCAACATCCAGTACGAGTGGGAGATGCCCGAATCGGCCGGCGTGTACGAAAGCGTGCGCAGCTGGGCAACCGTGATCCGCTTCGACCATCGCAACAACGGCCTCTCCGAACGCGGCGTCTCCGATGTCTCGCTCGCAGGTTTCGCGAACGACCTGGATGGCGTGCTCAACCGGCTCGACCTTGGCCGCGTCCACCTGTTCGCCGGGACAGATTGCGGCAAGGTTGCGATCCACTATGCCGCCCACAACCCCGGGCGCATCGCCTCGCTCACGCTCTTCCGCGCCAACCCGGGGCCGGGGAGCTCGGCCGCCGCTCCCGAATGGACGAACCTCCGGCCCGTCCTCGACCGCGACTGGCGCCTCTTCACCGACCTCCTGGCCACGGCGATCAACGGGCTGGAGGATGGCGCCCAGACCGCCCGCATCGCGCGCTACATCCGCGAGAGCGTGAACCCCGGGGAGTTCATCGCTGCCAGCGATTCCCTGGCCCGCGCTGATGTGCGTCCGCTGCTGGGGCAGGTCCGCTGCCCCGCGCTTGTGCTCCACCGGATGGACTCGCCGTTCTTCGCCATCGAGCGCGCCCGCAGCCTGGTGGCCGCGATTCCCGATGCCCGGCTCTCGGTGCTCCCGGGCAAGTCCCCATTCGCCTGGGACGAGTCTGTGGTCGATGCCGTGCGCTCCTTCGTCCTCGAGGTCGCCTCGGCCGAAAACCGCGCGCGATTCGGTGTCCGCAGCGGCACTCGCTTCCGCACCATCCTCTTCACCGATATCGAGCGCCACAACGAGCTGATCCGCCTCCTCGGCGACGAGGCCGGCCGCCAGGTGCTGCGCGAACACGAGCGCATCACCCGCGAAGCGCTTCGCGCCCACGGCGGCAACGAGGTGAAGTCCATGGGCGATGGGTTCCTGGCCTCGTTCAACTCCGCTCAAAAGGCGCTCGAATGCGCCATCACGCTGCAGCGCTCGCTGGCGGCCGAAAACCTCGGCGCCGGGCTTACCGGGCCTCTGAGCGAGGGCCTCCGCGTGCGTGTCGGCATCAACGCCGGCGAGCCCATCGCCGAAGACGACGACCTCTTCGGCACTGCCGTCATCGCAGCGGCGCGCATCGCCTCACTCGCCGCCGGCGGCGAAATCCTCGTCGCCAACGTCGTCCGCGAGCTCGTCGCAGGGAAGGGCTTCCTCTTCAGCGACCGTGGCGAGCAGGCCTTGCGCGGCCTCGAGGACCCCGTCCGGCTCTGGGAACTCCGCTGGCCCGACTGAACCAGGGCGCTCACGGCCTCTTACCGGAGTTCTTGGTACCTTCACCTCCGACATGAAGGCACTACTGACCGGGCTGGCCGCCGCCAGCCTGTTTGCTGTCCTGTGGTTCGGACCATCCGGCGCCCCGGCCACGAACGCCCAACCCGGCATCGACTGGGAGCCCTGCGGCGGCCGCGTCGAATGCGGCACGCTCGCTGTCCCACTCGATTACGGGCGGCCGGCCGGGCGCACCATCGAACTGTCGCTCATCCGGATCCCGGCGCGCGACCCTGCCCGGCGCATCGGCATCCTCATCGCCAACCCCGGAGGCCCTGGCGCCTCGGCCATCGAGTTCACGCGCATCTGGGTCAGCCTGCTCTCCAACGACATCCGCAACCGCTTCGATATCGTTGCGTTCGACCCCCGTGGCGTTGGCGAAAGCACGCCGATCATCTGCCACGACCGCCTCCAGGAACTCGTCGCCTTCGACCCCGATCCCGACACCAGCGAGGAGTGGGAGGTGGCGAAGCGGGTCTCGCGCGCGTTCGCGGAAGATTGCGGCCGAAAGTACGGCGATATCCTCCCCTACCTGGGGACGAAGAATGTTGCGCGCGACATGGACCGGGTGCGTGAAGTCCTGGGCGAAGAGAAGCTCAACTACGTCGGCTACTCCTACGGCACCTCGATCGGCGCCGTCTATGCCGAGATGTTCCCCTCGCGCATCCGGGCGATGGTCCTCGATGGCGGCACCGACCTCTCCCTCGGCTACGAAGACACGATCCGCACCCAGATCATTGGCTTCGAGCGCGCCTTCCAGGCCTACCTCGATGACTGCGCGGCCAGGCGTTGCGCCATCGCCCGCGACGGCGACCCGCGTGCCCTGGTCAACGCCATCATCGCCAGGGCCGAGGAGAAGCCCCTGCCCTCGTCGCGTGCGGACCGGCCCGCCGGACCGGGCGAGGTCCAGCTCGGCATCATCTCTGCGCTGTACAGCAAGCTCAGCTGGGGCGCGCTGACCACAGCCCTTGAACAGGCGAACCGGGGCGACGGGACTGGCCTCGTGCAGCTCGCCGATGCCTACCTCCAGCGTGAGCCTAATGGCGAGTACCCGAATCTGATCGAGGCCAACGCCGCCGTGAACTACGTGGATGAGGAGTGCCCGAAAGACCCCGAGGCCCTCCGCGGTCTCGGCGACGTCGTCGCCCGGGAAGCCCCGACTTTCGGGCGCTCGGCCTCCACCTCCGGGCTCGTCTGCGCCTACTGGCCCGCGAAGCCCGACCCCGTATCGGCCCCGCGGGGCGCGGGCGCACCGCCCATCGTGGTCATCGCCACCACAAACGACCCGGCGACACCCTACGAATGGGGCGAGGCTCTGAGCCAGCAGCTCGAAAGCGGCGTCCTCGTTACCTACCGGGGCGAGGGCCACACCATCTACGCGCAGGGCAGCGGCTGCATCGATGAGGTGGTCGATGCCTACCTGGTGGGGCTGGCCGTGCCCGGGCCTGGCACCACCTGCGGAGACGGACCGCCCCCGCCGGGGACGAGCGCATCGACGGCGACGCCACCCACGGAAGCGCCCGGCACCCCGGTACCCGGGAGCACGTCGACACCGCCGATTGCACCCTCGACCGGCCAGGCCGACGGCGATGGCGAGGCGGACACGTTCTGGCACTGGGTGTTTGGGCTGGGCTTCTTCGCGCTCGCGCTGGGCTTTTTCGCGGCCGGCTTCATCCTGCACCGGCGGCAATAGCGGTTCGCCAGCGGAACTTGTCCTAGACTTCGCGCAAAGGGGCGGGGCGGAGGAAGAGACCATTGGCCGAGGCAACGCCCGGGACAGCTGTTGCGGCTCGCGCACGGCGGGCGCCGCGCGTCTTCTTCGGGTGGTGGATTATCGCCGCCGGCGCCGGCCTGCAGATGATGCAGGCGATGTTCCTGGGCCAGGCCTATGGCGCCTACGTCGTCCTGTTGCGCGAGGAGTTCGGCTGGAGCAAGACGATGCTCTCGGCCGCCTCGTCCCTGCGAGAGGCCGAGAGCGGCATCCTCGGGCCCGTTCACGGCTGGATGCTCGACCGGATGGGCCCGCGCGCCGTCGCGCGCATCGGCGTCGCCATCCTCGGCGTTGGCTTCATGCTCTTCAGCCAGGTCAGCAGTCCGCTGACGTTCTATGGCGCCTTTCTGGTCATGTCCGTCGGCGGCAGCATGGCGGGCTACATGACGGTGACCTTCGCGGCGGTCCACTGGTTCGAACGGCGCCGCGCGACGGCCATCAGCCTGACCTCGACCGGCTTCGCCCTGGGCGGCATGGCTGTGCCCATCACCGTCCTGCTCCTGGAGTGGTTGGGCTGGCGCGGGACCGCCTTCCTCTCCGGCGTGCTGATCATCGTGATCGGGTTGCCACTCACCCAGGTGCTCCGGCACCACCCGCACGACTATGGCCTGCGGCCTGACGGCGACGATGAACCGCACGATGCCGACCGGAGGGCGGTGGCGCGCTCCACGGAGGGCGATTTCACGCTCGGCGAGGCCGTGCGCCAGCCCGCCTTCTGGTGGATCTCGCTGGGCCACGCGTCCGCCCTGTTCGTCGTGTCTTCCATGGGCGTGCACCTGATCTCCCACCTGCGCGAGAGCCAGGGGTACTCGCTCGGGCAGGCATCATCCATCGTCTTCCTGCTCACCCTCCTCTTCATGACGGGCAACATCAGCGGCGGCTTCCTCGGCGACAGGGTGAACAAGCGGATGCTCCTGGTGGTCTGCATGGGCATGCACTGCGCTGGCCTGCTCATCCTCTCGCATGCGGTGAACGTGTGGATGGTCATCACCTTCACCCTGGTCCACGGGCTGGCGTGGGGCTGGCGTGGCCCGCAGATGGCAGCCATCCGGGCCGACTACTTTGGCCGCTCCTCCTTCGGGAAGATCATGGGCGTTTCGAACATGATCATCATCATCGGGACCATCAGCGGGCCGCTCATCGCCGGTTACATGTACGACCGGACGGGAAACTACCGCCTGGGCTTCGATATCCTGGCAGGGATCGCGCTCGCGGGGTCGATCTTCTTCATCCTGGCGCGAAAGCCCGCGCACCCGCGGCGCGCGGCATCACGAGTAGCAGGTTAGCCTGCCCTTTCCCGGCGCGGCGTGTATTCTGACTCGCGGCTCCGTGGCGCCCACAGGGCGCCTGGCCGCCTGGTGTCCCCATGCATCGAGTGCCCCTCTTCATCGCGGCCGCCGGCCTGTCGGTGCTGCTGCTCGCCTGCGGCGGTGATGACGACGCAGGCCCCAGCGGCTCCTTCCCCACGACCAGCGACCCGGCCCGGAACATCCCGCCAGACCAGCGCGGGAAGGTTAACGTCGTGGTCGCCGGCTCGGATTTCTACGTGGGCCCGAACAACTTCGTCTTCGGCATCACCGATGCGAACGACCTGCCCCAGGGCGGCGCCACCGCCAGGGCCACCTTCTACGACCTGCGAGAACCCGGCAACCCGAAGCCCGTGTTCGCCGCCGACGCTGTCCAGAGCGCGCCCGGCGTCGGCCAGGAAGTGCGCCACATCCACGCAGGCGGCGAAGTCCACCTCCACGGCGGGCAGGACGAGGACCGCGTTGGCTACTTCGTTCCCGTCACCTTCGACCACGCCGGGCCGTGGGGCATCGCCGTCGAAGCCACCCTCAAGGACGGCACGAAGGGCGTTGCAAGCGTGGGCTTCGAGGTCTACGCGAAGCCCAACATGCCCGCGCCGGGCCAGGCAGCCTACAAGAGCGACAATCTCACGAAGGCCGACGTGAAGGACATCCGCGAAATCGACTCGGGCGAGCCCGCGAACGACATGCACGACGTGAAAATCAAGGATGCGATCGCCGCCGGGCGGCCGCTGGTCATCGTGTTCTCCACCCCCGCGTTCTGCACCTCGCGTTTCTGCGGGCCGGTCAACGAGGAGGTCGAGTACCTGCACGACCTGTATAAGAAGGATGTCGACTTCGTGCACATCGAGGTCTGGCGGAACTTCGACAAGAAGGAACTCAATCCCACCGCCCGCGAGTGGCTGATCTGGCCGGATGGGTCGCTGCGCGAGCCGGTGGTTTACGTGGTCGACCGCAAGGGCACCATCTACGACCGCTGGGAAGGGCCGGTGGCCCGCAACATCATGGAGCCGAGCGTGAAGGCGGTGGCCGCGGGGGCCACGCGATAGCCCACTCATCTCTCCTGTTACGTCGCGCCGGGGTACATTCTCATCATGCTTGTTGTCCAGAAATACGGCGGCACCTCCGTCGCCGATGCCGCCCGCATCCGCCACGTCGCGGGGCGCGTCATCAAGCGTGTCCGCGGGGGCGACCAGGTGGTTGTCGTGGTCTCGGCGATGGGAAACGCCACCGATGACCTGCTCGACCTTGCGCTCCAGGTTGCGCCGGACCCGGAGCCGCGCGAGCTCGACATGCTCCTTTCCACCGGCGAGCAGGTTTCCGTCGCTCTCCTCGCCATGGCCCTGAAGCACCTCGGCCAGGACGCCGTAGGGCTCACCGGGCAGCAGGCCGGGATCATCGCCCAGGGCCGGCACTACCAGGGGCGCATCTCCCGCGTCGAAGCGGACCGTGTCCGCGCCGAGCTCGCCGCCGGCCGCGTGCCGGTGGTTGCCGGCTATTGGGGCGTCAACGAAGACCAGGAGATCTACACTCTCGGCCGCGGCGCCAGCGATACCACCGCCGTCGCCCTGGCCATCGCCCTGGGAGCCGACCGCTGCGAGAACTGCAAGGACGTCGAAGGCGTGTATACCGCCGACCCTCGAATCGTCCCCACCGCCCGGAAGCTCAAGGACATCAGCTACGAGGAGATGCTGGAGCTGGCGACGCAGGGCTCGACCGTGATGCACAACCGGGCTGTGGAGCTTGCCTCGGTCTACAACGTCCCCATCCTGGTGACGTCGAGCATGGTCGAAGCGCCGGGTACCCTCATTCGAGGAGAAGCAGACTTGGAAGAACGAAACCGCGTGCGTGGCATCGCCCACGACTCCGACGTCGCGAAGATCACCATCCGCCGCGTGCCCGACCGGCCGGGCATCGCCGCCAACATCTTCGAACCGCTGGCCGAGGCGGGTATCAGCGTCGACACGATCGTCCAGAACTCCAGCGAGGGCAACCTGACGGACCTCACGTTCACGCTTTCGCGCAAGGACCTGCGGAAAGCGGAAAGCCTGATGCCCGAGATCTGCGAAAGGGTCGGCGCGCCCGGGTACACCTCGGATGCCAACCTGGGCAAGGTGAGCATCGTGGGCGTGGGCATCCAGACCGCCCACGGCTACGCCGCCCGGATGTTCCGCGCGCTCTTCGACGCCGGCATCAACATCGAGCTGATCTCCACCAGCGAAATCCGCCTCACCTGCATCATCTCCGCCGACCGCGTACACGACGCGGTCCGAGCGCTACACACCGCGTTCGAGCTCGAGACGCCCGTCGCGGACTGATAGGCGGGTGAGGCAGTGAGGCCCTTCGGCCCATCCGCCACAAGGAGCCAGCTACCGCTCTCAATCCTGTTGGCCGCGCTCACGGCGTGCGCCGTCGCGCTTTCGTGGCTCGCCCACAAGCGGGACCGCTTGCCCGGAGACCTGTGGCTCGCACGGCGGATCCAGGAATTGCCCGGTGCGTTCGAACTCCCTGCCGAACTCCTGCGGGCTGCCACCACGACCTGGGTCGTGGTGCTGGTTGGCACCGCACTGGTCACAGCGTTCGACTTCCTGGGACGCCGGCGGGCATGGCTGGTCTTCGCGGTGATGCTCCTGCTGCTGCCGCCGGTCCAGGCTTCCATCAAGAACCTTGTCGATCGCCCGCGGCCTGATCCCTCGCTCATCGAGCGGCGCGCCACGTTCACCAGCGAGAGTTTCCCGTCGGGGCATGTCCTCGGGGGGACGGTTTTGTTCTTGCTCGCATCGTGGCTGGTCGCGGGACGAGTCCCGGCCGGCTGGCCTCGGGCGGCCATCTGGAGCACCGCGGGGGCGGCCTGCGCCCTCGGCGGGATTGCGAACGTGTACGAAGGGGTGCACTGGCCGAGCGACGTGCTCGGCGGCTACCTCTGGGCCGGCGTCCTGCTGGTTGGCGCGTGGCTGGTGGTCCGGAAGGTGCAACGCCGGGCGTGACGCTTACCAGGGCATGGGGCGACCGATCGGTTCCTCGCCTTTCTGACGAGGCGTTACACTTACAGGCATGATTAAGAACCATCGGTCAACTCTCGTCCGCGTCGGAAAACGAGGCACGCTGGTGATCCCGGCGCACCTTCGCTCGTCCCTCGGGATCGAGGAAGGACAGGTGCTCGAGGTCTCGGTCACCGAGCGCGGGTTGCTTCTCGAGCCGGTCTCGGACAATCCCGTCGAACGATTCAGAAGGGCTTTCGGTCCCTTCTTCGAGGGTATCGACCCCGTGGAATTCCAACGAGAGCTGCGGGAGGAGTCGCCATGACGCCGGCCGGCCGGCTCCTGCTCGACACGAATTGCCTGGTGTACCTCCTCGAAGGGACCAGCGGTTCGGAACACCGGTACATGCTGAGACTCATGGAGATGGCAGCTGCAGGCGAAATCGAGCTCCTCACCTCGACAGTCGCGCTGGCCGAATTGCTCGTTGGCGTGGCGCGGCGAGGAAGCCGCGCCGACGTCGAGCGCGCTCAACGCGCGGTCCTCGGGCTCCCCGGCCTTAGTCCGCAGCCGGTCGACACCGAAGTGGCCCGCGAAAGCGCGCTCGTCAGGGAACGCACCGGTCTGAGGCTGTTCGACGCGATGATCGTCGCCACAGGTGTGATTCATCAGGCCGACGCATTGATTTCGAACGACCGGCAACTGGTTCGAGCGGAGCATGGGCTCCGTGCCATCTACCTGGCTGAGGCGGCAACCGAGGGCTGACTACCCCGCCGGAGGGTACGCCGGCACCGGCTGCCGCACCGTCACGCAGAAGTGGTCCTCAAACGCCTGGGCCGCCGTGCTGGCAATCGTCATCGCCACGGCCGCCCCCGAAGGCGTGGCCAGCGTGAGGCGCGTGTGCGCCCCCTCGAACCGCCGGGCAGTCACGGTGATAGCCGCGCCGGGGCCCGGCACCACCCACTCCGGCCGCACGAGCACCCGGCACGGCCCGTGCGCGGGCGCGGCCAGTGGCACCTCGCCAAGCGGCGTAAGGGCCGATCCGCCACTGCCCACGCCTTCGAGGAATTGCGCTTCGCCGCCGTAACTCGCCGCCGCCGGGTTGGCCGGGCGGAGGTAGAGGTCGCGGGGAGCCGCGAACTCGATGATCCTGCCCGCCTCCATCACCGCGATCCGGTCGGCGATGGCCATGGCATCGGCCCGGTCATGCGTAACGAGCACCGCGGTCATCGCTTCGGCGCGAAGGATCGACGCGACTTCCTCGCGCATGGCCACACGCAGCGCCGCATCGAGATTCGAAAACGGTTCATCGAGCAGGAGCACCCGCGGCCGCGGCGCGAGCGAGCGTAACAGCGCGACCCGCTGTTGCTGGCCTCCGGAGAGCTGGTGGGGATACCGGCCCGCGAGCCCTTCGAGCTGGCCCTTCCGGATCAGCTCCTCCACCCGTGCGGCCGACCCGCGGCCAAGGCCGTAGGCGATGTTCGCCTCCACCGTCTGGTGGGGGAAGAGCGCGTACTCCTGGAACACGAGGCCAACCGACCGCCGATGGGCGGGGATGCTCGTGGAAGGGCTTTCGACCAGGCGGCCGCCGATCCGGATCTCCCCCGCCGTGGCACGTTCGAACCCCGCAATGGCACGCAGCAGCGTCGTCTTCCCGCTCCCGCTCCGCCCGAGGAGCGCGACGATTTCGCCAGCCTCCACCGAAAGGGTCGCGCCATCGACCGCGCGCAGGGAGCCGAAGCGCACCTCGACGCCCTCGCAGGTCAGCGGTTCAGGATTCGAGCGATCCAAGGTCGCCCCTCCAGCTCAGCAACGCCACGGGAATCGCCGCCAGGCCGACAAGCACCAGTGCGGGCAGCGCCGCCCCAGCGTACAGCGCGTCGGTGCTTCGGCTCCACACGAGGCCGGGGAGCGTCTCGTAGCCCGGCGGGCTGAGGAGGAGCGTCGCCGGGAGCTCCTTCATCACCGTGAGGAAGACCAGCAGCCCCGCCGAGGCCATCCCCGGCCGGGCGAGCGGGATCGTTACCGAAGCCAGCACCCGGAGTGGGGATCGCCCCAGCGAGGCCCCGGCGTCTTCGAGACGGCGCGGCTGCCGCAGCAGCGAAGCCCGGAGCGCGGAAAGCGCATTCGGGAGAAAGAGGATGACGTACGCGAACAGGAGCATCCACGTGGTCTGGTACAGGCCCCGCGCGTAGCTGATGCCGAAGAACACCAGGGCCAGCGCGACGACCACGCCGGGGAGCGCGTGGGTCAGGTAGGCGGCCTGCTCCATGGCCGCCCCGAAGGGCCCGCTGTAGCGCGCCGCGTGGATGGCCACCGGGAGCGCGAGCAGGACGGTGATGACTGCCCCACCGATGGCCATCGTGATGGAGTGGCGCGCGGCCATCCCAATCTCCGGGAAGTTGGCGTTCGCCTGGAGGCCCTTGAGCAGCCAGTAGCCCAGCACCCCCAGCGGCAACCCCAGCGAGAGCAGCGCGATCAATGCCAGGAACCCGGCCGCCGGCCACTTCCACCTGCCCAGCGGCACCGGCCGCATCAGCGATTGGCGCCGGGAGGCGCGGCGGCCCATCCGGCCGCGGACGGTAAGCTCGGCGGCAAGGATTGCCGCCACCACCATCGCCAGCATCGCCCCCAGGACCGCCGCCCCCGTGCGGTCGAACGACGTCTGGTATTCGACGAAGATCGAGCGCGTGAACGTATCGTAGTTGAGCGTCGAGACGGCGCCGAAGTCGCTGAGCGTGTAGAGCACGACCAGTAAAACCCCGGCGGCGATCGCCGGCACGAGGCCGGGCAGGACCACCCGGAAGAACGTCCGGAGCGGGCTGACCCCCAGCGAACGCGAGGCCTCCTCCTCGGCGACATCGGCGGTGGCGAAGGCGGCGCGAAGGACCAGGTACACGTAGGGGAAGCTGGCCGCCGTGAGCGTGAACGCCGAGCCCCAGAAGCCGTAGATCTCGGGGAGGCGCTCGACCCCGAGCGGTTCGAGCCACCCCTGGAGCGTGCCCCGCGGACCCAGGAAGTCCACCACCGTCATGGCCATGATGTAGGAGGGGATGGCGAGCGGGGCGGCCATGAGCACCGCCCAGGCGCGCCGGCCAGGGAGCGCCCCCCGCGTGGTCAGCCACGCCGCCGGGACAGCGACCAGCACCGAGGCGACCGCCACCACCAGGGCCAGCGTCAGGCTGCGCGTCATCAGCGGGACCGCCGAGTTTTCGAGCGCCCGCGCCCACGGGTCCCAGCCGCGCTCGGTACTCCGTTTCGCCAGGTACCACGCCGGGATGAACGT
Organism: uncultured Anaerolineaceae bacterium; assembly: GCA_964648195.1. Taxonomy (GTDB): domain Bacteria; phylum Chloroflexota; class Dehalococcoidia; order Tepidiformales; family Tepidiformaceae; genus Amarobacter. Next base: position 60,661 of record CAZYLL010000009.1, on the reverse strand, counting down.
GGCGGCGACGACAAGCAGCCCCGGCAGCCAGATGGCTGCCGGGGCCGTGCGACTCCGCGGCCGGAAGACCCGGGCCACCATCGCTACTTCAGGACGCCCGTCGAACGCAGCAACGCGAGCGTGCCCTGGAGGTCTTGCAGGTCGGAAAGGTCGAGCGCGGGCGGCTTGAGTTCGGCAAGGGGCTTCAAGCGGCTATCGGCCGGGACGCCATCGGCGAGCGGGTACTCGAAGGTCTGCTCGGAGAAGTACTTCTGGGCGGGCTCGCCGAGGAGGTACTGGACGAACGCGCGGGCTGCCGGCTTGTTGGGGGCGTTCTTCAGGGTCCCCACGCCCGCGATGTTCACCAGCGAGCCAGGGTCACCCGCGGATGTGTAGTGGTTGCGGGCCTTGAAGCCCTCGCCCTGGTCCTTCAGGAACCCGTAGAGGTAGTAGTGGTTCACCAGCCCGAGCTGGATTTCGCCCGCGGCCACCGCGCTGACGATCGACTTGTTGTCCTTGTAGGCCTTCACGTCGTTCTTCATCATCGACTCGAGCCACGCCTTCGCGGCTGCCTCTCCCTCGAGCCGGCGCAGGCCGGTGACAAACGCCTGGAACGAGGCGTTCGTCGGAGCCCATCCCACCTTCCCCTTCCACGCCGCGTCAGTCAGGTCCTTCACCGAGTTCGGGAGCTTGTCCGCGGAGACCAGGTCGGGATTGTAGACGATCACGCGGGCGCGCCCGCTCACGCCGACCCAGGAGTTGTCATTCGCGCGGTAGGTAACCGGCACGAGGTTGGTGATGGAGGCGGGCAATGCCTCGAACGCACCGGTCGCCTTGAGCGCGCCAAGCGCCCCTGCGTCCTGCGCGAAGAACACGTCGGCCGGCGACTTCGAGCCTTCCTCGGCGATGAGGGCGGCAAGCTCGGCGGTGTCGCCGTACTTCACCTTGACCTCGATGCCGGTGTCTTTCGTGAACTGCTCGAACAGGGGCTTCACCAGCGACTCGCCGCGGCCCGAATAGACGGTAATGGAACCGGAGGGCTTTTCGGTGGCGGTCGCGGTAGCCGGGGTGGTCGCGGCACCGTTGTCCGCGTCGTCGTCATCGTCGCCACCGCACGCGGCAGCGAGGAAAGGGATGGCCGCGACTGCGGCGAGGAGGAGGAACCGTGCGGGTCTCATCGGTAAGGCGAACCGCCTTGGGTAAGAGTGTCGATGCGCAGATATTAGGCATAGCTAATTCTTTGTGCAAGTGCAGTCTAAGGGGCGAATGGAGCGTTTGACAGCGCGATCCTTGGCCGCAACGCTACGCTCGCTGAAAGGACGGCAGTGGCAGCACCTCACCTGATCCTGGTCGGCTACGGCGCAACTGACTCGCTGCAACTGACAGTCGAGGCGCAGCGCGTGCTGAGCCGGTACGGGAATGCATGCACCATCGGCCTCCCGCCGCATCTCGCGAAGTTCCTCAAGTCCCAGCGGGTCCGCGTGACCGACCTCTCGGACCGGCTGGCTCCCGAGCGGGCCGCCGCGGAGGCGTACCTGGATGTGGCGCACCTCCTCATCGAACGGACAGCCCACGAGCGGCCGGTGATCGCCCTCATGCCGGGCCATCCGCTGCTGTTCAACGCCGTCGGCCGGTATCTAGCCATGGAGGCCGGGCGCCTGGGGCTCGTCCTCCAGGTGGTACCGGGCGTTTCGCAGCTCGACGTGATCCTGGGCGGGATCGGACTCGACATCTCCACGTTCGGGCTGCAGGTGTTCGATGCGGGCCGGCTGCTGGAGCGCCGGATGGAGCCCAACCCCCGGGTACCGCTCCTCCTCATGCATGCCGGTGTGCTGGCCCAGGCGGACGGCGCTCCCGGCGGGCTTTCACTCCTGGTGAGGTACCTGGAGCGCTGGTACCCTGCGGACCACGCCGCCACGCTCATCGACCTCGAAGGGCCGGCAGGCAGTCTCCGCGTCGCCCCCACCCAGCTCGCCGGGCTCGCGCGCGAAAAAAAAGGGCCGGTGACGGCCGTCACCCATGTCTTTCTTGACACCATTAGGTAGGGTGTACGCACCGGCGCAAGGAGCGACGGGAAGGGACGGAAAAGGAGGACCACGATGAGTGACAATAAGCCACGCCTTCGCCTGGATGCCAAGGGAACCGACGTCGCGATGGAGGAGCTGCATCTCGCGCCGCAAGTGCAGGAGGCGGGCACCACCAGCTGGTACTTGCCCGAACTGGATTCCGACCAGTCCGAGATGGCACGCGAAGCGCTGGTCTCACCCTTCATGATGGAGAACGGCGACTTCATGCGACGCGGCATCGTCTCGCCGCGCGACCTCGCGTCCGGCCAGGCCACCGGCGTTACCGCGGACTCCGTCTGGGACGACACGGACATCGTCCACGTACTCCGCGAGCAGGGCTTCACAGGAAGCGACGAAGAACTGGGCGCTCTCATTGCCTGGATGCGGGCCAACAACCTGATCGATACGAGCACCGGGGAGCTGCGCAACCAGGGCGACGCCTCGGAGCTGGTCGCGCGCCTCCGCCAACGCGGCATCTTTGACACGAGCACTGGTGAAATCGCCTGGGCCGACGGCCCCCGCGACACCGTCTCCATGCTTAACAACAAGAACCCCGATCTCACCTACCGCGCGTCCTACATCGGAGAAGCCGACAAGGATTTGGACCTCGACGGCGACGGCCCCACCACACTCCTTGGTTCCCTCGGGAACGAGGCCCATGCGGCCTCGGGTGACGTAGACGGCGCCGATTTCCTCGTGTGGCGGCATGGCGTCAGCGGCGACGGCGTCGATGCCGATGACCCTGCCCTCGAGGTTGACGACCCCGGCGATATCGACCTGGACATCTAGGCAGGGAGCCGCGCCATCGACGGCCCCTTGCACCTCGACCGTGTGAGCAGCCAGCGCCTGCGCCGGCTCGCCAGCGAAACCGGCCGGACCCCGGCCGTCATCCCGTTGGACCGGGAGCTTCCTCCTCGCCGCTCGTGGAAGCGCTGGCTGCCCCCGGCGTTCCTTGCACTGAGCCTCGTCGCCCTCTGCGGGATGGTCATTGGTCTGGCGAACATCACCAAGGAGGGGATTTCGGTCAACGAAGGCATAGAGCTCGCGCTCATGGCGACCCTCGTCGCGGGTATCGTTACGCAGGCAAGGCAGGTGATTCCTGGAACGCCCACTGGCCGCTGGATCGCGAGCCACCTGCCGTCCTCCCGGAGGCGGGCCGTTAACCCGGCGTCCGCACCCCGGATCGGCCCGCTCGATGCTGTCTCTGCCGAGGACCTTGCCGCGCGCCACCCGGCACCGGCGCCGCGCCTCGACCGGCGCGGACGCGCCCGCCAGTTGTGGGCCTTCCTTGCCAGCAGGGGACTGCTTCTCCTCGTGCTCATGCTGGCGCTGGTGGGGTTCGTCGCGCTCCTGGCAGGCCTCGCCTGGGCTGCGTGGGCCGGGGGCATCACTGACCCTGGTGTCCTGCTTGGCGCGCCGTTTGCCGCACTGGGCGGATACGCGACCTGGCAGCTCTTCGCGGGGGCGTCCCGATCTGCCTACCGAGGGCGGCCCCTTTACCTTGCGATCCGCGCCTTCCGCGATACGATCCGGATCTGGAGCGGTGGCTCTGCTTTCGCTCGCGTGGCTCTCACTGGCGGCGCCACCGCCTCGGTCGCGGGCGCGACCATCGTCCCAGCCGTCCTCCCAACGCCCTACGAGCACAGCGTCTTTGTCCACGACAGGAGCAGCGGGATGCTCTTCCAGATCGACCTCGATTCCGGCAGAAGTGCACCGTTCGGGCAAAGTTCGTTCGAGGCCATCCCGCGCGGACTCATGACCAGTCCGAAATCGTTCAGACGTGGCGAGGATTCCTATCCCGCCGGGACGATGCTCGCGGTGGTGAACGACCCTGCCGGCAAGCGCCAGGCGGTGCTGGCCCTGCGACCCGCCGCACAGCAGGCCGACGTGCTGGGCACGATAGAACCCCCGCTCCCGGCAGCGTTCTTCGCTGCAACCCCGGGGGGCATTGTCGCGGTCAACCCACAGGACGGCGGTTACTGGCGAATCGACCACCAGTCGGGCACCGCCGTCCGCGCCGGCAGCCTCCAGGTCCCTGCGGGCCCGCTCGCCTGGAGTCCATCTGCCTCGGTGCTGGCGATGGTCTCCAACGGGAGCCTGCACGTCCTCGACCCGGAGACGGGGGCACTTCGGAGCTCGTTCCCGCTGACGCTTCCCGCGGGCCAATCCGCCTGCGGCCTGGCGGCCGGGCCGAAAGGCGCGTGGGTCGTCACCACGGGGCAGTCTGCGACGCTGCACCTCTTCGACCGGAACGGTACGGCCTCGCGGGTCTTCGAGCCCATTGGCGAACCGCCCGCCGAGGCCTGCGCGGTCGCTATCGCACGCCGTCGACCGCCCGCCGGACTCGCCGTCGGAAGCGCGCTGAGCGAGGCGCCCGCGCCCTAGCTCGTCATCCCCTGCAGGCCCACAAGCGCCCGGCCGTGCTCGATCTCGCCCATGTGGCGCAGGCCGTGCTGGTAGACGAAGCACTCGAGCACTTCGAGCTTGCGCAGCGGGGCGCCCGGGCCGATGACGATCGCGCAGAAGATGTTCTGCATGTGCGGCGGGAGCTGCGGCAACATGACTTCGGCGAGCATTTCGGCCGTGATCGTCTCGAGCACGCGCGACGTCCGTGCGATGACCTCGGCCTGGTACTGCTTCCAGGCGTCGAAGTCGCCGAAGCGCAGGTGCTGCATCTCCTCGACCGTCTCTTCGCGCCCGAGGACATCGATGCTGACGCCGACCTTTGCTGCCCAGCCGCCGCTCAGCCAGAGAGGCTGTTCGCGCAGGAACATGACGCTGATCGACTGGTCCTGGGCGCGGATGTAGTGGCTGAAGCTGAAGGCCATGGGGAGGACGCCTTCGCGCTCGTGGTGGTTCACCTGGTCGAGCGTGAGGTCGCTGGCGGCGCGCTCCCAGAGGATGTTCATGGCGCGGACCCGGTTGCGCAGGGAGTCGACGAACATCGCTTCGTGGCTCACGCGCTTGCTCGCTTCTCGACCGGTATGCGCTCGGTATCGCGGGCGACGTGGATGGGGCCGCCGTACAGCCCGGCCATGCCTTGCGTGAACGCCTGCACCTCCGGCCCATCGTTGGGGATGGGCGGGATGAGGTGGGAGAGGACGAGCTTGCCAACCCCGGCGCTCTTCGCGAGCTTCGCCACGTCGTCGGTCGGGATGTGGTACGTGGGGATGTCGCCGAAGAGCGAAGCCTGGAGCTCGCGGCCCATTACCCGCAGCGCGTTCCGCCGCATCTCCAGCATCGGCACGTTCATCGCCTCGCAGACGAGCATGTCGGCGCCCTCCGACGCGTGGAGGAGCGACTCGCAGAACGTGGTATCGCCCGACATCACCACCGACCGGTCGTCGAAGCGCATGCGATAGCCGAAGGCCGGGACCACCGGGTAGTGGTTCACCTCGAAGCTCTCGATGCTCATTCCGCCGACATCCAGGAACTTCTCGGCGCGCGCGGTCACCGGGACCTCGGTCACTTCGACCTTGATGCCGTCCGGGTGCAGCTTGCCCTCGTGGTGCTTGAGCCGGAAGCCGATATCCCGCCGGAGCGCGAGCAGGAAGCCGTCGACCATCTCCTGTGTCCCCTCCGGCCCGAAGACGCGGAGAGGCTTCCTGGCCCCCGCCGTCCAGCGAAGGAACAGGAAGTCCGGAAAGTCGGTGATGTGGTCCGAGTGCATATGGGTGAACACGGCGGTGTCGATGGCGGCCGGCATCACCCCGCTGACCAGGATTTTGCGGGCGGCGCCCCAGCCGCAGTCGACCAGCACGCTGGTTTCACCGGCAACGACCACATGGCCCGCGCCGCAGCGGTCGGCACTGGGGAGGGGGCTCCCCGTGCCAAGGAAGACGACATCAAAACGTTCCGCCACAGGCTCCTCCACGCCGGCGTCCGGCAATTGGTGACACTACCAGTGACAGAATCTCGTGGCAAGGGGGCCTGGGGCCGGTGTCGCAGGCCAGAGCCGCGCCTCGCGCTGTGTGGCGGAGCTCACAGATTGCGTTGCAACGCGCATCCTGCCAGCGCATACTCCGCCGCGCGATCCTTCGCGCATGGAGTTCGTCATGATCACGGAACGCCTCTCGTTTCGGGCGGCCTACGGCCAGGGCGATCAGCTGGTCGCGCTCTTCAAGGAGCAGGCCAGCGGCCTCCTGGCCAACCCCCTCATCCTGGGTGCCCGCCTCTACACCGACCTCACCGGGC
>CAZYLL010000009.1:0-54412 GCA_964648195.1 uncultured Anaerolineaceae bacterium | reverse complement strand
ACGAACGGGGCGATCGCGTTCTTCCAGAAGAACGGGACGAAGGACTTCCAGGACTGGTTCGCGCGGATGATAGCCGTCACCGAGGGCGGCGAGCGCCAGCTGTTGAACAGCGAGAAGCTCCGGTAGGTCGCGACCGTCTACTGCCGTTCGGGGAGGGGGCGGGGAGGGCGTCACTGGGGAAGAGGCCGTGGGGGGAGGCGATCGCGGTGGATCTCCGCGAGGGCATTCGGGTCGTCCAACGCTATCTTCATCCACCGATGCGGGCGTGCCCCCGGGGTTCAGACGGGGACACGGCCGGCTGGTGCTCCGGGCACTCCATTCGGCTCGCCGCTTCGGTGAGGTACCGGCGGATCAGCCGGCAGCGGTGCGGTGCGGCTTGGCCGGGTGCTGCATCCGGTTCGAAGTGGACGCACCCTGCGCAGGGGGCCGAAACGACCAGCGCACCCGTTTGCTGGAGGCTGCGAGCGAGCGCCCCCAGGCCGAACTCGAGCCGGGCCAGTTCCGTGTCGTCCAGGGTCTCCAGTGCAGCCGACAGCCGGTGTGCCGCCGAATCGAGTGCCCGGACGGCTTCCTGTCCATCGGCTGTGGGCTCGAGGATCTGCTGGCGCGAGTCGAATGGGTGGGGCACACGGGCAATCAGCCCACGAGCCACGAGCGGCTGAACGATGCCGACGGCCGTCGCCGACCGCACGCCCAGCACACGCGCCAGGTTGCCCACCGTCGCCATATCGGGCCGGGTGCGGCTGCAGAACCTTAATGTCTCTGCCTGGGCTGGAGTCAGTCCGCCACTCCCGGCGTCTTCGCGGGCCGACGCGTTCAAGGCCCGATTCAGCCGGAGGAGGGCCGATTCGACTCCCCGAGCGGAGGTCTCGCGATCTGCCATGTGGACATCATACCGTAGGAGTCCTACCATTAGCAGCCGGTAGGACTCCTACCAATTATGCGCTGGAGGCACCCCATGAACACCGCGCCGATTCCCGGCTACAGGCTGGGCGACCCGGCCCTCCCCCCATCCACCATTTCCCCCGGCGACTTTGATCGCATCGCCGCAGCCGCACTGTTCACCGGCGCAGATCGCCAGGCACTCCGGGAGGCCAGGGAGGCAGTCGCGCCGCACGTGGAGGAACTCCTCGACGTGTGGTACGGGTTCGTCGGCTCGCAGCCCTTCCTGCTCGACCAGTTTTCGACACAGGCGGGCCCGGAGCGCGAATACCTGGCGCGCGTGCGCGGCCGTTTCGGGCAGTGGGTACTCGACACCCTCGACGCGAACTTCGATGAGTCGTGGCTCGCCTGGCAGGCGGAAGTTGGCCGGCGCCACGCACGTGGCAAGAACGCCACTGATGGTGTCCGCGGGGCGCCTGCCTTCGTCCCTTACCGGTACCTGCCGGCCCTCATCTATCCGATCTACGCGACGATGCGGCCCTTTCTCGAGCCTGCGGCACGTGACACCGAACACCTTGAGCGGATGCACCAGGCCTGGCTCAAGGCGGTGATCATCAGCGTCGCGCTCTGGAGCGAGCCCTACATCGCCGGCAACATGTTCTAGCCGCACGTGGAGAGGCCGTGGCGCTAGAGCCCCGCGACCTCGGCATACCGCTTGAGCGCCGGGATGACTTCGTCCGCACCCTGGGGCCGGAGCCCGAAGAGCACGCGCTCGACGCCCATGGCGGCATAGTTCTCGATCGCCTCCTTCGAGGGCGGGACGCCAAACACCGACACCGGGATCGGCGCCCGCCCGGCGGCTTTCGCCATCTGCTGGAGCTCCTTGATCTTCTCGCCGAGGATGGCGCCGGTCCGCCCGCCGATGGGCATCCAGCCGTCGCCGTACTCAATGACGCGATCGAGGGTCCGCGGCCCGGCCCCGCCCACGAGGATGGGCGGGTGGGGCTTCTGGGCCGGTTTGGGCCAGCTCCAGATCGGGTCGAAGTTCACGAACTGGCCGTGGAACTCCGCCTCGTCCTTCGTCCAGATCTCCTTCATCGCCAGGATCCGCTCGCGCAGGATCTTCCAGCGCAAGGTTGGTTTCGTGCCGTGATTCTCCATCTCCTCTTCGTTCCAACCCCCGCCGATGCCGAACAGGAACCGCCCGCCCGAGAGGAAGTCCACCGACGCGACCTCCTTGGCCAGCACGATCGGGTCGCGCTGCATCACCAGGCAGATGCCCGTGCCGAACTTCAGCCGCTTCGTGACGGCGGCCACCGCGCCGCACGCCACAAACGGGTCGAGCGTGTGGCTGTATTCCATCGGCAAGGGCGCGCCGCCGGGCCAGGGCGTGCGGCGGCTCGTGGGGATGTGCGTGTGTTCGGGGAAGAATACCGATTCGAAGCCAAGGTCCTCGCACGCCTTGCCGAGCTCGGTGACCGGGATCGCGTAGTCGGTAGGGAACATCTGGACGCCGAATTGCATGGGGGCTCTCCTCAACAGGCCGGGTGAACCGGGATCTTAGCCGGTTCCCGCGCGGGCGGCAGCGCCGGGCCGCCCCCCAGGGGACCATTGGCCGGTGACGCCGGGCTCCACCGCCGTTAGAGTCCGCCTGATGCGAGCCCGGGAGGACGCTGGCGGTGATTGAGCTCGAGCACGTCACCCGCGCGTACGGCGAGGGACCGGCGCAGGTCCGCGCGCTCGAGGACATCTCCCTCACCATCGGCGAGGGCGAGTTTGTCGTCGTCCTTGGCCCCTCGGGGAGCGGCAAGACGACGCTCCTCAACATCATCGGCGCCCTCGATACGCCGACCAGCGGCACGGTACGCGTCGCCGGGCGCGACATCACCACCGCGAGCCGCGGCGAGCTCTTCGCCATCCGCCGCAGGACGGTCAGCTTCATCTTCCAGGGGTTCAACCTCTTCCCGGGCCTCACCGCACGGGAAAATGTGCAGTTCGCCATCGACGCCTGCGGCCGCAAGGGCGGCCCCTCGGCCGATGAAGTGATCGAAAGCGTGGGCCTCGAAGGACGCGCCCGCCAGTTCCCCCACCAGCTCTCGGGCGGCGAACAGCAACGGGTTGCGATTGCCCGCGCGCTGGCGACGGGCAACCCCGTCCTGCTCGCCGATGAGCCGACGGGCGAGCTCGACTTCCACACGGGCGTCCGCATCCTCGATCTGCTCCAGAGGCAATCCGGCCCCGGCCGGGCTGTCGTCGTCGTCACCCACAACCGCCAGATCGCCCGCGCCGCCGACCGCGTCATCGAGCTAAGCAGCGGGCACATCGCCGGCGATGGGCCACCAGCGGGTGGGAAGGCCAACGTTGCCGACCTCTACTGGTAGGTGGCGCCCGGCGGGCCTCTGGCTGCGCTGGTCGTGGCGCGACCTCAAGTCGCGCTGGATCCAGGTTGCCGCCATCGCCCTTGTCATCGCCCTGGGCACTGGCAGCTACGCCGGCCTTTCGAGCGTGACCAGGTGGCGGCGCGCATCGACTGACGATGGCTACGCGCGCCTCCACATGCACGACCTGCGCGTCGAGCTTGCCCAGGGCTCGACCGTGCCCCAGGGCTCGCTGCTCAACGTTGCCGCCGCCCTCGGCGAGGGCGTGGTCGAACGCGCCGAGGAACGCCTCATCCTGCCAACCCAGGTCGATGCCTCGATGCCTGGCCGGGCCATCCTCGTGCCAGGCTTGATCTATGGCGTGAGCGTGGCCGCTGGCGGGCCGGCGGTCGATGGCCTCTTCGTCCACGTGGGCAGGCGGCTCTCCGGCGATGACGCCGCCAGGCCCGCCGCCCTCCTCGAACGCCACTTCGGCAAGTACTACGACCTGCCCGCGGCGGGCACGCTTCGGGTGAGCGGCGGCCAGCAGGTGGAATACGTCGGCCAGGCAGTCACCCCGGAGTACTTCCTGGTCATCACCGAGCGCGGCGGGTTCGCCGCCGAAGCAAACTTTGCCGTCCTCTTCATGCCCATCGAAAGCGTACAGCGCCTGGCCGGCCGCGAGGGCCAGGTAAACGACCTGGTCCTGGTGCTCGCCCCCGGCGCCGACCGCGCCGCGCTCCAGCCCAGGCTCGCCGCCCTCCTGGCCGAGCGGTTGCCCGGCGTGGGCGCCACGGTCACCACCCGCGAGGAGGACCCTGCGTTCCAGATCATCGATGCCGATATCGATGGCGACCAGCAGATCTACGACATCTTCGCGATGCTCATCTTCGCCGGCGCGGTCGTTGCCGCCTTCAACCTCATTGCGCGGATCGTCGAATCGCAACGGCGCGAAATCGGCATCGCGATGGTGCTCGGGGTGCCGCCCCGGCGCATCGCGATCAGGCCGCTACTCGTCGCCGCGGAGATCGCCCTGCTGGGCGTGGTCTTCGGCATCGGCGCCGGCATCCTGATCGGCAACGCGATGGCGGGCGTGTTGAAAGACTTCTCGCCGCTGCCCGCCTGGTACACAGATTTCCAGTGGCACGTGTTCCTCTCGGTCGGCATCATCGGCTTCCTCTTCCCGTTCCTGGCGACCACGTGGCCGGTGTGGCGCGCGGTGCGCGTCCCGCCGGTGCAGGCCATCCAGGCGGGCTACCGGGCGGCGCGCGGGGGCGGGCTCGCCCCGCTCTTCCGGTGGCTGCGCCTGCCGGGCAATACCTTCGCCCAGGTGCCCGTGCGCAATGTGGTGCGTTCGCCGCGGAGGAGCCTGCTCACGAGCCTTGGCATCGCCGCCGCCATCGCCGCCCTTGTCGCTTTCGTCGGGCTCATCGATTCCTTCATCGACACCATCGACCGGGGCGAGCGCGTCATCCTTTCGAAGAACCCGGAGCGGCTCGAAGTCGACCTCGACCGCCCCTACGCGGTCAACAGCGAGGTGGTGCGCGCGATCGCGGGCGAGCCGCTCGTCGCCGCCGTCGAGCCCCAGCTCCGCCTCGGGAGCGTGGCCATCAAGGGTGGCGAGGAAGTGAACCTCCAGGTCCAGGTGCTCGCCCTCGATAGCCCCGTCTGGGCGCCCCGCATGACCGGCGGAGCCATCCAGCGCGACCGCGAGGGCATCTACCTCTCCGAACTGGCCGCACGCAACCTCGATGTGCGCCCCGGCGATACCGTCATCCTGCGCCACCCCCGCCTCGATGTGGCGAGCGCGACGTTCGCGCTCGTCGAAACAGAGATGGAGGTGCTGGGCCTCCACGAGCACCCGTTCCGCTTCGTCGCCTACATGGATAGCAACCAGGCGGGGCTCTTCAACCTGGCCGGCGCCACCAACCTGCTCGAGGTCGTGCCGGCCGAAGGCGCTACCCGCGACGACCTGAAGCGCGCCCTGTTCCCCCTGCCCGGCGTGGTCTCGACCCAGGGCGTCGGCGAGGTTGCTGAGGTGATCGACGACCTGCTGAACGAGTTCGTCGTGATCCTCCGCGTGATCGAGGGGGCGCTGCTGGTGCTCGCGCTGCTCATCGCGTTCAACTCCGCCAGCATCAATATGGATGAACGCGCGCGCGAGCACGCGACCATGTTCGCCTTCGGTGTTCCCGTGAGGACCGTTTTGCGCACGGCCGTGGTGGAAAACTTCCTCCTTGGCATCGCCGCGACTGCGGGCGGCGTGTTCGCCGGGTGGATCCTTCTCCGCGCGATCATCGCCATCCGGATCCCTTCCACCGTCCCGGATATCGATGTCATCCCGGTCATCAGCCCGGTCACGCTCGCCCTCTCGGTCATCCTCGGCGTGCTCGCTGTGGCCATGGCGCCGCTGCTCACGGTTCGAAAGCTGCGCCGGATGGATGTGCCCGGCACGCTCAAGGTGATGGAGTAGCGCCCAGCCCCCGTATTGCCCGCACGATCTCCAGCCTGTCGGTGATGAACCCGTTGACCCCCCAGGAATACAGCCGGTGCAGCAGCGCCTCATCGTTGATGGGCCAGGACATCACGATCGCTGCGTGCTCGCGCAACCGCGAAACGACCCCGGGCGTCAGCAACTGCTGATGGATGGAGACGGCCGCGTGGCCCGGCCGGGCGATGTGGGCCATCACCTGGTCGATCCGCTCCGCCTTGCCGACCGAGTGCACAACGATGGCTTCTGGCGCCGCGTGGAATGGTTCGAGCATCGACCAGCGCTGGGCGCAGACGGCGTAGGGCCGGCCGGGGGCAATCCGCGCCATCTCGCTCCGAACGGCCGGGCCGAGGTGGTTGTTCCAGCCCTTCAGATCGAGCATCAGCAGGGTCCCCGGCGCGGCCGCTGCCACCAGCTCGTGCAGCAGCGGCCGCCGGACGAACGGGCTGGCCAGGTACCAGCGGTCCCAGAAGATCGGGATGGGCCCGAGGGTCTTCAGGTGCCGCACTTCCAGCCGCCCGAGCCGCTGCCAGAGGTCGGCCTCGATCACGTCGGCCCCGGCCGCCTCCGCCTCCTTCAGGCGGGCCAGGTCGTTCCCGGCGCGATGAGCGATCGCGATCGGGCGGGAGGGATCCAGCAGTCTAGCGGGCATCGCGAACACCTCCCGGCGGCCCGGGCATTGCCGAGAACCAGACGGACGGCGAAAACGGCGAGAGCCGCCGCCCTCGCATCCACTCCGCTGCGTACAGCGCGATGACGCAGATGATGCCGCCCAGGACCGGATCGACGATGTAGTGGTTTGCGGTGGTGACCGTCGAGACCCCCATCGCCAGGGGCGAGACTGCCCCCACCACCCGCCACGGCCAGGCCCGCGCGCAGCGGATGATGCCGATGCCAATCAGCATGTTCCAGCCAAAGTGGAAGCTCGGCAGGGCCGCGTACTGGTTCACCAGGGCCGGCGGCTGGAGCACGCGATACGCCTTCGAGTGCTCGGTCACCGTGTCGACGATATCGAGCCCGGGCACGAGCCTCGGGGGCGCCACCGGGAAGAACAGGAAGAAGAATAGCCCCACCGAACCTGAGATGAGGAAGGCGTTGCGGATCACCCGGTACTCCGCCGGGTGACGGGCCACCAGCCACACCGCCACCAGGGTGATGAACGGCCAGTGGCCATAGATGTACACCCAGTTCATCATCGTCGTGAGAAAGCTCGAATCGATGAATGGCCGCTGGATCTGCTCTTCGACGAAGATGCCGAGCGACTTCTCGAAATCGATGACACGCCACGCGTTGGCCACCCCATCGCGCCCGCTGCGTTCCACCAGCCCGCGAATGGCGAAATAGGCGAGCACCGCCGCGAACATCAGGCCCATTTCGCGCGCCACCACCACCATCACGTGCGGCGAAGGGTGGACTACTCCGTGGGGTCCGTCGTGCGAGGCGGACGGCGACGGCATAGGCGGAGGCTATCACGTTCCGGCCAGGGGTACGCCATCCTTTGGAATGAGGCGGCAAGCCTACGGCCCGCAGGAATTCTGGCGGCCCGAGCACGTCTCTTTCGGTTCGTCAGCCGGGATGCGCTCCACGCACAGCTCCGAGGGGATGCACGCCTCGTCCGTGACGCCCGGCCACTGCTTCGACATCACCTCGCCGAGGCTCTCCGGCCCATAGCTGAACAGCACCCGGTCCAGGTCGCCGATATACACGTTAGCGAGCCCATCGACCGGCACGCCGTTGGCGATGAACTTCCAGCTTTCCGTCGCCGAATTGCAGAGCTTCTCGCCCGAAGGGAGCTCCATGCAGGTGCGCTCGCGCGTCGTCCCGGGGAACGACGGGTCAGTCAACGTGAGGCCGAGGCTGCGGAAGAACTCGTCCCACGTGGTGAGGGTGCGGTGCACGTGGACGACGCTGAATCGCGGCGCGTGGATATGGACGTTCTCGCTCAGCTCCTTGCCCCCGGTATCGGAGATGAAGCGCGGATCGCTGAAGTCGAATTTCTCGCCCCGGATTACGAGGGCGAAGTCCGCGTGTTCGTGGGTGAGCGGGCGGGTACCGCCTGCGACGCCCAGCCCGCGCTCATCAGCGCCGGCCGCGCCGCTATCGCCCGCCCTGAACGCTAGCAAAACCACGAGCGCGATGACCGCGATCGAAAGCACGCCGACGATCGGCATCCACTGCTTCGGGCCGAGCCAGCCATCCCAGCGCGCGGGTTCGTCCTCCAAGGGTTGCTCTTAGGGTGCCCGGGTGGCGCTGGCCGCCGGCGTCGTCGTCCCGGTAGCAGCGGGGCTGGCGCTCGCGCTCGCTGTCGCCGTCGCGAGCGCGTTCTCGACGTTCTCGACGAGCTGGCGCCAGGCGTCGATGTCGGAAGGTGTGCCGGCGCCGAGCGGCTGGCCGTTGACCAGGAAGCCGGGGGTGCCGGTGATGCCGAACTGCTGGGCGGTGCGCTGCTGCTGGGTAATCAGGTCCAGGTGCTCGTTGCCATCGAAGCAGGCATTGAACGAGGCGGTATCCAGCCCCACCTCGCTCGCGAATTTCTTCAGGTTCTCATCCGAAAAGCGGCCGACGTTCAGCTTCTCGTTGCCCCACTGGTCGGCCTTCGCCTGCTCCAGGAAGAGGCGGTTGTGGTATTGCCAGAACTTGTCCTGGTCGGCCGCGCACTGGCTGGCAAGCGCCGCCCGGACCGACTCCGCGCCGAGGATGGGATAGTGCTGGTACTCGAGCTGCACGCGGCCGCTTTTCACAAACTGCTCGATGATGTCGCCTTCCTGCTCGGCGGTGAACTTCAGGCAGAAGGGGCACTGGAAGTCCTCGAAGGCGGTGATCTTTACCGGCGCATCGTCGCGCCCGATCTTGGCGCCGCTGGCGAGGTCGACCGGGAGGTTCGCGCTGGCCTCTTCCAGTTTCGTGACGAACTCCCCGCTCTCGTTTCCGCCTCCCATGGCGATGAAGATGGCCAGCACCAGGGCCAGCACCACCACGAGCGCGCCGGCAATCAGCAGGAACGGCCGCGACATCAGGTCTGAACCGCTCCCTCCCGATGAGCGCTGGGGACCTCGTGCGGCCGGGCGCGTGGTGCGCGTCGCGCGCGCGGGGCGTTGCTTCGACTGCTCTCGACGGGCCTGGCGGTTCGACATTCCTGTAGCTGTTCCTGGGCGAAGTATTCGGGCCGCGCCAAGGCGGCCATTGCTGTTTTCCGTGTCCGGCGAGGATACCATCCGCCTCCCTATGAGACACGGAAAGCGGCTTTACGCGTCCTCATTCCAGCTGGCCGAAGAGGTTGGCAATCCCGAACTCGGCGCACTCCGGCAACTCCTTGGCCGCAGCCGCGAGGCGCGCCTGCACCTGCTCCGGCGGCACGGGGACGTCCTTCGAGAACCGCGAAAGCTCCTCGGGAGACGGCGCCTTCCCCTCCTTCGCCTGCTTCGCCATCTCCTTCACGCGCTTCACCAGCGCGTCGTGGAACTTCGAAAGGTCCTTCGGCGCTTTCGCCCGGTCGAGGTCCTTCGCGAACCGGTCGAGGATCGGCGCGGCCGTCTGCAGGAGTTTCTGCTGGTCGGCGAACAGTCGAGGGTCCTTCGCTGTTGCCACCGAGATTGCCGCCGCGTAGGTGTTCACCGCCTGGCACAGGCCCCCCGCGTAGGCGATGTCGGCCGGCGTCGGCGTCCCCACCAGGAGCGGCGTGCCGCTCGCGTCGATCGTCACGACCGGCGCAGGCCCGCCCTCGTCTCCACCGAACAGGCAGGCAGAAGCGAGCAGCCCACCGCCGAGGGCGAGCGCGAGGATCCCGGGGGCACGACGGGGTCGCATGGCGGGAGTATCGGATGCCGGGGCATCTGAGCGATAGCGTCCGCAGCCCAACCGCGCTTGAAACGCCCCGCAAGCCCGCTACGATAGCGCGGCCGCACGAGGCACGGAGGAGAGGATGAGCACGCGCCGTAGCTTCTGGGCCTGGGGCCTCGAATCCGACGAGCCGACTCCGCAGCAACGCCAGCAGGCCGCCGAGCGCCTTTCGAAACGCTACGGCGTGCCCGTCGAGGCCACGCCCACGCCCACCATCGACCAGGTCCACCTGCGGACGCCCCGCATCCAGCCACCCGCCGCCCTCGCCGCCTTCTGCACCACCGAAACGCACGACCGCGCCGCCCACAGCTACGGCAAGAGCTACCGCGACATCGTCCGTGCCTTCCGCTGCGAGTTCCCCAACCCGCCCGACTTCGTCGCCTACCCTCGCAACGAGGCGGAGGTCACCGCCATCCTCGAATGGTGCAGCGAGGCCAGCGTCGTCGCCGTCCCCTACGGCGGCGGCTCCTCGGTGGTGGGCGGCGTCGAACCGCCCGGCGGCGACCGGCCGGTGGTGAGCATCGACCTCAAGGAGCTCGACCGCGTGCTGGAGATCGACGCGACCTCGCGGGCGGCCCGCATCCAGGCGGGCGTGCTCGGGCCCGCGCTCGAAGACCAGCTCCGCCCGCACGGCTTCACCCTCCGCCACTTCCCCCAGAGCTTCGAGTGGTCCACCCTCGGCGGCTGGATCGTCACCCGCTCCGGCGGCCACTACGCGACGAACCACACCCACATCGACGACTTCGTTGAGTCGGTGCGGATGGTGACGCCGAAGGGCCTGTGGGAGTCGCGGCGGCTCCCCGGCAGCGGCGCCGGCCCCAGCCCCGACCGGCTCGTGCTGGGCAGCGAGGGCATCCTCGGCATCGTCACCGAGGCGTGGATGCGCATCCAGGCGCGGCCCCGCTTCCGCGCATCGGCCGGGATGATGTTCCCCACGTGGGAGGCCGGCTTCGAGGCGGCCCGGCGGGTTGTCCAGGCCAAGCTCTGGCCCGCGAACTGCCGCCTGCTCGACCCCGGCGAGGCGGGCGCCGCGGCGGGCGTCGAGGGCAGCCACGCGCTGCTCATCATCGCGTTCGAATCGGCGGAGGTGCCGCAGGACGCGTTCATCCGCGAGGCCGTGAAGATCGCCCGCGAATCGGGCGGCGAGATCGATGCCTCCGGGATCAAGGTCTCGGATGGGAGCGACGAAGAAGTGGGCCGGCAGGGCGCCATCGGCGCGTGGCGCAACTCGTTCATCCGCGCGCCCTACCAGCGCAACCTGACCGCCGGCATGGGCGCCGTCGGCGACACCTTCGAGACCTCCATCACGTGGGACCGCTGGCCCGAGTTCGACCGCACCGTGCGGGCGGCTGTGACCGGCGCGCTCCAGCGCGTCTGCGGCGGCGGCACCCTGACCTGCCGGTTCACCCACGTCTACCCGGATGGCCCGGCGCCGTACTACTCGTTCCAGGGCATGGGCAAGCCGGGCGCGGAGCTGGAGATGTGGGCGGAACTGAAGCAGGCGGCCAGCGACGCCGTCATCGCCGGCGGCGGCACCATCACCCACCACCACGCGGTCGGCCGCGACCACATGCCCTGGTACCGCCAGCAACAGCCCGCGCTGTTCGCGGCGGCCCTCCGCGCAGCCAAGTCCGCCGTCGACCCGAACGGCGTGCTAAACCCGGGGATCCTGGTGTAGGTGCGAAGGGAGGCGGCGAACCAGCACCCGGGATCCAGGCCTTTTTCGAGCGAACTGAGTACGCCGTGCAGGCCGGGTGTCGCGGACCTCTTTTGCCGGCCATCGGGCCGAGTGGGGCGGCCGAGCCCCTTCCGCGCACGCTGGGGACCCTCGCCAACGGTTTCCACCCTTACCCACGCCCAACTCGCACCCCGGCCCCTACACTGGGTCCATGGAGATTGCGACCCGGACGCGCTGGTGGAACCCCCGTTGGGGCTGGAAGACCTGGCTGGTGGCCGCCCTCATGGTCCTCCCGACGCTCGGGTTCGCCGTCTGGGTGCTCATCGAAGCGGGCGGCGAATCACCGATCGACCCCGCCACCCAGGCCCTCGCCGAACTGAACGCCGGCGGGCCGGTCATCGCCATCTCGGGCACAGAACACACCAGCTATCACTCCCCGGGACCCCTGCCGGCAGACGCCGAACCGCGGGCCGATGGCCGGGCCACCCTGGTCTGGTTCACCAGCCCCAGCTGCGCCCGCTGCGACGACATGCTCTTCGTCCACCGGGTAATGGCCGGGTACCGTGAGCAACTCGTCTTCGTCGAAAAGTCCACCGACCGCGATACGGCGGACGAGCGCTACGGGGTAACGGCTGTGCCGGCGTTCCTGTTGCTCGATGCGGAGGGGATGGAGCTGGGGCGCTTCGGGTTTGCGGCGGACGAAGGGGCGTTCCGGCTGGAGCTGGCGAAGCTGGTCGCCCAATCGGAGTAGCGGGTCAGTCGGTCTCGACGGGTACCGGGACGAGGGCGGGCTTGTGCGGGTGGGGGTGCAGCGGCAGCGGAATCGGCATGAAGCGCGGCAGCTGGATGAACACGAACGTCGCGGCGCCGATGAGGCCCATCGCTGCCAGCACCGGCCGGGCGCCGGCCACTTCAACGCCGATCCCCATGAGCAGGAGCGGCAGCACGACAAACGAGTCGGTCAGGGTCGCCTGGACGGCGAAGACGCGCGACTGATGGGCAACGGGGGCGGCCGCCGTCAGCGCGACCCGCGCCGAGACGAGGGCAAGCGTGACGGCAAGGCCTACGAGGAAGGCGACCGGGAACGCCACCATGAACGTCGTATTCAGGCTGGCCTCGAGGTCGACGAGCGGGCCGACCTGGCTGAGGGTCAGCACAGCTTCGAGGCCGTAGTCCAGGGAGGCGAGCGCGAGAACGCCGGCAACCATCGAGACGAGGGCCAGGCGCATCACCTTCTGGGAAACCTCGGGGGTGACCGCGGCGGCGGACCAGGCGAGCCCGGCGATCACGCCGGCCGCACCCGGGGCGAGGAGGAAGATGCCCCACTCTTCGCCGAGGGAGATGTCGTTCCGGATGTACAGCGGTAGGGCAACCACGATGCCCTGGACGATCATGGTCTGCACCGCGAGGACCGCGAGAGCGTCGCGGGCCATGGCGGAGCGCTTGAAGACGCGAAGGGAGTCGCGAATCGACGAGTGGTCGCCGGCGGGTTCGCGAGCAGGACGTCCGTGGTTGAAGGAGAGGGCTATGGTGATCGCCGAGAGCACGAGGCCCGCAACAGCCGCGCCCGCGAGCATCGCCTGCGTGCCACCGGTAACGAAGAGCAGCGGCGCGAGGGCAAGCATGCCCACACCCTGCCCGGCGTACTGGAGGGCGATGCCGAGCGAGTGCCCGGCGCCGCGGCCTTTGCCGCAGAGCACGCGGACCATGGCCATTTCGGAGGGCGAGTAGACCTGGGAAACGGCCGAATACGCGAAGATGACCGCCGCCGCGAGCACCAGCGCATCGAACTGGAGGCAGCAGAGGACGATGACCGCGGTGCGCAGGATGGCGCCGAGGGCCATGCCGCGCCCGGGGCCGATGCGGTCGGCCAGCGCGCCACCCACCACGCCGAAGAGCAGGGAGGCAGCAGTGGTCGCCACGAGGAGCGAGCTGAGCCCGATGGCGGCATTGTCGCTGGTCCCGGCCGCCACGAAGAGGCTCGCGAAGAGGAGGTTCTGAGCAACCTGCGCGAAAAACCTTGCTGAGTAGTAGAGGATGAGGCCTTGCCTCACCTTCCCAACCGTCCCGCGCACCACCACCGGCTGTCTCACAAAGAAAGTAACGGCAGCATGGGGCGCGCGCAGCAGACGCCGCGGGGCGCTCCCCGGTTCTACCCTGGATCGAACCGTACCACGGTTATGGAAGCCGCGCCCGAAGGCCCGGCGTTTCCTTCACGTATGATGGCAAGAATCGGGGAAAACCCCCGGGGTCAAGCCTGAGGCTGGCCATCCGGAGCGAGTCTCAGGCGGTGGCCCGAGAACAGCGTCACCGCGCCATCGGGTTCGGCGATGGAGCGCAGGTACTCCGGCGGGAGGCGGCGGAGGAATCCGATGGCGCAGTCCGCGCAGATCCCGTGCGAGACGCGCTCCGCCGGCAGCGCGCCCGAGGCCAGGGCGCCGCACCATGCACAGACCACCGCCGTCGCGGTGTTTTCCATGCCGCAAACCGTACCACCCGGCAGCGCCTTCTCAAGCGGTTCCTTCCAGTTGTCACCGTCCTGTCACCGTCGCTCCACCATAGCCCCGTAACACGGCATTTGGGTTGGGGGTACTGAGTTCCCTTTCCCGTGCGCGGCGGCAGAACCTGGGGCGGGTGAGCGCGGGAGGCTTCCCGCACCCGGGCCGTGGCAGGGGGCGGCGCCCGTTTTCGGACTCTCTGCAGCCCGCCAGATCCCACACGGGAATATGCCCGGTTCCCGGGTGGGAACAGCGCATGGCGGCGTTGGGACGGTTCCCACGGCCGTTCCCAAATGGGCACTTCGGCTGCTCCCAATCGGGAAACCTCCCGATACGGAGGCGCGGCCGGGCGAGGCGATACTCCACGCCATGACCGAAGACTTCCCCATCCTCGCCGCCGTTGCCGTTAACCCCACGCACCCCTACGAGCTGCTCGACCACCTGCGGGCGCTTGGCGTACGGGCTACCCGGAGCACGCTCTACCGGCGCGTCGACGCGCTGGTCGCGAAGGGGTTCATCGAGGCGGAGGACACCCGGGGCGAGAATGGGCATTTCCGCCGGGTCCTGCGGCTCACGACGGCGGGGCGTGCCGCCGCGGGCCGCGCTGCCGCCGGCATCCTGCAGCGCGAGCCGCTCGAATCGCCGTTGTTCGCGCTGGCGGTCTCCGCCGCCGGTATCTCCGGCCTCGACGATGCGCTCGGTGTCCTGCGCACGCGGATGGCGGCGGCGGCGCGCCGGCTGACGGATGAGGAACGCGCCCTGCGCGAAGAAGCCGTCGACGCCTGGGGCCAGGCGGCCCGCGAACGGCGCATCGCGCACCTGCAGGCCGATATCAGCTGGCTGCAGGGCCTGCTGGGAAGGCGGGGTGTGGAGCGTGGGGCCGGCGAGGTCCGGCGGGCAGGCTAGAGCCGTTCAAGAAACGGACGCCGAACGACGACGAGCCCTTCGATCTCCGGGAAGCGCTGGTCCAGGGTCCAGAGCTCCGTCGCTCCGCTCTCGCGAGCAGCGATCCCGATGCAAACATCGAACACGGAAGCCCCGGTGGGGCGCAGCTTCTCAAGCGCGGAGGTTAGCGCTGGCCCAAATGCCCCGGGCAGGCCCGGCGCCGGGGCGCGGCGGAGCCACCCCTGCAAGAACCGGAGGGTGTATTCCGGTGAACGCCCGTACCCCCGGGGCTCAGTGGCAAGACGCCAGAACTCGCCGATGCAGAAGGGTGGCGTGATGAGGGCGCCGCCAGTGCGCACGTGATTCCGAAGCAAGGCGGCGATTTGTGGAGCGCCGGGCGCCCGCGGTTCAAAGGCCCCGGCAATGATGTTCGAATCGAGCGCGACGACCGTCAGGATGCTTTCTCCCGGGCATGCTCCTCGTACTCCCTGGCCGCGCGTTCGAGGTCCTCGAGGATCTGGAACGTGCCCTCTTCGTGGAGCCCACCGCGCGTTTCGAACCCGGCGTAGCTGCTGAGCGGCGCTGCCTCGAGCCTGGCGCGCAGGGCCGCTTCCAGGAATTCCCGGAGGGTGACTCCCTCATCGATTGCGGCCTTTTTCGCGGCTTTCAGGAGCTCGTCATCGATATCGACCGTTGTCTTCATCGCCCCATATTACCACATTGCCGTGCATCCATATTTACGGGTTGCTAGCCCCGTGGCAGGCCGAGGCCGCGCATGGCGATGATGTTGCGCTGGATTTCGCTGGTGCCGCCGCCAATGGGGCTGGTGGTGCTGTGCATGTAGAAGCGCGCGAAGCGCCCACCCATGGTGTGGGGATCGTCGCGGCCGGTGACCTGGCTGTAGAGGCCGCCAAGGTGCATGGCGGTGGTGGCCAGGCGGACATCGAGCTCGCTGGAAAAGAGCTTGGCGATGGAGGATTCCTTGTTCGGGATCTCGCCGCGTTCCTGCATCGAGATGATCCGGTAGCAGATCAGGGATTCGACCTGGGCCTCGATGGCGCGGTCGGAGAGCTCGTTGCGCACCTGGGGCGTTGTAGCCACCATGTGGCTACCTACGTGGGACTCCTTCGCGTACTTCACCAGGTCGCGCACGATGAGCTGGTGGGCGACGCTCGTGGCGATGCCCGAGCGTTCGAAATCGAGGGTAGTGGTCGCGAGGTACCAGCCGCGGTTCTCCTCGCCGAGGAGGTTCTTCGCGGGGATGCGCACATCCTCGAAGTAGACCTCGTTGAATTCGTGGCTGTTGAGCATGTTGATGAGCGGGCGGACCTGGATGCCCGGCGTCTTCATATCGACGAGGAAGTAGCTGATGCCCCGGTGCTTCGGGGCATCGGGGTTGGTGCGGGCGATGAGGATGCCCATATGGGCGTACTGGGCGCCTGAGGTCCAGATCTTCTGGCCATTGACGACGTAGTCGTCGCCGTCGCGGATGGCGCGGGTCTGGAGTGAAGCGAGGTCGGAGCCAGCGCCGGGTTCCGAAAAGAGCTGGCACCAGATGTGTTCGCCGGAGATGATCTTCGGGAGGTACTCAGCCTTCTGGTCGGGGGTGCCGTAGACCATGATCGTGGGCCCGGCCCAGCCGTGGCCGATGCCACCGGGGCGCGGAGCGCGGCGCCAGGCGAACTCCTCGCTGAGGATGAACTGCTCCTTGACGCTCAGGCCGCCGCCGCCGTGCTCCTTCGGCCAGGCGGGCGCTCCCCAGCCGCGCTGGTTGAGCTTCGCGGTCCAGCCGCGCATGAAATCCGCGAACCCGGGAAATGCGCGCCCCGCGCCGTTGAAGAGCCCCCATTCGGTGGGCCGGTTGCTGTATTCGGGCGGGAATTCCGTATCCAGGAAGCTGCGGACCTCGGCGCGGAATGCGGCCTCGCGTTCGTTGTCTCGGAATTCCATGGAGCGCTCCGGGTTGGGAAGGTGGCCCGATTGTGGATTGCCGGCGGGCGCTTGTCGATCCCGTATTTCGCGCCGGGAATATGGCTACTGTGTGGCTACTCTGTCCAACCTTCCCGGCCCGCGGCTCCCGATGGCCCTACGGGCCCGGCCCTGTACCGTCCCCGTCCAGCCGGTCCAGGAATGCCACCAACTCCGCCCGGAACAGCGGGCTCCGGATCGCGCTCAGGTGGCCTTCTTCCGGCAGGGGAACAAACCGCGCGCCGGGGATGGCTGCAGCGAGGTCGTGGGCGGGGGCGAAGAACGGGTCCCGCGTGCCGGCGGCCACGAGCACGGGCGCGTGGACTTCGCCCAGGCGTAGCCGGTCGACCGGCTGGTTGCCGCGAAACACGCCCCGGAAGACGCGGTCGAGGGCGATGGGATCGAACTGGGCGAAGTACCCGCCCAGGAAGCGGGCGAGCTCCAACGGCGTGCGGCGCGGCGCGGTGCTGGCAGCGGGCTGACGTTCGACCGAAAAGCGGCCCCGGCCGCGCGGGAAGTAGCTGCCCATGCCCCCGATGATCGCCGCGGCGATACGCTCCGGGTGCGAGAGAAGCAGTTCGAGCGCGACCATGCCGCCCATCGAGTATCCGAAGATGGGCGACCGCTCGAAACCTTCGCGGTCCATCACGGCGAGGACGTCCTCCGCCAGCGAACCGATGGTGTAGGCGGCCGTCGAATAGGGCTTCTGGCTCAACCCGTGGCCCCGCAGGTCGGGCACCAGGAGCGTGTGCCTGGCGGAAAGGAATTCAACCCAGCCCGACGAGACCCAGTTGGTCCACCCGCTCGAGGAGTAGCCGTGCACGAGGACCAGCGGCGGACCTTTGCCAGCAACCCGGTAGTGGATGCGCAAGCCGCTGCGGCGCGTGGAGGGCATGCACCGAGTGTAGCGAACGGCGGCTCCGGCCCGGGGTGGATTGGCGCGCGGGCCGCCAGCCTGTAGGGTTGGCGTGTGGCTGCCCGGCGCCCGCTCGCGTGCGTCATCATCGCGCTGCCTCCGGAATCGGAGGCGCGGCTCCGCGAATCGTGCGACCTGGCCGTGCTCGCGCCGGGAAGCAGCCGCGAGGCGGTGGTGGCCGCCCTGGCCGGGGCCGAGGGCTTGCTCTGCCCGGCGCCCTTCCCCGTCGATACCGGCTTGCTCGATGCCGCGCCACGGCTGCGGGTGATCTCGAACTTCGGCGTGGGCTACAACAATGTCGACCTCGCCGAGCTCGACCGCCGCGGCATCGCCGTCTGCAACACGCCCGGTGTGCTGAGCGAGGCCGTCGCCGACCTCACGTTCGGGCTCATCCTCGCGGCTTCGCGCCGGCTGCTCGAAAACGCGGCGTATGCGGCTGGCGGGGGCTGGGCCGCACGCCAGCCGCCGCCACCGCTCGGGTTCGACCTCGCCGGCAAGACGCTCGGGCTCATCGGGCTGGGCCGTATCGGCCAGGCGGTGGCGCGAAGGGCGCAGGCCTTCGGGGTGCGCGTCATCTACCACGACACGTTCGAGACACCGCCGGGGGGTTTCGCGTACTGCGCGTTCCGCAGCCTCCACGACCTGCTGTGCGAGTCGGACATCGTCTCGCTCCATGTGAACCTGACGCCCGCGACGCAGCACCTGATCGGCGCGCGGGAGCTGGCGCTGATGAAGCCATCGGCGTGGCTGGTGAACACCTCCCGCGGGCCGGTGGTGGACCAGGCGGCGCTGGTGGAGGCGCTCCGGGCTGGCGCGATCGCCGGGGCCGCGCTCGACGTCCTCGAAACCGAACCGCCAGCGGCGGATGAACCGATCCTGGGGCTGCCCAACGTGGTGTTGTTGCCACACGTGGGCTCGGCGACGGTGGAGACGCGCGCGGCGATGCTGGACCTTGCCATGCGCAACCTGGAAGCGGTCCTGCGGGGAGAAGAGCCACCGGCCTGCGTGAATCCGGCGGCGCTGCCGCGGGCGCTGGGGCGCCGGTAGCTCGAACCGCATAACAACCACACACCTGGAGGCGACGGATGCGAACGAACACCGTGAAGGAAAAATGGGCGAGGGGCGAAGTCACCTACGGTGGCTGGCTTTCCATCCCGAGCTCGTTCTCGGCCGAGGTGATGGCCCACCAGGGGTTCGAATGGGTGTGCATCGACATGCAGCACGGGGTGGTGGATTACCAGGCGGCGGTGACGATGCTCCAGGCGATCGGTTCGACCGAGACCATCCCGATCGTGCGGGTACCCTGGAACGAGCCGGGGATCATCGGCAAGGTGCTGGATGCGGGCGCCATGGGCGTGATCATCCCGATGGTGAACAGTGTGGAAGAGGCGAAGGCGGCGGTCTCGGCCTGCCGCTACTACCCCGAAGGGTCGCGCAGCTACGGGCCAACGCGGGCGGCGTACTACGCCGGGGCCGATTACTTCGCCCACGCGAACCGGGAGGTCGCCTGCATTCCGATGATCGAGACGAGGCAGGCGGTGGAGCGGCTCGACGACATCCTCGCCGTGCCCGGGATCGATGCCGTCTACGTCGGCCCGGCGGACCTGAGCATCACCCTTGGCCTGCCCCCTGGCATGAACAACGGCGGCGCGTTCGAAGAGGCGCGGGTGCTCATCGCGCAGAAGTGCGCGGCCCACGGCGTGACCGCCGGCATCCACGCAAACGCCGGGCTCGCAGCGAAACATGCGGAAGCTGGCTACCGGATGATCACCATCAGCGGTGACGTGCCGGCCCTCGCCGCAGGCGCCGCAGCGGACATCCGCTCGGTGCGCGAATCGGCAGGGCAAGGCAAGGCTATCTACGGGTAGCGGCCACGGAGACAGTGTTCACGGGCAGGATCGAGGCGGCGGGAAAGCACCCTGGCGACGAGGTGGAAATCACTATGGAGCCGGGCCCGGGCCCGCGCTGACGCGCGCTGCTCCTATTGGCCGGCGCCTTCCGCCGCGAGCGCGCGGCGGTAGTACAGGTCGGCGCGCCACTCCGCGACCTGGAGCAGAAGGATCGAAAGGAAGCCGGCGCCCGCCATGAACGGGATCGACACGATCCCGAACTCCTCGACGTTCCTATCTGTACAGGAGATGACGCCCGAGCAGATCTGGGCCTGGTCCGGGAACAGCTGGAGCTGATAGTGGTAGACGGAGAGCGGCACGCCGATGGCGGCCAGGGTGACGATGTATTTCGGGTCGATCCGGCTGCGAGTGACGAGGGCGACGATGAGGAGGATGGCGATGGGGTACATCGCGATGCGCTGGAACCAGCAGAACTCGCAGGGGATGAACTCGACGATTTCCGAGTAGTACAGGGAGCCCAGCGTCGCCGTCAGGGCCACAGCCAGCATCAGCTTCTGCGCGTGCTGGCCGAACAGGGCGCGGACCCGCTCGCCGGAGGGAAGTTCGGCCACCATGATGCCGATGAGGATGGCAAAGACGACCGCGATCGAGGCCGCGGCCAGGATCGGCGAGACGTATTGTTCGGACTCCATCAGCGAAACCGTACCACAGGGGTTTCTACCGGGACGAGAAAGGCCCGGGTAATTCGGCCAACGGTCATCAAAACGGCCGGTCGATCGCGTACCCTGCTTCGCCGCTTCCGGGGTACGGGTCAGATGGGGCCGGGCATCTCCAGGCCAAGCGACGCCCCGAGCTCGCGCAGCTGCTCGATGGTCTTCTCGTCGAGCGGGATGCCCCGGCGGGTGCGTTCGTCGCGTGCGCGGGCTTCGGGGTCGCCTGGGACGAGCACCCGTTCCACGCCGGGGACGGGCCGGAGCGCATGGAGGTGGCCGGTCATGCGCTTCATATCGGCCTTGAACCCGGCGACGTCGCGGAAGGCATCGATCCGCCAGGCGGCGAACCACCACCCCTGTTCGTGGCGCGGGGAGAAGAGGGCCGAGCCCATCCCGGGGAGGATTCCGGTGAGGATATCGACCATGAGGCCGAGCCCGTAGCCCTTGTGGGAGCTGGTTTCGAGGTAGCTCCCCAGCGGCAACAGCGCGCCACCCTTGCCCAGGATCTCCGGGTCGTGGCTGTCCTCGCCGGCCGCGTCGACCGCCCATCCCGAGGGGATGTCCCGGCCCTGGCGCAGGGCGATCTCCAGCTTGCCGCCCGCGACGGCCGTGGTGGCGATATCGAGGAGAAACGGGTGGCTGCCCTCAACCGGGGCGGCCATCGCGATCGGGTTCGTCCCGTAGGCCCGGTCGAGGCTTCCGGCAGCCACCGCAAGCGGCGGGACGTTGCACATGGCCAGGCCGACCATGTCCCGCTCGGCGGCCATGCGTGCGTAATAGCCGGCTGCGCCGAAATGGCGCCCGTTGCGGACCGCGACCATGCCGATCCCGGTCGCCTCGGCCTTCGCGATGGCGGCGAGCATCGCCCTCCGGGCGATCAGGATCCCGAGCCCGCCATCGGCGTCCCAGGTCGCGGCAACGGGGCTCTCGCGAAGCACGCGGAGCCGGGGCCCCGGGTTCACCAGCCCGCGCGCGAAGCCCGGGGCATAGCCCGGGTGCCAGGGGAGATGGGCGATGCCGTGGGATTCGATGCCGGCGAGGTCAGCGTCGATGAGGACCTCGGCCGCTTCGGCAGCATCGGTGGGCGGCATGCCAAGGCGATTGAACACGGCCGCGGTGAACTCCCGCAGTACGGCGGCGGCGAAGCGGGGCCGGGTATCGGGTCCGGAAGGAGCAGCCATCCCATCCCTCGGGGCGAAGCGTTTCCGAAGCATACCCGGTGCGCGGGCCGGCAAAAGACGTCACGCAGAGCGTATGTGATGGTACGCTGGGGCGGTGAGAGTTTTGGCCATCGAGTCTTCGTGCGATGAGACGGCTGCAGCGGTCATCGAGGACGGGCGCGTGGCGCGCTCCTCGGTGGTGGCGTCGCAGGTCGACCTGCACGCTAAGTACGGCGGCGTGGTGCCCGAGGTGGCGAGCCGCCAGCATCTGCGCAAGATTGTCCCGGTTATCTCCGAGGCGCTGGAAAGCGCCGGGTGCACGCTCGACGACATCGACGCGGTGGCGGGCACGCGCGGTCCCGGGCTCGCCGGTTCGCTGCTGGTTGGCTACAACGCGGCCAAGGCCATCGCCTTCGGGCGGGGTCTCCCGTTCATCGGCATCAACCACCTCGAAGGGCACATCTATGCGAACTGGCTGGTGGAAGGCCCCGAGCCGGAGTTCCCCGCGCTCTGCCTGGTGGTCAGCGGGGGCCACACCGACCTCGTGCTGATGCGTTCGCACGGGCAGTACGAGCGGCTGGGAGGGACGCGCGATGATGCGGCTGGCGAGGCGTTCGATAAGGTCGGGCGGTTGCTGGGGCTGCCATTCCCCGGTGGGCCGCACGTGGCGAAGGCGGCGCTCGAGGGCGGGCCGAGCAAGCTCGACCTCCCGCGCGCCTGGATGCACGGCACGTTCGACTTCAGCTTCAGCGGCCTGAAGACGGCGGTGCTGCACGTGGTGCGCGCAGGGCAGTATTCGGTGCCGGAGATTGCCTGGGAGTTCCAGGAGGCCGTAGTGGACGTGCTGGCGGGCAAGACCAGCCGCCTGGCCCGCGAGATGGGCGCCAGGAACGTGCTGGTTGCGGGCGGCGTGGCCGCGAACGCGCGCCTGCGCGAGGAGTTGCAGCGGCGCTGCCCGGTGCCCGTCCGCATCCCGCCTCCGGAATTCTGCACCGACAATGCGGCGATGATCGGCGCGGTGGCCGGGTTCCGGCTGGAGCTGGGTGAACGCAGCCCGCTGGACGAGGACATCTTCACGACGAACAACTGGGCGCGCGTGTAGGGCCCGGTCAGCTGGCGGCGGCGCTGACCCGGGCGATCGTTGAGAACGTGGCGACGTAGAGGTCGCCCTCGAACCCGCAGGCCGGGAACACCACACACTGCAGCGGCGAGCCGATCGCCACCCGCGCCCGTTCGTGGCCCGACTCGATGTCGCGAACCACCACCTGCTCGGTGCCCCGCGCGTGGTCGTAGTCAAACGAGACGAGGTCGCCCGTCTCCGGATAGAGGAGCATGTGGCCGGCCTGGTTCTGCTGGTGGCGCCAGAGCGGTTCGAGCGGGGTGCCGGGGGCGCCGTAGCGGAAGGCGGCGATCACCCCGTTCCCGGAATCGAAGCCGGCCACCACCTTCCGGCCAGGGTCGACGCACGGAGGATTGGCGACGATCCCGTGTGGGAGGCCGCAGATTTCGGTGAATTCGGCGCGACGCTCGCCAATGAGCGGTACACGGACCAGGTGGAGGGGAGCGTTCGAAACACCCTTTCCGCGGAGCGACGGGCCGAAGCCTGTGGTCCCTTCGCCGTTATCGAGGAACCAGGCGCTGCCGCCGGCGATCACGGCGTCCCAGCCGAACGACTGGCCCGCCTGTTCCAGGTAACGGGACGTGAACCCCTCATCGAGGGCGAGCGTGGCCGTGGCCGGGTCCCACACCACCCGAAAGAGGCTCCTTTCGCCAACAGCGAAGATGCTCACGCCACTGGCATCCAGCGCGGCGGAAAGGCGGGCGATGGACCCTTCGGGCAGCTCGAGCCGGGCGACGATGTCCAGGCCCCCGGGCTCGAGGACGACCAGCTCCGAGCCCCGCACGCCCGGGGGCAGCGCATGGACACCTGACCCGCCGGCAAAATCCTTCATGACGAGGTGGCCACCGGGGAGGATGAGCAGGGAGTTGTAGGGCCGTTGGCGCGGGAGCTGCCTGGCGGCGAGCACCGAACAATCCGGGGCCAGCCGGTGGCACCAGCGGCCGAACGTCACGTACAGGGAACCGTTGGCGTGGGCGGCAAGCCCTCCGGGCCACGGCCGCCCGCCGGGCAGGTCCGGCGAGCGCGCGATGGGCTGGAGGGTGTGCGGGTCGATGCGCTCGACCCAGGCGGTGGACTGGTCGCCCCCCGGTGTATGTCCCTGGAGGTACACCTCGCCGGGCTCGCGCAGGATGGGCATGCAGCCGGCGAAGGCGGGCCGGCTGGTGGCGACGAGCGGGCCGCCGGCGAGGGCCGGCGTGCCGGGCGCGGGCGCCTGGAGACGCGCGGGGCCGCCATCCTCCCCGGGCCAGGGGCTCGGCCAGTACCCGTCGAGAATGGCACTCATCGCAGTAGCCCCGCCGGGCGGGCCGCCTGGAGCGGGAGGGAGGGAGCCTTCATTTCGTGGCACTGACAGTGCTATTTGTTTCGAGGACTGTCAAACCCGCCTCCAGGTCAGCTTGCGGGCTTCTGCCCGCTGCAGGCAGGCGGGACATGGGGGATGGACTCGGCCGGGCGCACCTTGCGCCAGAGCTGGATGCCGTCCTCCTCGCGGACCAGGTCGAAGCCGAGGCGGGGGAGGGCGGCGCGGCAGGCATCGTAGCCCGCTTCGAGGTCCTCCTGCGGCTTCGGTCCGTAGTCATCGATGAGAACGTACTCGGAGGTAAGTACCCGGGGGAAGACGAAGATCTCGCGGCGCTGCGCGAGGTGGGGCACGAAGGGCGACTGCGCGCTGACGATCGCCCCGGGAGGGACCATCCCGACGAACGAACGTGAGACGCGGGCGTGGTGGTCGACAGCGAACCGCCCGGGTTCGAACGCGAGCGACGGCGGGAGGGGCGCGTGGAGCATAAACACGGCGAATGAGGCGGCTGCGCTCGCAGCCAGGGTTCGCCGGGGGGTGAGGTGACGGCTGAACCCGGGCCACCAGCTCGCAGGTGGGCGGTTGAGGTGAAAGAGCAGGCAGCTGAAAGCGAAGGCGGTCGGGACCAGGAGATAGTGGAGCTCGAAGCGGGCCTGGTCGTTGTCCTGCGAGAGCGCAGGGAGGACGACCAGTGGGGCGCCCGCCAGGATCATGATGGGCCGGAACAGGGGAGCGGCCGCAGCGGCCAGGAGCACGAGCAGCAGCACGACGGCGCCCTTGTCCCAGGTAACCACGTGGCGAACGACCTCGGCGGGATGAGTGGGGATGGCGAGGAGGATTTCGGTGGCAGAGTCGCCGAGGTAGCCGTAGCGTTCGGCCAGTGGGTTCAGCTCATCGCCGCGGTAGTGGGGGATGAGCCAGAGGTTCACGACGGCGCCATAGAGGATGGCAACGGCAGCCACGGCGGCTGCTTTCCGGCGCCACTGGAAGTGCCAGGCGGCGAGCACGACCAGCCCCAGGACGAGGATCGGTGCGTCTTCCTTGATGGTGAGGAGGAGCAGCGCCGGGACGATGAAGAGCCAGTCTCGCTTGAGGACAAGGCCATAGACCGCGGTAAAACAAAGGAGCGGGGCGAGCGCTTCGAGGTGAACGTCGAACGAGACGGCACGCGCAACACCCGGGCTGAAGGCATAGGCGAAGCAGGCAAGGAGGGCGGCGGCCTGCCCTGCGCCATGCCGCGCGCAGAGGTACAGCGGGATGATGGCGGCGCCGAGGAGAACCGCCTGAGACACGAGGAGCGTCGCGGCGCCTCCACCGGCCCAGGTGAGCGGCACGAACAACAAGAGCGCGGGCTGCCAGTGGTCGCCCGCGTAGGAAATTGCGCGGAACGAGTATTCGAAGGGCTCGCCGTGGGCCGTGTTCCAGGTGACCTGGGTGAAAACGCCCAGGTCCCAGGCGTTGGAGTGGAAGGCACCGTGGAGGAGGAGGCTGCAGGCAGCCCACCAGGAGGCGAGCGCCGTCCCGATGGCAAGCGGGAGCACAGGCGTCCGTCCGGTGTGCATTGGCGTAGGGTCGGCCCCTGCGGGGGGATGCGCAAACGATCCCTTCCGGGGCCGGTCAGCCTTCGCCGGTCCCCACCTGGAGGGGCGGGAGCCCGAAGGGTTTGACCAGGCGGGGGTAGAGCGCGCCAAACGCCCCCGCGCCAACGAGCGTCCCGGCCAGCGCCGCAAGGGCGTACACCTTGCCTTCGCCGATGTTGACCAGGATCGGGCCGGGGCACATCCCGGTGATCGACCAGCCGATGCCGAAGAGGATGCCCCCGTAAATGTTGCCGCGGTGGCCGGGCTTGTTCTCGATGCGCAGCGGCTGCCCGGTGAGCGAGCGGCCGTAGCGCTTGAGCAGCCAGAGCGAAGGCGCGGTGAGGGCGACGGCCGTGCCGATGATGCCGTAGAGCTGGAACTCTTCAAACAGGAACATGCCCTGGATGAAGTTGTAATCGGCGGCGCCCGAACGGCTGAGAGCGAACCCGAAGACGGAACCGAGGACGAGATAGAACAGAATCACGGCGGTGCCCCTGTCAGACGATGACGCGGTAGATGAGGTTGGTGGTGACTGCCCCGGCGGCCATGAAGCTGACGGTTGCGACGATGCTCGGCAGTTCGAGATTGGACATGCCGAAGATGCCGTGGCCGCTGGTGCAGCCCCCGGCCAGGCGCGTGCCGAACCCGATGAGGAGCCCGCCACCGAACATCCAGAGAAGCTTGCCGCCGTTACCCCAGCCAATCTCGGCATCGAACATGCCCAGGTCCCAGAACGGCTCCCAACCGCCACCGACGGCAGCGGAGAGGAATCCGCCGGCGACGAGGCCGCCGAGCAACGGCAGGCGCCACGAGTTCGTGCCGCGCAGCGCCTCGCGCTGGAAGTAGGGAGTCTGCACGACGAGCGAGCAGACGTTCTCGAATCCGGTCGAGACGCCGAGCCGGCGGTTGCCGACGAACAGGAGGGCGAGCGTGACGGCGCTGATGACGGCGCCTCCGGCCGCCCAGTGCCAGGGGGTGAGGTCGTTCAGGATGAGATGCATGTAGGCCTCGTGGACGATGGTGGGTCTGTTGGCGCAAAGCATGCGCGATCCGCGCGCTCGTGTCTCGGTAACCGGGCGCGACCCGCTGCTCGTGGGCCTGCTACGATCCAGGAATGGATGTCCGCTTCTACGCGACGCTGCGGCCGCTCGTGGGCGGCAGGAACGTCCACCTGGACCTGGCCGAAGACGCGACGGTGAAGGACCTGCTGGACACCGTGACGCAGCGGTTCCCGGAGCTGGGGGCGATGATCTGGACGGCCGAGGGCGCCCTGGGCGAATACATCAAAGTGTTCGTCGACGGGCGGGAGATCCGGCACCTCCAGATGCTCGACACCCCGGTGCCGCCAACCGCAGATGTCGACATCTTTCCTCCGGCCGCCGGCGGATGACGCGGCTGGAGATCCGGAACCTCCCCGCAGAGGAGATCCGGCGTGACCTGCTGCGGGAGCTCGGTGGAGCGTTTGAGGGTGCGTGCGTCACCGGCGATGGCTGGCGGGTGGAGTTCGTGGAAGGCGCGCCGGCGCGCCTGGGGCGAATGGTGATCCCGGTGCTGTTTCTCGATATCTCCGGAGAGCGCGAAGCCGAGGTGGCGGCCTATCTCCGGCGGCGGACCATGCGCGGCGGAGGCTGAGCGGAGCTAGAATAGCGCACATTTCGCACACGCTCCGGAGCACAGCCATGCCCATCGTCGAGACCACCTGCGAGCGCCTGGAGGGCGTCCAGCACGGGAATCACCAGTCGTTCATGGGGATCCCATTTGCGGCGCCGCCCGTGGGGCCACTGCGCTTCAAGGCGCCCCAACCGCCCTCGCCCTGGACCGGCGTCCGCGATGCACGGACGCCAGGTTTGGCAGCCCGCCAGACGGGCCACCCGATCCCCGGGTTCGCGGCGAGCGGCCCGCAGGACGAGGACTGCCTCTACCTCAACGTCTTCACCCCCGCCGCCGACGGCGGCCGCCGCCCGGTGCTGTTCTGGATCCACGGCGGGGGATTCACCCACGGCTCCGGTTCCGAGGAGCTGTACAACGGCGGACCACTGGCCGAGCGGGGCGATGTCGTCGTGGTCACCATCAACTACCGCCTCGGCGCCTTCGGCTACCTGTGGCTGGGCGACCACCTGCCCGGCGCGGGCCTGACCGCCAACGCGGGCCAGCTCGACCAGGTTGCCGCGCTCGGATGGGTGCGCGACAACATCGCGACATTCGGGGGCGACCCGGGCAATGTGACCATCTTCGGCGAATCGGCCGGGGCGGCTGCGGTCGGCACGCTCCTGGCCATGCCCACCGCGAAGGGGCTCTTCCACAAGGCGATCCTCCAGAGCGGCACGGGACGGGCGGGCGATCGCGAAAGCGGCAAGCGGGTCGCCAGCCTCCTGCTGGCCGAACTCGGACTGGAAGCGGCGCGCGCGGAAGAAGTGCTGACAGCGCCGGCCGACCGCATCCTCGAAGCCCAGGCCGCGGTCTCGGCGAAGCTCGGGCGCGAGGCCGGGCTCATTTTCGGGCCAATCCGCGATGGCGCGACCCTCATCGAGCAGCCCCTGGCTGCCGTGAGGGCGGGCGCGGCCGCGGGCATCCCCCTCATCGCCGGCACCAACCGCGACGAGGTGAAGCTCTTCGCCGCGACGATGCAGCGCGATGAAATCGATGGCGACGCGCTCGTCCGCGCGGTGGATGCGGCGCTCGGGAATCCAGGGCCCGAAAGGGCACGGGCGGTCATCGAGGTCTACCGCGGGTCGCGGGCCGGGAAAGGGCTGCCCGCTTCGAACCTGGACATTTTGGATGCGGTGAGCTCGGACGCCCGCTTCCGCATTGGCGCTACCCGGCTGGCACTGGCGCAGCAGCCGCACCAGCCCAACACCTACGTGTACCTGTTCACCTACGCCTCTCCGGCGCGCCGTGGCGCGCTGGGCTCGTGCCACGCCCTGGAGATGCCGTTCGTGTTCGGCACCCTGGGCGCGCCGACGCAGGACCGGTTCGCCGGTTCGGGGCCGGCTGTGGAGCAGCTCTCCCACCGCATGATGGACGCGTGGCTCTCCTTTGCGCGGACCGGGAACCCGGCGCACGAGGGGATTGGCCCGTGGGACGCCTACACCGAGCCGAACCGGCCAACAATGGTGTTCGACCTCGAGTGCGGGCAACAGGATGACCCCTTCGGCGAGGAGCGCCGCGCGGTGGAGGCGCTGCTGTAGGTCAGCCCTGCCAGGTCAGCTCCACGTCCCCGAAGACGATGGTGTCGCCGCGTTCGGCGCCGGCCTGGCGGAGTGCCCTTGCGATGCCCCAGCGTTCGAGCCGGCGCAGGATTTCGTCCTCCGCGCCCGGCATGCCCGTATCCATCATCTGGACGAAGGTGACGGGCCGGTAGCCCTCGACCAGGTAGCGGCCTTCGCCCACGCGCATCACGCTGAAGCGCTCTTCCGATGGCGGGCGGATGACGGGCACCTCTTCGGGCGGCGCTGTGGCGGCGCGGGCCTTTTCGCTGTTGACCCGGGCCATCAGTTCAGACGTGAGTTCTTCGACACCCTGCCCGGTCTCCGCCGAAACGACCCACACCCGTGTCCCACCCAGGTGCCTCGAAAGGGTGCTCGCGGCCTCATCCGCCACCTCGGGAGCAAGGTCAGCCTTGGTGACAGCGACCACCCGGGCGACCTCGTTAAGCTTCGGGTCGTAGGCGAGGAGCTCGCCTTCGATGAGCTCGTAGTCGGTGACGGGATCGGGCGAGCTGCAATCGATGACATGGAGGAGGACCCGGCAGCGGCGGATGTGCTTTAGGAACTCGAAACCGAGCCCGTACCCTTCCGAGGCGCCCTCGACAAGGCCCGGG
Organism: uncultured Anaerolineaceae bacterium; assembly: GCA_964648195.1. Taxonomy (GTDB): domain Bacteria; phylum Chloroflexota; class Dehalococcoidia; order Tepidiformales; family Tepidiformaceae; genus Amarobacter. The sequence goes on along the minus strand of CAZYLL010000009.1, from coordinate 25,354 downwards.
AGGTCTGCCAGGGTGAACCGCTCGTAGCCAACGTTGACGACGCCAAGCATCGGCTCGAGCGTGGTGAACGGGTAGCTGGCGATCTTCGGCTTCGCATTCGAGACCATCGCGAGGAATGTTGACTTGCCGGCGTTCGGCAGGCCGATGAGCCCAACATCGGCAAGGAGCCGGAGCTCAAGCCGGATCGTGACCGACTCGCCTTCCTGCCCCTTCTGCGAATACCCGGGTGTCTTGTTGGTCGCGGTGGCAAAGCGCTTGTTGCCCCAGCCGCCCCGCCCCCCGAACGCCACGATGACCTCCAGGCCGACGGTCTCCAGGTCGGCGATCAGGTCTCCCGTGTCAACGTCGTGGACGACCGTGCCAACGGGCACATCGAGGTAGAGGTCCTCCCCGTTCGCGCCGTGGCGGAGGTTCGGCCCGCCGTTTCCGCCATTGCCCGCCTTGAACTTTTTCTTCGAGCGGTACTGCTCCAGCGTGTACACGTCATCGACCGCGCGCAGGTAGACGCGGCCGCCCCGGCCACCATCTCCACCGTCGGGTCCCCCCTGGGGGACGAACTTCTCACGGTGGTAGCTGACCAGCCCATGTCCTCCGTTGCCGCCTTCCACATGGATCTCGACTGCATCAAGCATCTCTACGCATCTGAACAGATACCGGGGAATGATGGAAGGTTGATGATGCTGATGGGCCGGTTTGGGTGTTGGGAAACGGGCCCGGGACGGATTCGGACGGTGGCCGCGAGGGCGTTTGGCTCCGGGGTGGGTTCGCGGTTGGGAAGGAAAGCGGCGGGTGGGAACACCAACAGGGGTGGATGCGCGTGGGCGCCAGGGTTCGGCATCCGGGCGGTTTCCCAACCGGGGACCCAACGGCCCGGCAGCTTCAATCCGTACGGCCGGGGTTGGGTTCTAACGCGACAGTTCGGCGATGGCCTGGCGGATGTCGCGGTCTTCGATGAACGCTGCGCCGCGGGCCTGGCGGATCGCCTGGGCGCGCTTGAGGATGGCCGCCTGTGGCATGTCGGCCGGGGGCCCGGTGATCCACGGCCAGACGGGCCAGGCAAATTGCGACGCGTTTTTCGGGAAGACGGCTTCACTTTTGTTGCGGGGCGGTGCGCGCAGCGGGCACACTGGGCGCGGACGGAACCCCGAATGATGTTCGAACACGCCAAACGCTTCCGCCGCAGCCTTCGCGTGGCCCGGACGGGCGCGCGCATCTACCTCGGGTACAAGCGCACGCAGCGCGCCGTGCGGAAGCTGCCGCCCGCTGCGGCCGCCGATCACTGGGCGCGCCGCCACGAAGCGGCCGCCGAATCGCTCTACCGCCTGGCTGTCGACCTGAAAGGCTTGTACATCAAGTCGGGGCAGTTCATCGGCACGCGGACCGACATCGTTCCTGAGCCGTATACGCGTTCGCTTTCGCGGCTGCAGGACCAGGTCCCGGCGCGGCCGATGACGGTCGTGCGGCAGACCATCGAGAGCGAGCTGAAACGCCCCATCGAAGAGCTGTTCGCGACCTTCGATGAGTGTCCGATTGGCTCGGCTTCGCTGGCGCAGGTGCACCGGGCCACGCTCCCGGACGGACGCGAGGTGGTGGTGAAGGTGCAGTACCCCGAGGTGGCGGGGCTGGTGCGCCTGGATATCCGGAACCTGCGGACCATCGTGGGAATCGTGGCCCGCCGCGAGCCGAACTTCGATTTCCGGGCCGTAGTCCATGAGATCGCCAGCCAGGTGCCCCTGGAGCTTGATTTCGAGCGCGAGGCCGAGATGACCCGGCGCATCCGGGAGAACCTGCGCGAGGTGCCGGGTGTGGTGGTGCCGCAGGTGATCGACGACCACGTGGCACGCAGGGTCATCGTTACCGGGTACATCCACGGGGCGCGGCTGCTCGACCGGGAACGGCTCGCTTCGATGAATATCGACCGGGTCGCGTTCGCCAGGACGGTGGCGGAGGCCTACGGCCACCAGATCATGGTCGACGGGCTTTTCCAGGCCGACCCGCACCCCGGGAACATCCTGGTGTTGCCGGGCGGCCGCGCCGGGCTGCTCGACTTCGGACTCACGAAGGAGCTCCCGGAGCGGGCCAGGCTGGGGTTCGCAAAGCTCGTCATCGCTGCTGGCGACCGCGACCCTAACCGCATCGTCGAGGCGTTCCGCGAGCTGGGCGTGAAGGTGAAGTCGGAATCGCCGGGAGATGTGCTGCCGCTGATGCAGCTGATGTTCGATTCGCGGCCGATCGACCGGCCAGCGGAGAGCGAGATCGCCGAGCGGCGGGGCGCCATGCGGGCGAACCCGGTGGAGGCGATCCCGGGGGACCTGGTGTTGCTGGGGCGGGTGATCGGACTGCTGCGCGGGGTGTGCGCTTCGCTCGGCACGCCGCTCAGCCCCATGCAAATGCTGCGGCCATTCGCTGAGCGGGCGCTGGAAGAGGCCAGTGCCACACCAGGAGCAGCGGCCGCATCGTAGGGCGGGCGCCGAGCGTCTTCCGGTACTCCTCCATCGCCTCCGGCAGCCACTGGTGAATGCCGGCGATGCGGCTCGCGTTCGAGGGGTGGGTGGAAGCGTACCCGGGCGGCTCCGGGCCTTCGCGGGCGGCGGCCATGCGTTCCCAGAAGCCAATCGCTGCCTCCGGGTTGTAGCCGGCGCGGGCCATATAAGTGAGGCCGATGCGGTCGGCCTCGCTTTCCATGTCGCGGCTGAAGGGGAGGAGCACCCCGAGCTGCGCGCCAGCGCCAAAAAGGGCGAGGACGGTGCCGCGGGTCGCGGGGTCGAGCCCGCCGAGGGTGGCCGAGACGGCGAGGAGGCCGACCCGGGTGAGCTGCTCCTGGAGCATGCGTTCGGCGCCGTGCTGGGCGATGGCATGGGCGATCTCGTGGGCCATCACCACGGCCAGCCCCTCCTCGTCCTGCGCGATTTCGAGGATGCCGCTGTAGACGGCTACCTTCCCGCCGGGGAGGCACCAGGCGTTCTTCAGGGGCGATGCGATGAGGGTGAACTCCCATGCGAAGCCGGGGTCATCGGCGACGGCGGCGATGCGCTCGCCCACACGCTGGACGAGTTCGGCCTCAGGGCCGGAGCGCACGATTTCGGCGGCGGATTCGGCGAGGATTTCCCGGTAGGCATCGGCCCCGAGCCGGGCCTGGTCCTCTTCGGAGAGAGCGACGCGCTGGGTGCGGCCGGTGATGGGGACGGTTTGCTCCTCCGCGCGGCAGTAGAGGAAGAGGGCGAACCCGATGAGGATGGCCAGGAGGATACCAACCGAGATGACCTCTGCGTAGCCACGCTCATCGGCAGTGAGGGCCCGGACCCGGGGCTGCATGGGCATATGGTAGGGGGTGCAGCGGATGGGTGTCGTATTATTCGGTCATGGAACGCTTGGACGAGCTCAGGTCACAATACGCCGATCAGCTGGCGGCATTGTGCGCGCGCTGGCGAATACGGGAGCTCGCTCTGTTCGGGTCGGTACTGCGAGAAGACTTCCGGACCGGGAGCGACATCGACGTGCCGGTGACGTTTGAGCCGAACCATCCCTGGTCGATAGTCGATCATCTCCAGATGGAGGCGGAACTCTCCGCGCTTTTCGGTCGCCGGGTGGAGATGACGAGCCGGATGGCAGTCGAATCGAGCCCAAACTGGCTGCGCCGGCGGGAAATTCTGGGTTCGGCGCGCACACTCTATGCCGCCTGACAACGATGCGGAGTGAAGGTACGAGATGCCATCGCGCTGCTTGAAGCTGACGGCTGGTATCTTCACTCCGTCCGAGGGAGCCACCGGCAGTTCAAGCATCCGACCAAGCCTGGAAGGTTCACGGTGCCGGGGCACCCGTCCAAGGACCTTGCAGCAGGTACGGAGGCCAGCATATGGAAGCAAGCGGGAATAGACCGGAGAGAGATGAAGAAGTACGCCGTCGTCATCGAACTTGCTGGAGCGAACTACTCCGCCTATGTGCCGGATCTCCCCGGGTGCGTCGCCGTGGGAGACACGGTCGAAGAGGCGGAGCGGGAGATCGCTTCGGCGATCGATTTCCACATCGAGGGGCTCCGCGAGGAAGGACTGCCCATCCCGGAACCGCAGACCGTGGTGGAGTACGTGCCGGCGCGGGCGGCCGGTTGAGTGAAGCGGGCGGCTGAAGCCGGGGCCGCGCACCTGCTACGCTCGATTGCACCCTGAGCCAGGAGCCCGCCCCATGCCGTCGAACGTCGAAGGATTTGTCCCACCTTCCGCCATGGTCGTGGTCGCCCACCCGGACGATGCGGAGTTCATGGTGGCGGGGACCATCGCCCGGTGGGCCCGCAGGGGCTGCGAGGTCACCTACGTCATCATCACCAAAGGCGACAAAGGCAGCGACGACCCGAACATGACGAGCGAGCGGCTGACCGCCATCCGCGAGGCCGAGCAGCGCAACGCCGGCGCCGTGCTCGGCGTTGCGAACTACGAGTTCATGGGCTACCCGGATGGCTACCTGCAGCACAGCCTGGAGCTGCGCCGCGATGTGGCGCGGCTCATCCGGAAGTACCGGCCGCACGTGCTGCTCACGTTCGACCCGACCAACCGGTTCTTCAGCGACAATTATGTGAACCACCCGGACCACCGGGTGGCGGGCGATGTCGCGCTCGATGCGACCTTCCCCACGGCCCGCGACCGGCTGACGTTCCCGGAGCTCCTGGTCGATGGCTACCAGCCGTGGAAGGTGCGCCAGGTGTGGCTTTCGGGTTCGGACAAGCCGAACGTGTGGGTCGATATCGGCGAGACGCTGGAGCTGAAGAAGGCGGCGCTGCTGGAGCACCCGAGCCAGCTGGGGCCGGATGTGGTGGAGTTCGCCGAGGGGTTCGCCCGGATGGCTGCCCAGGGGCAGGATTTCGAGTTCGCGGAGGCGTTCCGGCGGTTCATCCTGGAGGAAGACCCGGTCCACGAATAGCAGAAGGCCCTTCCAGGGAAGGGAAGGGCCTTCTCGCTGCCGATGGGGCACGAGCCGTCAGACGATTTCGAGCTCCTTCAGCTTCTCCTCCGGTACAACGCCGTTCTTCCAGCCGCGGACGCGGTAGTACTCCTCGAGCATCGCGTTCAGTTCGCAGACCTGGCCGAGGGAGCCCTTCGCGTTCGAGGGTTCCTCGGTGAAGCGCTTCGGGAGGTAGTCGGAGCCTTCGCGGAAGCCTGCCAGGTTGTTGTAGTGCCGTTCGAGGTTGTAGATGCGTTCGCCGGTGCGGAGGACGTCGTTGGCATCGAACTTCTCGATTCCGGTCATCACGCGATACTGCTCGGCATACTCGTCGGGGCCTTCGGCGAAGGCGCTGAACTTGCAGAGGTCCAGGCTATCGGAGAAGGCATGGATATCCTGGAGGAGTTTGAGCAGCTCGCCCTTGCCCTGGTAGGCCAGGGGGTCGGTCTTGAGGCCGATGACGCCGAGCTCGCTGGCGGGGCTGTAGCCGCGGAGGTGGCAGGCGCCGCGGTTGGAGGTGGCATAGCCGAGCCCCATGCCCTTGAAGCCGCGCGGGTCGTAGGCCGGGGTGGCCTGGCCCTTCACTGTCATGGCGATCTCGGGGTGGCCGATGGATTTGGCGAACGAGTCGATGCCGTTGGCGAGCTGGTCGCCGATGCCCTGGCGGTAGGTGATGAGGCGGGCGACCTCGATCATCCGGTCCTTGTCGCCCCAGACGATGCCAACGCTCGCCGGGATGTACTCGCGCTGGGTGGCCTCCATCACCATGGAGCAAACCTGGCCGATCTCGATCGCGTCGTAGCCCAGGTCGTTCGCCATGTCGATCATGTAGGCGACGGAGGCGATGTCGTCGTTGCCGCAGTTGGCGCCGAGCGACCAGGCAGGCTCGTACTCGACGGATTCCATCTTGACCTTGTAGGGGCCTTCCTTGATCTCGACTTCCTTCTTGCAGGCGACCGGGCAGGCGTGGCAGGTCGGGTCGTCGATGAGGTAGTGCTCCTTGACGTACTCTCCGCCGAGGAGCTCGGCATGCTCGAAGGAAGTGTCCTGGCTGTTGCGGGCGCCCAGGCCGCCGATGGTGTTGCTCACGTTCATGAGCATGTTGGTGCCGTAGACGGAGAGGCCGCCCTTCTTCGGCGAGGTGATGTTTGCCTCGTCCATGATCTTCTTGAGGGCGTTGGAGTGGGCAGTCCGCCAGGCGTCGCGGTCGGCCGCGCGAGGGTAGTTGCGGGCGGCCTTGATGACGACGGCCTTGAGCATCTTCGAGCCGCCGACACAGCCGGTGCCACCGCGTCCGGAGGCGCGGTCGTTCTCGTTGATCCACGAGGCGAACCGGACGAGGTTCTCGCCCGCCGGGCCGATGGCCATAACGCTCAGGTCATCGGCGCCGTGGCGCTCCTTAAGGAGCTGGACGGTCTCGTGGACGCCCTTGCCCCAAAGGTCCGAGGCATCGCGGAGTTCGACGGTGTTGTTCGAAACGAAGGCATAGACAGGTTTGGAGGACTTGCCCTTGAAGACGAGGCCATCGAACCCGGCCCAGCGCAACCGGGCGGCGCTCCAGCCACCCATGTGGCTATCGGTGACGGTGCCCGTGAGCGGGCTCTTGGTGACGACGGCGATGCGGCCGCTCATGCTCGCTTCGCTGCCGGTGAGGGGCCCGTTCATGAAGCAGAGCACGTTCTCGCCGCTCAGCGGGTCGATCGTGGGGCCAGCTTCGTAGACGTAGCGGACGCCGACGCCCCGCGCCCCGATGTACTTGCGCGCCCACTCCTCGGGAATGGGCCTGTAGTCGACTGTCCCTGTCGCGAGGTCGACGTTGCCGACTCGTCCCGCGTAACCGCCGAGTGCCATATGGAGAACTCCTTTCGCTGCGATTCAGGAGGGCCGCAGTATAGATCGCTCGCGCAAGCGCCGTGCAACGCGCGCTTACCGGGCCTTTCGCGGGGCAGGCCGGGGTGACGGAACGGGCCGGGGCGCCTATGGTGGCGCATGACCGGACGCCAGGCCCCGGCGGGACCGCAAGTTGGGGAGGTAACCGGATGATGGCCGCAGCCCCGGGGGCCGGGTGGCGGGAGCGTGTGCCGGCGCTCCAACACCGGGACTTCCGCATCCTCTGGGCGGGGATGTTCTTTTCCTCGGCCACCATGATGTTCCAGTTCTACGCGCAGGGATGGTTCATCCTCGGGCTCACCGGTTCGGCCGCGTTGCTCGGGCTGCTGGGCGTGGCGCGCGGGGCCGGCATGCTCACTTTCAGCCTCTACGGCGGTGCGCTTGCCGACCGGATGGACCGGCGGACGCTCCTCATGCTCACGCAGGGCGGGGCGCTGGCGGTGTACGGGCTGCTGACGCTGCTGGTGGTGTTCGACACCATCAACCTCTGGGTGGCGTTCGGGCTCATCTTCATTTCCGCGTCCATCGAGTCGATGGATGGCCCAACCCGGCAGGCGCTGTTGCCGAACCTGGTGCCGCGCGAACACCTGCCAAACGCGGTTGCGCTGTTCACCACGGCGACCATCAGTTCATACGCCTTCCTGCCGCCCATGGCGGGGATCGCGATCGAGACGATCGGGGTTGGCGGGGCATTCGGCGTGAGCCTCATCGGCCATGTCGTGGTCATTGGTGCGCTGCTGTTGATGCGGACGCGGGGCGAGGCGCCCACCCAGCGCGACAACATCGTGGTCGCGGTCGGGCGTGGTGTGGCCTACGCCTCGGCGCGGCCACGGGTGCGCTGGATTATCGTGCTCAGCCTGCTCACCGGGACGCTGGGCTTCCCGATCATCAGCACCCTCGCGCCCTACTGGATGACCGAGGTGCTGGGCCTCGACGCGATGGGCTGGACGTTCATGGGGTGGTTCTGGGGGCTCGGGGCGGTCGGCGCGACGGTCTATCTCTCGACGCGCGGCCACGCGCGGGGACTGGGTTGGACGGTCATCGGCTCGGCGGCCGCGTTCGGGTTGAGCCTGGTGCTCTTTGGCTTCACGCGGTCGGTGCCGATCGCGGCGGTGTTCTGGTGCCTGAACGGGGCGTGCTTCACCACCAACATGATCTCGTCGACCTCTCTGTTGCAGCTGATTGTCGAGGTGGCGTACGTGGGCCGGGTGATGTCGCTGCGGATGGTGTCGTCGGCGTTCAACCAGCTGGCGGCCTGGCCGCTCGGTTCGCTGGCCGATGGGGTGGGAGTCGAGCGGATGGTGCGTGGGGTGGCGACGGCGCTCACGGTGTTGGTCCTGGCCGCGCCCGCGTTCTCTCGCGCGGCGCGGACGCTCGATGCCGAGGCGCGGCAGGTGGAGGGCGCGCCCGGCGCGAAGCAGGCGACGGAGGCTGCCGGGTAAGGGGTGGATGACGGCGCCCGCCCCGCAGGCTGGCTTTAACGGAACTCCTATGGTTGCCCGGGCCGCGCCCGTCACCTGTCTGCGTTCGCCTTCCATCTTGTGGGCAAACGCAGGAGGGCAGGCAGATGAAGCCGCTGAAGTATTCACTTACCCATCGCACGCTGAGCCGGCGCCGGCTGCTGGCCTGGACCGGCGGCGCCGCGGCGCTCGTGCTCGTCGGCTGCGACGAAACGATGGTCCCGGCCCCGGCGCCAACGGGGGGCATCCCGGCGGGCGGAAGCCAGGGCGAAGGCGGCTTGGCAGTGCTGCGCTTCACCATCGGGGTCCACATCGAGCCGTTCGGCACCACGGCGCAGGGCGCCTCGGCATCCGGGCCGCGAGGCAACGACTACCGCTCCGGGGGCCTTTTCGACCGCCACGTGCAGGACCTGAAGGCCGTCGCGGCGATGGTCAAGGCGCATGGCGGACGGCTCACGGTGCAGGCGCAGTCGCCGTTCACCAGCGTGGCGATTGATCGCGGCAGCCGCGTGCTCGAGGAGCTGGCTGCGGAAGGCCACGAGATCGCGCTGCACCTCCATGAGGATGCCCACCTCGGCAAGGCGTCGTCGTCGCTGCCGGTGGAACGGTGGTGCGAGGTGCTGACCGAGGAGATCGCGCTCGTGCGGCAGGCGAGCGGGGTCGAACGCATCCGCTACTGGAGCGGCGGCAACCTGTACCCGGACATGTACGAGGCCGCCGTCTGCGCCGGGCTCGACGTAAACTCCGACTGGAAGAACCCGTCGATGCAGTCGACGCCGCTCGAGCTGACCGGCATCCACCCGTGGCGGCCCGCTGGCGGGACCGACGGCCGGGACTTCAGCAGCTTCGGCCAGCACGATGCGAACGGCAAGGTGGTGTTCCTGCCAGAGGGGCTCTACGACCAGGAGAACTTCGCCTCCGCCAGGCGCTCGGAAGATGCCCGGGGGCGATGCCGCGTACTTCGCCTACCTGGCCGAACGGCTGCAGGCTTCGGCCGATGCGGCCGTCGCCGGGAAGGTGAATGTCCACCACTTCACCATCCACCCCGGCGAATTCCGCAGCGATGCCAGCCGGCCATTCGGAGTCATCGAAGACTTTCTCGCGAACACGGTCGACCCGCTCGTGGCCGCCGGCCGGGTGCAGTGGGCGACGCTTTCGGAGATGGCTGATGCGTTCATCGCCTGGGAACAGGCGAATCCCGGCGTGGCGCCGAAGTGACCGCAGGAGGGCTGACCATGAACCGGCGCAGATTCCTCATCGGTACCTTTCACCTCGCGGCCGGCACCGCACTGGCGGCATGCGCCCCGGGCGGGACGCCATTCTCCAGCCCCTCCGAATCCCCGGCTGGCCCCGGCGCCACCCCGGCGCCTGGCCCGGGCGACCCTTCGCCCGCCGGCTATATGACGTTCGTGGTCAACGTCCACGACTGGACTCACGGCGCTGAGAGCGCGGCGGCGCTCGAACGGCTGCTCGACATCTTTTCGGCCTACGGCGTGCGCGGCGACTTTTACTTCACGCCGGAGATCGCCCGGGTGCTGGCCGGGCAGTCCCCGGCGCTCATCGATCGCTTCCGGCGGGGCGAAGCGACCATCAGCTACCATGTCCGGCCGCCGCACCCGCTCAATAGCGGGTTCGATGCGGTGCTCAACGGCCTCGACGATGCAGCCCTGGCAGCGACGCTGCGCGACTACGAAACCTTCGCGCTCGACCTGGAGACCGGCGCGCTCGACCGCAGCCAGGCGGGGGGCTACCGCTACGTGGCGGAGGTCTTTGGCACGAACCCGGTGACCGCCTCGGTGCCGCACCCGAATGCCCGCATCAAGTCGGCCGGCCGGGCGATCCTCCGCGAGCTTGGGGCGCAGGTGACGGTGCTGGACCACGAGGGAGGCAACGCCACAGCCAACCCGTACCGCTGGGCCGATGGCCTGCTCGGCCGGCCGGTGGACTTCAGCGTCACGCGGGTGACGCCCATCGACGGCTCGGACCAGTTCTGGTGGAACGTGATCGCGCGGTCCGGTGGCGAAACGTACGACCCTGTGAGCCTGGCCGAGATGCAGCTCGAGGCGTGGCAGCAGGCCGGCCACAATCGTCCTCCCTTCATCCTCGCCCACATTCACGAGAACAACCTGTACCGCCGCGGGGCGGAGGGCTGGAGTTCGATCTACTTCGAAATCGTGAACGGCGAACGGGGCCAGCCGCTCCCGCCCCCCTGGGACCTCACCGCGCCCGACCCCTCGCGGCTGCGCCCGCAGGCGGAACAGGATGCGATCTGGTCGGCCTACGAACGGCTCGTGGCCTGGGCTTCCCGGACGGTGAAGGTGATCACCTCGGCGGACGTTCCCGCGCTGGCGAGTGCGGCAGGGGCGGCGCCATGAGGCGGCGCGAGCGGTCCCTGCTCCTGCGGCTGGCCGCGCCGGGCCTGGCCGCGGTGGCTGTGCTCGCGGTGGCCTGCGGTGGGGACGGCGGCGGAAACGGGGGCGGGGACGGCGGAGAGCCGGGTCTGCCCGGGCCGAACCCAACGGCGACCGCGCCGGCCACGCCAACGGCGACGGTGGCGGCATCACCCGCCGCCACGCCCCGGACCGCCGGGCAGACCCCACGCGGGACAGCGCTGCCCGGGACCGTCGAGCGCGACATCACCTACTGCACCAGGAGCGGGGTGGACCTGAAGATGGACCTCTACCGGCCGGAGGAGCCCAATGGCGCCCTGGTGCTCTACATCCACGGGGGCGGCTGGACGAGCGGCAGCAAGAACGGCGGCAGCGGGAGCGAGATGTGGGCCGAGCTCCTGTCGCGAGGGTATCTGGTGGCGGCGATCGATTACCGGCTGGCGCCCGGGTTCAAGTTCCCGGCCCAGATGGAAGACGTGACCTGCGCGGTCCTCTACCTCAAGGGCCACTCCGGGGAGCTCGGCATCGACCCGGACCGGATCGGCGCCTATGGCGGGAGCGCCGGCGGGCACCTGGCATCGCTGCTCGGCACCACGGGTGGCCACGGCTACGAGATGGGGATCACCACACTGGATGCCGAAGTTGCCGCGGTCGTCGACCTGTTCGGTCCGGCCGACCTGACGGTGGAGTTCGATGGCGCATCGGAGCGGATTATTACCACGGTCTTCGGGACGGCGGACCGGGATGCGAAGGTGCTCCGGCAGGCCAGCCCGGTGTACCAGGTCTCAGCGGATGACCCGCCGTTCCTGATCATCCACGGGGAGAAGGACGGGCTGGTGCCGATCGCGCAGGGCGAACGCCTGTACCAGGCGCTGGTGGCGGCAGGAGTCGAGGCGGAGTTCGTGCCGGTGGAGAACGCGGGCCACGGTTTCATTCCCGATGGCGGCCCCATCAGCCCCACACGGGTGGAGATCACGAAGCTGGTGGCGGACTTCTTCGACGAGCACCTGGGGAGGTGAGCGGAAGATTCAGGCGGCGCCGGCCATCTTCGGGCTGGTGAGCCGCACGCTGCCGCGGTTGCCGAGGACCGAGCGGATGCTGCGGGCGAGGTCTTCGGTGGCCGCGGCGCGGGGGAAGTCGAACTCCATCTCCTCCCCGGCGGTGTCGCGGATCACCAGGCGGACCTCGTCGCGCCCCGGGTGGTCCTTGAGCATGGTGACGACAACCTTGAGGAGCGCCTCATCGGCGAGGACATCCTCGGTCTCGTACAGGGTGACGGTGAGGCGCGCCGTATCGGGAGCCACGGGCGGGGTGACGCCGGGGCGGGCGGCCTCTGTGGTGGCCCCGGCGGCCGGGTAACCGCCGTTGCGCGGCGCGCTGCCGTGCGCCCCGGGGCCATCCGGCGTGCCGTTGCGGCCGTTGGCGCTCGCCGCTTCGGCGCGCGGTTCCTCGTGGGAACGCTGGGGCCGGCGCCGTGGTGATTCAACCTGCCACTGTTCGGCGGCGAAACCGGCGACCGTGCCCTCGGCCGAATCGTAGGCTGCGGCCTTGCGCACGTTCAGGCTGATGCGGTCGCCCCGGTCGCGGATTTCGACGGAGCAGACCAGCACGCGGCCTTCCGCCCAGATCTCCTCGCCGGTGAGCTCGATGGTGTCGCTCCAGACCGTGAGTTCGACGCTGGCGGAGAGGTCTTCGAGGTCGACGACGTAGAACTTGCGCCCATCCCGCGTGACCCGGGCCTGGACGCGATGGACGAGCCCGGCAACGGTGACAGCCTGGCCTGCCAGCTCCGGGGTGAGGTCGGCGAGGGTGTGGGTGGCGTAGCGGGCGACATCCTGGGCGACGGCCTTGAAGGGGTGCTCCGAGACGTAGACGCCGAGGAGCTCCTTTTCCCAGGCGAGCATGTCTTCCTTGCGGGCAGGTGAAGGCTCGAGCTCCAGTGCGGGCAGGGGGGTTTCGACCTGGCTCCCAAACAGGTCGAACATGGTGGCCTGGCCGCTTTCGCGGAGCTCGCGCTCCTTCCGCGCGAGGGCGACGAGCCGTTCGGCGTTCATGACGATGGTGCCCCGGTCGCCGAGGAGGTCGAAGGCGCCGGCCTTCGCCAGGTGCTCGATGGTGCGGGAGTTGGCCGAAGAAAGGTCCGCGCGCTTGCAGAAGTCCTCAATATCGCGGTAGATGCCGCCCTTTTCACGTTCGGCGATGATGCCTTCGCAGGCGGCGTTGCCGACGTTCTTGACGACGCCGAGGCCAAAGCGGATGGCAAGGGAGCCATCCTGGCGGCGCTCGACCGAGAAGTTGTCGAAACTCTTGTTGATATCGGGCGGGAGGACTTCGATGCCGAGCTTCGAGCACTCCGCCACGGCGGCGGCGATGCGGGCGTGGGTATCCGGCGCGTTCCGGGTGAGCTGGAGGAGCGCCGTCATGTACTGGACCGGGTAGTTGGCCTTGAGCCAGGCCGTCTGGTAGGCGATGTGGCCGTAGCACCAGCTGTGTGCCTTGTTGAAGGCGTAGCCCGCGAACGGCTCGATGAGGTCGAAGACGGCGGCCGCTTCCTCCTCGCTGTAGCCGTTGGCGCTGGCGCCAGCGATGAAGCGGCCGCGCTCCTCGGCCATGATCTCGGCCTTCTTCTTGCCCATGGCCTTGCGCATGATGTCGGCCTGGCCGAGGGAGTAGCCGGCGAACTCGCGGGCGATGAGGAGCACCTGGTCCTGGTAGACGATGACGCCGTAGGTCTCATCGAGGATGTCGGCCAGGCGGGGATGAGGGTAGGTGATCTCGATCTTCCCATGCTTGCCATCGATGTAGCGGGGAATGTGCTGCATGGGGCCGGGGCGGTAGAGCGCCACCATCGCGCAGAGGTCGGAGATGGTGGTTGGCTGGAGGTCCTGGATGTAGCGGCGCATGCCCGCCGATTCAAGCTGGAACACGCCGAACGTCTCGCCCTTGCCCAGCATCTCCATCGTTTTCCGGTCGCCATCGGGCAGGTGGACGATGTCGATCTCGTCGCCCGTGGTCTCGCGGACGAGGTCGACGGCGCGCTGGAGGATGGTGAGGTTCGAGAGGCCCAGGAAGTCCATCTTCAGGAGGCCAATTTTGGCGACCTGTTCCATGGCGAACTGGGTGGTGGGGATGCTGTCCTCATCGCCCTTGCTGGGGCGCTGGAGGGGGACATGGTCGATCAGCGGGTCGCGCGAGATGACGACGCCCGCGGCGTGGGTGGAGGCGTGGCGGGCCACCCCTTCGAGCTGCTTCGCCGTGTCGATCAGGCGGCGGACCCTGGGGTCGCTCTCGTAGGCGTCCTTCATCTCCTGGGATTGTTCCAGCGCCTCGGGGAGGGTGATGTGGAGGACTTCGGGCACCAGCCGGGCGACGCGGTCCGTTTCGGCGTAGGAGATGCCGAGGGCGCGGCCGACATCGCGGATGGCAGCCTTCGCGCCGAGAGTCCCGAAGGTGATGATCTGGGCCACGCGGTCCTTGCCGTAGCGTTCGTAGGCGAACCGGATCATCTCGTCGCGGCGGTCATCCGCGAAGTCGAAGTCAACATCGGGCATTTCCCGCCGCTCGATGTTGAGGAAGCGCTCGAAGACCAGGCGGTTGGCGACGGGGTCGATATCGGTGACGTGGAGGGCGTAGAGGACGAGCGAGGCGGCGGCCGAGCCGCGCACGCCCATCTTGATGCCGGCCTTGCGCGCGTAGTCGGCGATCTCCTTCACCACGAACATGTAGTCGGTGAAGCCGGTCTGGCGCAGAACATCGAGCTCGTAGTTCAGGCGCTGCTCGAGTTCGGGGGTCACCTGGTCGAAGCGCTCGCGGAGGCCACGGAAGCAGATTTCGGCGAGGTAGTCATCGCTCGTGCGGCCGGGGGGCACCGGTGGTTCGGGCAACAGCTGCCGGTCAAACTTGAGGTCGAGGTCGCATTCGTTGGCCACGAGCATGGTGTTGGAGATGAACTCCGGGTTGCCGGGGAAGAGCGCGAGCATCTCTTCCTCGCTCTTCACGTAGTAGCCGTGGCCATCGAACTTGTAGCGGCCTTCCTGGTCGACGGTGGCGTTGGTCCCAATGCAGAGGAGGACGTCGTGCGCCTCGGCCTCTTCCGGCAGGGTGTAGTGGCTATCGTTGGTGGCCACGACGGGGATGCCGAGCTCGCGGCCGATATCGGCGATGACCGGGTTCAGGCGGGTGAACTTCGCATCGCCATGGTCCTGGACTTCCAGGTAGTAGTGCCCATCGAAGACTTCGCGGTAGTAACGGGCGACGGCGATCGCCCCTTCGCGGTCGCCTTCCTGGATGCGGCGGTGGAACTCGGATGAGGGGCAGCCGCTGAGGACGGTGATGCCGGCGGAATGCTTTTCGATGAGCTCGCGGTCGATGCGGGGCTTGTAGTAGTAGCCTTCGAGGTTCGCCCTGGTCACCAGGGCGATGAGGTTCTTGTAACCGGTCATGTCGCGGGCGAGCATGACGAGGTGGTAGGGGGAGGAATCGCCGCGCTCGCGGGAGTGGCGGGAGCCCGGGGCGACGTAGGCCTCGACACCGATGATCGGTTTGATGCCGCGGGCGGTGGCCTCGCGGTAGAAATCGATGGCCCCGTAGAGGGCGCCATGGTCCGTCATGGCGATGGCTTCCTGGCCGAGGGCTTTCACCCGGTCCATGAGCGGGGCCATCTTGCTCATGCCATCGAGGAGCGAGAACTCGGTGTGAGTGTGTAGATGGGTGAACATATCTCCGGGAGGCCCAGTCTACACCCGGCGCATCCACCCGTTCCAAGGCTTCTGGTTGCGGGCCGCCGATTGCCAATGCCGCAGGGTCCCGTGCCGGCCTGCCCTCACCCGGGCGGAGCCAGTTCGCGCGCGACCTCCTATACTTCTCCAACACATGGGAAGCCAGGCACTCCTGCGGAAGACCCAGGCCGACATGGTGCTCGAACGGGCCGCGATGCAACTCCAGCAGCTGCTGAGGGAAGCCTGCGCCGAGTTGAAGCCATTCCCGCCCTTCCCGAACGCCATCTTCACGAACGCCATCGAGTGCGAGGCCGGGCCCGCCGGCGACCCCGACCGCGGCTGCATCGTGGTCTGCGAGGATGGGGAGCTGTACGAACTCCAGATGGGCATCGACCACGAGTCGATCGAGCTCACCGGGTCGTGGGACCCGGTGACCGCGCGCAAGGAGACGCTGAAGAAGGTGGACCTGCACCCGCGTGACTACCTGGTCTACGCCTATGCGGGCCTCGTCGCCGTCACCGAGCATCTGCTCGAACGGGAAGCGGAGGCGAACACGTGAAGCGCATCCTCCGCCTGCTCGTGATCCTCGGAGTGGTCGCGGTGGCGGTGGTGGTGGTTGCCTCGGTGTGGCGTCGGCGGGCCACGGCGCCTGCGCCCGCAGCGTGGACTCCTCCCACGGTTGAGTCTCCACCGGCGCCCGCTCCCCCGGCGGCGCCCGCGGAAGCCCGTGAAGACGCGGAAGCCGAGGCCCTGGCTGAGGAGGTCGCCGCTGCGGAGTCGGAAGGGATGGCGCCTCCACCGGGCGCCCCACCCGTGGATATTGCGCTGGACGCCACGGGCGCGCCCGTGGAGCCAGAACCGCCAGGGACTGCAGCCGAAACCGCCCGTACCGCGGCCGAACTCGTGGCCCCCGAGACTGCCTTCGAGGAGCTCTTGGAGGCGGCCGAACACGGGCGCGACCTGGTGGAGGAGCTTGCCGGAGAGAGCCCGGGCGAAGGCGCTCCGCTTACGGCCGAACCGGCCGCTGCCCCGGTCGAAGAGGAGCCTCCAGCACTCGACCAGTCCGCCGAGCCGCCGTCGTTCAGCGTGGGTGTCGCGGAGGAAGGAGCCTCACCCCCGGCGTCCGAAGCTGGCACGGCCGAAGGCTCCGCCGATGTGTTGACCGCCGCCTTCGAAGCGCTGGCGGCGACTCCCGGGGCGGCGGAAGCGCCAGCCGAAGCGCCCGCCCCGGAGCAGCGGCTGCTCGATTCGGTCGAAGAGGCGCTCACTGAGCTGGAGCCCGCGCCCATCGTGCCTCCGCCCCGGCGGACCGCCGAATCGTACCTGGATGAGGGGAACGTGTACTTCAACGTCGGGCAGTATGGGCTCGCGATCGAGCGGTACACCCGGGCCATCGAGATGGATGGCGAACTGACGGCCGCCTACTACAACCGCGCCAACGCCCGGACGCGCGCGGGCGACCTGGACAATGCGCTGGCGGACTACAACCGCGCGCTTGAGCTGCAACCGAACGATGCCGACGCGCTGAACAACCGGGGCATGCTCCACCTCTACCGTGGGAACTACGCCGGGGCGCTGAGCGATTTCAATGCCGCCCTGGCGGTGGACCCGACGGATTCGACCGTGATGGTGAACCGGGGGCTGGCGCACCTGCACGGGGGCGACGCGGGGGCGGCGCTCATCGACTTTCGCGAGGCGATCCGGCTCGATGCGACCGACGCGGCCGCCCAGTACGGGGCGGCACAGGCATCGGCGGCGCTGGGGAACCGCGATGAGTCGCTGCGCCACGTCGGGCGGGCGCTCGAAATCGATCCCGGTTACGCGCGCGAGGCGGCGGCCGATCCGCGGCTGGCGATCCTCCAGGGCGATGAGCAGTTCTTGAAGCTCCTGCGGCAGGCGGGCACGCTCAGGGAGTAGCCCGGGCGCGGACGGGCTGGCTCAGCCGCGCTGGTGGCGATAGAAGTG
This sequence comes from uncultured Anaerolineaceae bacterium, assembly GCA_964648195.1. Taxonomy (GTDB): domain Bacteria; phylum Chloroflexota; class Dehalococcoidia; order Tepidiformales; family Tepidiformaceae; genus Amarobacter. Next base: position 7,996 of record CAZYLL010000009.1, on the reverse strand, counting down.
GACCTCGACCGGCTCCAGGGTGGCGAGCCCATCCTGGACCATCTCTTCGAGCTCGGGCAGGAACGCGCGGACCTTTTCCGGGGTGTCGACGATCTCGATCACGATGGGCAGGTCCATGGAGAGGCGTTCGATGCGGGTGGTGTGGATGCGGGACGCTGCCCCGAAGCCGGCCAGCGCACGGGAGACGGTGCACCCGGCGAGGCCCCGCTCGCGGGCCAGGAGGAGGATGGCCTGGTGGAGCGGTTTGCCATGCCAGTGGTCGCTTTCGCCGATGAAGATGCGCAGGAGAAGGCCTTCGCCTTCGAGGTGGAGGTGGCCGGTCATGGGAGCCTCGCAATCACGGACCCTGCCCAGACGCCGAACAGGCCGCCGGCGACGCTGAGGAGGACGTTGCCCGATGCACTGAGCACCTCGTTATCGCGGAGGAGGGCGTAGGTCTCCCAGCCGAAGGTGCTAAAGGTGGTGTAGCTGCCGAGGAAGCCGGTGACGAGGAGCAGCCGGGCTTCGCGGCTGAGCATCTCGCGGTCCTCGGCCAGCGCCAGGAGGAGCCCGATGAGCAGGCACCCCGAAACGTTTACCACGAGCGTGCCGTAGGGGAAGGTGGCGGGAGCGAGGTCCTGGATACGGCCCTGGACGAAGTAGCGCAGGGGCGCGCCCGCGATTGCCCCGAGCATGATGTAGAGGTAGGTCACCAGCACTCTCCTGCGGAGCGGAGCCCGATCGGGGGCGGCATGCAGGAGTCATCAGCCCGCAACGGGGCGGTTCACCAGGCGGACTCCATCGCCTTCGGCCTGGAGTATAGCGGTGCCGCCGGGGGAGGGTCGAACGCTATTCTCCCGCTGGCGCCTCACGGTCGATCGCATCGAGCAGGCCGAGCAGACGTTCGAAGGAAAGCGGCCTGGCAAGGAAGAAATTCACTCACGCGCTGATGCTCTCAGCCGGCCCGTGCGACATCCCATCGGTTTGGGCGGCGAATGCCTTGCAATCGCATATCAGCGCCCTCTTCCAACAGGATTCCGATGCGCCTGGTGAATACCGGGTGAACAACAGGGGACACACCGGTTGGAACTTCATAGAAAGTCGTTCCGGTGGTCTGTTGGGCCATTCCCAATCGGTGTCGGGCTGGTGAAGATACGATGGACGAGCGGGAAACAAGGTAACTGGACGGAAAACCATGAAAATGCCGGGACTCAGAAGCCTGGTCGTGGATAGCGACGAACTACGGCGCGAAGTGCTGCGCGAGAAGCTGGAGCGGGTTGGCCTGGTCATCGACCGCGAACGGCCGCACGGGCTCGCCGCCCAGGAAACCATCCAGGAGATGGAGCCGGACCTGCTTTTCGTCTCGGTCGAGCAGCCCGTTCAGCGTGCGTTCCAGACCATCGATTTCGCGCGGGCAGTAGTACCGGGGGCAACCATCGTGGCGTATGCCACCGGGTGGTCGCCGATGGTCGAACGCCGGCTGATGCAAAGCGGGGTGAACGGCTTCCTGCACGGGAAGCTCGATGCCAGGGAGCTCGGCGAGGTGGTCGAACGAGCCCGGCGGAGGTCCAACGCCATCCCCGGCGAGCGTCCCCCGGAGGCTGCTGGCGGCCGCGTCATCGCCGTGGTTGGGCAAAAGGGTGGCATTGGCAAGACGACGACGAGCACGAACCTGGCGGCCGCGATTGCGGCTGCCGGGCGGCAATCGGTGTTGCTGGTCGACCTCGACACGCGTTTCGGCGATGTCGCGATCATGCTTGATATCCCGGTCGAGCACAGCGTGGCCGAAGTCGCGAGGGAAATCGAGAGCTACGACCGTGACAGCTTCAAGCGGGTGCTGCTCCGGCACGATTCGGGCGCGTATGTGCTCCCGGCGGCGCGCGACTACCGGAGCTGGCTGAACTGTTCGCCAGAGCAGATCCAGGAGCTCGTGCGGTTCGCCGCGGCCATGTTCGACGTGGTGATCCTGGATACACCCGGCACGTTCAACGATGTGGTGGGGGCCGCGGTTGGCGTGGCCGGGAGCGTGGTGGTGGTCACCAGTTCGGACCTTTCCAGCCTGAAGAACACCTCGTTGCTCCTCGAGCACTTCTCGCTGAAGGGCGAGGACGGGCCCCGGCCGATCGTGACGCTCATCCACGGGCACGGCCAGGCGGGGCTGGGCCGGGCCGAGGTGGAGTTCGCAATCAGCCACGCTGTTGCGCATGAGATCCCGTTCGACCGCAATGTGAGCAGGGCCTCGCAGCTGGGTGTGCCGCTGGTGAGCTGGCGGCCCGGCTCGGCGGCAGGCGCCGCGCTCCTGGCGTTGGCAGCCGATGTCTGCGGCGACCCGGCGGCGTTCGCTGGCGGAGGCGATGCCCGCTTGCGGAAGCGGTTCTTCGGTGTGTTCGGCGCCCGGCGGAGCGGCGCGAGGCCCCTGGCGCCCGTCCGGCGCGACATCGCGGTGTGACGCGCGGATCCCTCCCGGAACCTCCTCTCCAGTTGCGCCCCCGCTGAAGCCCGGGGGCGCCTGGCCTTCCTACCAGAGCGGGGGCGCCAGGTGTTCGACGATACCGCCCCGGTGGTACAGGCGGGGGAGCCGCGCCTGGAGCGAGGCCATGACATCCCAGGCGATCGTGCCGGCACGGGCGGCGACATCGGCGGCGGTAATGGTGTGTGCACCATCGGAGCCGAGGAGGGTGGCGACATCGCCCTCGGCAACCGGGACCCGCACGTCCGTGACATCGGCCAGGAACTGGTCCATGCAGACGCGGCCCACCATCGGGCAGCGCTGGCCAGAGATGAGCACCTCGCCGGCGTTGCCGAGGTCGCGGCGCCAGCCGTCGGCGTAGCCCACGGGGATGAGGGCGACGCGAGACGCGCGGTTTGCCCGCCAGGTGAGGCCGTAGCTCACGCCCTCGCCGGGTGCGACATCGGCCACCCGGGCCACCCGCGCCCGCAGCGATAGGATCGGTTGGAGGCGCGGACCGGGGGTGTTCGGCGGAAGGATGCCGTGGATGGCCAGGCCCACGCGGACGCCGGAATAGCGGAGCTCGGCGCGGCGGAGGGCAGTTGCGGAGTTGGCCGTGTGGCGGTAGGGGATCCAGGGGAGTCGGGCCGCGGCTTCGCGGAAGATGGCGTGCTGCGTTTCGGCGAACGAATCGTCGCCCTCATCGGCGTTGGCCATGTGGGTGGTCAGCCCCTCGACGAGGATGCCGGGCAGCGTGCGGAGGTAGTTGGCAAGGTCGACCGCGGCGTCGATATCGAGGCCGAAACGATGGAGGCCGGTATCGACTTTGACGTGGACTGGCGCAGTGACCCCGGCGGAGCTTGCAGCCGTGGAGATGGCATCGGCGAGCTCGCGGGAATGGCAGGTGAGGGTGAGCCCGGCGCGGACGGCCTGGGTGGCGTCGGCGGGGAAGGCGTGGCCAAGGACGAGGATGGGCCGGGTGATGCCGGCCTGTCGGAGCATGTAGCCCTCATGTGGCCACACAACCGCGAAACGGTCGGCACCTGTCGCCTCGAGCGCCGGCGCCAGCGCAGCCGCCCCGGCGCCGTAGGCGTTCGCCTTCACGACGGCGATCAGCTCAACGGCGCCCAGGGCACGCTTGAGCGTTCGCAGGTTGGCCCCCGCCGCATCAAGGTCGACCTCGATCCAGCTGTTGAGATTGCGGGTGACTGCGCCCAGCGTGCGCTGTGTTCCTTGCGTCGGTACCAGTTGACCGGTCCTTTCCCCCCGGCGGGTGGCCCCTTTGACCAGCCCGCACGCGCGAACCTAGCATCCGACTGGTGAAGGGCGAACGCAAACGCCCGTTCCCGCTGGCGGCAGTGGCGCCGGCGGTTGCGGCCATGGTGGCCATCGCCGCGGCGTGTTCGGGTGGTTCGAAGCCCGCGTCCGCGCCGGGGGAATCGCCCGCGCCCTCCCCCGTGGTGTCGCAGGTCCCGGGGGTTGGCACGCCGGCCGGCGAAGCGCCGCCATCGGTCGCGCTCCAGGCGGCGCGCGAACTGCTTCGGGAAGGCCGTCTGGATGAGGCCCGGGTTGCCTTTGAGCAGCTTGCCACGGGACAACGCGATGCGGCTGAGCGGACCGAGGCCTGGCTCGGCGCGGCGGCCTCCGCCCACGAGGCTGGCGACAACGCGGGAGCACTGGATGCATTGCGCGAGGCTGTGGCCACTGCCCCGCCCGGCAGCGGGGTGGCGGAGCGTGCCCGGTACCTTGCCGCCATGCGGCTCAACGATGCGGGGCTCTTTGCAGAGGCGCGTCGCATCGCTGAGGGATCGGGGGGCGGCGGCGTGCTCGCCCCCTACCTCCAGCACGAACTCGCGCGGGCACAGGCTGCTTTGGGGCTGGCCCAGGCGGCTGACGCGACGTGGGATTTGCTGCTGGGGGGCCCTGGCGTAACGGACACGCTGCGGGGTGCGGTCCTTCGCGAGCGCGTGCGGGTGGCGCGTGAAGCTGGCGATGATTCGGTGCTTGCCCGGCAGCTCGATTCGCTGATTGCCGCGACCGGTGATGCTGCAGCGCGGTACGAACGCGCGACGGTTGCAGCGCGGCAGGGCGAGGAGGGCGTGTTCGGTTCGCAGCTGCTGGCCATTGTCCGGGAGTCGCCGTCGTCACGCTACGCGACCCTGGCGATCGCCGACCTGCGCGATGCCGGGGTGGCGATCGACCCTGGCGACGAAGGGCTCGTCTACTACCGGCGGGGCGCCTACCAGGAGGCGAAGCGGGTGCTGCTTCCAGCGACCGGCGACCCGGCGGCATCGCCGGGACAGATCGCCTTCCGGGCGTACTACCTGGCCGCTGCCTACGAAGACAGCGGCGATGGTGAAAACGCGGTTCGCTACTACGACGTGGCTGCCTCGACAGGGGCCGTCTCGCCCTTCGTGCACCGGGCCCGCTACTGGGCCGCACGGGTGACCGAGGACCTTGGGGAGGCTTCGTCCGCCTCCGGGCGTTATGTAGTGCTGGCAACGGCCGGCCCATCCGGAGAGTTTTCCGGTGAAGCTGCGTTCCGTGCGGGGTTTGTGCTGCTGCGGGCGGGCGAGACCCGCGCCGCCCTGGCAGCGTGGGAACAGGCGGGCGCTGTGGCCAGCCCCCGCCTGGAATACTGGCGTGGGCGCGCGCTGGAGCTCCAGGGGGATCAGGAAGGCGCCAGGGCCGCGTATCAGCGGGCGGTGGATGCAGGGCCGTACGACTTCCACGGCATCGAAGCGGCGGTGAGGCTTGGGATGCGGCAACCGTTGGATGTGGCGTTCCGCGAGCGCGACCTGGCGCGCACCGTCGATTGGGACGCCATTGCGGCGTGGCTGCGAAGGTTCGTCGGGGGCGATGGGCCGGGATCGGAGGCGACGCCGGCGTGCGAGCTGGCGAGGGCGGGCTTGCTGGAGGTGGCGCGAGCCGAGGTGCTTTCGGCTTCCGAAGGGGCCGGGGCGTGGCGCCTGCTGGAGCTCACGCGGGAGGCCGCGGGTTGCGGGCTGACGGGCGCCGCTGCGCAGTTGGCTGTCGCGCTGCGGCAGGCGGCCGGCGTCGCATCGCACGAAGCGCCGCGCGACCTCCTCCGCGTGTCGTATCCGGTCGATTACGCCGGGACCCTCGTGGCCGAGGCGAGGGAGGCGGGCGTGGACCCGTTGTTTTTTGCGGCCCTCGTGCGCCAGGAGAGTTTCTGGGACCCGGCCGCCCGGTCGCCGGCGGGGGCGCTGGGGCTGACGCAGGTCATCCCTCCGACGGGCGGAGGGATTGCGGCGGCACTCGGCGTGCGGCCGTTTTCGGCGGCCGATCTCCTGCGGCCGGCCATCGCGCTGAAGTTCGGGGCGTACTATCTCGGGGGGCAGGTGCAGCGCTTCGGGGACCCCTTGCTTGCGCTGGCCGCGTACAACGCCGGACCGGGGAATGCGCTGCGCTGGGCGGAGCGCCAAGGGGAGACGGCGGCGGACCTGGTGGAGGCGATTGACTACCAGGAGACGCGGCATTATGTCATGTACATTGTGGAGGCCTACGCTCACTACGTCCATGCCTGGGGCGAGTAGGGCGCGATTCGACCGGTAGATTGCGCGGGGTTATGCTAAGGGTTCGCCCTTCATATCGCAGTTGGAGCATGTTGTATGGCAACGAAGCGTACCTATCAGCCGCACACGATCCCGCGGAAGCGGGTGCACGGCTTTCTCAAGCGCATGTCGACCCGCGCAGGGCGGGCGGTGCTGAAAGCCCGGCGAGCGCGCGGGCGGAAGCGCCTGACCGTGGTGTAATCGAGCGGCGGATATGAAGCGAGCCCAGCGTCTTCGCAAGGGCCGCGAGTTCGATGCTGCGTACGCGAAGGGGACCGTGTATCCCGGTCCCCTTCTTGTTGTGCGGGTAATGCCGAACGGCCTGGAGACCACGAGGTGGGGCTTTGCGGTTGGCAAGCGCCTGGTGAAGCAGGCTGCGCATCGGAACCGGCTGCGGAGGCGCCTGCGGGAGCTGGCGCGCACACTGCCGGTGCGCCTGGGATTCGATGTGGTGGTGACCGCTCGCGCCGGTTGCGCAGAGTCAGACGCGGCGAGACTGAGGGCGGCGCTCGTGGGAGCTCTGCGGCGCGCCGCCTTGCTCGAGGAGGCGTGAAGGTGCTGGGACGTGTGCTGGCGCGTCCGCTGATCTGGCTGGTGATTGGGTACCAGCGCACGCTTTCACGGGCGCTGCCGCCCTCGTGCCGTTACGAGCCGTCGTGTTCGTGGTACGCCCGCGAAGCGCTCGAGCGGCACGGCATCGCGCGTGGCGGGTGGCTGGCGCTGCGGCGCCTGTCGCGCTGCCGACCGGGTGGCGGCCGGGGGTACGACCCGGTGCCCGACTGAGCCAGGCGCCAGCAGGCCCGGGGTGGATTCGGCGAGGCTCAGTATGCGGTCGCACGGCGTGTGATGATTGCCACGGCACAAGCCGGGCACTCGATGTTTCACGTGAAACGGAGCCCCGGACGGTAAGGGCGCCCGATCCCAGGAGTTCGTCGGCTTCTGCTGCACGGTGTTCCACGTGAAACAGCAGGGCGGGGCGTCGACGGGCGCATTCCGCCGGGGGGCCGGCCCGGCTCACGGTCCCGCGCATTCGCAGTTGGCCCGCTCCGGCCCCGGGAGGGGCTTCAGGTCGCCGGGCCAGTGTTTCACGTGAAACGCGCTCGGGCGGAGGGCTACCTGGACACCCGGTCAACCCCACGTTTCACGTGAAACGGCGCTGATAGGGCGAACATATGTTCGCGACCGGGCGCGTTTCACGTGGAACGCGCCGGGACCCCTCCCCCTAAGCCGGGGCACTGGTACGATTGCGCGGTGAATCGACGCCGTGCCCTGCTCATCGGGGCCGTCCTCCTCTTTCTGCCACTCTTCGCCGCATGCGTGAGCGTCACCAACCCCGATGGCTGGGCAGCGCCCGTGGTCGACGGCCAGGACGTCTACGTCTCCTCGTCCAAAGGCCACATCTCCGCCGTTACCCTCCAGGATGGCAACGCCGCAACCGCCCGCTGGACCTTCCCCGATAAAGACATCGACGCCGACGACAAGATCGAGCCCGAGGCCATCTACGGAGATCCCGTCATCGATGGCGACCGCGTCTACATCGCCACCTTCTCCGCCGGGGTGTTCGCGCTCAACAGGCAGGATGGCCGCCCCATCTGGCCGGCGAACGGCACCAACGCGGGCAAGATCTCCGGGAATATCGCCGGCGGCGTCGCCATCGCCAATGGCGTGCTCTACTTCGGGACTACCGAGGGACGCCTCTACGCCTGGAACGCGAGCGACGGCACACCCGCATGGCCCGAACCCCGGAAGTTTGGGAGAGGTATCTGGGCCACGCCGGTGGTCGCCGGCGATACCCTCTTCGTCGCGACCATGGGCGGCGAGGTCCATGCGCTGTCCCTCGCCGACGGTTCCGCGAAATGGCCGGCGCCGTTTGTGGCCACCGGCGCCATCGCCGACCTCTACCCGCTTGATGAAGGCCGCCTGTTCGTGCCCAGCATCAACCGCCACGTTTATATCCTGGATACGTCCAGCGGCGCGGTCCTCGCCGATTTCC
>CAZYLL010000008.1:114067-117691 GCA_964648195.1 uncultured Anaerolineaceae bacterium | reverse complement strand
CTCCGGGCCCGGGGTGAAGCGGGGTGAGGTGGTGGATGCGCCGGCGAGACAGGTGGACATCGCGCCCACCATCGCGAAGGTGATGGGGTTCCCGCTTATTGACGGCAGGGATGCGACGGGACGGACAAGCAGCGAACGGGGCGTGGACCCGGATGTGTACCTGGAACGCCAGGACGGGCGGGTGCTCGAAGAAGTGCTCGACCAGGGGTCGGGCCGGCCGGAGCGCGTGTACCTCATGCTGCTCGATGGTCAGTCGCACCCGGAGCTGCTCTACCGGCTCGAAACCGAACCCGAGGCGCTGCCCAACCTGCGGCGGCTGATGGCCAACGGGGTGATGCTGCGATACGGGAGCATCACGAACTTCCCCAGCATCACGTGGCCGAGCCACAACACCATCGGGACGGGCGCGTGGTGCGGCCACCACGACATCGTGAACCCAGGCTACTACCTGCGCGAGACCCGGGAGACCGTTTCGCCACAGGGCCAGCAATTCGACACGGCGCGGTTCCTTGGCCCGGGCGTGGAGACGCTCTTCGAGGCGTTCCACCGGGTGTTCGGCAGGTGGGACGGGATGGCGGGAGCGTTCACGGCATCGATCAACGAGCCCTGCACGCGCGGCGCGGATCATGCCTCGCTGGAGCGGAAGCTGGTTGGCGATCGTGGCCAGTTGATCGCGCTGACGAAAGAGACCGAGCATGAGATCAGCCCGCGCTGGTTCAACGAGCTGGAAGAGGACGGGCACAGGCTCCAGGGGCAGATCGACAACCGGGCGCTGGCGCAGGCCCGGCAGCTCTTTCTCGACGAGTCTCACCCGCCTCCAATGTTCGTGTATCACGAGTTCGCTCAGCCTGATTCCTCGGCGCATGACTATGGCCCACACCACGAAGGCGCGCGCGAAGCGCTCGACGAGACGGATGTGCGCATCGGGCACATCCTGCGGACGCTGGAAGAGCGCGGGCTTTTCGATTCGACGCTATTCATCGTCACCACGGACCATGGCATGGCGACGCAGGATGTCTCACTGCGCGCGAACCCGGCGCGAATTCCACAGCGGGAGGGGATGACAGCGGTTACGACGGAGCCACTCGTCTACCTGCGCGACCTCCGGGTGGAGGTCGCGGTCCAGAGGGACGGCCGCACGGCACAGGTGACGGTGCTGGACAACGACGCCGGGCCTTCGGGCGAGCGCCCGCCGGTTGCGGGTGCGGAGATCCTGGTGACGGACCACCGCGATGGGGTGGTCGCCCGGGTTGTCACGGACTTGAGCGGCGTGGCCGGTGTTTCGGTCCCGGCAGACCTGGAGCCGGCAGACCTGCGGCTGGCGGTCCACGCGGATGGGTTCAATCCCCGGCACATGCGGATGGACGGGTCGAACTTCGCGCTGGACCTGCGCACGGTGCTGTACGGCCGTGGTTGAGCCGCGGGTGGTGGCCCGACTTGCCCAACCTTGACGCGCACGGTAGATATTGAGGCGCATATCCGGAGCCGGTAACCCTCCTGGGGGGCCGGACTCCAGCACAAAGGCAGGCTGCTTTGCACGATTATTCGAGGATGGTCCCTCAAGCCACGCCCGAAACGAAGCCGTATTGGGACGGGCTCAAAGAGGGCAAGCTGATGATTCAGCGCAACAAGGCGACAGGGAAGGCGTACTTCCCCCCGCGTCCGTTCGACCCGCGTGACCCGTTCGCGGAGGTGGAGTGGTTCCAGGCGAGCGGCCGGGGAACGCTCGTGACCTACGTGATCAGCCACCGCCCGCCCCCGGGCTACGAGGCCCCGTTCTCCATCGCCGTTGTGGAGCTGGAAGAGGGCGTGAAGATGATGACCAACATCATCGACTGCCCGCAGACCCCCGAAGCGCTGCGGCTCGACATGCCGGTCGAGGTGGTCTTCCACAAGGTGAACGACGAGATCACGCTGCCGCTCTGGCGGCCGGCGAGGGGGGGTTAGGCCAGTGGTAAAGCCAGGAAGTGTGGCCATCGTCGGCGCGGCCGAACTGGTCAGTCCCCAGGGCGTGTTCCCCGAGCTATCGCAGCTCGGCCTCCACGCCGAGGCGGCCATCCGGGCGATGAAGGAAACCGGGCTGAAGCCGGCGGACATCGACGGGGTCGCGTGTGCCGGGGCAAGCCCGACTGAAGTCGCGTGGTACCTCGGGATCACGCCCAAGTACGTCGATGGGACGTCGGTGGGCGGCTGCTCATTCATGATTCACGTGCGGCACGCGGTTGCGGCGATCGAGTCGGGGCTGGCCTCGACGATCCTGGTCACCCATGGCGAGAGCGGGAAGTCGGGCATTGGGCGCGGCGGGTTCCCGGGCGGCCGCCAGGGCCTGAACATGCAGTTCGAGCAGTGGACCGGCCCGATGGGGCCACCAACGATGTTCACGGTGCCGGTGCTGCGTTACATGAAGAAGTACGGCGTCAGCGAGGAACAGCTGGCGATGGTGGCCGTGGTGCAGCGCGAATATGCAGCGAAGAACCCGAACGCGATGATGAAGGACCCGATCACGGTGGAGGACGTCCTGAACTCGCGGATGATCGCCTATCCGTTCCGGTTGTTGATGTGCTGCCTCGTCACCGATGGCGGCGGCGCGCTCATCCTCACATCCGCCGACCGTGCGAGGGACTTCCCGGCGAAGCCAGTGTACATCCTTGGCACGGGCGAATCGGTGGAGACGCCGATGGTGAGCCAGATGGAGGACTTCACCTCCTCGAAGGCGTTCAGCGTGGCGGGACCGGCGGCATTTGCCGAGGCCGGCATCAGCAGGGACGACGTGGACCACCTGATGATTTACGACGCATTCGCGCACCTGCCGCTGTACGGGCTCGAGGACCTGGGGTTCGTTGGTCGTGGCGAGGCGGCACAGTTTATCTGGGATGGCAACACGCGGCCGGGCGGCAAGCTGCCGTTGAACACCAACGGCGGTGGCCTGAGCTACACGCACTCCGGCATGTACGGCATGTATGCGCTGCAAGAGAGCGTGCGCCAGATGCGCGGATCTGCCCCTGCCCAGTTGCCGGGAGCGTAGATCAGCGTCGCGCACGGCGTTGGCGGGATTTTCGGAGCGAGCGGCACCATCATCATGTCGAACGAGCGACCGTAGGCAGGGCGGGCAGGGCGGGCAAGGTGACCAAGCGTTGGAGTGCTCAGTGCCGGGTGCTGAGCACTCCAGCACAGGAGAGACGGTCGCGTGAATCGGTTCGAAGACTCCATCGCATGGCAGAAAGCGCGCGGGATGGCTGCAGAAATCTACGCGGTGACCTCCAAACCGCCGTTTTCGCGGGACTTTGGCCTGGCAAGCCAAATCCAGCGAGCCGCAGTATCGGTGATGGCGAACATCGCCGAGGGGTTCGACCTGTATGGGGACAACCAGTTCCATCACGCGCTGACCATCGCGAAAGGTTCTTGCGCCGAAGTGCGCTCCCACCTCTACATCGCACACGACATCGGGTACCTCGATCAAAGCCAGCTCGACCGGCTTGTTGCACTCAATATCGAAGTGACTCGACTCGTCTCAGCCCTCCGCAGCAGCGTTGACCAACGTCGCCGCGCCCAGGACAGACGCCCGCAATAGTCCGGCGGGAACACCGCACAAGCCAACCGGAGGCACCTGTGGTCAGCACCGAG
>CAZYLL010000008.1:1917-114057 GCA_964648195.1 uncultured Anaerolineaceae bacterium | reverse complement strand
GAGCACTCAGTACCAAGCACTTCTCAGTCCTGCCTGGTCATCGGGCTGGCGGGCACGATCGCCGCGGGAAAGTCGACCGTGGGGCAGCTCCTGGTAGAGCGCGGGGCGCACCACTGCGACGCCGATAAGCTCGTCCACAAGCTCTACGACCCGGGCACGCCAGGGTTCTACCGGGTCGTCGAGACGTTCGGCGAGGATGTTGTCGGACCTGACGGTTATGTCGATCGGAGAATCCTGGGGGCGAAAGTCTTCGGCAAGCCCGAGGAGATGAACAAGCTGACGCGGGCGATGGGGTCAATCACCGAGGCGATCAAGGGGGAGATCGACCGCTGGCGGGCAGAACTCGGCGCGGATCAGATCTGCGTAATGGAGGCCGTAAACCTGATGGAGCCGGGCTATGCGCGGTGGTGCGACCAGACGTGGCTCATCGGCGTGGACGACGGCATTGCGCGCCAGCGGCTCATGGAGACGCGTGGCATGTCGGAGGCCGAGGCGAACCAGCGGCTCGCGAGCATGGTCCCGCTGGAGATCCGGGCGCCCGGGGCGGACTGGGTCTACAAGAACAACGGCACGATGGACGAGCTACGTGCGGCTGTGAATGCGGAGCTGGACCGCATCCTTGCCGTGCGGAAGGCGGGCGGGAAGCTGGAGTCGAAGTTCCCGGTGTGGTGGGCCGAGTTCCTGGAGCGGAACAAAGAGCGGCTGGCGAAGACCGGCGTGACGATCGAGGGAGCGAAGAAGGAAAGCTGAACGTGCGGCGCCCGCGGGAGAGACGCCCGCCTTCGTAGCTGGCCTCCCCGGTAGCCCGGCGGGCTGACGATCCTGCCGGGTAGACGCGGCGCGCTGGCGGTATCTCCGCAGCGGTGTATCCGCACACCAAACCTGAGTCTGTGGCAGAGTCCGGGACGCTCCAGTACCATCGCGAGCGCTATTCCGATTCCTGAAGGAGAACCCATGGCAGACGAGGGATTTGAATTCCCGGTGGACCGCACGCAGGTGATGCTGTTCGCGCGGTCGGTCCTCGATATCCGGCCCGAGTACTCGGACCCGAACGACCCGGCGACGAAGGCGGTCGGCGGCATCGTAGTGCCGCCGACGTTCGTGCAGTGCAGCGCGCACTGGCAGCCGAACTACCCGCTAGACCTGACCCGCCCGCGGAAGGACCCGGCACCGCAGCGCCCCGAAGGCGGCGGTGGGGGTGGCGGCCTCGGGCGTGGTCTCCATGCCGAGCAGCACTACGAATACCACCACCCCATTCACGTCGGCGATACGCTCACCGTCACGCAACGGCCGGGCAAGCGCTGGGAGAAAGAGGGGCGCCGCGGCGGGAAGCTCACGTTCTCTGAGAGCATCACCGAGTACCGCAACCAGGATGGCGTGCTCTGCGTGACCGCCACCAGCGTCGGCGTCCAGACCGAACGCGCGGTGGAACAGTAGGAAGGGAGGACACCATGGGCCTGAAAGTCGGCGACACCCATGAGCAGGTGGTGATCGATAAGGTCAACCGCACGCACATCGTGAAGTACGCAGGGGCAAGCGGGGATTTCAACCCGATCCACCACGACGAGGAGTTCGCCAAGAACGTGGCCGGATATCCCTCAGTGTTCGCCCACGGGATGCTCTCGATGGGCCTGACGGGGCGTGCCCTGACGGACTGGCTCGGCGTGACGGCGCTGAAGAAGTACGGCGTGCGATTCACCCGGCAGGTCTGGCCGGGCGACACGCTCACCGCGAAGCTCGAAGTGACGAAAGTCGAGGACGGGCTCGCAACGATCAAAGTCGTGACCGTGAACCAGAACGGTGAGTCGGTGGTGGAAGGCGAGGCAGTCGCCGTCACTTCCTGACAGACCACGCCATACTTACGGTATGGCAAAGGTGCGCCTATGTATGGGGATCGCGCTTGTCGCGATCCCCATGCTCATTATTGGTGGTTGCCGCGATCGGACCGGTGACGGTGGCCCGGCAAGCCCGCACAGTGGCACACCTACGGGCGTCTCAAGCCCCGACGTTCCGCAGTTCGATCACGGGACATCGCACGGCTCCCTGCGCCACGGCGGCCGGGAACGAACGTACCGGCTCTACGTGCCTCGCGCCACCGAACCAGGCTCCCCGCTCGCCCTCGTCGTTGCGCTCCATGGCGGGCTCGGTTCGGGAGACCAGTTCGCGGAGACTTCGCAGTTCGAATCCCTCGCCGAATCCGAAGGCTTTGCGGTCGTGTTTCCCGACGGAGTGGACCGGACCTGGAATGCGGGGACGTGCTGCGGGGGAGCCGCCAGGAAGGAGGTGGACGATGTCGACTTCCTGGTCAACCTCATCGGGCATCTTCGAGAACGCCTCCCGATCGCGGACGGCCGCGTTTTCGTTACGGGTCATTCCAACGGGGCGATGATGGCATTCCGGCTGGCGTGCGAGCGCAGCGACACAGTGGCAGCCGCCGCGCCGGTGGCAGGGTCCCTGGAGATCCCGCGATGCTCGCCATCGCATGGCGTCCACCTGCTGGCAATCCATGGCGACTCCGACAGGAACCACCCGCTCGAGGGCGGCAAAGGGACACGCTCGATCAGTGGCGTGAGTTATGTTTCGATGGCAGATTCGATGCGGCGTTGGACTGCAGGATTCAGGTGCGACCAGACACCGACTACGAGCACCGAAGGCGCACTGACGACTACCACCTGGGAGAAGTGCCTGGATGGCACGACCGCCAGCCTGGTTGTTATCGGTGGGGCCGATCACCCATGGCCGGGTGGCAAGATGCCGGAGCGAACGCTACCGCTCCAGGGAGTACCGTCCCAGGAACTCGACGCCACGCGGGCCGTGTGGGAGTTCTTCGAGTCGCGCTGACACGTTGCTTGCCGAACTCGGGGGTGAAGGCCGCGAACACGTGTTTGGCAGCCTTCCCCGCTTCGGCCATGGACATCACCGCCTTCACGTCGTCCAGCGGCTGGGGCGAATCGCCGCCACGGTCGAAGACCTCGATGAAGATGTGCAGGTTGCCGTCGTGGTACCAGGCGCGGTAGGCGTTCGCGGAGACGCGCGAGGTGCCCGAGGCGTCCTTCGTTTCGAGGTAGCCGGCGGTGTAGGTATGGAGGCCGGTCTTCCCCGGAGCGAGCTTGATCGGGCCGAAGTCCCAAACGAGTCCGGGACTCTCGATGAGGCCGTCGAAAGCACGGACTTGAGATGGCGCTGCGCTTGGGCGCCCTCGTAGTCCTTCGGGTCGAGGGTGGCGCAGATGAACGGATCGCAGCCCGCGATGCGGACGGTCACGAGGATGTTGGGCGCCGCCCGCGGTCTTTTCAGTGGAGATACGGAGGGCGTTGGCGGCCGAGGCAATCACCCGGCTATCGGAGCGAGTGAATCCCGGGACATCGATGGTGGAAAGGCGCTCGAGGTCTTCGGCGGTGGGAGTTGCGTCGCTGCCGACGCTGGATGTGGGCGTAGTGCCGCCGCCACCACCGTTGCCGTTGCCGGCGTCATCGTCGCCGCCGCAGGCGACGAGGGCGAGTGACGAGAGCGCGGTGCAGAGTCCGAAAAGAAGCTTCTTCATGGGCCCATGCTGGCCCGGGTCCGGGGTGCGAGCAATTAGGCAAGGGTGGTGGGGAGCCCCCGGGTTTCCCCACCACCTTTGATGGACTCAAGCCCAGAGTGTGAGCGCTTTTTCGTCGCGCTCCTTCCGCAGGCGTTCGACAATTTCGGACACCGGGACGGCACCGACATCGCCGCCCCCGCGGACGCGGAGCGCGGCCGCGTTCGCTTCGGCCTCGCGGTCGCCGACGATGAGCATGTAGGGCACCTTGCGCATTTGGGCGTCGCGGATCTTGGCGTTCATTCGCTCACCGCGGGCATCGACCTCGACGCGGAGGCGGTGGGCCTTGAGCCGCGCGGCAACTTCCCGGGCGTACTCGATGTGCCGGTCGGCGATCGGGATGACGACGGCCTGTTCCGGTGCGAGCCAGAGGGGGAAATTGCCCTCGTACTCCTCGATGAGGAGGGCAACCATGCGCTCCATGGTCGAGATGACGCCCCGGTGGACGATGATGGGCCCGTGGCGCTCGCCATCCTCGCCGATGTACTCGAGCCCGAACTGGTGGGGGAAGTGGAAGTCGACCTGGACGGTGACCAGCGTCTCTTCCTTCCCCTGGGCGGTCATGAACTGGACGTCGATCTTGGGGCCGTAGAATGCCGCCTCGTCTTTGGCTTCGAAGAAATCGAGGCCGACCCTGTTCAGCACCCGGCGGAGCAGGCTTTCGCCCTTTTCCCACATCGGCGGGTTATCGACGTACTTCTCCTTATTCTCCGGGTCGCCGAGGGAGAGGCGGTAACGGTAGTTCCTCAGGCCGAGCGTGCCGTACACGCGCTCCATGAGCTTGAGAACGCCTTCGACCTCCGCTTCGACCTGCTCCACGTTGGCGCAGAAGATGTGGGCATCGTTGAGGGTCATGATGCGGACGCGGCTCATGCCGGTGACCTGGCCGCTCTTTTCCCAGCGGTGCATGTTGCCGAACTCCGCGATGCGCATCGGGAGTTCCCGATAGGAGTGCAGCTCGGAGGCGAAGACCATGATGTGCGACGGACAGTTCATGGGCCGGAGCACGTACTCTTCCCCCTCGCGCTCCATCACCGGGTACATGGAATCGTGGAAGTGGTCCCAGTGGCCGGATTTCACGTAGAGCTGGCGCTTGGAGACGTTGGGCGTGACGACATGGAGGTAACCCTGTTCGAGCTCGAGGTCCTCCATCCAGCGCATGAGCTCGCGGCGGATGGTCGCGCCATTGGGCAGCCAGACGACGTGGCCGGGCCCCACCTCATCGAACAGCTCGAAGATCTTCATCTCCTTGCCGATGCGGCGATGGTCGCGGCGGCGGGCTTCCTCGAGCTGGCGTTCGTATTCGGCCAGTTCCTCGGGCGTCTCGAAGAGCGCGCCATAGACGCGCTGAAGCTGGGGGTTCTTCTCGCTCCCGCGCCAGTAGGCGCCGGCGATGCTCATCAGCTTGAAGGCGCCAATTTCGCTCGTGTCGTTGACGTGTCCGCCACGGCAGAGGTCGGTGAAGTTGGCGTGGGTGCACTGGGTCACGTTGCCCTCTTCGAGCTCGGAGAGGAGGTCGAGCTTGAACGGCTGATTCTTCCAGCGCTCCAGTGCCTCGGCCTTCGTGATGGCCGCCATCTGGAACGGGTGCCGGCCCTTCACGCTTTTCCGCATCCGGTCTTCGAGCCAGGCCAGGTCCTCCGGGGTGAGGGAGCGAGGCAGGCGGAAGTCATAGTAGAAGCCCGTATCGATGGGCGGGCCGATGCCGAGCTCGGCATCGGGGAGGAGCTCGAGCATGGCCTCGGCGAGCACGTGGGCGGCGGAATGGCGCATCCGGGCGAGGCGCTCCTCCTTGGGCAGGGCGCTCAGATCGACGTGGGATTCGAGTGGTTCGGGCATGGGAGTCCTCGGTGGGCCGCTGGCGTCTGGCCATTGGCCGGTGGTGAGTGGGGTTCAGGAATCGGAGGGTCGGGAGGCGGCCGCAAGCCGCGAGGTAGTGCTGGCCATGGTGCGAGGGGCAGCGGTTGGCCGACTGGAGAGCAACACAGGAACCACCTCCGGAGCCGGGTGCCAGGGACGGCAAACCTCAGCAAAAGGCGCGCTCCGTGCTGGGACGAGAGACGCGCTCGTGGTTCCACCCAACTTCACCGGCGCGGCGAGGCGCCAGACTCGTTGCGGGCCGGTAACGGGGCCCATTCGTGCATCCTTATCGTCCTTGTCGAGGGAGCGCTTCGGAGCAGGCTCGCGGGTGGTTTTCGCCTGCCTGTCACCGCGCTTTCAGCCTGTGGCGCGGACTCTCTGAAGGGGCGGCGGGCTACTCGTCCCGGTCGGAGCCGGTATGGTCTTTGGTTGTGGGCGGCACGGTGTCCGCAGGGGGAGAGTGTAGCACACGGGGTTGGGGACGGTGGAACGAATCCGGGGGCGTGGTACACTTGGTCTTCCGCGTTGGGGCGGTTAGCTCAGATGGTTAGAGCGCTGCGTTGACATCGCAGAGGTCACTGGTTCGAATCCAGTATCGCCCACCAGCCTCACCGACTTACGTCCACTTCAGATTCGCAAACGGCGGCCCAGCCAGCGAATGTGAACGCCAAAATTGCTAGCTCGTCGTCATCTTTCCAACCTGTGGCGATACCCGTCCCGCTTGCCCTCGCCATCTCCGAATGGCTCGACGGCTACTACACCGGCAGCGAACGCACCCGCCGCGCCTACCGCGATGCGGTCGAAGGTATGCTGTTGCCGTTCCTCTCCGCGCAAAATGTCATCAACGTGCACGACGTCACACCCGCGCTCCTCACCGCTTTCATGCGCCACCTCGCCGGCCGTCCACGCACCACAACCCGACCGCAGCGGCCGGAGTGCCCGGAAGCTCGCCCGGAACCAGCCACCACAGCTGGAGATCATGCGGTTTGACAGCGCCGAAACGGAGGTAAGAGGGCCCCACAGCCGCTCCCCGTAACGACGAGGCCGGACCACGAATCCCCGTTACCGTTTACCCATCTCCAGCTTCTGGAGGCTTCCCTCCGTACGCCAGAACTAGAGAAGCGTTGGAGACACTTCACTAGCGGGTGAGGAGGATATCGAGCCCTTGCCTGCCAGGGGCGATCTCGTACGGCAGTTGAATGCCGACTCCTGTGTACAGGTCAACACGTTCCATTCTCCCGTTCGAACGCAAGAAAATGACTTCGTCGCTGGACGTGCCATTTCGCTCCTTCAAGGCTTAACCCGAGCTTCTCAGCGATCTGCGCATTCGTCGCCCCGGCGGCCATCAGCCGCAGCACCTGGCGCTGGCGGGCGCTTAGCTCAACACGAACGGAGGGGTCGTTGTTGGCTCGCTTTCGGCCAATGGCTCGAGTTTAACTCCCACTGCAGCAGTGCACCCGACACTATCGAATATATTCCGAATCGTCCTGCCCGCCGGGCAGACAGTCGCACTCCATCGCGAGGAGGCGGTTCCCGTGCCAGTTCTGGCGCGCGACGGCCCGGCGACCGGAAGGCGGCCGTATACTCACCGTATGATCAGTCTCTCTACTTCCGTCCGGGCGGCCGTCCTGGGTTCGTTGGCCATCGCGGCGGCGTTTGCCGCTGTCCTCGGTTCTCCGGCTGTGCCCACCCGGGCCGATGACGCCGGCCCGGTCTCACTCCACGTCGAGCAGCTGGATGCAGGGCAGTTCGTCTACGCCGTGTTCCATGCGCTCGACCGCGACGGCTTCTGCAACCCGCCGGCTGGCGCGGTGAGCCTCCACCCCGTCATCAACATGCCGGTCGATTTCGTCATCGAAGCGGGCGAAGGGCTCATCATCGAGACGAGCAACCGCGACACGACTCCGGGCCGGAGCAAGACCGCGGTCTCCACGTTTTCGACCGCATTGAACGCCGCCTCGGCGAGCCCCGTACGGGCCTTCCCGCCACTGGCCGAGGGGCTGGCGGATGAGTGCCAGGCGTGGGTGAAGATCTCCCAGAGCATCCCGGGGCCGCTCCGCGTGCTGGTCACGGTGGCCGGCGAGAACGGCGGGAAGATCGGCTTCATCGCGGACCTGAAACGGACGACAACGGTCGACGTGGACCTGGAGTTCCGCTGGAACCTGGTGACGTGGTCCGGGGAGGATGGCATCAGCCCGGCGGCTGCGCTCAGCGGGGCAGGGGGCGCGGCTGACATCACGTCGAAGGTGACCGCCGTCTACGGCTGGGACGCCGCGACCCAGACGTGGCAGGCGTTCTTCCCGTCGGGCGCGGGCGTGCCGGGAGCGAACAACCTGGCGGCGCTCAAGGCAGGCTCGGCCTACTGGGTGGCGATCTCGGTGCCTGGGCCGGTGCGGTGGTCGATCGCGCGATAGGTGCACCGATGGTTTCGCATCGTTATTGGTCGCAGCCCGCTCGCGGGTGGAGCGTGATGCCTGGCCCGCGTAGAGTCCGGGCATGACCGGGATTCGCCGACCATGAGCACGGAACCGGCCGGGAGGCCGATGGTCGAAGGGATCTTCACTGCAGCTGGGGCAGACGGGCGGGCACACCTGTTGTGTTCGCGTTGCTCTTGTGGGGCGGTCGTGTTTCCGGTGAGGGAGCGGTGCGCAGCCTGCTCCGGGACTGACCTGGCGGTCGAAGAAGTGCCCAACGAGGGGACGATCTACAGCTGGACGACATCGCCGGGGAGGACCGTGCGGGTGGTGGCGCAGGTCCAGTTCGCGAACGGCGTGATGGCGCAGGGGTTTGTCACAGCCGAACCATCGGCTGTCAGCATCGGCCAGCGAGTACGAACAGCTGTCGTCACCGCGGACTATGCTGAGGACGGCGCGCCGTTGCTTTCGTACGCATTCGAACCGATCCAGGGGGCGGACTGATGGCGATAGTCGCCGGGGTGGGGATGGTGCCGTTCGGGCGGCACCCTGATAAGACCGTGGCGGACCTGGGCGCCGGGGCGGTGCTTGCCGCGCTGACCGACGCGGGGCTGCCGTGGAAGGCCATCGAGGTGATGCATTGCGGGGCGGCAGGCGCCGGGATGACCCCGGGCACGCGCGTGGGCTCATTGCTGGGGCTCACGGGCATCCCGATCACGAACATCGACAATGCCTCGGCGAGTGGATCGAGCGCGTTCCGGCTGGCCTGCCGCGACGTGGATTCGGGGGCGGCGGATGTGGCCCTGGCGGTGGGCGTGGGCAAGTTCGGGCGGACGCTGCGGCTCGATGGGGGTGTGGGCACGCCTGAACCAGGTACCGCGGAGTTCCGCGAGCGGCAGGTCGCGATGATGCAGGGGCCGCTGCCCCCGGCGGGGCTCTTCGCGATGCGGACCCGCCGCCGGATGCACGAGTTCGGCTCGACCCTGGACCAGTTCGCCCTGGTGGCCGTGAAGAACCGCAAGAACGCGATGCACAACCCCTACGCGCAGATGCGAGATCCGCTGACGCTGGAAGACGTGCGGAACGCGCGGGTGGTGGCCGACCCGCTGACGGTGCCGCACTGCTGCCCCGTCGGGGATGGTGGGGCCGCGGCGATCGTGGTCAGCGAGCGCAAGGCGCGCGAACTCGGCATCGACACGTCTATCCGGGTGCTCGCGTCGGCATTCCGTACGCCGACGCTTGCCGGGGTGATGAACGCGCAGGATGCGGACACCACAACGGCGACCGTCAGCCAGGCGTACGCGCAGGCGGGGCTTGGCCCGAAGGACATCGACCTGGTCCAGGTGCACGATGCGTTCACGGTCGAGGAGATCGAGTATTGCGAGAGCATGGGATTCTGTGAGCCGGGGCAGGGAGAGGCGGCGGTGGAGCGGGGCGAACTGAGCATTGGCGGGCGCATCCCGTTCAGCACGGATGGCGGCCTGCTTTCGCGGGGGCATCCACTTGGCCCGACCGGATTGGCTCAGGTGCACGAGACGGTCATTCAGCTGCGTGGGCAGGCGGGGCCGCGGCAGGTCGAGGGCGCACGCACGGGGCTGGTGCACATGGTGGGGATCGGCGGGGTGTGCCTGGTGCACATCCTCCAGCGCGCGTAACGCCGGCTCTCAGTCGAGACCCTGGGGCTGGAGCAGGTGGGAGAAGACCAGGTCGATCTCCTCGTGGCCGGCATCCCGTAGCTGGCGTGCGAATTCACGAGCCCGGGGCATGTCGCCAAGCTCGATGTCCCCGCGGGCAAGGAACTCCCAGCAGGTCAGCAGCAGCTGCTTGAGGCGCGCCTCGACCGCGCGTGCGCGGTTGGCGAGCGCGGGATCGAAGCCGCGCCCGGATGCCGGGTCGGCATTGAGTTCCTTGGCGAGCGTGTCGAGGTGGTACTCGAGCGCAAGGGCACAGTCCCGGACAGCGGCGCGCACATCGCCGCCGGATGTGGCGCTTTCCAGCTGCTGGGCAGCAGCCAGCAGTGATTCGACGATGCGGCGTCCGCGTTCTTCACTCATGGGGTGCTCCTCCGTGGTCAGGCGGGGCTGCCAGCACCGGTGTTGTCGCGGTGCTCGCCGCCGAGCCGCGCCCGGCCGATGAGGACGAACAGCAGAACGGCGCCCGCGAGGCTTGCGAAGAATAACCAGCGCATGTCAACACCTCGTGCGCATCGTAGCCTGCCGGGCAAGTGTGCCGGGGGATACGGCCGGTTGGCGGAATTCGGGGGCCCTGATGGGCTCCCGGGCCAACGCGCAACCCACAGCCGCCAACCCACCAGACGGGAGGCGCGAGAGAGCCAGGATCCGCGCCTAATCCGGCACCAATTGTGCGGGTCACCTAGACTGGCGCTGATGGCGCTGTACAGCTGCGAGAGGTGCGGCCGCGGATTTGACCTGCCGGAGCCGGTGAGGGCGAAGTACCCGAACTGGACGCCAAAGCAGTGCCTGGAGTGTCGCGGCAAGTCACCGGGCGGCGGCAAGGGCAGGGAAGGCCAGGCCGGCAAGAATCGAACATCGGTAACGCGGACCCAGAATCTCACCACCGCAGATGTCTTGATGCGTTTCACCGGCGGCCCCGACACGGGCATCTTTACCGACGGTTCGTGCCAGGGGAACCCGGGGCCCGGGGGCTGGGGAGCAGTCTACGTGCGAGCGGGCACGGTGGTTGAGGAGCGGCACGGCTTCGAGCCGAGCACGACCAACAACCGGATGGAGCTGACCGCGATGATCAACGGCCTGGAGATGGCGCCCGCGGCCGAGGCGATCACTGTCTACTCCGACAGCCAGCTGGTGGTGAACACGCTCACGCGGTGGGCGGGGGCATGGGAAGCCAGGGGATGGAAGCGGAAAGAGGGTGAGGTGAAGAACCTGGACCTGGTCCAGCGTGCGTGGGCCCTGGTGAAGGAACGGCCGCTTGCGCGGATCGAGTGGATCCGCGCGCACGATGGTTCGCGCTGGAACGAGTACGCCGACGCACTATCGACCGCACACCTGCGGGCTGAAGTCTGAACCGGGGGGTTGTCCCGATCCTGTAACCTTGAGCGCGCTGTGTTGGTCACAGGCCAGAGGGGGAAACTCAGCCATGATGCAGCGCGATGAACAAGGCGAGATGGAGCAGCTGCGGGTGATCCTGCTCGAGGTGGCGGAGACGCTGGAGGCGGTGATCATCGCGCTCCAGGCGCAGCGAGGGGACCAGGAGCCCGGGTATGTGATCCGTGAGGCCGTGCGGCGCGTGGTGCAGCTGCGCCAGCACCTCGATGCGCTCGATGCCCAGGGTGCCTAATGGGGCCGCTCAGGTGCCGGAAACGGTCATCTCCCGGATGCGAATGGTCGGGGCCGCGCTCGAGCCAAACCATGCAAGGTCGCTGCCGACGGCATCGATCGCGGCAAGCATGGCGTCCATCCGTCCAGAGATGTTGATCTCGGTGACCGGGTAGGCGATGCGGCCGCCCTCGATCCAGAACCCGGCAGCACCACGCGAGTAGTCCCCGGTGGTGGGGTTGAAGCCGCTGCCCATGAGCGTCGTGAGGTAGAGGCCGCTGGAGACACCCGCGATGATCTCCTCTGGCGGTGTGGCGCGGGGTTCGAAGACCAGGTTCGAAGGCCCGGGCGTTGGGGCCGACTCGATGCCGCGCTGGGCGCTGCCCGTGGTCTGGTTGCCCGTCCGGCGTGCGGTGTAGCAATCGAACAGGAAGCCGGAGAACCGGCCGCCCGCGAAGATTGCATTCCTGCGAGTGGCTACCCCTTCGCCGTCAAACGGCCGGGAGCCGAGGCGCCCGGGGAGCGCCGGGTCATCGGTGATGGTCACGAGCGGGGAACCAATGACGTCGCCGGTGCGGTTTGCGAGGAAGGTGGCGCCACGGTAGAGCGCGGAGCCAGTGGCACAGCCGGCCAGGTCGCCCGCCAACGCCACCGCCATCATGGGCTCGAACACGACCGGCACCTGGCAGGTCGCGACCTTGCGGGCGCCGAGCTGGTCGATCGTGCGGCGAGCGGCGATGCGGCCGATCTCCTCCGGGTCGGCCAGGCGGTGCAGGCTGCGCTCGGCCGAATACCAGTAGCCGTTCCGTTTCTTCCCTTCGGAATCGTCGGCGATCGCTTCGACCACGAGCGAGATAGTGGTTGCCGGGTAGGCGCCCTCGAACCCGAGCGAGTTCACAAGCGCAACCTGGCCGCTGCGGGTGGAAAGGCTCGCTCCATCGGAATTGGTGATGCGCGGGTCGGTCGCAAAGGCGGCGCCCTCGCAGGCCTTCGCCATGGCGATCTTCTGCTCGGTCGAGAGCGATTCGGTGCGCTCGTCGTACAGCGCCAGGGCATCAGCGTTCGCCTGGGTAGCGAGAAGCGACGGATCGGGCAGGCCAGCGAACTCATCCGGTTCGGAGATGGCTGCGAGCTCGACGGTTTCGGCGGCGAACCGTTCGAGGGATGCAGGCGAAAGGTCGGACGTCGAGCAAACGGCGGTGCGGCCACCATTGATGACGCGCAAACCGAGCGACATCGAACCTGCCTCGATCAGCTTTTCAAGTTCGCCGAGCCGGACGGTGACGTTCGATTCGGCGTACATCGAGACGAAGGCATCGCACTGCTCCGCCCCGGCGGCCCGTGCGAGCTGCACGGCGCGGCGGGCGATCTCGAGGGCTGTTGGTCCTTCCATCTGCTGCATCCTTGAGTTCAAACCTTCGTCCCGCCAACGGTGATGCCGGAGACGAGCACGGTGGGCATCCCGACACCAACCGGGACGGACTGGCCATCCTTGCCGCAGGTCCAGCGGCCGTCGGAGAGCTGGTAGTCGTTCGCGACGCGAGTGACTTTCGAGAGGACGTCGGGTCCGTTGCCGATGAGCATGACATTGCGAAGGGGCGCGGTGATCTTGCCGCCCTCGATCAGGTAGGCCTCGGTAACAGAGAAGACGAAATCGCCGTTGGAAATGTTGACCTGGCCACCCGAGTACGAGACGGCGTAGATGCCACGGTCCACGCTCCTGATGATGTCCTCGGGGGTGTCCTCGCCCGGGAGCATGAAGGTGTTGGTCATGCGCGGCATGATGTAGTCCTTGAAGGACTGGCGGCGGCCAGAGCCGGAGGGCGGGACGCCGAAATGGCGTGCACTGACTTCGTCGTGGAGATAGCCGCGCAGCGTGCCGCCTTCGATGAGCACGTTGCGGCTGGTAGCGTTGCCTTCGTCGTCGACGTTGATGGAGCCGCGGGATTCGGCGATGGTGCCATCATCGACGACGGTGACGAGCGGGCTGGCCACTGGCTGGCCGACGCGCCCTGTGTAGTTGCTGGTCCCCTTGCGGTTGAAGTCCGCTTCGAGGCCGTGGCCGACCGCCTCGTGAAGGAGGACGCCGCTATCGCCGGCAGCGAGGACAACGGGAAGGGTGCCGGCAGGGGCCTCGCGGGCGTCTTGCTGGAGGACTGCCTGGCGGGCGGCTTCGGTGGCGAGCGCCTCGGGCGTAGCCACCCGTTCGAAGTACTCGATGCCGAGCCGGCCACCTCCGCCTGTCCGGGCGACCTGGCGGCTTCCGCCTTTCTGCGAGAGCGCACTGACGTTGAAGCGGATGAGCGGCTGGACATCGCCGACAACTTTGCCATCGCTGCGGGCGATGAGCACGTATTTCATCTCGTCGCCGATGCTGGCATCGAGGCGGGCGATGCTCGGGTCGTAGGCCCGGGCTGCGCGGTCGGCGCGTTCGAGGAGGGCGACTTTGGCGGCGGGCGGCTCATCGGTGAGGGGCTCATCGAACCGGTAGAACGAATGCTCGCCACGGAGCGAGGGGGTGGCATCGACCGGGACCGGGCGCTCGTCGCTGGTGCCGATACGGCCAGCCGTCTCGGCAGCGCGGCGCATGGCGGCCATGTCGAGCGACTCGGTGTAGGCGTAGCCGATCGCGTCACCCTTGACCACGCGGATGCCAACTCCCTGGGAGACATTCCGCGAGGCGGACTTCACGCGCTGGTCTTCCCACTGGATGGCGCTGTTGGTGCGGTGCTCGAAGAAAAGCTCGGCGAAATCGCCGCCACGGCTGAGCGCGAGCGACAGCAGCGAGGACATGACGGCCGGGTCGATCCGGTAGCGGTCGTTGAAAAAGGCCAGGGCACTGGCGCCGGGGTCGGTCATGGCATGGGCCTTCCTGTGGTGAGCGGTGGGCTGGATCCATCGTAGAACGCCGCGTGCGATTTGGCGCACTGGCATCGCGGGCGATAGTCCGTTTCGGCGCTGCCGTGTAACGTCAGACGACGGGGATGCTCCTGCATCCAGGGATTGTTCTTGCTTCCTCGTCCACGGTCGACTGAGCCCGCGGTCCCGCGTGCCGGCGGGTTGACGGCGCCGGGGCGGCCGCTGGCGTCGCTCCGTCATCGGGACTTCCGCATCCTCCTGGCTTCAACGATGGCGCTTCAGATCGGATCGTGGGTGCAGACGATCGGGCAGGGTTGGCTGGTGGCGAACGACCTGGGGGGCTCGGCGACGAACCTGGCGGTGGTCGCCCTGCTGCGCGGGGCTTTCCTGGTGCTGCTCTCGCCATTTGGCGGGTACATCGCAGGGCGTTTCGAGCGGCGGAAGCAGCTCATGATCTATTCATCGCTGAGCGCCAGCATCGCGGCGACGCTGGCAATCCTCGTGGCGACCGGCGCGATCGAGATCTGGATGGTCTACCTGACGGCGGCCGCGGCGGGGATTGTGGAGGCGCTGGCGGGGCCAATCCGCAGCCTGCTGGTGTTTGACACGGTTGGGCCGGATGAAATGACGAACGCGGTAGCGCTGAACTCGCTCGGCGGCAACGCCATGCGGGTCATCGGGCCGGCGATTGGCGGAGCGTTGATCGGGCTCATCGGTACCGAGGGCACCTTCGAAGTGCAGGCCGCCTGCCTGGTGCTTTCGGTGGTGCTCACGGCGAGGTTGGGCCGTTCAGAGCCGGAGCTGGTAGAAGAGCGCGAAGGGGTGTTCGCCAGCGTTGCCTCGGGCCTGGCGTATGTGGTGCGGGACCGGCGCATGGCGCTGATCGTGACCATGGCGATTCTCCCGAGCGTGCTGGTGTACCCGTACGTGAGCTTCCTGCCGCTCTTTGCGACGAACGTGTTGAACAGCGGCGCGAACGCCTACGGGTACCTGGCGGCCGCCGTGGGGCTCGGGTCGCTCCTGGGCGGGGCGATCGTGGCGGTGGCATCGAACCGGCCGCGCATCGGGCAGTGGATGATGTGGGCGTGCCTGTTCTATTGCCTCTCGGTCGGCGCCTTCACGCTGACGCGGCACCTGTGGCTGGCGGTGGCCGCGCTGGCGGTGGCGGGCATCTTCCACAGCGTGTATGCGGCCCTCAACTCATCGCTGATGCAGATGAAGGCTGCGCCGGAATACCGGTCGCGGGTGGTGTCGCTCCAGACGATGACGTGGGGGATGACGCCCTTCGCCGGGCTTCTGATGGGCGCTATGATCGACCGGTGGGGGGTGCCACACGTAATTGGCGCCTGGATGCTGGTGGCCGCGGCCCTCACGCTGATCCTTGCCGTGAGTTCACGCGAGCTCCGGCGCATCTGAGGTCTCGATGCAGCATCTCCTGGCGACGCTCGCCGCCGGCCTGCGCCGGCTCGAACCGGACGGCCGGCTGACGGCTGAGCCAGGCGCCCCCGAAGACCTGGAAGGACTGCGGTCGCTGTTTGTGGTGGACCTGGAGATGAGCGGCCCGAACGCCCAGATGCACGAGATCCTGGACGTTGGCGGGGTGAGGGCGGCGCTCACGCGGGGCATTCCGGAAGAAGAGGCGTGGGGGGCGCGCGTGAAGCCGCGCCATATCGGCAACGCGGTACCTGGCGCTCTCAAGGTGGTGGGATACAGCGCGAAAACGTGGAAATCGGCGCTCGAATTGGAGGAGGCCGTGGAGCGGTTCGCGCAGCTCGGCCGGGATGCCGTAATCGCGGGCTGGGGTATTGGCCAGGACATGGCGTTCCTGGTCGAGGCGTTCCGGCGACTCCAACAGCCGTGGCCATTCGCGACGGTCGCGCTCGACGTCCAGCCGATTGCGCGGAGCCTGCTTCGCGGGAACGGGCAGGTCGACCGCTTCAACCTGGGCCACGTCGCCGACCGCCTGGGCATCGGGAGGATGGGTGAGCACGGTGCACTTGCCGACGCGTACGCCACCTACGACGTGCTGGCCAAGCTGCTGGAGATCGCGCCGAAAGCCGCGCGCTGAGCGGGGTTGAGGCGGCCGGGCAACGGGGACCGGGAGAGCTACCAGGTGTGTTCGGCTTCGTGCGGCGGGTAGGCCGTCCGGAACGCGTTGTCCCAGCGCTCCAGGACACGGGGGTTCTCCACGTCGAGCAGCCCGGCGCGCCAGGCGACCGAGGGGCGGAGAAAGCCCCAGGCGACCTGCGCGAGTGTATCCGGGCCGAGGGTGGCATCCATGCGTTCGCCATCGGCACGCCGCATCGCCCCGCCTTCAGCCGCCGTGGAAAGCCGCCATTCCCCGGCATTCCACGGGCACACTTCATCCACCAGCCGGAAGGTCACCTCGGCATCGACCGGGTAAGGGCGGAGCTCAAGCGCCCGCTCGACCGAGACGAGGCGCGCCATGATGCCATCGCGGACGCTTGGATTGAGCATTCGCGGTTCGACGAGCATGTGCGGCAGGGGGTCATCCGGACCTGCGTTGTTCCAGGTGATTTCGCCGACCGCGTCGTAGCTGGCAAGGGCACGCCAGAGCGCGCGCGTGGCGTTCGCGGTGAGCGCAAAGAAGTCCTCGACGCGCAGCTGCTGGCCGGGGCCTGCCCCGTGGCGGACAAGCCCGGGACCGTGGTGGAACACCACATACCCGAGCGCGTCACCTTCCTCCTCGTAGGCCAGCACAGCCTGGCGCATGCCGCCTGGTGGCGCCGCGAGGGGCCCCGAGAGCCACATGGCGCGCCCGCGGTGCACGAGGGCATTGCGGTCCTCGCGGTAGCGCCGGTAGATATCCACCAGCAGGCCGAACTCCGCTTCGGGATCCACCTCGCGGAGGCGCCCGGGGAGTTCGGCCGGATGCGCGAACACCAGGTCGCGGGGGTCGAAACGGTAGGTGCGGCGCTCGGTGATGGTGCCGTAGCCGTAGCGCCGGTAGATGGCCGCGGCAGCGGGGTGGAGGCCAGCCATTGCGACCCGGCCTTCTTCGTGGAGCTGCTCGAAGTGCTTGCGGACAACCGCGCGCAGATGCCCCTTGCGGCGGTGTGCGGGGTGAGTGGAGACCCAGGTGACTCCGGCCATGGGCACGGCGCGACCGTTGAAGCGGATCGTCAGCGGCCAGGCCGCATAGGTGGTTGCCACCGAGCCATCGGCGATGCCACAGAGCGTCCAGCCAGGGTCCATTCCTTCGAACGCATCGGGAGGCATGGCGAGTTCGCGCGAGACAACGCGGATCACTTCGGGCATCTCTTCGGGGTGTGCGGGACGGACTTCGAAGGCCATGTGCGGAGTTTACGCGCAAGCAGCGGGTGTGAAGCGGTTCACCGAAGGCGAGAGCGCTATTGACAACTCCTTAGCCCGCCACTAACGATACAGGTGATGTTCTCGGGGCGGGGTGAAATTCCCCACCGGCGGTGAAAGCCCGCGACTCCTTCCCTCCGGGGGAGGACTGACCCGGTGAAACTCCGGGGCCGACGGTCAGAGTCCGGATGGGAGAGAACAGTTGCGGTTGCCTGTGCCCTGCGCACGGGGAACCGCTGGCTCGCATACCCGGCGCGCCAATCTCCCCCTGCCCCGCGTTCGTCGAGATTACCAGGGGCAGCGCCGATGACTTCCACTCCACTGACGGTGATTCGCAACTCCCCCCGGGGGGCGTACTGATGTTCACCGGGATCATCGAAGAGGTCGGGACGGTGGTGGAGGCCGGCGAGGGGACACTTCGCATCCGCGCCCCATTCGTACTCAGCGACAGCAAGCTGGGCGATTCGATCGCCATCAACGGCGTCGACCTGACGGTCGCCCGGATGGACGGCGACACGTTCTTCGCAAACCTCATGCCGGAGACGTACCGGCGGTCGAACCTGGGCGACCTGAAACCCGGGGACCTGGTGAACCTGGAGCGCAGTGTGCGCCCGACGGATCGGCTGAGTGGCCACATCGTCCGGGGGGTGGTGGAGGCCACGGGGACGCTCCACTCGCTGACACCAGAAGGTGAGGCGATCATCGCTAGATTCCTCGCCCCGCGGGAACTCCTGAGGTACATGGTGGTGAAGGGCCCGGTCTGCATCGACGGGATCAGCCTGACAATCGTGGCGAAAGATGAGGAGAGCTTTTCGGTCTCGCTGGTCCAGTACACGCAGGAGCACACCAACCTGGTACGCCGCAAGCCGGGCGATCGCATCAACCTCGAGACCGACATCATCGCGCGGTATGTGGAGAACATGCTGGTGGCGCGTGAAGAGGAGGCACGGAAATGACCGAACGCGACCCGGTGATGGCCACGGTGCCCGAGGCGATCGAGGAGTATCGCCGGGGGAAGTTCGTCATCATCACCGATGACGAGGACCGCGAGAACGAGGGTGACCTGTGCATTGCGGCGCAGTTCGTGACCCCCGACCACATCAACTTCATGGCGAAGTACGGCCGGGGGCTGATTTGCTGCTCGATCACCGAGGAGCGCTGCGAACAACTGAAGCTGCCGCTGATGGTCGACCCGACGGCGAACAACTCGGGCTTCGGCACACCATTCACCGTCTCGGTGGAAGCCCGGACCGGGGTGACGACGGGGATCAGCGCGGCCGACCGCGCGCGCACGGTGCAGGTGATCATCGACCCGGAGACGAAACCGGAGGACCTGGCGCGGCCGGGCCACATGTTCCCGCTGCGGGCGCGCAAGGGCGGGGTGCTGGTCCGCGCTGGCCAGACCGAGGCGAGCGTGGACCTGGCACGCATGGCGGGCCTCTACCCGGGCGCCGTTATCTGCGAAATCATGAAAATGGACGGCGAGATGGCGCGGATGCCGGACCTCAGGCGGTTCGCGCGGAGGCACGGGCTCCGCATCGTCACCGTGAACGACCTGATCAAGTACCGCCTTCGCACGGAGAAACTCATCGCCAGGGTGGCCGAGACCCGGCTGCCGACACCGTTCGGCGACATGATGATCCTGGGCTACAAGGCGGAAAACCACCCGGACGAGCATGTCGCCCTGGTGAAAGGCCCCATCGACGCGGAGAAACCCACGCTGGTGCGTGTGCACGACCAGTGCGTCACGGGGGACGTGTTCGGGTCGATGCGCTGCGACTGTGGCGAGCAGAAGGACCGTGCGCTGAAGATGATTGCTGAAGAGGGCGGGGTCTTCCTCTACATGCGCCAGGAAGGCCGGGGCATCGGCCTGCACAATAAACTCCGGACCTACGAGCTCCAGGACCAGGGCCTGGACACCGTCGATGCGAACCTTGCGCTCGGGTTCCCGGCCGACCGGCGCGACTACGGCATCGGCATGCAGATCCTGCGCGACATCGGCGTCCGGAAGATGCGGCTCATCACGAACAACCCGGCAAAGCGGGCGGGCCTGGAGGCCTACGGCCTGGAGGTGGTGGAGCGCGTGCCGATCGTGACCACCCCAAACCAGTTCAACATCCGGTACCTCGATACGAAGCGTCAGCGCATGGGCCACCTGCTCGACGGCCTGGAGCCAGTCAGCGCGGAGGGACCGTGATGCCAGTGCTTGAGGGAGCGCTGGAAGGTGCGGGGCTCCGGATTTGCGTGGTGGTCGCGCGCTGGAATGAATTTGTGACCCGCAGGCTACTGGAGGGAACGGAGCGCCGGCTGGGCGAGCGGGGAGTGGCAAACGGCGACGTGACGGTGGCGTGGGTGCCCGGCGCATTCGAGATCCCCACGGCCGCGCGCTGGGCGGCGAGTTCGGGCAAGTTCGACGCAGTGATCTGTCTCGGAGCGGTCATCCGGGGGGAGACAGCCCATTTCGAGTACGTTGCCGGGGGTGCGGCCGAAGGAATCGCAGCGGTCTCACGCGAAACGGGCGTACCGGTGATCTTCGGCGTGCTGACCGTCGACAACGTGGAGCAGGCGCTCTCGCGCTGCGGTGGGAAAGACGGCCACAAGGGCGAAGAGGCGGCGCAGGCGGCAATCGAAATGGCAAACCTGCGGAAGCTCCTGGGCGAGTGGACGGCGTAAGCGCGCTCTTTGCGCCCGCAACAAGGGCTTTGCTAGGCTCGAATGGAACGACGGCGCCGGCAGCCGGGTGCATGCGGTTGGCTGCCGCTGGCGACAGGCATCGAGGCCATGTTTGCCGCGCTCCCGAATCCGGACCTTCACCCGGGGTCACGGCTACTGTACCGTTTCGCATCGCCCCCAAACTCACCGGGTGGCTGCCCAGTTACGATGGGTGACCTCTCATGGCGCTGGCAGTCTTTGCGCTGTGCGGCTTCGCGATAGCGCTTGCCGCCCCATTCCTCCCCACCTGGCGCTGGCGCGCGGGGCGGTGGTTGGCGGCCGGCCCCCCGGCGGCCAGCTTCGCATACTTCCTCTCGCTCGTGCCCGAGGTGGCCGACGGTGGGACGGTGATCTTCAGCCGCGAATGGATCCCCACGCTCGGCATCGCATTCGCCCTGCGCGCCGATGGGCTTTCACTGCTCATGGCACTCCTGGTGAGCGGCATGGGCGCCGTGGTGGTGCTGTACGCAGGGGAGTACTTGCGCGGGAAGCCGGGCCTGGGCCGCTTCATGGCCTACCTGTTCGGCTTCATGGCATCGATGCTTGGACTGGTGCTGGCCAACGACCTGATTACCCTTTTCGTGTTCTGGGAACTCACCAGCATCACATCGTTCCTGCTCATTTCGTTTGAATCGGAAAAACCCGAGGCGCGGAAAGCGGCGACACAAGCCCTGCTGGTGACGGGCGGAGGCGGGCTCGCCCTCCTGGCCGGGTTCGCGCTGATCGGTATCGAGGCAGGTACCTACGACATCTCCCGGGTGACGGCAGGAGCCGGTGCCCTCACCGGATCCGGGTGGTACCTTGCGATCCTTTTGCTGGTGCTGGCCGGAGCGTTCACCAAGTCGGCCCAGTTTCCGTTCCACTTCTGGCTGCCCGGGGCGATGGCGGCACCAACCCCGGTGAGCGCCTACCTGCATTCCGCGACGATGGTGAAGGCCGGTGTGTATCTGCTGGCGCGACTGCACCCGGCGCTGGGCGGAACCACGGAGTGGACCTTCGCGCTTACGACGTTCGGGGCGGTGACCATGGTGGTTGGCGGGTATGTGGCGCTACACCAACGCGATCTAAAGCTCATTCTCGCGTACTCGACCGTCGGGGCCCTCGGGCTGCTGGTGTTACTCCTGGGCATCGGCACCGGGCTGGCGGTGAAGGGGGCGGTGGTGTTCCTGCTGGCGCACGCGCTGTACAAGGGGACGCTATTCCTGGCCGCCGGGAGCATCGACCACGGCACGGGCACGCGCGATATCAACGCCCTCGGTGGACTGTCCAGGGCCATGCCGGTAACCGCGGCTGCGCTGGCGATTGGAGCCGTGTCGCTGGCCGGGTTTGGGCCGGTACTGGCATTCATCGGCAAAGAGGCGCTCATCGAGGCAGCGCTGCATTTCGATCGCACTGGGGAACTGGCTGTCCTTGCCGCAGTCGTAGCCGGAGGGGCGCTCTTCGCTGCAGCGGCCGGAATGGTTGCCCGGGTACTCATCGGGACGTTGCAGACCCCTCACACACCACACGAGTCGCCGCCCGAGATGCTGGTGGGGCCGGTCCTGCTGTCCATACTCTCGGTTGGGCTTGCAGTCGCCCCGGGCATCATCGGGACGGATATCGTGAGCCCGGCAGCGGGTGCAATCGCCGGCGAACCCGTGAAGGTGAAGCTGGCGCTCTGGCACGGCTTCAACATGGCATTGCTGCTGAGCGTGGTCTCGGTCGGCGTCGCCGCGGCAGTGGTCTGGTCGTGGCCGCGCATCGGGCCGCTGAGCGAGCGGGGCGTAAACGCCGCCGGTCCGTTCCGCCCCGGCGAGCTCTACGAGTGGTCGCTCCTGAACCTCAACCGCGTGGCCCGCCAGCAGACGCACCTGTTGCAGAACGGCTACCTGCGCCTGTACCTCGCCGTAACGCTTGCGACGGCGGCAGCGCTGGTGGCGGCAGCCATCGCCGCGCGCGGCGGCGTGGATCTC
Source organism: uncultured Anaerolineaceae bacterium (assembly GCA_964648195.1). Classification (GTDB taxonomy): domain Bacteria; phylum Chloroflexota; class Dehalococcoidia; order Tepidiformales; family Tepidiformaceae; genus Amarobacter. Next base: position 92,048 of record CAZYLL010000008.1, on the reverse strand, counting down.
GGCAACAGCTACGGGGACATCGCCTTCTACGAGGGAGTGATTGCGGCCGTGATCATCTCCGGCGCAGGCCTGGCCATCCGCGCGCGCGACCGGCTCACGGCGGTGGCTGCGCTCGGCGCAGTCGGATTTGGCGTCGCGCTCGTCTACGCGTTCTTCGGTGCGCCGGACCTGGCGCTGACGCAGTTCCTCGTGGAGACGCTCACCGTCTTGCTGTTCGTGCTGGTGTTCTACCGGCTCCCCCGGCTCGCGGATGTGTCAGCGGTTTCGACGCGGGTTCGCGACGCGGTCCTCTCCATCGCGGCGGGCGCACTGATGTCGGTCCTGGTGCTTGCCTCAATCACCCACAGGTCGGACCACTCGCTGACGCAATACTTCGCGGAGACGAGCAAGCCGCTGGCCCACGGGCGGAACGTGGTCAACGTCATCCTTGTTGACTTCCGGGCGCTGGACACACTCGGAGAGATCATTGTGATTGCAGTGGCGGCGCTCGGCGTGGTCGCGATGCTGAAGCTGAAGCGGGGTGAGGCGAAGTGAACTCGCTGATCCTGCGGAACATGATGCGATTCCTGGCGTCGTTGCTGCTCGTGGCATCGGTCTTCCTGCTGTGGCGCGGGCACAACGAGCCGGGAGGCGGATTCGCGGGCGGGTTGATGGCGGCGAGTGCGTTCGTGCTTCATGCGCTGGCCCTGGGACCGGGCGGGGCACGGCGGGCGCTGCGGGTCTCGCCACTATTTCTTATCGCGGGTGGCCTGGCGATTGCCCTCGTGGCCGCACTGATCGGGGTGTTCGCCGGCGACCCAATCCTGACCGGGCACTGGATGACGCTCGACACACCGGGGACGGCGAACCTGAAGCTGGGTACGCCGCTACTTTTCGACGCCGGGGTGTATTTCGTCGTCGTCGGAGTGGTGTTGAACATCATCCTCCCGCTGATGGAGGACGAGTGATGGAGCTGCTCCTCGCCCTCACGGTAGGTGTTCTGTACGCGGCCGGGCTCTACCTGCTGCTGCGCCGGAGCCTGGTGAAGGTCATTGTCGGGCTGGCCCTGCTCACCAACGGGGCGAACCTGCTCATCTTCACTGCGGCGGGCCTGGTGCGGGGCCGGCCACCCCTGATGGAAACAGGAGAGACCGTGCCGCCGGCGCCGTTTGCCGACCCGGTCCCGCAGGCGCTCATTCTGACCGCGATCGTGATCGGCTTCGGTCTGCAGGCGTTCGCGATGGCGCTCGCCTACCGCGTCTACCGGGAATCGGGTAGCGAAGACGTCGACTCGCTGCGGACAACCGAGGACCCGAGCATCAGCCTTGCGAAGGTGGAGGCAGACGCATGAGCTGGCTCGTGGGGCTTCCGCTCATCGTCATGGTCGCATCGTCGGTTGCGGCACTCGCGTGCCTTCCCAACCGGCGAACGCAGGAGACGATCGCGCTCACCGGGATGGTGGCCCTGACGGGAGCCGCCGGCTGGCTGCTTTGGGCGACATGGGGCGGCGACATTCTCGTCCTCCAGGCCGGGAACTGGCCTGCGCCGTTCGGGATCACCCTCGTGGCCGATCTCTTCGCAGCGATCATGGTGATGCTGGCCGCCATCGTGGGCCTGGCTGCGACCGCGTATTCCGTGGGCACGATCGACGCGGATCGCGAGCGGTACGGGTACTACCCGCTCATGAACATCCTCGTGCTGGGCGTGTGCGGGGCGTTCCTGACGGGCGACCTGTTCAACCTCTACGTCTGGTTCGAGGTGCTGCTCGTCGCCTCGTTCGTGATCATGGCACTTGGCGGGCGCCGGCCGCAGGTGGAGGGTGCGCTCAAGTACGTCGCGCTGAACCTGGTTTCTTCCGTCCTGTTCCTGAGCGGCGTGGGGCTGCTGTATGCGGCAACCGGGACGCTCAACATGGCCGGCCTCTCGCTCCGGGTTGCCGAGGCGGAGTCGGACGGCTACATGACGGCGATCGCGATGCTGTTCCTCACGTCGTTCGGGATAAAGGCGGCGATGTTTCCCCTCTTCTTCTGGCTGCCCGCGTCCTATCACACGGCGCCCGCACCAGTCGCTGCATTGTTCGCGGGCCTGCTTACCAAGGTGGGCGTGTATGCGCTTATTCGTGTGTTCACCCTGATCTTCACCACCGATGTGGGTTACACCCACGCCATCCTGCTGTGGCTCTCGGTCGCAACGATGGTCACCGGTGTGCTGGGGGCCGTCTCGCACAACGATGTGAAGCGCATCCTCTCGTTCCACATCATCAGCCAGATCGGCTACATGACACTCGGGCTGGCGCTGTTCACGCCGCTGGCGCTTGCCGGGTCCATCTTCTACATCGGCCACCACATCATCGTGAAGACGAACCTGTTCTTCGTGGCGGGGCTGATCCGGCGGCTCGGGGGTTCGTATGAACTGGCGCACGTGGGCGGCCTGGCGAAGAGCACACCGCTGCTGGCCGCACTGTTCTTCATCCCGGCATTCAGCCTCGGGGGGATACCGCCGCTCTCAGGCTTCTTTGCGAAGTTCGTACTGGTCCGGGCGGCGGCGGACGAGCGGGAATTCGTGGCGCTGGGGTTCGCGCTCGGGGTGGGGCTCCTCACCCTGCTATCGATGACCAAGATCTTCGTCGAGGCGTTCCTCAAGCCAGCGCCCGTGCAGCCCGCCTCGCCGCCCGGAAAAGCGAATGGCTGGCATTACGCCCCGATCGCGGGGATGGCCCTGCTCACACTCGTCATCGGGTTCGCGGCCGAGCCGTTCCTTTCGGCAGCAGAGGAAGCGGCCAGCCAGCTCATGGAGCCGGACCAATACATCACGGCCGTACTGGGAGGCTCCGAATGATCGGCCTGCTGTGGATACTCCTGCTGGCGCTGGCCTGGACCGCTGTGAACGGCGAGTTCACCGGTGGCCAGCTGACGGTGGGGCTGTTGCTGGGCACGCTCATCACCCTCTTCGTGCGTGCACCGGGGAACGATTACCTGCGCAAGGCCATCGTGCTCTTTGGCTTCATCGGCTTCTTCCTGTGGGAGCTGGTGGTGGCCAACCTGCGCATGGCGCGCGACGTGCTCTCTCCCCGGCCCCGGTTCGCGCCGGGTGTGATCGCGGTCCCGCTCGATGCGAAGGGAGACGGCCAGATTACGGCGTTTGCGAACCTTCTGACGCTCACTCCCGGCACACTCTCGCTCGACGTCTCGCGCGACCGGAAGGTGCTCTACATCCACGACATGTACGCCGCAGACCCCGAGGCGAGCCGGGAGGCGGTGAAGTCGGGTTTCGAGCGCCGCATCCGGAGGCTCTCGCTATGAACGGGACGTTCCCGGTCGACGGGTTCATCGAGGTCAGCGCGATGGCGATGATGAGCGCCGGGCTGGTGCTCGCAGTGGTGCGGCTTGTGCGTGGCCCGAGCCTTCCCGACCGCGTGGTGGCGCTCGACCTCATCACGATGCTCGGATTGGGGATGCTCGCCGTCTACTCGATGTCGACGGGGCGGACCGCCTACCTGGACGTGGGGATCGTGCTGACGCTGGTGACGTTCATCGCAACCATCTCGTTCGCATACTTCATCGAGAAGGGTACCGGCCGTGGAGGGGGAGTGTAGTGGTGGCAGTCGTCACGGGAGTGCTGGTGCTGATGGGGTCGGCGCTGATGCTGATTGCATCTATCGGTGTGCTGCGCATGCCCGACCTGTTCACGAGGATGCAGGCGACAACGAAGGCGGCCACGCTGGGGGCCGGGCTGGTCCTGCTCGGGACTGCCGTGCATTTTTCGACCTTCAGCGTGAGCACGCGGGCGGTGGCGGCGATCGCATTCGTGCTGCTCACCGCCCCAATCGCGGCTCATCTCCTGGGGCGTGCGGCATACTTCCTGGGGGTGCCGCTCTGGGAAGGGTCGGTGAGAGATGAGCTCCGGGGCCGGTACGACTGGGAGACGCACGTGCTCGCCTCGACGGCGCTTCCTGAGGGTGCCGTCCGGCCGGGCCCACCGCGCGCCGAAGCTCCACCCGCCGAGGACCCGTCAGGGGAGTAGCAGCATCGCATCGCCGAAGCTGTAGAAGCGGTAGCGTTCGCGCACGGCCTCTCGATACGCGCTCAGCACGAACTCCGTCCCACCAAAGGCACACACCAGCATCAGCAGCGTCGAGCGCGGCAGATGGAAGTTGGTCATGAGCACATCGACCATGCGGAAAGGGTCCCCCGGGAGGATGCGGAGCGAGGTCCAGCCCTCATACGGCACGATCGAACCGCGCTCGCGGGCGACGTGCTCGAGTGTGCGTACCACGGTCGTGCCGATGGCAACCACGCGGCGCCTCCCGGCCTTCGCGCGGCTGATGGCCTCGGCGGCAGCGGGAGGGACGGTGACGTGTTCGGCGTGGAGCTGGTGTTCGCGCGGGTCGTCGACGGATACGGGTTTGAACGTGCCGGGTCCGACTTCAAGGGTGACCGCCGTGCGCTCTATCCCGCGCGCTTCGAGCCGTCCGAGCAACCCGGGCGTGAAGTGGAGGCCGGCGGTCGGGGCGGCGGCGCTTCGTGCTTCGCGGGAGTAGATTGTCTGGTAGCGCTCGGGGTCGCCGTGGAAATCATGAATGTACGGGGGGAGCGGGACCGACCCAACCGTTGCAGGGTCGAACGGGTGGTCGAATTCGAGGACCACGGTTTCCTTCGCCCGGCCTGCGACGACTGCCCCAAGGGGGCCCTCGTGGGTTTCGAAGACGAAGCGGCGACCGGGCAGGGCGCGCCTCGCGGGCCGGAACATGACCTCCCAGCAGGTGCCGGTGAAGGGACGGACCAGGAGCGCCTCGACGGCGCCGCCGGTATCTTCGCGGCGGCCGAGGAGGCGGGCAGCCATGACGCGGGTGTCGTTCACAACGAGGAGGTCGCCGGGGGTGAGGAGGCCGGGGAGCTCGCGGACGGCGTGGTGTTCGATGGCGCGACGGCCAACGTGCAAGACCATAAGGCGGGCGCTGTCACGGGGCTCCGCCGGCTGTTGCGCGATCAACCCGGCGGGGAGTTCGAAGGCGAAGTCCTCGGTACGCATCGCCTTCAGGATTGCGTCTTCCCGGTGCCCGGTCTACGGTGACGGCGAGGTGCAGCCCATGGCGAACAACAATGGCGCTTCGGCAAAGGTCTCCGAGGAGCGGTATGAGGAGGTGACGACGACACGCCTGAGCCTCGACCGGAGCGCCATCCGCCGCGTGCATGCGGACGAGGTGACCATCGACAAGAGCGCCGTGGGTGTGGCGCGGTTCGACCGGGGAACCATCCGCCAGTCCTCGGCCGGGATCGTCGCCGGCCGCTCGGTGGCTGTGGACGAAGTGCGCACGGGCATCCTGATCTCGCCGGTGGTGCGGGGGGATGTCCACACGCTGCTCGACATGCGGTCGGCCGTCGCTATTGGATTTGGGATGGTATTGGGGAAAGTGCTGCTTGCCGGGGTCCGCGCCGTGGTACGACGGGTGACTGGCTGATTTCGGACTCGGAAAGCAGCCGGTTGGTTTCGTCGGTGCGAAGCTGTCCGCAGGCCGCCGAGATTTCGGTTCCCTTTTCGACCCGGACGGTGCAGTTCACTCCTGCCTCGCGCAGCACGCGCTCGAAGGCGAGGACTGCGCGCCGCTGGGGGCGGCCGAAACCGCCGGCCGTGGGGTTCACGGGGATCAGGTTCACGTGGATGCCCGAGCCCTTCAGCAAGCGCGCCAGTGCGGTTGCGTGCTCCTCAGCGTCGTTCTCCCCTGCGATGAGCGCGTATTCGAACGTCACCCGGCGGCCTGTCTTCCGGAAGTAGCGCCTGGCGGCGGAGACAAGGTCGCCCACGGACGTGGGGCCGGCTGTGGGTACCAGGCGCTGACGCAACGCATCGCTGGGCGCGTGCAGGGAAATCGCCAGCCCGACCTGGAGGCCTTCGCCAGCGAGGCGGTCGATGGCATGGATGAGCCCGACGGTTGAGATGGTGACGTGGCGCTGACCGAGGCCGAACGCCCGGGGATGGGTGAGCAGCCGCACGGCCCGGATGGTCTCAGCGTAGTTGGCGAGCGGTTCGCCCATACCCATGAAGACGACGTTGGTGACGTGCTCGCCCCGCTCGCGCAGGAAGCGAGAGACATGCAGCACCTGTGCCACGATCTCCTCCGCCCGGAGGTTGCGCTCGAAGCCCATCTGCCCGGTCGCGCAGAAGACGCATCCCATAGCGCACCCGGCCTGAGTCGAGACACAGACGGTCGAGCGCGGGTGGCGGTCGCCCGGTTCGGGGTATTGCATCAGGACGGTCTCGATGAGCGTCCCGTCGTGCATGCGGAGGAGGAGCTTGGTCGTGAGGCCGTCCTCGCTGGCCACGCGGCGCACCTCCATCGCCAGGTCGAGCGTGAGGTGTTCGCGCAGCCGGGAACGGAACGCCGCCGGGAGCTGGCGGACGTCGTCGAGGGAAGCCGGTGAGTCGTGCCACGCGGCGCGGAGGAGCTGTGAGGCGCGGTAGCCCGGCTGTCCGAGTTGGGCCACCAGCGCATCAACTTCTTCAGGGAGCATGCGGTAGAGCGAAACCTGGCGACCGGTCATGCGAGGCCCACCTGCGCATCGAGAGCACCCCGTTCGCCTGCGAGGAACTGCTCGCCGGTGAGCCGCCTGCCACCGGGCCGCTGAACTTCCTCGAGCAGCAGCCATCCACCGGCGAAGGCGATCGCGGGCAGCCTGCCGATGATGGCGGTTGTCCCGGGGGAAGGGGGTTCGCCGGGCTCGATTCGCGCGCGCCAGATGGCGAGCCGTTCGGAACGATAGATCACGAAGGCGCCTGGCCAGGGGTTGTATGCGCGGACGGCGCGCTCGGCCTCGGCCGCCTGCATGGCTGCCCTGAGGTGGCCGTCGTCCTTGCGGACGAGGCCGCAGTACGTTGCCGCCGACTCGTCCTGCGGGAGAGGCTTGATTTCGCCCGAAAGCCATTTGGGGAGGACCCGGACGAGTTCCCCGGCGCCCAGGTCTGCCAGGCGTCCTTCGAGCGACCCGGCCGTGTCGCCGGGCAGTATGGGCGTTTCGACGCGGGAGAGGACCGGACCGGCGTCCATCCTGCGGACGAGTTTCATGATGCTGACGCCGGTCACCTGGTCGCCCTCCAGGATGGCGGCAGTGATCGGCGAAGCGCCGCGCCAACGGGGGAGCAGCGAGGCGTGGACGTTCAGGCAGCCATGCGGAGGGATGTCGAGGATGGCCTGGGGAAGGATCTTGCCGTAGGCAGCGACGACGAAGACATCGGTTTGGAGGCCGCGAAGCTGTTCGAAGACACCGTCATCGCGAAGGGATTCCGGTTGGAGGACGGGGATGCCGCATTCGCGTGCGGCAAGCTTGACAGCGGGGGGCTGCACCCGCCCGCCACGCCCCGCGGGCCGGTCGGGCTGGGTGACCGCTGCTGCAACGTCGCAACCGGCGGCGACCAGCGCGCGCAGCGAAGGCACCGCGAACTGCGGCGAGCCCATGAACACCACGCGAGCCCGGGAGAGGGCCGGATCCATCTCTTCCACCTTCCTCTTCCATCTTCACCGGCGCTGGCGCGGAAGGCTACAGGGAACACAGAGAGCGCCGCCGGGGGACTCCCTGGCGGAGTCCGGGAAATGCTGGGGTGGGTCCCCCGGGTTGTGGAGGAGGTCAGCGGCCGCGACCGGACCCGGGCCGGGCCACGGCCGGGACCGCCGCTGCGGTTGCGGTCAGCAAGGACAGTTTCTTCCGGTTCATGTTGGTACCCTCCAGTACGCTGTTGTCTCTACGACCGGGTGGGCGTGGATTTCTTACACATCCGCGCGGCGTTTACTTCACCGGGACAGCTTCAGCCTGGACTGCCAGGCGCCAGGGGTTCGTCCGTGGAACCACGCAGCGGGGTGTGGCGTGTGAAGCGGGCCATAGGGGATTTCCGCCATCGGAAGCGGGGAAGGCCGGCCGGCGACGACCAGACACGGGCCGCCGTCATCGCGCGGAAGGGGGCCCGGTGGTAGGGTTGGGCTATCGTGCCCGCCTCGCGGTGGGGCTTCGCAATCCCTCTCCACGGACGACAAGATGACCAGGATCGGCATCATGGAAACGGCCATCCGGGATGGCCACCAGTCGCTACTCGCGACTCGCATGCGCACGGAGGACATGATCCCCGCCCTCGAGCTCATGGACTCAATCGGCTACCACAGCATCGAGTGCTGGGGCGGCGCGACCTTCGACACCTGTCTGCGATTCCTGAAGGAGGACCCCTGGGAGCGCCTGCGCGAAATCAAGAAGCGGCTAAAGCGCACGCCCACCCAGATGCTGCTTCGCGGCCAAAACGCGGTGGGCTACCGTCACTATGCCGATGACGTGGTCCGGGAGTTCTGCGAGCGCGCGGTAGCGAACGGGATGGACATCTTCCGGATCTTCGATGCGCTGAATGACACGCGAAACCTCGAAACGGCGTTCGATGCGGTGAAGCGAGCAGGCGGCCACGTCCAGGGCACCATCTGCTATACCATCAGCCCGGTCCATACGGTTGACGCGTACGCGGAGATGGCCGACCGGATGGTGGAGATGGGCGCGGACTCACTGTGCATCAAGGACATGGCCGGGCTGCTGAGCCCGATGATGGCCAGGGCGCTCGTGAGCCGGATCAAGCAGGACCACCCCGATAAGCTCCTGCAGATGCACTGCCACGACACCTCAGGGTACTCGGAGATGGCCTACCTCATGGGTGTGCAGGCCGGCGCCGACGTCATCGACTGCGCCATCAGCCCGCTGGCGGGGGGCACGAGCCAGCCGGCCACGGAGACGCTGGTGGCCGCGCTGGCGGAAGATCCCGAGCACGCCACGGGCCTCGACATGGAGAAGCTGGGCCAGCTGGCGGAGTACTTCCGGGGAGTGCGGAAGAAGTACTGGAAATTCGAGAGCGGGCTCCTCGGGATTGATGCGGGCGTGCTGGCTCACCAGGTACCCGGCGGGATGATCTCGAACCTGGTGGGGCAGCTGCGCGAACAGGGCGCGGAGCACAAGCTGCCCGATGTGCTGGCCGAGAATGCGCGCGTGCGGGCCGACCTGGGGTACCCACCGTTGGTCACCCCGAGCTCGCAGATCGTTGGGACCCAGGCCGTCCTCAACGTCCTGACAGGGAAGCGGTACGGGACCGTGACGAAGGAGACCAGGAACCTGGCCAGGGGCATGTACGGCGCGACCGCGGCGCCGATCGCGCCGGAGGTCTTGAAGCAGGTGCTCGGCGACGAAGAGCCGATCACGCACCGGCCGGCTGACGACCTCGCGCCCGAGCTGGAGGCGGCGAAGGCCGAGATCGGAGACCTCGCCGGGAACATCGACGATGTCCTGAGCTACGTGATGTTCCCGCAGCCGGCGAAGGAGTTCTTGCAGTGGCGCCGGGAGGGCGGTGGGCCGGAGCGGGAGCTGGTGGCGGCCATCGTCGGCGCTATGGTTATCAGCGAAAAAAAGGCGGCCGCGGCCTCGCCGGCCCCGGTGGCGGCTCCGAGCCACCATGAGACGCCACCGTGGCGCAGCTTCGGCAGAATACGGCAGATGCGGTAGGAGAGGACTATGGCGACGGTGACGATTGGCGGAAGGAAGTACGAGGTCGAGGTCCGCGGCGACAAGGTCGTGGTCGATGGGCACGAATACCCGGTGAAGGTACGGGAGGAGCAGGGATACGCGACGGTGCACGCCGGGGGCGTGCCCTACCGCGTGCAGCTTCCCCCTGCGAGCGAGCGCCAGAGCGGCATGACCGTTGAGGTGGACTACCGGCCGTTCACGGTCGAATACGAGGGGCGCCTGGGCGGCGGGCTGGCTCCGCGCGAGGCGCGCACCCCGGCGGCTGGCGGAGGGGGAGCTCCACGCGCGGCGGTGAAGGGCGCGGTCACGGCTCAGATCGCCGGCCGCGTGCTCGCCATCAAGGTCTCGGTCGGGCAGACGGTGGCGCGGGGCGATGTCCTGCTGCTCCTGGAGGCGATGAAGATGGAGAACGAGATCAAGGCCCCGGCGGACGGCGTGGTGAAGGAGATTGCTGTTGCCGAGGGCGGCCGTGTGGGGGAAGGCGAAGTGCTGGTGGTGATCGAGTAGCCGCGGTTCACGGTCGAATCCCGGAGGGGGCCGCCCGGGGCGGCCCTCTTCCCGTCCCCGGCCGGGCGTCAGCCGCGCAGGGACTTCAGCTGCTGCGCGTGGTCGTTCAGGTGGTGGGCCACAATGCCGAGGAAGCCGCCCACGGTGTTCTTGCCGAGGCGAGGGTGCTCGATTTCCTGGCCGATGTGCGCATCCTGGATGCGGGCCACAACGTCCATGAGGAGCCCGTGGGTGCGGCGCGTCTCGGACATCGCGGCCTCGAAGTTCTCGAGGGTGATGCGGGCCGGCGTGGGCCCGGGCACACCGATGGCCGCCGCGATGCCGGCGCCAAAGAAGGGGCCAGCGCTCGCGATGTGCTCAGCGACCTCGCGGGCACACCATGCGGCTTCCCCATCGGGCGAGCCTTCCGGCTTTTTCTCCCACACGCTGCCGCACTGTTCGAGTTCGGCCATGTAGGCATCGAACGCGGCGGCGATGGAAGAGCGGATTTCAGCGGCTGTTGGCAAAGGGTGCACTCCTGTTGGGTGATCAGGCGAGGAAGTGTGCGGCACAGAGTAGCAACAGGCTACCGAGTCTCGCGGGGCCGGTTCCCACCGACTGTGGAGAGAAAGGCGGGGAGAAGTTTCCCGTTACCGGCACGCCGGTAGAATGCGCAGCGAACACTGAACCGTGGCGGATACGCCCCAGCATCCGGGAGATTTGATGCTCGACTACCTGCCGTTCCTCATCAGCGCGAACAGCCTCGGCGTGATTTCGCTCCTCATTTTCCTGGCCAGCACCGTTATCCTGACCATCCCCGTCTTCGCCACGCGCGGCGGCGCGCAGGTGGCCTGGTTCAGTGTGGTGGGCTTCCTCCTCACGGTGGAAGCGGCGGTGCTGATCACGCTCGTGGTCCTGACGAGCCAGGGCGAGATTCTCCAGTAGCAGGAGCGAGATTGCCCGTTGCGACGCAGGCCGGCACAACTGCCGGCCTTTTGCTTTTCTGCCCCGGGGACCTACAGGAGGCGGCGAATGGGCTTCCGTCCCGGGCGCGGGTCGTAGTTGCTCTTGAACATCTCGAGCTTGTCTCGCTCGATGAGGTACTTGCCGGCAAAGAGCGTGGCGGGGATCTTCTTCTGCTTGATGAGGCGCCGCAGACTCTGGGGGTGGATGGCGAGTTCCCGGGCTGCTTCAACAAGGTCCAGGTAGTTGTCGAAGGGCGTGATGGCGGCCATGTGGGCGGTCACCTCGGGTGGTGTGGGCCGAATCGCTCAATTGCTTAGGCAAATGGAACGTTAGCAGAGCGCGATCGTTATTGTCTACAGGCGTAAGCAATTGCGAGCGGGCGCTGCGGCTGCCTCCCGTTGTGGCGCGATGCCACATACTGGAAGGATGGCCGACAACCTCTTCACCATGCTCTCGGCGTACCGGCCGGGATCCGCCGCGACACCGTTCGAGAACTACTGCACTACCGGCCTCGCCTACTTCTTGAGGCGTGGCCACCGGATGCTCACTGCGTTGATTGCCCATGCCACCGGGCTGGGCGGCGACCCTCCGGTGCTGGTCGAGGTGCAGCCCCGCCTGGCCGACGCCGGCATCGCCGACCTGCTCCTCACGTACGAGGGCGGGAGGAGGGTGCTCGTGGAGGTGCAGGTGGAACCCGGGGCGGATGAGACCCTGCTGCCGGGGATGGAGGCCGTTGCGAGCGAATGGAGCGAGCGCCCGGCGTTCGTCATGCTCGGGCTGCGCTCGGAGGGCGTGCCGGCGCCCTGGATACCGCTCACCTGGTACGACGTGGTGGACGCACTCGATGGCGACCCGGACCCCATCGCCCGGGAATACCACGACTTCATCCTCGAAGACATCCTGGGCACGGGCGACGTGCCGCTCGACGAGGCGCTGAGCACGAACCGGCTGTACGCGCTGGGCGGAGCGGCCATCCGGCGGGCATTCGGGCCAGAGGCGCGTTACGTCAACAGCGCGTCACGGCCCCTCGGCGGGCAGTACCGCTACCTCGGGACGACGTTCACGCCCGACGGGGGTGACATGACGTACTGGATCGGGCTCGTGAACGAGACCGTGCCCCTGGGCGAGCACTACCACCTGATGCTGGCCAGCAAGGAGAAGCCGGTCCTGTTCCCGGTGGAACAACCACGGGCGACTGGCGACTGGAAGTGGCCCTACTGGACGGGGATGGGACGGGTGGTCCGGCCGATCACTCCGATGCAGTACGAAGGGTTGCTGGAGCGGATCAAGGCCCGGTAGGGCGGTGTTCGCTCATTCCGCGATGGCAGAATAGATGATGTTCTTCAGCTGACCGCGGAAGTTGAAGGTGGCCGAGGGCATGAGCTGGGTCATGAATATCACCACCAGGTCCTCGAGCGGATCGACCCAAAAGATGGTCGAGGCGGCGCCGCCCCAGTAGTAATCGCCTTCTCCGAGCGAGCCGGCGTCGACCTCGTCGAGCGTCATGGCGAAGCCGAGGCCAAAGCCCACGCCCTCGTAGGCAGTCTCGGAGAAGGCGCCGATAGCCATCTGCGTGAGGTCCTTTCCGCCGGCGAGGTGATTGCGGGTCATCAGGTCGATGGTGCGCGGGCCGAGGATGCGCGCTCCGTCGAGCTCGCCGCCGCGCCGCAACATCTCACAGAAGCGGAAGTAATCGGCGGTGGTGCTGGTCAGTCCGCCACCGCCCGAAAGGAAGCCCGGGTTCGAGAGGTAGGCGCTCCGCTCGGGGTCGTCGATGAGTTTGAGGGTCTTGTCCGGTTGTCGCTGATAGTTCGCGGCGAAGCGGGGCAACTTCTCCCGCGGGACCCAGAAGGAGGTATCGCGCATGCCCAGGGGATCGAAGATGGTTTCCTGCAGGTACCGGTCGAACGGCTTGCCGGAGACCGCCTCGACGAGGTAGCCGCATACGTCGGTCGCGAACGAGTACATCCAACGCTCGCCCGGCTGGTAGCGGAGCGGGACGAGCGCGAGCTTTTCGATGAAGGTGCGGAGCGTCTCCGAGCGGTCGCGGTTGACACCGTGCCTGCGATAGGCCTTGTCGACGGGATGGTTCGTGGCGCCGTACGTGAGCCCGGCGGTGTGGCTCAACACGTGGCGCATGGTCATGGGTGATTCCGGGGCCTTGAGCTCCATCTCGTCGCCGTCGCCGGAGACCCAGACTTTCTGGTCGCGCCATTCGGGGATGAAGCGGTGAACGGGGTCGTTGAGCTGGAAGTGACCCTGCTCGTAGAGGGTCATGAGCGCGACCGACGTGATGGGTTTGGTCATGGAATAGATGCGGAAGATCGTGTCATTGGCCATCGGCTTCGACCTCTCGCGATCCATGAGCCCGAATGAGCGGAAGTAGGCGGGCTGGCCGTGCCGGGAGACGAGGACCTGGCAACCGGCGATCTTGCCCGGTTCGATGTAGTTCGCGTTGAGGTGCATGGTGATGCGTTCGAGGCGTGCGGCATCGAATCCGGCGCCGAGTGGGTCTGTTTCCATGTTTCGGACTTCCTGGCGGGAATGCGTATGGCGCGAATCCTACAGCCCCGGGAGGCGCGAGGGGCAGTCGAGGAGCGGGCAGCGTTCGCAGGCGGGCTTCCGGGCGGCACAGACCCGGCGGCCATGCTTGATGAGCAGCATGTGGAACCGGTAGTAGTCGGCGGGTTCGACCAGCGCCTCGAGGAGGCCGTGGGCCTGTTCGGCGGTTGCCTTCTCCGGGATGAGCCCGAGGCGCTTGCTCACGCGCTCGACGTGCGTATCGACCGGGAGCGCTGGCCGCCCAAGGGAAAAGAGCAGGACACACGCTGCCGTCTTCGGCCCAACCCCTGGCAACGAGCGGAGCCAGGCTCGAGCTTCCTCCAGGGGCATCGTCTCCAGAAAGGAGAGGTCCCAGTCGGGGGAGCGTTCGGCCACCGCGCGGAGGATGGCCTGGATGCGCGGCGCCTTCTGGCGGGCGAGTCCCCCGGGCTGGATGGTGGCGGCAAGCTCACCGGTGGGGGCACTGGCGATGGCCTCCCACGACGGGTAGTGCCGCATCAGCTGGACGAAGGCGCGCCCGCTGTTCGTATCGGAGGTGTTTTGCGAGAGCACCGTGAGGATGAGCTCGGCGAGCGGGTCGTGGCTGGGCATGGGTTCCGGCCTGCCGTAAAGGGGCTCGAGCGCCTCCATGATCGCTGCAGGGGTGAGCGTCACTGGTTGCGCAGCATGCGGGCGGCGAGCCCGGGAAGGATGGGCACACGGGCAACCTCGCGCGCATAGGTCGATTCGCCCTTCTGGACGGCGAAGAAGGCGTTCCAGAGGTAGGGGAGCTTCGAGCTGGCGAACATCCACGGCCGCGGAGCGCGGCGAAGCATGCCGTAGAACATGAAGCCGAGGAGCCGGGCGGCGCGGAGTTCGGGCATCACTTCGCGGTCGATATCGGCCTGGTACGTCCAGAGCGGCGACTCCCCGGCGAGCGAGCGGAGGACGTTACGCGCGGCGATGCGGCCGGACTCGATGGCGTAGTAGATACCCTCTTCGGTGAACTCGTCGGCGAGTCCGGCGCTATCGCCAGCGAGGAGGGCAACGTCGTTCGCGATAGGCTCTCCGCCACGCCGGAAGCGGATCTTGTGGCCGCGGGCGATATCCACCGGCGCCCCGGCGAGGCCGAGGCGATCGAGGTAACCGGCGACGCGGTCCTTCATCGTGTTCGCCTGGCCCGCCGGGAGGACGATGCCGATCGAGAGCACGGCGGCCTTTGGGAAGACCCAGGCGTAGCCCCAGGGGTGGTAACCGAGGTCGATGAGCGCGGTGGAGCGGAAGGCGCCGTGGATTGGCGCCGGGGCCCGGACTTCGACTTCCCATGCCGCGCACTCGGCGAGCCCGCGGCCCAAGCCGGCCATTTTGCCGACAGGAGAATGCGCCCCGTCGGCGCACACGAGCCGGTCGGCCTCCGCCTTGAAGCCCTGGGCGCATACGCGGACGCGGGCGCCCTGCTCCAGCGAGCGCACTGGCGTAGCCGGCCGGAATTCTGCGCCAGCACGCTGCGCCTGTTCGAGGAGGAGCGCGTCGAAGCGTTCTCGCATCACCATGTGGGCGAAGGGCGTCCTTGAATCGCGGACGAACCGGAGCCGGCCGCGAAACGCGACATCGAGGAGACTGACAGAGTCCTCGATCACGGAATCGATGGGGAAGGGGAGAAGGCGCCCGGTGCGGAGGGGGATACCACCACCACAGGCCTTGTAGCGGGGGAATTCGGCGCGATCGAGCACAAGGACGCGGGCGCCTGCAGCCGCGAGCTCGCGGGCGGCCGTGCTCCCCGCAGGACCGGCGCCAACCACGATCACATCGAATCGCGACATCGTCAACGACTGTAGCGCGGCGCCGGGCGATGGGCGAAGGGCTGGCCTGCTAGGATCGCATGGTGACCCGCGAGGAGCTCTTCCGGATGACGGAACTGACCACCTGCGGCGGTTGAGCATCCAAGGCGGGGCCAGGGGCCCTGGCGCAGGTACTGTCGCCGCTCGATGGTCTGTTCAACGCTGAGGCACCCCCCGGCCTCCTGGTCGGCCTGGGGGTGGCGGATGACGCTGCCGTGTACCGCATCAACGCGAAGACGGCGGTGGTGGCCACGCTTGACTTCTTCGCGCCGGTCGTCGATGACCCGTACACCTACGGGGCGATCGCGGCGGCGAATGCGATGTCGGACGTGTATGCCATGGGGGGCGAGGTGGTGTTCGCCCTCAACATCGCGGCGTTTCCGGAGAGCCTGCCGGCCGAGGTCCAGACCTCGGTCCTGCGAGGAGGGGCCGAGAAGGTCGTGGAGGCAGGGGGCATCGTGGCGGGCGGGCACACGGTATGGGACCCGGAACCGAAGTACGGAATGAGCGTGCTGGGGATGGTGCATCCGCGGCGGATTTTCACGAAGGCCGGGCTTCGCCCGGGGGACATCCTGTATCTGACGAAGCCGCTCGGAACGGGGACCATCGTCTCGGCGGCGCGGCAGGGTAGGGCGCGCCCGGAGTGGCTCGAGGGCGCGATCGCCTCGATGCTGCGGCTCAACCGCCATTCGATGCACCTGGCCCGTGCCGCAAGCGTGCGAGCGGCAACCGATGTCACGGGTTTCGGGCTGCTCGGGCACCTGTGGGAGATGGCTTCCCGGTCGGGGGTTGCCGTCGAAGTGGAGGCCGGGGCTGTGCCGTTGCTCGGCGGCGGCCGGGAGTGCTCGGCGATGGGGGTCCACACCGGGGGCGAGGAGCGCAACCGGGAATGGGCTGGCCAGCACGTGACCTTCGCGGAAGACGTGGACCCGGTCACGGCGTCCCTGCTCTTCGACCCGCAGACATCCGGGGGGCTGCTCATCGGCGTGCCTGCCCGGCGGGCGAGGAAACTGGAAGAGGCGTTTGCGGGCGACGGCGTGCCGGTGTGGCGAGTCGGCCGGGTCCTGCCAGGCGAGGCAGCCATCCGCGTGAAGTAGGGGCAGCGGGTTACGTGTTCGGGGAAGCGTGCCTATACTCGTTGGAGCGTCCCCGGCCCCGGTGGAGGAGTCTGATTGACCGCCATTGCGACGAAGTTCGAGACCGTTATCGGCCTCGAGGTCCATTGCCAGCTCATCACGAAAAGCAAGATGTTCTGCGGCTGCAGCGCCGACTACTCGGGGGCCGCGCCGAACACCCACGTGTGCCCGGTGTGCCTTGGCATGCCGGGGGTGCTGCCGGTCATCAACGAGAGGGCCATCGAGTTCATCGTCATGACCGGCCTTGCGTTGAACTGCAAGATCGCTGAGTTCAGCAAATTCGACCGGAAAAACTACCCGTATCCGGACCTGATGAAGGGGTACCAGATTTCCCAGTACGACCTGCCCATTTGCCACGACGGCTGGCTCGAGATCGAGGTCGACGGGAGGCGAAAGCGCGTTGGCATGGAGCGGGTGCACATGGAGGAGGACACGGCGCGGCTGCTCCACAGGACAGACCCGCTGACGGGCGAGGGGTACAGCCTCATCGATGTCAATCGCTCGGGGACGCCGCTGATGGAGATCGTGAGCCGGCCCGACATGCGCACGCCGGCAGAAGCCCGTGAGTACCTGATACGGCTGCGGCAGATCCTCCGTTACATCGGTGTGAGCGACGCCAACATGGAGGAAGGCAACTTCCGCTGCGATGCGAATGTCTCGCTTCGGCCGGCCGGTTCCACCGTCCTTGGGACCAAGGTCGAGATCAAGAACATGAACAGCTTCCGGGCGGTCCATGATGCCATCGCCTTTGAGGAGATCCGCCAGGCACGGCTGCTCGAGCGCGGCGAACGGGTCATCCAGGAGACGCGCGGGTGGGTCGACGAGCGGGGCGAGACCGTGAGCCAGCGGACCAAGGAGGAAGCGAACGACTACCGCTACTTCCCCGAACCGGACCTGCCGCCGCTGAAGCTCAGCCGGGCGTACGTCGAAGCGGTGCGAGCGAGGTTGCCCGAACTGCCGGCGGCGAAGAAGGACCGCTTCCTTGGACTGGGGCTTTCTGACCACGAAGCGGCGGCGCTGACGGAGGACCGGGAGCGGGCGGAGTACTTCGAAGCCGTGATGGATGCGCTCGGGCTCGAACCAGGGCGAAGCGCGAAGGTCGCCGCCAACTGGGTGCTTGGCGAGGTGGCACGGTGGTTGAACGCCGGCCAGAAAGAGATTGCTGCCTTCCCGATGGCGCCGGAACAGCTGGCCGGGCTCGCGCGTCTTGTCGAAGAGGGGAAGGTGACGCCGAACGTGGGCAAGGAAGTGTTCGAGAAGATGATCGCGAGCGGCAAGGAAGCGCAGGCCATCGTGGAATCCGAGGGGCTGGCGCAAATCAGCGGCGAGGAGGCGCTCGCTGAGGCAGTGCGCAGGGTGATCGGCGCGAACGAGAAGGCGGTCGCGGACTACCGGGCCGGGAAGGAAGCTTCGATAAAGTTCCTCGTAGGCCAGGTGATGCGGGAGACCCGGGGCCGCGCGAATGCCCAGGTAGCGCAGGGGCTGCTAGAACGGGAGCTTGGCAAAAATGTTTAAGTACCATAGCGATATATCCCGGCAGTGGTATACTCGGGCCCGATGACACTCCGGTCGATCCGCGAACACTCAGCCCTGAAGTGGCTGTACCCGGGAATGCACATCAAGCGGTGGCTCGCCCTGCTGCTCTTCGGCGTCGCGCTGATGGGCCTGGGCATCGCCTACATCCTGAAAGAGGCGTACCTCCAGGCGCCGCTGCCGGGCACGTTCTACTACCTGACGCTCCAGTTCATCCCTCGCTGGGCGCGCGGATTGCTCTTCATCACGCTCTCGCTGAGCACAGTGGGCATCGCCGTCTACAAGCTGAACGAGTCGCTGCTCTACGCCTTCGTTCGCCCCGACACGCGCGAAAAGAGCATGGCCGAGGCGATCTACAACAAACGTTTGCTGAGCCGGGGGCCACGGATCGTCGCCATCGGCGGAGGGACGGGGCTTTCGACGCTGCTGCGGGGGCTCAAGGACTACACGAGCAACCTCACCGCCATTGTGACCGTGGCAGATGATGGCGGCAGCACCGGGCGGCTTCGCCAGGAGTTCGGCGTAGTCGCCCCGGGCGACCTCCGCCAGTGCATCGCGGCGCTCGCCGAGAGCGAGCCGCTGATGTCGAAGCTGTTCCAGTACCGTTTCACCGAAGGGACGGGGCTCGAAGGCCACTCGTTCGGGAACCTGTTCATCGTGGCGATGTCGGAAGTGACGGGGAATTTCGAGGCGGCCATTCACGAGGCGAGCCGGGTGCTGAACGTCCGCGGCACGATCCTCCCCTCGACGCTGGAAGATGTGACGCTGAGCGCACGCACCCACGAAGACGAGGTTGTCCACGGCGAGCACAACATCTCGGAGCGGGGGGCACGCATCAAGGACCTGTACCTGAACCCGAGCGACGCCGAGGCGCACCCGGATGCCGTGCGCGCGGTGCTGGAAGCGGACCTGGTGGTGATCGGGCCCGGGAGCCTGTATACGAGCGTGCTGCCCAACCTCCTGGTCGAAGGACTGCGAAAGGCCCTGTTCCAGACCTCGGCGATGAAGGTGTTCGTGTGCAACGTGGCCACGCAGCACGGTGAGACGGACGGGTTCGGCGTCATCGAACACCTGGAAGCGATCGAGCGGCACACAGGGAAGGGCGTGGTCCATGCTGTGGTTGCCAACAGCAACATCGCACAGCAGCTGCCAGAGGCGTGGCACTCCGCGCCGGTGAGGATCTCACCGGAGTCACTGAGCGAGTACCCGGGCATCCGGCTGGTCGAGGCCGATGTGGTCGCCGAAGAGAACCGTTACCGGCACGATCCGCAGAAACTCGCCGCTACGATCATGCGCCTGTACGATGGCCGGGACAGTTTCACGCTCGATCCGCCGCGGCCCGCTCCCGAAGAGCGCCCGCTGATGCTCACACGGTAGAAACAGCCATGTTCATGAACATTCTTCAGATCATCGTCTCGGTCACGCTCATCCTCGTGGTGCTGCTGCAGGTGAAGGGAAGCGGGTTTGGGGCGGCGCTCGGCGGCATGTCGGGCGGTGGCGTGTACCGCACCAAGCGTGGCCTGGAGAAGACCCTGTTCCAGGCCACGATCCTGCTGGTGATCGTGTTCATCTTTGTATCGTTCCTGAGCGTGCAGTCGCAGAAGTAGCCATTCATGCCCGAAACGCGCGCACACTCGCGCCGGACGGTGATCCTGGCTGCCGCCTTCGTCGCGGCGGTGGTGGCCGCTGCCGGGGCGCTGGCGCTGCGTGTCTCGGGGAACGACAGCACTGTCCTGGTGGCCGGCAGCAGCTATACCGAGGGCGTGGCCGGGACCTACCAGCGCATCAACCCGCTCTACGCTTCGCTGAACGAGGTCGATGCCGACCTCTCGGCGCTCGTCTTTTCGGGGCTGGTACGGCTGGGCCCCGATGGGTCGGTGCTCGACGACCTGGCGGACCTCCCCGGCATATCGGACGACGGCCGCACGTACACCTTCCGCTTGAAGGACAACGCGCGCTGGCACGATGGTGAGCCGGTCACATCGCGGGATGTCGCGTTCACGATCCGGACGATCAACGACCCGGACTACCGGGGCGATGCCGCCCTGGCCGAGGGCTGGCGCGGAACCGAGGTGGAGACCCCGGATGACCGTACGGTCGTGGTGCGGCTGCGGCAGGCTTCGGCGCCGTTCCTGGCGCGCAGCGCGACCGTCGGCATCCTGCCAGAACACCTGCTCGGCGCCGCCGGGGCGAAGGCGCTCGAGAACCACCCGTTCAACTCGGCCCCGGTAGGCACCGGACCGTACCGCCTGGAATCGGTCGACACGCGCGAGGCGAGGCTGGTGGCGAACGAGCGCTATCACCTCGGGCGTCCCGGGATTGACCGCATCACCCTGCGGTTTTATCCAGATTATCCCGCAGCGCAGCGGGCACTCACGGATGGCGAGATCGAGGGGCTGTTGATCCGCGACCAGGTGACCGCCGACCAGGTCAGCGTGCTGGAACAGCTGAAGGGGAAGACGGTCGCTCACCTGGCGCGCTCATCGCAGGTGCTGCTGTACCTGAACACGGGCACGACACTGTTCCAGGATCCGCTGGTGCGGCGTGCGATTTCGCTGGCCATCGACCGCGACGAGCTGGCACGGCGGGTGTACCCCGGAGGCGCCAGGGGATCGGTTTCGCCTGTTCCGCCGGGGACGTGGGCATATGCCGAGGCTTACGACCTGACCACGCCGGACCCGAAGCAAGCCAAGCGCCTCCTCGAGGAAGCGGGCTGGACGCCGAATGCAACGTCGGGAATCCTGGCGCGGCAGGGGGGCGAGTTCCGGTTCACCATCCGCGTGGACGACGACCCGACCCGTGTGGCAATCGCCGGCGAGATTGCGCGGCAGCTGGAGCAAATTGGCATCCGCGCGACCGTCGCGAGCACCACCTTCTCGGTGTTGCGGCGCGATTTCCTGCAGGAACGGCGCTACGATGCGGCGGTGGCAACATGGGAGCAGGGCCCCGACCCGGACCCGTATTTCGGGTGGCATAGCTCACAAATGGGGTCGGCCGGGCTCAACCTGGCAAATTTCGAGGATGCGGTGGTCGACGAGCTCATCGCCCAGGGGCGCACCACGAGCGACCACGAGGTGCGGCTCGATAGCTACACCCAACTCCAGGAAGTGTGGCAGGAGCTCATGCCGGGCGTCGTGCTGGCGTATCCGCAGTACCTGTACGTTCGCCCGGACTGGTTGAGGGACGTGACGGATGGCGTGCTCTTCAGCGGCGCGGGGCGGTTCACCAACGTGCACGCATGGAGGCGGTAGCAGCAGCTACAGCACGATGCCGCGCTCGTGAAAGGCCATGATCTCGTCGGCATCGAATCCGAGCTCGCAAAGGACCTCGTCGGTGTGCTCGCCGAGTGCCGGGGAGGCGCGCTGGACTCGCGTGGGGGTGCCGCTCATCTGCACGATGGGCGCGGGGCCCCGGAGCGGGCCGAGGAGCGTGTGGTCGTATTCCACGATGAAGTTGTTGGCGATCACCTGCGGATCATCGAACAGCTCATCGACGAACCGGATGGGTCCGCAGGCGATGTCGCGCGAGTCGAGGTAATCGAGCCACTCGGCGTTGGTGCGCTCCTGGAACTTCGCCTCGCAGATAGCCACGAGTTCGGCCCCGACCTCGCGGAGGCGCGAGCTATCGAAGCCGGGCTCGTAGCGGGGGTCGCGGATGTCCAGCGCCTGGCGGAAGCGCTCGCGAGGGCCAGGGCCGAGACAGCCAACCACCAGGTACGAGTCCTTCGTCTTGTAGGGCCGGTAGTAGATGTTGCCTGCGGCTTCGGGCATGAACCGCTTCCGTTCGGCGTAGATCTCCTCAATGGTGGCGCCGCGAGCTCGGGCATCGGCGAGGTGGGCGAGGCGCTCGTGACGCCCTTCTTCGTCAATCGCGACGATTTCACGCGCGCCAGCCTGGAGGGTGAGCGCGGAGAGCAGCAGGCTGGAGTTGATGGCCTGGCCTTCGCCGGTTTTTTGGCGGTGGTAGAGCGCTGCCGTGATGGCCCAGGCGAGCGCGACGCCCGTGACGACATCGGCCGGGGCGAAGGCGATCTGCATGGGAAGGCCATTCTGAACGTTGGGGTTCGATGCGGTGAGGCCGCTCATCGCCTGGGCGACAATGTCGTAGCCCCGGCGGTCGCGGTCTGGGCCGTGCTTCCCGAACGCCGTGTTTTCGGCGTAGATAATCGAGGGGTTGATGCGGCGAGCGGCTTCGTAGTCGATGCCAAGGGCCTCGGGCACGCCCGGGCGATAGTTGGTGAGGAGGACATCGGCCCAACGAATGAGGGCATCGCGGATGGGGGCGGAGCGGGCGTCCTTGAAGTTCAGGGCGAGGCTGCGCTTCCCCCGGTTCTGGGTGAGGAATCCCTTGCTTTCCTTGGGGATGATTTCGGCCTGGAGGCGCCAGGGTTCGCCTTCAAGAGGCTCGACCTTGACGACGTCGGCGCCCATTTCGGTCAGCAGGGAGCCGGCGAGCGGCCCGGCGATGATCTGCGTGCAATCGAGGACACGTACGCCCTCGAGGGCCCCTGGCATAGACACGCTCCATGGGAGTGATAGTTGTAGCGCGGCATCATACGCCGATCAGCGCGGGGAGCGGGGGTGCCTTGCTGGCTCGCCGGGTTCGAACCCGGGGCATTCCTGGACCGGGAGACTGGGATACTTGCGAAACCGGGGGTCTGCGGCGGCGCGGGTGCACAGGAAAAAGAGCGAACCGCGGCCGGAGAGCACCGTGCGGGCATGGCTGCAGATGGAACACAGGCCAACGCTGGGGTCGAGCGGCATGGGTCAGCCCGGGCGATTCGCGTGTTGGAACACGCTTCGCGATAGTTGGAATCTCATTCGGGTGCTGGTGTTTCTGTCAAGAAGTGTGGTACTGTACGCGTCCGGCTGAAAGCGGGGTGGCTACCGGCGGGGTAGCCGGCGCGAAAGAACGGGGCTTGATGCCATCTCCCATTGCATCAAGCCCCATGCTTGCCCGAAGACTTCGGGTGAGTGTCCTTGCGGACTCAGCGCGCTCGGTTAGGTAGCTACCTCCTTTCAGCCAGCTTCGCGATACTCCCCTCTCCCACGGCCCGCGCACTGTTGAGCGAACGGATGTTGCGGCGCAGGAATGCGGGAAGCTCTGCGTCTTCCATGTTGCTCACGCCCGGCAGGTTGTAGTCGCGGATCCGGCTGGTTTCCAGCGGATCGTCGATGGTTGCTGCCCTGGGAGTGAAGCCTGTCGCGATGACGGTGAGCTGCACCTCTTCGCCGACGCGCGGGTCGACAACGGTGCCGAAGATGATGTTGGCGCTGGGATCGACCACTTCGGCAATGACGCGGGCGGCCATGTCGAGCTCGCGGAGCTGCAGGTTGCCGTTGTGGGTGACGTTGAAGAGCACGTTATGGGCGCCATCGATCGACTGGTCGAGGATCGGGCTGTTGGTGGCGGCGCGGGCAGCCTCGACCGCGCGGTTTTCCCCGACGCCCCGGCCGACAGCGAGGAGCGCCGGGCCGGCCTCGCTCATGGTGGTGCGAACGTCGTTGAAATCGAGGTTGATGGAGCCGTTCTGGCTGATGATGTTGGAGATCGACTGGATGGCCTGTCGAAGGACGTCGTCGGCGGTCTCGAACGCCTGCTCGATGGTGGTATCGGGGGGACAGATTTCGATGAGCCGAGCGTTGGGGATAGCGATGAGGGTATCGACCTTGTCCCTCAGGCGGGCAAGGCCTTCCTCGGCCTGCTTCATGCGGCGGGCGCCTTCCCACTGGAACGGCTTGGTCACGACGCCGATGGTGAGCGCGCCGCAATCCTTGGCGATTTCGGCGACGACGGGCGCCGCGCCGGTGCCGGTGCCGCCTCCCATACCAGCGGTGACGAAGACCATCTCAGTGCCGCGGAGGATGTCATAGAGCTCGTCGCGGCTCTCATCGGCTGCCCGCTCGCCACGGGTGGGATCGCCTCCGACGCCCAGTCCCTTGGTGAGCTTTTCGCCGATCCGAAGCCTCGTTGCGGCTTCGGAGGACATGAGCGCCTGGGCGTCGGTGTTGCACGCCACGAAGGTGACTCCGGGGATCTTGGCGCGGACCATGCGGTTGACGGCGTTGCAGCCGCCCCCTCCCACACCGACGACCTTGATGTCGGGGAGAAGCTCGGTGTCATAACGAATGCTCATTGCGGATTCCTTCCCTTTGCTGAATGAGACGAGACTGCGGGGTTCGTCGGTGTGGCTCATTCCTCCTCCGTGTTACTGGGGCATCAGCGCCCTCCCGAGCGAGGCGAGCCGACGGAAGAAGCCGCCGACTGGCACCTCGAAGGCGGCGCCGGTGGATTCCACCACCCGTTCGCGGCCGCCGAGCGCGTACTCCACAAGGCCGATCGACGTGGCAAACGCGGGAGTCCCGATGAGGTCGGAAAGCCCGGAATACCCGTGGGGGCGGCCGAGACGGGCGGGGATGCCAAGGCGCGTCTCGGCGACTTCCGGAAGGCCTCGCAGCTGCGCGGTGCCGCCGGTGAGGACGAGGCCCGCGGCGACGCGATCGAGATAGCCCACGCGCTTCAGCTCGAGGGCCACCATTTCGAGGATCTCCTCGGTGCGAGCCTGGAGGATTTCGCAGATGTGTCCGAGCGGGACGTGCTTGGTGGACTGCGTGCCGAAGGCCTGGATTTCGACCGTCTCCGAGGCCATCGCGGGGTCGGCGTAGGCAGCGCCCACGGTGCACTTCACGCGCTCGGCGCTTTCCCACGGGCAGCGAAGCACTCGGGCAAGGTCGTGGGTGAGGTGTGAGCCCGCGATCGGGAGGCAGGCCGTGTGGGCGACGGTCCCCTCATCGTAAACGGCGATGGAGGTGGTGCTTCCGCCGATATCGACGAGCGCCACGCCCTGCTGCTTCTCCTGTTCCTCGAGCACGCTCGTAGCTGAGGCGATGCTTTCGAGGACGATGTCATCGACCTGGACGCCGGCACCCTCGACGCACTTGGTCAGGTTCTGGATGGCGGATACAGCGCCCGAAACGATGTGGACCTCGGCATCGAGGCGGCCGCCGAACATCCCGACCGGGTCGCTGACCTGGTCGGTGCCTTCGACCCAGTAGCCGCGCGGAACCACGTGGATGACCTGGCGGTTCGTGGGGATCGCGACTTGCCCCGCGCTTTCGAGCACCCGGGAGCGGTCGTCGGCGGAGATGGGGCGGGTGCGATCGGGGATGGCAATGATGCCGCGATTGTTCTGGGAGGAGATGTGGCCGCCAGAAATCCCGACCACCGCGCTGAGGATGCGCATGCCACAGGCCTGCTCCGCCTTTTCGACAGCGATGCTGATTGCATCGCGGGCGCTCTGGATGTTGTCGATCACGCCGCGGGAGAGCCCGGCGGCCGGTGCGACGCCCACCCCGAGGATGCGCGTTTCGCCATGCTCGCTGACATCGCCAACGATGACGGCGACCTTGGTCGAACCGACGTCGATGGCTGCTACGGTACTGCGTCGTCGCATAGTGGTTCTCCTCTATCCCTACTGCAGCACCGGCCGGTTGCCGTAGCGCAGGTCGATGGTGGTGTAGTTGATGCGCCGGTTCTGGGCTTCGGCGGCGAGCGCTGCCCAGACCGAGAGCTTGTAAGAAATCGCGCTCGAATCGCCGAGCAGTGCGGTAAGCCCGTTTGTCGTGGTCACCTGAACGCCCTTGCCCTGGATAAAGGCGACTTCGGCAACGGTGGTGCCAAGCTGGCGGGGGAGCTTTTCGTAGATTTCCGCGGCCGCATCGACTGCCTGGTAGTCGACGCGATCACCCTGCACGCGATTGCCGGGCTCGGAGCTGCGAATAACCGGCAAGCCGGCCGGCGCGGGACCGACTCCGAGCACCACGCCGTCGCGGTCGATGGTGTAGGCGACCCCGGACTGCTCCCAGGTGCCCCAGGGGCGGCGCTCCTCGATGGTGATGCGGATGGTGTGAGGCCAGTCGCGCTCCATCCGGACGCCGTAGACCAGCGGTTCCTTGTAGAGCTCGCGCTGGGCGGAGGCCAGGTCGGCATTGAACATGCTTTCGCCGAGAATCCCGGTGGTCTCGATGACCGTGCTGGCCGCGATGCGGTCGGTGCCGATGACTTCGACTTCGGTGATCTTGAAGAAGGGGGAGCGCCAGACCCAGAAGGCGCCGCAGGCGAGGATGGCCAGGCTCCCGAGCAGCGAAGCCGCGAGGAGCAGACCCTTCGAGGGGCGCCAGGAGAACAGTGACAGCGAAAGGCGCGGGCCGCGGGGCCCCCGGGGGCCACCACCGCCCACCACGCCGGCGGAGCGGCGGACGATCATGCGCGGCCGCGAGGCGCCAACCGCGGGGCGAGCGCGCTTCACGATCTTGCGGACGGGCGAATCGGCAGGGGGGCGGTTGCGCTTGATGATCATCGGCGCGACCTCCGCTCGTGGCGCTGGAAGGCGAGTTCGAGGATGCGCGTGAGCAGGTTCGGATACGTGAGTCCTGATGCCTCCCAGAGCTTCGGATACATGCTGATGTTTGTGAACCCGGGAATCGTGTTCACCTCGTTCGCGACAACGCGGTCGCCGGCGGTGAGGAAGAAGTCGACCCGGGCATAGCCTTCACAGCCCATGACGCGGTACATGCGGAGGGCGAGGTCGCGCACATCGCGCGCGGCCGCTTCTGTTATTGGGGCCGGGATGCGGAGCTCGGTCCTGGAGGTGCTGGAGTACTTCGAGTCGTAGTCGTAGAACTCGCGGTCGGGAACGATTTCGCCAACGACGCTGACCTCAGGGTCTTCGTTGCCCAGGACGGAGCACTCGACCTCGCGCCCAATCACGGCCTGTTCTACGACCGCTTTGTCGTCGTACGCGAAGGCAGCGGCGAACGCTGCGGGAAGGTCCTCGCGTGAGCGGGCGCGGGTGATGCCGACGGAGGAACCTCCGTTGGCCGGCTTGACGAAACAGGGGTAACCGATCGCGTTTTCTATGAGGGTCATCGAATCATTCTGGGCAAGTGTATACTCCCATGATCGGATGACGGAATAGCGTGCGACGGGGATCCCCGCTTCCCGGAAGAGCGCTTTCATGAGCGCCTTATCCATGCCGATGGAGCTGGCAGCCACGCCGGCGCCGGCGTACGGCTTGTCCGCCATCTCCAGGAAGCCCTGGAGCGTGCCATCTTCGCCGAACGTGCCATGGACCAGCGGGAACACGATCTCGCACGAATCGAGCGCTGCGAGCGCTTCGGTGGCGTGGAGCACGGGTGTCCCCACACCCTGAAAGGCGCGCGCTCCCGCATCCAGCAATGTGCGGGTTTCGGCGGGCGAGAGCCAGGCGCCGGCCCGGGAGATGCCGATGGGGACGGCTTCCCAGCGTTCGAGGTCGAGCGCGGCCATGACGCTGCGGGCGCTCACGATGCTCACCTCGTGTTCGCCCGAACGGCCACCAAGGATGACTGCCACACGCTTGCGTCCCATCACCACGCCCCCACGAACTGGACTTCGGGCTCGAGCCTGACGCCAAACTGCTGGCTGACGCGGCGCTGGGCCTCGGCGATGAGCCAGGCGACATCGGAGGCGGTGGCGTTACCCTCGTTCACAAAGAAGTTGCAGTGCTTTTCGGAGATCGCGGCATCGCCCCGGCGCATCCCGCGCATCCCGACGGCATCGATGAGCTTCCACGCGGGCGATTCGGGCGGATTCTTGAAAGTCGAGCCCGCGTTGCGCCCGCGGGGCTGGGCTGCCAGCCGCTTCTCGTCGTACGACGCGGCCCGGGCCAGGAGCTCCTTTGCGTCGCCCGGTGCAAGTTCGACTTCGACCTCCAGGACCGCACTGCCAGCGAGCTGCCCCCGTGTGAAGGCGCTCCCCCGGTAGGCCAGCCCGAGGCTGGCGGCATCGACCCAGTGGTCGCCATCCCCGGGCAGCTGAAGCCGCACGCGGCGGAGCACGTCGGCGAGGCAGCCGCCGTAGGCGCCGGCGTTGTAAACGACCGCGCCGCCGAGGGTGCCCGGGATGCCAACTGCCCAGGCCAGGCCGTCCAGCCCGAGGCGGCACATCCTGCGGGCGAAGGCGGCGAAGCTGGCGCCACTCTCGACCCTGAACCTCAGCCCGGTGGAGCCGGCTTCCTCGGCGCGGGCACGGTTGTCTATCACCAGGCCCCGAATGCCGGCGTCGGCCACCAGGATGTTGCTGCCGCTCCCGAGGACGAAGACGTCGACGTCCGCGTCGTGGGCAGCGTTCACCGCGGCAGCGAGCGAAGTGGCGGAACGGACGGTCAGGAGGAGGTCGGCCGGGCCGCCGATGCCGAACGTGGTGTGGCGGGCGAGGCTTTCCCTGCGCCGGAGCTCGCCGTGGGGAGCGAGCGAGATCGCGAGGCGGTCGAGCGATGTCATCGCAAGACCTCCAGGAGCCGGGGGCCAACTTCGACCACATCGCCAGCGCCGATCGTGAAGACCACGTCGCCCGGCCGGGCAAGGGCGGCCGCCTGGCGCGCCGCGTCGTCGAAGTCACGCGCGTAACTGGCTCGCGGGGCGGAGACGGCCCCCGCGAGGTCAGCAGCGGAGCGGCCCGGGAGGG
Source organism: uncultured Anaerolineaceae bacterium (assembly GCA_964648195.1). Classification (GTDB taxonomy): domain Bacteria; phylum Chloroflexota; class Dehalococcoidia; order Tepidiformales; family Tepidiformaceae; genus Amarobacter. Next base: position 63,518 of record CAZYLL010000008.1, on the reverse strand, counting down.
GGGCTTCGCGGGCGGCGTACGTCTCGAGGACGATGAGCTCATCGAGCCCGTCCCAACAGCGCAGCCACTCGTCCCAGAGGTAGGCGATCCGCGAGTAGGTGTGCGGCTGGTAGATGCCGATGAGCCGGCGCCCCGGGAACGCCTTCCGGGCTGCGGCGATGGTGGCGCGGACCTCGGTCGGGTGGTGGGCATAGTCGTCCATCACCAGCACGCCACCGGCCTCGCCAACTCTCTCGAAGCGGCGCTTCGCACCATGGAAGTCGCGGACCGCGCTGGCGACCTCCTCAAACGGGACATCCAGGTGCAGCGCAACCGCTGTGGCGGCGAGCGCGTTCCGCACGAAATGGATGCCCGGGACCATCGCATGGATGGAGCCCAGGGGCGCCCCGCCACGGGTGACCACGAACCCGGCGCCATGTTCGGTCATCGAGATCTCGCGAGCCATCCAGAACCGTACGCCTTCGGTGCCATATGTTTCGTGGCGCAGCGGGTCGTCTCCCAGGGCATCCGAGACGTAGCGAGCGCCGGGGTCATCAGCGCAAGCGAGAAGGATGCCTCCCGGGATCACCTTTCGACCGAATTCGATGAAGGCCTCGCGATAGGCCTCGGGGGTGCCGTAGTAGTCGAGATGGTCGGGTTCGACGTTGGTGATCACGGCGATGGCCGGCGCGTATTCGAGGAAGGCGCGCCGGTACTCATCGGCTTCGACGACGCAGACATCGCCCTCGCCCCAGGCGGCGTGCCCGCCGAGGTCGGGGCTTTCGCCGCCGAGGATGTACATGGGCTTCCGGCCGGCACGAACGAGGATGTGCGCGATGAGGCTGGAGGTCGTCGTCTTCCCGTGTGCCCCGGCGACGGCGACGACACGCTTGCCTTCCATCAGGCGCGCCACCATCTCGGCCCGGAGCAGGACCGGGATGCCGCGGCTGCGCGCCTCGACGAGCTCGGGGTTGTCATCGTGGGCTGCGGCGGTGGTCACCACGAGGGCGGTATCCGCGGGGACATGCTCGGCAGCATGCCCGGTGAACACCCGGGCTCCTGCAGCCTCGACCTTCCGCGTGAGTTCCGAAGGGCGCAGGTCGCTGCCGCTGACGGCGATGCCGCGAGCGCGCAGCAGCAGGGCGATGGCAGACATGTGCATGCCGCCAATCCCCACGAGGTGAACCGGGCCCTGGATGCCGGTCATGGGTGGGCTACCTCCATCACAACCCTGGCGATGGCGGCGGCTGCATCGGGACGAGCGAGCGCTCGCGCCGCGGCGCGCATCGCATCGCGCCGTTTGTCGTCTTCGAGCAACTCGACGACGCGCCCACCGAGGGCTCCCAAATCCTCCTCATCGAGGACGACGGCCGCGCCGTTTTCGGCGAGCCAGCGGGCGTTGTTGCGCTGGTGGCCGCCGGCGAAGGTGCCCGGGATGAGCACGGAGGGCAGCGCCGCGGCGGGCACTTCGCCCAGCACGGATGCGCCGGCGCGGAACACGCCGACATCGGCCGCAAGCATGAGCAGGGGCAGGTCGGCGCGGAACGCCGAGGGCTGGTAGCGCGCCCGGATGGCATCGGGAAGCGTGTTGCGGATCTGCCGGGCATCGTCGATGCCGGCTTCACCGGTGAGATGCACAACCGTCGCCCTGCGGCACAACACAGGCAACGCATCGAAGACCGCGCGGTTGATGACCCGTGCGCCCTGGGAGGCCCCGGCGGCAACGACGACGCGCTCCCCGGGCTCGAAGTCCAGGCGGGCTCGTGCTTCATCGCGGCTGACGGCGAAGAAGGCCTCGCGGACGGGGTAACCGGTCACCACCGTCTTGTTTGCCGGGAGGAATACGAGCGCTGCTTCGGTGGTGGTTGTCATGCGTGTGGCGAGCATCCGCTCGGCCTTCACCGCCCAGCCGGGGTGGACGTCCGGCAGATACACGACGAGCGGGCGCCGCAGGAGTCTGGCGGCGAGGCTGGCCGGGAAGCTACCGTAGCCACCGGTGCTGAACACGGCATCCGGCCGGAAGCGGCGAAGCTTCCGAATCGCGGCAACAACTCCCGATAGCAGGCTCCAGGCACTGCTGGCGAGGCCGATCGGGCCACGGCCACGCAGCCCGGCCGCCGGCACCACCTCGAATTGCACGCCAGCGGCTTCGACGAGGGGCCGCTCGCCCCGGTTTTCGGGCCCGAAGAAGCAGACCTCGACGGGCGCTGGCGAGGCGGCACGCACCGCTTCGAGCACCGCGAGTGCCGGGAAGATGTGGCCCCCCGTGCCGCCGCCGGTGAGTGCGAGCCTCATTCGGGCTGCTCCCGTTTCCGGATAGTGCGTCGCGTGCGCACCGGGTGCTGGTCCATGTACCCGCCGCGGTCGTTTCCGTAGCGCGAGATGCTGATGAGCACACCCATGGCGAGGAGGACAGCCGCGAGCGCATTGCTCCCGTAGCTCAAGAACGGGAGGGGCACGCCGGTCAGCGGGATGACGCGGGTGATGCCGCCGATGTTCAGCAGGGCCTGCACCGTGATCCAGGTGGTGATTCCCGTCGCGATGAGCTGGCCGAACTCGTCCCGGGCCCGCCTCGCCACCTGGAACCCGCGGACCATCAGGATCATGTAAAGCAGCACGATGGGGAGCGTGGCCAGCAGCCCCATCTCTTCGCCGATGATGGCGAACACGCCGTCGGTGTGGCTTTCAGGGATGTAAAAGAACTTGGCGCGGCTCGCTCCGAGCCCGAGCCCGTGAATGCCTCCATTGCCGATGGCGATCAGCGACTGCAGGGTCTGGAACCCGTTGCCCAGCGGGTCGGTCTCGGCATCGAAGAAGGCGGAGAGACGGTCGGCACGATAGCCCGCGGCCGTGGCGAGCACCGCGATGGTCCCCAGGCCGGTGACGGCAAGCGCCAGCATCTGCAGGAACGATGCGCCGGCAACCCAGAACATGGTGACAGTGATGGCGAGGATGATGACCGTGGTGCCCAGGTTCGGCTGGAGCATGATGAGGACGCTGACCGCCCCGATGATGACCACGAACGGGACGAGCCCGTGCTCGAGCGATCGGACCGACTCGCCCTTGGAAGCGAGCCATGCGGCCAGGTAGATGATGACCGCGAGCTTGGCGAACTCGGCGGGCTGCACGGTGAGCTCGCCGACGCCGAGCCAGCGGCGTGCGCCACCGCCCTCGACGCCGACGACCAGGACCGCCATGAGCGCGGCGATGGTGACCAGCATGATTGGCACGGCGAGCGGGCGGAGGCGCCGGTAGTCGGTCCTGGCGAGGCCGATGAGGAAGATGACACCCATGGCGCCCCAGACCGCCTGCCGGACCACGAAATAGTACGGGTCGCCAAACTTCGCGAGCGCGATGACGAAGCTCGAACTATAAACGGCGACCATGCCGGTGATGGTGAGGATGGTGGTCAGCGCGAGGAGGGCATAGTCAGGCCGTCCTGGCGTCCACTTCCCGGTTCCCTGTGCGGCGGCTATGGCGACACCTCCTGGGTGAAACCGGGAAGGTCCGCGACCAAATGGCGGAACGCTTCGCCGCGGGCCTCGAAGTTCGGATAGGCATCGAAGCTGGTGCCAGCCGGCGAGAGCAGGACCACATCACCGGGCTGGACGAGGTTGTGCGCCAGGGCGACGGCGTCTTCGAGCGTGGGGACGTAGCGCACATCGGCCACCGCGGTTTTCATCGCGTCGTGGAACAGGGGGCCAGCCTCGCCAAAGCAGATGATGGCGCGGCAGCGTTCCCGCGCCAGCTCCTGCAGCTGATCGAGCGGGAGGTTCTTCTCGCGCCCGCCGAGGAGGAGCACCACCGGCTCGGTGAAAGCACGGAGCCCGGCGATCGCGCGCTCGGGGCTCGTGGCGATGGAGTCGTTCACCCAGGTGGCGCCAGCGGCCCGGCCGACGATCTCCAGGCGATGGGCGACGCCCCGGAATCCGCGAACCCCACGGCGCATGGCCTCGACCGGGAAGCCAGCCTCCGAAGCGATGGCGCAGGCCATGACGACGTTGGCGAGGTTGTGCCGCCCGCGCAGCCGTACGTCGCTCTCCGGCAACACGACCGAGGCGCGGCTCCCGTGCCTGACCACGACCTCCCCGTGTTCGAGCCAGGCCCCGTCGCCAACCACCTCCCCGGCGATCGAGGTGCGCACCAGTTTGCCGGGGACCGAGGCCATGATTGCGCGGCTCGTCTGGTCGTCGGCGTTGAGCACGCCGACGTCGTCGCGGCCCTGGTGGGCGATGATGTTGCGCTTGAGGCCCACGTACTCATCCCAGCTGAACTGGTCGAGGTGGTTGGGAGTGATGTTGGTAATGGCGGCGATGGCGGGTGAGCGGCCGGTGTACTGGAGCTGGGTGTGGCTGATCTCGAGGATGACGTTGGTGCCGGGTGTGATCTCGTGGAGCCGCCCGAGCAGCGCTTCGCCGATGTTGCCGCCCACGATGAAGGGCTGGCCGGATGCGGCGGCAATCGCGCCCACGAGGGCCGTGGTTGTGGATTTGCCACTCGAACCGGTGATCCCGATGACGCGCCCGGGGCAGAGTTGCAGGAAGAGCCGCATTTGCGAGGTGATGGGCACGCCGAGTTCGCGGGCGCGAGCCAGAGCCGGGTTGTAGCGCAGGATCGACTGCGAGACCGCGACCAGGTCGTAGCCCGCGGGGTCGAGGAGGGGCTGGCCAATGACCAGGCGCTCGACGCCGTTGGGAGGGGTGGCGCCGGCGGCGGCGAGCGCGGCATCGGTCCGCGTATCGCTGACGGTGACAGCGGCGCCGTGGGCGATCATCCAGCGGGCGAGGTCGCGGCCTTCGATGCCAAGCGAGTAGACCAGCACGCGCTTGCCCCGGACATCGACAGGGGCTGCCAGGAGCGATCCGTTTGCTGCCGTCATGGGTCGGGCACCTCGAGCGCGAGTGCAACTCCGGCCATGGCGGCCACGATGGAGATCAGCCAGAAGCGGGTGACGATTTGCGTCTCGGCCCAGCCAATGAGTTCGAGGTGGTGGTGGAAGGGGGCCCGCCGGAAGATGCGCCTGCCGCCGCTAAGCCTGTAGTAGCCGATCTGAAGGATGTTGCTCCCGGCCTCGATCACGAAGATCACGCCGATGATGGGCAGCAGCAGCCACTGGCCCGTCATGAGCGCGACGATAGCGAGCGACGAGCCCAGGGCGAGCGCGCCGGTATCGCCCATGAACACGCGGGCCGGGTGGGCGTTGTACCAGACGAAGCCCAGGTTCGCCCCGGCGATGATGAAGGCAAAGGTGGCGACGAACTCCTGGCCCTGGATGAAGCCGATGATCCCGTAGGCGATGAATGCAATGAGCGTGGTGCCGCCGACAAGCCCGTCCAGGCCATCGCTGACCGCGACGGCACTGGTGGTCGCGACGACGATCACGGCCGCAAGGGGGATGTAGGCCACCCCGAGCGCGTAGCTCCCCACGTAGGGGATGTTGATCGACTCGACCTCGATATAGCGGTAGAGCACGATGGCGGCCGCGAGCGCGAAGAGCGACGTGAAGGCGATCTTGAACCGCCAGGAGAGCCCTTTCTGGGATCGGTACTGGAGCGTCCCCAGGTCATCAACGAACCCGGCGGCCATGGTGATCCCGATCATCCCGAGGGGGAGCAGGATTGACTGGTGATTCCACCAATCGACCGCGACCGCCGTGACGACGAAGGTGGGGAGCCAGATCATGAATCCCCCGAAGGTTGGCGTCCCGGCCTTCTTCTGGTGCTCGGGCAGGTGCTCGCTCACCTCCTTGCCGATCTTTTTCCAGCGGAGGTAACGGACGATGGGTTCGCCCAGGGCGAGCGCGAGGAAAAACGTAGCGACGCCGGAAAAGAGGGCGTGAATCACCGGGCGCCCTCCAGCACGGGAATGACGGCTTCGAAGGCCTCGCCGCGAGACGCTTTAACCAGGACCGTGTCGCCTTCGCGAAGGAGGGACGCGGCCGCCGCGGCGGCTTCATCGCGCGAGGGGAACCACCGAACATCCGGGTGTCCCGCGGCGCGAGCGGCTTCGGCGAGAGCGCGGCAGGTTTGGCCCGAGCAGAAGATCACATCGCACGAGGAGGCCGCGATTTCGCCAGCCTTGCGGTGTTCTTCAAGCTCGTGCTCTCCGAGTTCGGCCATGCGGCCCAGGAACGCGATGCGCCGCCCGGGGAGCCCGCGCAGCATGAGCAATGCACCCGTCAGCGACGCGGGGCTGGAGTTGTAGCGGTCGTCGATGATCGTGGCTCCGGAGGCGGACTTCAGTACGCGAGCCCGCCCTTCGACCTTCGCGTGGTAGACGGCCGAGGCTGCCCCGCGCAGGGTCATGCCCAGGGCGATAGCGGCGGCCATGGCAGTGAGGACGGCCGGGACCGTGTGTTCCCCCGGAAGGGGGGACATCACGTGCTCGGTGGAATCTCCGTAGGTAACGTCAAAGGCGGTGCCGAGGAGGCCATTCCCGGTGACCGGTCCGCGGCGGAGGTCTGCCGACTCGTGCGCGCCAAAAGTCAGTACGTGGCATTGGAGCTGGGGTTTCACCGGGAGCACGCGCGGGTCATCGGCGTTGAGGATGGCCCACCCATCGGGCGGGAGGCTCCGGACGAGGGAGAGCTTCTCGCGCTGGATGGCCTCGATGCTGCCAAGCTTGGAGACGTGGGTAAGGCCGACATTGAGCACGGCGCCCACCTGGGGCCCGGCGATCCGGCAAAGGTCCGCGATCTCTCCCGGGCTATCCATGGCAAGCTCGAGCACGGACACGCGATGGTCGCGACGGAGGCTCATCAGGGCAAGGGGCAGGCCTTCGCGGGAGTTGAGGTTGCCAGGGCTGCGGTGTACGGCAAACCGGTCCGCCAGTGTGGCGGCGGTCATTTCCTTGGCAGTGGTCTTGCCGACGGTGCCGGTAATGCCAACGACCCGTGGATTGCAGGTGTGGCGCCAGGCATGCGCCAGCTCACCCGCGGCACGTGTCGTGTCTGGCGCGATGACGATGGTCTTGCCTGGCCAGTCGCCCTCGGGAGGGCGGGCGCAGATCGCGGCCACGGCGCCGGCGCGGAGCGCATCGCCGACGTACAGGTTGCCGTCGGTCTCTTCGCCGGGAAACGCGCAGAAGAGGTCGCCCGGCTGGACCAGGCGGGAATCGGCCGCGCCCCCGGTGACCTCCAGCGAAGGGCCCGCGATCACGCGGTAGCCCCGTCGCTGCATCTCTTCGGCCACGAAGGCGGTGGTAAGGTGCGCGCTCATCGGTGGCTCACAAAAGCGCCCTTATCGGGCCGGATGTTGAGGTAGCGCAGCGCGTCATCGGCGAGCGAAGCGAACACCGGGGCAGCGGCCGCTGTGCCCGTCAGGCCGTCCTTGTTCTCATCGAGCTTGACCAGGACGAGGATCTCCGGGTCGTCGAGGGGAGCGAATCCCACGAACGAGGCGATCTGGGTATCGTCGTAGCCGTTGGGGACCGGGACGTTCGCCGTGCCGGATTTGCCGCCGGCCGTGTAGAACTTCGGGTTGCCGGGGTGAATGTTTTGCTCGGGTTCGACCACCTTATTGAGCATCGCACGGATGGTGGCGCTCGTCTCGGCCGAGATCGCCCGGCCGACGACCTCGGGGCGAACCTCGCGGCGGGTGCCATCCTGGGAGATGTAGGCCTTGACCAGGTGGGGGCGCATGACGTTGCCGCCATTGATGGCGGCGGCGACCGCGGTCAGCATCTGGATCGGTGTGACGCTGATGGACTGGCCGAACGATTGGGTGGCCAGGTCGACCGGTGAGAAGTCGCTGTCGGTTTCGCGCCGGATGATGCCGGTAGCCTCGCCCTGGAGGTCGATGCCGGTAGGCTTGCCGAATCCAAACGCATCGAGGTAGCGCTGGAAGGCGCCGGGCTGCTTCGCTTCCAGGGCCTGCATCATGAAGATGGCGCCGGTATTGATGCTGTTCTGGAGTACGCCGGTCATGGTCTGTTCGCCGTAGACGTTGTCGTCCCAGTTCTTAATCGGGACGTCGTAGATGAGCGCGACCCCGCTGTCGTAGTAGGTGGTGTCGGGAGACACGGCACCGGCGTCGATTGCAGCTGCGGCCGTGATGATCTTCATTACCGAGCCGGGTTCATAAAGGTCGGTCACGGCGCGGTTTCGCAGGAGATCCACGACCCCCGGGTCGTTAAGGTTAAGGGTGCTGTATTTCAGCCCGGGCGAGGTGGCAAGCGCGAGGATCTCGCCGGTGGATGGGTCCATGATGATGATGGAGCCGCCGATGGCACGGTGCTCCTTAATGGCGGCCGCGAGACGCTCCTCGGCCATTTGCTGGAGGTAACGATCGATGGTGAGGACGATATCCTCGCCGGGCCGGGGCTCGGTCGCGATGTAGCGGCCATAGGGAATGGGCTCTCCGCTGGTATCGCGTTCGTAGATGGCCTTGCCGGGTTTACCCTGGAGGACGTCGTTGTAGGCGCCCTCTATCCCGGCGAGGCCGGTGTTGTCGGTGCCGATGAATCCCAGCACCGGGGCGGCAACATCACCCTCGGGATTCACGCGGGCGGTGTTGGGGAGGGCGATGACGCCAGCCAGCCCTCGCTGGATGATCTCCATCCCGGTCTCGTAGTCGACGTCCTTTCGGATGGGCACATCGACAAGGCTGGAGCCAGCGACGAGGGCCCGGAGTTCGGCGGGGTTGATCTTGAGCAACTTGCCGAGCTCGGCGGAAGCGGCGGCGGCATCGCTCGCATCGCGCCAGGAGCGAGAATTCACATAGATGTCCCAGGTCTCGACGCTGGTCGCGAGGAGAGCGCCGTTGCGGTCGAGGATGGCGCCCCGGCGGGCGAAGATGGTCTGGCTGCCGGAGAGTTCCGCATCGGCGCGGGCAGCGTAGGCGTCGTGTTCGATGACCTGGAGCTGGAAGAGGCGCGCGCAGATGACGAGGGCGAACGCCCCGAAGAAGAAGGCCGGCAGCCAAACACGGCGGGTAGGCCGCGCCCTGGGGTGCGACATCCGAAACGCGCCTCCAGCCCGGCCCCCTGAAGGGCGGGCACACTGGGGCTACCGGTCAGGGTAGCCAGCTCACGAGCGGCTTCCACCAGGGAGCGGGCGCGTCCCGTTCGGGCGTGCGCCGGGGGAGATACTCCGCTGGAAGCTTCGCCGGCGCGGGGCCGGGCTCGTTCACGGTGACAAAGATGGGATTGGCCGCGGGGACCATCCCGATGTCCTGCGCGCGCCGCTCGATGCGGGTAAGGGAGGTGAGGCGCGCGACATCGCTTTCGAGCAGCGAGATTTCGCCGTTCAGGCGGGCCTCGCGCTGCCGAATCTCCTGGATATCGAAGCCCTGGCTCGTGGCTGTGCTGTTCTGGATGACGGGCAGCATGGCACAGAGACCCACCAGGCCGATGGCACCGGCAACGGTCCAATTGGGGCGGCCGATGGGGTTGCGCAGTGGCAGCCCCCGCCCGGCCCTTCCCAGCGGATGATGAATTGCAGCCATTTCAGCGAATCCGTTCGACGGCCCGGAGCACGGCGCTCCGTGCGCGGGGGTTTGCGGCAATTTCGGCCTCGCGGGGGCGAATCCCGCGGCGCGTGAGCTCGCGGAGGGTGGCGACATGGCCGCACCGGCAGACCGGGAGCTGCGGAGGGCAGATGCAGCCCGTGGACTCGCGGCGGAAGTACTGCTTGACGATGCGATCTTCGAGGGAATGGAAACTGATGACGGAGAGGCGCCCGCCGTGCGAGTTTCCAGAGCCGAGCAGGCTGTGGGCGAGCGGAAGAGCCGCGCGAAGGCTGTCGAGTTCACCATTCACGCGGATCCGGAGCGCCTGGAAGACTTTGGTGGCGGGGTGAATTTGGGTGTGTCTCCTGGCACCCCCCACAGCCTGCTCGACAGATCTGGCAAGATCCCAGGTCGTCCGCAGCGGGCGGTTACGCACGATCGCCCTGGCGATCCGGCGTGACTGCCGCTCCTCACCGTATTCGTAGATGAGGTCTGCGAGCGACGATTCGTCCCAGGTGTTGACGATGTCGGCGGCGGTGATGCCGCCGGACGACGGGTCCATGCGCATGTCCAGGGGCCCTTCGAGGGCGAAGGCGAAGCCGCGCCCGGGAGTGCCCATCTGGAATGAGGAGACACCGAGGTCCATGAGGATGCCATCGACTTCCTGGAAGCCCTCCCGTGCCGCGACATCGGCGAGTTCACGGAAGTTCGCGTGAACGAAGCTGACCCGCCTCCCAAACGGCGTCAGTCTCGTGCGCGCGAACTCCAGCGCCTCGCGATCCTGGTCGAGGCAGAGGAGACGGCCGGTTTCGCCCATGGCGCGAGCAATGGCCTCGCTGTGGCCGCCAAGGCCGGTGGTGCAATCGATGTACGAACCTCCTTCCCGCACGTCGAGCAGTTCGAGCGATTCGCGGAGGAGGACGGGGACGTGCACAGGCGGGGGAACTGTCATAACAACCACGTTACCCCTCCTGCGCCTTTTGCATGGCGGCGATGCGAGCTGCCTGGCGAGCCTCTTCGCGGGCATCGAAGGTGGCGCTATCCCACACCTCCATGCGGCGGCCCACGCCGACAACCTTCACGTCCTTGGTGAGGCCGGCGAACCTCGCCAGGTCCTCGCGGATGGTGACCCGGCCCTGGGCGTCCTTCTGGAGAGGCCAGACCTTTCCGTAGAAGTCACGGCGGGCGTCTTCGCCCTCCGGGGTCTCCTCCGGGATGGCCTCGATGATTTCCGAGGCCCGGTTGAAGGATTCGAGCGTGTGGAGGACCAGGCACCGGTCGGTGCCGGTGGCGATGTAGCCGCCTTCATCGAACGCACCACGATAGGCCGGCGGGATGGGAACCCGGTTCCGGTCATCAAGCACGTAGTCGAAGGTGCCTACGAATCGCATCCCCCGAACCCTTCCGGGGCGTGGGCCGGATGGCCCATCGGATGGGAGTGTCAGGGCAACTGCCCCATTTCACCCCATTTCACCCCACGCGCATACTATGGGCAGGGTGAAGGGCGTGTCAACGGCTTTTCTTGACGCCGTTATGAGAGTTTCGGGAACTCCCTGATAGGTCCAGGGGAAGAAGTGGGGAGACATGGGGCGGTCTGCGGTAGGATGGTGAGGTGGCACGCGTGGCGATCCTGACGGCATCGGACAAGGGGGCGGCTGGCGAGCGCGAGGACGTCTCGGGTCAGACGATTGCGCGGATGCTGCTGGAAGCGGGGCACGAGGTGGTGCGGCATGACATCGTGGCCGACGACCGGGCGCTCATCGCCGAGCACTTGCGGGTGTGGGCCGACACGGAGATTTGCGACGTGATCCTGACCACTGGCGGCACCGGGCTGACGCCGCGGGACCAGACACCGGAGGCCACTCGCGATATCGCCGAGCGGGACGTGCCGGGCATCCCGATCGCCTTGATCCAGAACGGGCTCCAGCACACGCCCTACGCGGCGCTCACCAGGGGCGTGGCGGTCACACGCGGGCGGACGCTCATCGTGAACCTGCCCGGGAGCCCGAAAGCGGTCGCGCAGGGGATGGACGTGCTCTTGCCGCTCCTGGGGCACGTGGCGGAGCTGTTGGAGGGGCCTCTGGAACACGGACAGGCGACGTGAGAATCGACGTCCTGACGCTGTTCCCCGAGGCCTTCCGCGGGCCGCTCGATGTCTCGATCATCAAGCGGGCGCGGGAGGACGGGCTGCTCGACCTGCAGATCCACGACATCCGCGAACACGCGACTGACCGGCACAAGTCTGTGGACGACTACCCGTTCGGCGGGGGGCAGGGGATGGTGATGCGCGTGGACGTGCTCGACCGGGCGCTCCAGTTCGTGCAGGAGCAGGATGGGCCGCCGGGACTGGTCGTCTACCTCTCGCCGCAGGGCGAGGTGCTGAACGACCGCCTCGTGCGCGAACTGGCACAAAACGAGCGGCTGGTGCTGGTCTGCGGGCGGTACGAGGGCGTCGACGAGCGGTTCGTGGAGCACTGTGTGGACCGCGAGATTTCCATCGGCGACTACATCCTGACCGGCGGCGAGCTTCCGGCGATGGTGTTGATTGACGCGGTGACGCGGCACATCCCCGGAGCGCTGGGCGACGAGGTCTCGCCCGAGGAGGAGTCGTTCGCGGATGGGCTGCTGGAGCACCCGCAATACACGCGGCCAGCCGAATATCGCGGGTGGCAGGTGCCGGAAGTGCTGCTCAGCGGGCACCACGCGAACATCGAGAAGTGGAAGAGGGAGCAGCGGCTGAAGCGGACGCGGGAGCGGCGGCCCGATCTGCTCGAAGGCGACGCACGTCAGGAATAGAGGAGCATGTCGCGGAAGTGCAAGTTCGAGAGCGCGCCGGGGCGGGCCGCGCGGATGCGCTCGACCGCCTCTCGCCCATCGATGCCGAGCTCGCGGAGCACCAGCCCGGTGACCAGGCCACTGCGGTTCATGCCGTGGGTGCACATGATGTAGATGCGCTGCGGCGGGTCGGGGTGTTCGCCGCGAGCGGCCCGGGCCGCGTCGGCAACCACCTGGTCGACACGCAGCCACGGCGGAAGCGGACCATCGTGGTCGGCGAAGACGCAGGCGACCCAGAGGCCGGCGGCGGTGCGATGGGCGGGGCTCATATCCCCGGCGCAATCCACCAGCCAGGAGGCGGCGAGAAGGGTCTCCGAAACGTGATCCCCGATGTGGCTGCGGGCGCCGCCCATCCAGATTTCTGTGCGAGGGTTGCGGGCTTCGCCAGCGCCCAGCACGAGGCTGGCCCGCGGGAGGTCGTGGCCGGTGCGAAGCTGGATGGAGGGGTCTTCGAGCACTCGTGGTGATCGTAGCGGTCGCGCGGGGCGCGCGCATTGAAAGCAAGCACTTGCGTTCGTTACGCTGGTCCGGTGGACAGCGTGCACGACCGGCTGCTAGACGCGGCGAGCGCCGTTTTCGCCGAAGAGGGATTTCGCGGGGCCACCACGCGGAAGATCGCGGCCCGGGCGAACGTCAACGAGGTCACGCTGTTCCGTCGCTTCGCGAGCAAGGAGGAGCTGCTCGCTGCGGCTATCGACCGGCAGGTGGAGGCGTCGATCGCGATGCTTTCGCGGGCACCTCTCCCGGCTGAGCCGTACGATCTGTCCGCCGAACTGGGGCGCTTCCTGGCGGCGACGCTGTTTGGCTTCGCCGCATCGCAGCGGGCCGTGCGGACGAGCCTGGGCGAGTGGGGCCATCACCCGGCGCTCGATGACCGGCTGACCGGCACAAGCCGTTATGTCTCGGAACAGGTCGAGCGCTACCTGGCCGCTGCGCAGGACCGTGGGCTCATCCGCGGCGACATCCACCCGGTGGTGGCCGCGCAGGCGTTGATCGCGACGATTTTCGCCCGCGGGATGCTGCACCAGATGATGCCCGAACGTTTCCCTCTGGACCCGGAGGAATCGGTTGCTATGTACCTGAAGATCATGCTGGAAGGGCTACGGCCTCTCCAGGCGGGAGGAACGGCGTGATAGGACTGCTCGAAATCCGGCGGCGCAAATTCCAGTTTGCGCTCATCGCGCTCATCGTCACGCTGATCAGCTACCTGGTGCTGATGATCAACGGCCTGGGCGTCGGCCTGAATGAGCAGGCGGGGAGCGCACTCCGCAACTTCGATGCCGACGCGATCGCCTACTCGGACCGGGCCGGGCTGAGCGTGATTCGGTCGGAGCTGAGCCAGGAACAGGTCGACCGGATCATCAGCGAATCAGGTGCGGATGAAAGCGCACCCGTGGGGTACATGGCCGCGAACTACCGCAAGCGCTCCGGGGAGATAGAGTCGGCGGCGTTCCTCGCGTTCGACCGGGGGACGATTGCCGAACCCCGGGTGGTGGCTGGCCGCATGCTCACCGGCGACGACACGGATGGACTCCTGGTGGACCGCAGTTTTTTGCGGTACTCGGGGCTCGATGTGGGCGACACGGTGAGGATCTCGGTGCGGCTGGAGGAGCGGGAGTTCCGGATTGTGGGAGAGACAGGCGAAGGCGCGTTCTTCTTCCAGCCATCGGTCTACCTCCTGCGGAGCACCTGGCAGGAACTGAAATACGGCCGGGCCGGGGCTGCCACGCCGGTGGCGTCGATCGTGCTGCTCAAGGGGGACGGCCTTGCTGGCAAGCGGGGCACCGGGTGGGAGGCGGTTTCGAAGTCGACGGCATTCGCGAACATCGAAGGGGTCTCGGGGCAGCAGTCGACGGTGCAGGCGCTGCGCGCGTTCGGGTACCTGATCGGCGGGCTCGTGATTGGCGTCTTCTTCTACGTGCTGACGCTCCAGAAGATCGGGCAGATCGGGATGCTCAAGGCGGTCGGGGCGAGCTCGTTCTTCCTGTTCCGGCAGGTGCTGATCCAGGTGCTGGCGATCTCGATGGTGGGGGCCGGCATCGCCATCCCGGTGGCCTGGGCCACCAATCGCCTGATCCAGCAGGCGCCCAACCCGGTGCCCATCGCGTTCACCACGGGCACGTTCGTCACGACTTCGGTGCTGCTGGTGCTCATGGCGGTAGTGGGCGCCATGTTCTCGGGGCGGCAGGTTGCGCGGGTCGACCCGATCATCGCCCTCGGGCAGCAGCAGTGAGGAGCCACAGATGAGCGTCACGCTGGTGGTCCAGGACCTTTCGAAGACGTATGGCCATGGCGAGCAGGCGGTTCAAGCCGTACGCCATGCGAATTTCAGCACCGAACCGGGCGAGTTCGTCGCAGTCGTGGGCCCGAGCGGTTCCGGGAAGACGACGCTGCTCGCGATGATCGGCGGTCTGCTCACGCCAACGAGCGGCAGCATCCTGGTCAACGGGCGCGATATCGCCGGCCTCGGCAGTGCGCAGCAAGCGGCCTACCGGCGGGAATCGGTGGGCTACGTGTTCCAGGCGAACAACCTGCTGCCGTTCCTGACGGCCAGGGAGAATCTGCTGGTGATGAGCCACATCACGGGCACAAACCGGCGATTCGCCCGTCGCCGCGCCGATCAGCTCCTGGAGGAGCTCGGACTGACCCGCCGGGCGGACGCGCTTGCCTCGGAGCTGAGCGGCGGCGAGCGCCAGCGTGTGGCCATCGGCCGGGCATTGATGAACGACCCGGAGCTGGTGCTGGTAGACGAGCCCACCGCGAGCCTCGATTCGGCACGCGGGCGCCAGGTGGTGGAGTCGCTCATCCACGAAGTGAAGAGCCGGGGCAAGCTGGGGCTGATGGTGACGCACGACATGGCGATGGCGGAACTGGCCGACCGGATCATTGAGATGCACGATGGCGAGCTGCGCGTCCGGGGACGGAGCGCCGCCGGCGGCTGACCATCCGGTCGGAAACGCGTAGGATGCGTGCGACGGCGCACTTGCCGGCAGGGTGCGATCCTTGGGCCTCGAAGTCGGGACAGCGGTTGCCGCGTTCCTGGTCGCGTTCCCCCTGACAGCCCTCTTGCGGCTGCCAACCAAGGCCGGCCGGCGGGGCGAGCTCATCCCCAAGATCGGCGGGCTGAGCATCCTGGCAGCGTTCGTTTCGGCGCCGTTCCTGATGGCGAGCTTCTCCACGCAGGCGCGCGACTTCATCTCCGGCGACTTCCGGCAACTGCTGGCGCTCGCGGTGTGTGGCGCTGCGGTGTGCGCGGTGGGCGCCCGCGATGACTTTCGCGACGTCGATTGGCCGGTCAAGCTGGCCACCCAGGTAGCCGCGGCGGTGGTGCTGTACATGAGCGGCTTCCGCATCGATGAGATGACTCTCCCCGGGGGCGGAACCGTGGAGCTGGGATTCGCTGACCCGCTGGTGACCGTCCTCTGGATCGTGGCGGTGACCAACGCGATCAACCTGATCGATGGGCGGGATGGCGTGGCAGCCGGCATCGGCGCGATGGTGGCGGCGACGATGTCGTATATCGCGTGGGACCTGGGCCACGACCTGATCGCCATGCTGTTCGCGGCGCTGGCGGGCGCATCGCTGGGGTTTCTGCCGTTCAATCTCACCCGGGCCAGCCGATTCCTTGGCGATTCCGGCGCGTACCTGTTGGGGTTCACCATCGCGGGGTTGAGCGTGGCCGGTTCCCTCGATGCGACCGGGCGGGTGCCGCTCTACATTCCCATCGTCGCGCTGGGCCTTCCGCTCCTCGATACCGGCGTCGCTTTCCTTCGCCGCTTCCTCGATGGGAAACACCCGATGCTCGCGGATTTCGACCACTTCCACGACCGGATCGAACGGCTGCTCGGGTTGTCCACGCTCCAGGTCACCCTGGCGACCTACGCCGTGACGGCGGTGTTCTGCGTGGGCGCGCTCTTGGCCCACATCTGGTACAAGAGCACCGGGTCGGCCGTGGTAGGCGGCGGCGTGGCCTTGTTCGCGGTGTTCCTGGTCCTGGTGCTGGGCTACGGGTCCTCGATGTGGAACTCGGCACGGGTGCTCAGCCTGAGGGGCCGCGGGGGGCAGGCCCAAGAGCGAGCATGACCGGGCGCCCGGCGGTCAACCGCCGCGCAGCGAGGCGCCAAGTTCCTTCCCGAGACGAACGAGCAACCCCTGCTGGATCTTCGCCACATCGGCATCGGTGAGCGTCCTGTCGGGGGCCTGGTAGCGCAGGCGCAGGGCCAGCGACTTCTTGCCTTCGGGCACACCGGGGCCGCGGTATTCGTCGAAGACATCGGCGCGGATGCGGACCCCGCCGCTCCGGTGAGAGCGCACAAGCTCCAGCAGCTGGCCCGCTGGCGTGGCGGCATCGACGACGACGGCCATGTCCTGGCGGACTTCGGGGAACTTCGAGGGCGGCGTGTAGGCAGGGCGTTCGGGGATGTGCCGCACCATGTCCTCGAGCCAGAGCTCAACGAGGAACACAGGCTCGTCGATATCGAAGGCCGCCGCCGTCGCGGGGTGCACCTGGCCAAGAATGCCAACCACCTCGCTCCCTGCGCGCACCTCGGCCGTGTGCCCTTCCAGCAGACCGAACTCCTTGCGCGGGGCATACGTCACCTGGATGCCGAGGTGGCCGAGGATGGCTTCGACCGCGCCCTTGGCATCGAAGAAGTCGAGATGCTCCGTGCCGGGGCGACCCCAACGGGTCTCTCTCGGGCCGCCGATGACCGCGCATAGCACGGGCCGCTCGTGCGGCAGATCGGCCTCGACCGGCAGGTACTCGAAGCCGATTTCAAACAGGCGGAGCCCAATCTCTGAATGGCGCCGGTTCGTGGCGAACGTTTCGAGCACCGACGGGCGCACGGAGGTGCGGAGGTAGGTGTGCTGTACAGCCACGGGGTTCACGACGGCGAGGGGTTCCTGGCGGCGCGAATCACCCGGGGGCACCATGCGCTCGAGCCTGGCCCGGTCGGTCAGGGTGTAGGTGATGATTTCCTGGAAGCCGGCGGCGGCGGCGAGGTCGCGAACGCGTTCCCTCAGGTCCATCAGCGGGTTCTCTTCAGGTTCGGGCAGGCTGCCGCGCAACATGGTGGCGGGAAGCTTGTCGTACCCGTAGATGCGGCCAATGTCCTCGATGACGTCGTCGGGGATTTCGACGTCGGGGCGCCAATCAGGCGGCTGCACGCTGTACTTCCCCGGTGGAACGAAGTGGCACACAAACCCGAGGCCGGTCAGGATGCGGCGCACTTCTTCGACGGGCACGTCGATGCCGAGCACCCGGCGAATCCGGTCGGACTCGACCACGATGGTGGGCCGGGGCTGCTTGCCGGGGTACACATCGACGAGACCGGCAGCGACCGAACCACCAGCGAGGCGCTCGAAGAGGTGGAGCGCCCGGCGCTGGGCATACTCGGCCATCTCCGGGCCGATGCCCTTCTCGAATCGCAGCGATGCCTCGGTGCGGAGCTTCAGGAGCGTGGACGTGCGGCGGATGGAGCCCGCGCGGAAATTCGCAACTTCGAGCAGGACCGTCCTCGTGCTCTCACTGACCTCGCTGTTGCCGCCGCCCATCACGCCGGCGATACCGACGGGCCCGCCTCCATCGCAGATCAGGAGCATTTCGCCATCGAACTCGCGCTCCACGCCATCGAGGGTGACGAGTTTCTCGCCGGCCGTTGCCCGCCGGGCAACGATGGTCTTGCCGCGCACACAGTCGTAATCGAAGGCATGGAGGGGCTGGCCCGTTTCGAGCATCACGTAGTTGGTGATGTCGACGACGTTGTTGATTGGCCGCATCCCAGCCTTGAGGAGGCGCTCCTGCATCCACCGCGGCGATGGCGCGATGGTGACGTTCTCGATGACGGAGGCGGTGAAGCGGCGGCAGAGGTCGGAAGCTTCGATGGTGACGGAAACGAAGTCGTGGACGTTTCGCCCGGATTCGGTGTATGAGCGGTCGGGCTCGCGCAGGACTTTATTCGTCAGGGCAGCGGCTTCGCGGGCGAACCCGAGCACCCCGAGCAGGTCGGCGCGATTTGCCCAGGTGGAGATGTCGAACACCACATCGCCAAGGACGTCGACCAGCGGGCGGCCAATGGGTGCGTCATCGGGCAGGACGAGGATGCCCTCGTGCTCTTCGCTGAGCCCGAGCTCCTTTTCGCTGAGGACCATGCCGGCCGACTCGACCCCGCGGATGGGGCGGAGCTTGAGCAGGGTGGGTTCGCCGGTGTGGCCATCGCGCAGCCGGGCGCCCTCGGTGGCAAAGGCGACTTTCTGCCCGGCGGCCACGTTTGGGGCGCCACAGACCACCTGGTGCGTCCCGTTGCCGGCATCGACCGTGACCAGGCGAAGGCGGTCGGCGTTGGGGTGAGGTTCGACGGCGAGGACTTGCGCGACGCGGATCCTGTCCGGGTCCCACTCGGCCCCGATGGTCTGCCAGCCCTCCACCTCGGCGGTAGCATCGATGAGCCGCCGGGCAAGCTCGGGAACGGGCAGGTCGACATCGACAAATTCGCGCAGCCAGTTGAGGGAGAGTTTCACTACGTACCTCCTAGAACTGGCTCAGGAAGCGGATGTCGTTCGCGTAGAAGTTGCGGATGTCCTCGATGCCCCAGCGAAGGAGGGCGACGCGTTCGACGCCAACGCCGAAGGCGAAGCCCGTTACGCGGGAAGAATCGTAGCCGGCGTTATCGATGATTTCGGGGTGGACCATGCCGGCGCCCAGTATCTCAATCCAGCCGGTGCCGTGGCAGGTGTGGCACGAGGCGCCGCTGCCGCGGCAGATGAAGCAATCGATGGCCATCTCCACGCCGGGCTCGACGAACGGGAAGTAGCTGTGGTGGAAGATGATCCTGCGGTCGGCGCCGAACATCTTGCGCGCCCAGGAGTAGAGCACGCCCTTGAGGTCGGTCATGCGGATCCCTTCATCGACGGCGAGGCCCTCGATCTGGGTGAGCATCCACTCGTGGGTCGCGTCGGTCGCTTCCTGGCGGTAGCACTTGCCAGGTACAACGACGCGGACGGGCGGCGCCGGGGTGCGCTCCATCACGCGGATCTGGTTGGGTGTGGTGTGGGTGCGGAGGAGCATGTTGCGCTTCCCATCGACAGCCCTGTCCACCCAGATGGTGTCCCACATGTCGCGGGCGGGATGGTCCTCCGGGATGCGGGCGGCATCGAAGTTGTAGCGTGCCCACTCGACTTCGGGCCCCTCGGCGACGCGGAATCCCATTTCTTTGAAGGCGGCCAGGCAATCGCGCAAGGTCTGGGTCACGGGGTGGAGGCGGCCAAGGGGCTGGGGCCTTCCGGGCAGGGTAACGTCGAGGGCGGCGCGAGTGGTGAGTGCTTCGAGGGCGGCGCGCCTGACCTCATCGCGGCGTGCCTCGAGCTCGGCCTCGAGCTCGGCCCGCACCGCGTTCGCAGCCGCGCCGAACGCGGCTCGCTGTTCGGCCGGCACATCCTTGATCGAGCGGAGGAGGGCGGTGACGCGGCCATCCTGGCGCCCGAAAAACATGACGCGCCACTGTTCCAGGCCGGCTTCATCGGAAGCCGAGGCAAGCGCTGCCAGCGCCTCGGTGCGCAGGCTCTCGATTCGCGGGTCTCGTTCAGGCATGGGACTTCGAAGTATAGAGTCTGCTGCAGTTAGCGTCCGTCGCCCGGGGGCCTTACCCGGCCGTTCATTGCCGGGGCGTACGATGGCCCGGATGCTCCGGCCACCGTGTCCCACGCGCCTCCCGGCGCTCCGTATGATGGTCGTATGCACTGCTTTGCTGATCGCGCTCGCCGCTGTCGCGTGCAGCGGCGGGGATTCGCCGCCGCAGCCGGGCGGGGGTACTGACGTGGCGGACCAGGGGGCCCGGCGATCGTGGGCAGGCACCGAGCCGGCACCCGGAATCCCCGGAGACGTGTCCTGGTTCAACGTGGCGCGGCCGCTGACCCTTGAGGAGCTCAAGGGGCGGGCGGTGCTGCTCGACTTCTGGACACTGGGCTGCATCAACTGCCAGCACATCATTCCCGATTTGAAGCGGCTTGAGGCGGAGTTCGGCGACAACCTCGTGGTCATCGGTGTGCACTCCGGGAAGTACGCGACAGAGCACGAAGACGAGAGCGTCCTCGAGGCCATCCGCCGGTTCGGCATCGAGCACCCGGTGATCAACGACCCGGACTTCGTCGTGTGGCGGACGTTTGGGGCGAGTGCGTGGCCGACGCTGGTGCTTATCGACCCGGCCGGCAACCTGGTCGGCGGGCACGCGGGCGAGGGGGTCTATCCGCTCTTCCAGCCCATCCTGGCGTCACTTGTGGCCGAGTTCGGGGAGAAAGGCCTGCTTTCACCCAGGCCACTGCCAATCTCATTGGCGGCGGCCCCCGCGACGGCGGTGCTTTCGTACCCGGGCAAGGTCCTGGCGGATGGCGGCCGTGGCCGCCTGTTCATCGCCGACAGCGGACACCATCGCATCCTCGAGGCACGGCTGGATGGAACGCTGGTGCGCGCCTTCGGGACAGGCAAGGAAGGTTTCGCTGATGGCGCCCCGGGCGAAGCGGCGTTCCGCCAGCCCCATGGCGTCGCGCTCTCGGCCGACGGCGCGACGCTCTTCGTCGCCGACACGCGCAACCACGCGATACGGGCCATCGACCTGGACAGCGGCGAAACAACGACGGTCGCCGGCACCGGGGAGCAACTTCGGCGGCTCCCGCAGGGCCCCTCGCCGGCGCTGGAGACCGCCATGGCCTCCCCATGGGATGTGGTGCTGGCAAACGGCCAGCTGTTCATCTCCATGGCGGGTATCCACCAGATCTGGTCGCTGAATCTCCTCTCCCGGCAGGTCTCGGTCTTCGCGGGCACGAGCCGGGAAGGCATCGATGATGGACCGCGCCTGACCATGGCGACTCTCGCGCAGCCCTCGGGGCTGGCCGCGGATGCTGAGTGGCTGTACTGGGTCGACCCCGAATCGAGCGCGCTCCGGCGGGTTCCACTCGCGGGCGAGGGCGAGGTTCAGACCCTGGTGGGCACCGGCCTGTTCGACTACGGAGACCGGGACGGGCGCGGACGGCAGGCCCAGTTCCAGCATCCGCAGGGCGTGGCTCTTCTCGACGGGGCCATCTACGTGGCAGACACGTACAACCACCGCCTGCGCGTGTACGACCCGGTATCGCAGGAGGTAGGGACTGCCGCAGGCTCGGAGCGGGGATGGTCGGATGGGGTCGCCGGGGGCGTGAAGTTCGACGAGCCCGGCGGGCTTTCCGCCGCTGCGGGCCTGGTGTACATCGCCGACACGAACAACCACCTGGTGCGGGTCTACAATCCGGCGACCGGCACGGTGGCGACGCTGGCGCTCACGAACCTTTCCGCGATTACGGCCGCGACGCCCGGACGTGTCACCCGGGTCGAGTTTCCCGCCCGCCGGGTGTCCCCGGGAGCGAGCAACGTGCGGATCACGATTTCCAGCCCGCGCGGCTTTCACCTCAATGCCTCGGCGCCTTCGAAGCTGGAGCTCGCGACATCGAATGGGTCAGTGCTCGACCTCGGCGAGCGCACCCTGACCTGGACGACGGACGAGGACCGGGTCTCGTTCCCGGTCCCGGTGGTGCTGGCCGAGGGGCAGGCCACCATGACTCTGACGGTTTCGGCCTACTACTGCCGGACAGGGGCGGAGGCGCTCTGTTTCGTCGGGCTGTTCGAGCTCGCCGTGCCGGTGGAAGTTACCGCTCTATCGTCGCAATCCGAGCTTGTCGTGGATTTCGAGCTGCCGGAGGCGCCTGGCTGAACAGGGGCGGCGGGCCGGGGTTGGCGGATGCGCTATGATGGCGCGCAACATTTACCTGGAGGGGAAGCCCCATGGCCGTGCGCGGCTACGTCCTGATCGAAACCGATGTTGGCAAGGCCAAGGCTGTGAGCTCGGCCATCCAGGATTTCACGTACCCGGGTGCTCGTGTGGTGGTCGTGGATACCGTCACGGGCCCGTATGACGTGATCGTGCAGCTCGAGGCCGACGACCTCGACCGGCTTGGGAACGCTATCACCGATGCCGTCCAGAAAGTCTCGGGCGTCCAGCGGACAACAACCTGTCTCGCGGTACGGCTCGCCTGAGCGTCGAAGCACTGGCTTCTCCCGCAGGGCGCCCCGGTGGGGCGCCCTGCGGCGTTGTGCGAAGCCCTGTACGCTGATCGACTACATCACCACCGGGGCTCGCCGGCAAGCAGGAGCGCGCCACGAGCCCGCGACCTGGGGCGCCCATGCACATTGAATCCAACATGATCAGCGTCGAAGAAGCGCGTGACCGGATTCTCGCCTTCTTTGATCGCCTGCCCGCTGAACGCAAGCCGCTGCTCGACGCGCTTGGCCAGGTGCTGGCCGAGGACATCGTCGCGCCGTTCGACATTCCTCCGCTCGACAACACCGCGATGGATGGCTACGCCGTACGGGCAGCCGACACCACAGGCGCCTCGGCATCGGCCCCGGTGGAGCTGCATGTGGTGGCCGACCTGGCGGCCGGGTATCTCCACGAGACCCCAATTGGCCCGGGTGAGGCCGTCCGCATCATGACCGGTGCGCCAATGCCCCCGGGGGCCGACGCCGTAGTGCCGTTCGAGGAAACCGACGAGCCGCTGCGCGGGCCGAATGAGGCACCCCGGAAGGGCGCAACCGTGCGCGTCCTGAAGGCCGCCACGGTACACGCCAACATCCGGTTCCGCGCAGAGGACGTGAGGAAGGGGCAGGTGGTGGTGCCGGCGGGCAGAGTGCTGCGGCCGTCCGAGGCGGGGGTGCTGGCAAGCATCGGGCTCAACGAGGTGGCCGTGTACCGCCGCCCGGTGGTGGCCGTCCTTTCAACCGGCGACGAGATTACCGAGCCGGGCCAGCCGCTCCTTCCCGGGCACATTTACGATGCGAACGCCTACAGCGTTGCGGCGATGGTGCGGAAGTTCGGCGGTGTGCCGCGCCTGCTCGGCATTGCGAAGGACACCGTCGAGGATATGACAAGGAAGATTCGCGAAGGGCTCGACGCCGACATGCTGGTCACCAGCGCAGGCGTCTCGCGCGGGGACTTCGACGTGGTGAAGGACGTGCTCGCGCGCGAAGGCGCCATCAACTTCTGGACGGTCCGGATGAAGCCGGGGAAGCCGCTGGCATTCGGGGCGTTCACGGCGCCGGACGGCCGGCGGGTGGGGCACCTGGGCCTCCCGGGGAACCCGGTCAGTTCCATGGTGGCGTTCGAACTCTTCGGGAGACCGGCCATCTTCAAGATGCTCGGCCGGAGCGACTGGGAACGGCCGATCATCAAAGCCGTGACCCGGGACCGGGTAGTCAACGCCGACGGACGCCGGTTCTTCGCCCGGTGCATTGTTTCGCTCGGCGAGGATGGGCGCTGGTACGCCGACCTCACGGGGCCGCAGGGCTCCGGCATCCTGACGAGCATGAGCGCAGCGAACGCACTCACCATCATCCCGGAGAGCCTGCCAGATGCGAAGCCGGGAGACGAAATCGACGTGATGATGCTCGACTGGGAGCACGCACCCTAGGGCTAGGAGCCTGCGAGCCGTTCTCCGTACTGGCGGGCGAAGTAGCCACCGAAGTCGCCGGTGGCGGCGTTTCCCCACGTGTGCGCGTTTTCGGCGTACCAGCGTACCGTGAGGGCGAGCCCGTCTTCGAAGCGGACTCGCGGCGACCAGCCCAGCGCCCGGAGGCGCGAGGCATCGAGTGCGTACCGCCGGTCGTGGCCGGGACGGTCTTTCACCGGGCGGACGAGATCGAAAGGCCGCTCGGTCAGCCGGCAAATCTGCCTGGCAACGCTGATGTTGGGCACCCGCTCCCCGGAACCGACGTGCACGGCCTGCACACCCGGCGAGGCGGGCAATTGCCGGAGGATGAGACGCAGCGCCTCCACGAGGTCCTCCACGAAGAGCCACTCGCGCTCTTGCAGGCCGTCGCCGTACAGGGGCATGGGTTCGCCCGCCAGGGCACGCGTGGTGAACAGCGGGATGAACTTTTCGATGTGCTGGTTTGGGCCATAGACGTTGCAGCACCGGATCACGGTGACCGGCATCCCGCAGGTCGCGGAGTAGGCGCGGATCATCAGCTCGGCCGCGGCCTTGCTGGCGGCGTAGGGCGAGCCCGGTGCGAAGGGGAATTCCTCGGTCGCCTCGACCGGGGCAGGGAGCGAGCCAAACACCTCGTCGGTAGACATGTGGACGAAGGCGACGCCCGGGCGGTCGCGCACCACTTCCAGCAGCGAGACAACGCCCTCCACGTCGGTGCGCACGAAGACGCCAGGGTCGAGAAGCGAGCGATCAACGTGCGTCTCGGCCGCGAAGTTGAGGATGACATCGACGTTTTCGGCGAGGCCGCGGACCAGGTCGGTATCGCAGATGTCGCCGTGGACCATGGCCAGGCGGTGATGGCCGGACACGTCGGCGAGGTTCGCCGGGTTCGAGGCGTAGGTCAGCTTGTCGAGGTTCGTCACCTCCCAGCCATCTTCCAGGAGGAAGCGAACCACGTGGCTGCCAATGAATCCACACCCGCCGGTGACCAGTGCTCTCATTCGGCGGCCTCGAAGCGCGAGTGGTCGCCGAGCGTGAGGCGGGAGCCTGCGGGCGCCCCGGTCACGATGGCAAACCGGCCGATCATGGAGTCGCGCACGCCCGGGCAGTCGCGGATGGTGGATTGCTCCATCACGATGGTGTTCGTGATGGAGGCGCTCGAAATCTCGCAATCATCACCAATGGCGGCATAGGGCCCGATGCAACTGTCGCGGATGCGGACGTGCGAGCCGATCACGACGGGACCACGAATGGTGCATCCGGTGAGCGCTGCGCCGGGGCCGACGCGGACCATGCCATCGATGGCGCAGGCATCGGTGACGGCCGACGAATCGATTGAGCTGTCGAACGTTTCGAGCACGGTGCGGTTCGCGGCGAGGATGTCCTCCATCTTGCCCGTGTCGATCCAGTCGGCGGCTGTGACCGAGGTATCGACGCGGAGGCCCATGGCAAGGAGGCCGTTGATGGTGTCGGCGATTTCAAGCTCGCCGCGGGCGCTGGGCCGCTGCCCATCGATCACGTCGAAGACCGGCGGACGGAAGGCGTAGACGCCGATGACGGCGAGCCCGGATGGCGGACGCGCGGGCTTTTCGACGACACGCACCAGGCGTTCGCCATCGAGGACGGCCACCCCGAACGCGCGCGGGTCGGGAACCTGCTTGAGGATGACCGAAGCGGCCGCCGGCGACTCGCGAAATGAGGTGACGAACCCGTCGATGCCGCCCACGAGCACGTTGTCGCCCAGGTAGAGCACAAACCCGTCATCGCCCACGAATTCGCGGCACAGGCCGGCGGCGTGCGCGATGCCGAGCGGGGCGGGCTGGCGCATGTAAGTAAAGCGGGCGCCAAACTGGCTGCCATCGCCCATCGCCGCGCGAATCTGCGCCTCGGTGTCGCCGACCACCATCGCGATTTCGGAGACTCCGGCCTGGACGAGCTGGCGGACGGGGAAGTGGAGCACGGGCGTGTTGGCCACCGGCACCAGCTGCTTTGCGCCTGAGTAGGTGAACGGGCGCAGGCGGCTTCCGACGCCTCCCGCGAGCACGATGCCCTTCATGAGGCGGGATTATAGGTCGGCGCTTCTCTAGGATCGCCGGATGGCCGAGCGAGCGATCCGGGTCCTGCTCAACGTCTCCTCGCTGCCGGAGCGGCCAGCCGGGGCTGGCGTCTATGCGATTCAGCTGGCGCGCGCGCTTTCGGGCCTGCCGGGGGTGGGGGTGATTGCCGCCGCGCCGCGGCCGCTCGACGGGGTGGAATGGCTGGAGGTGCCGGCGGGCGGACCGTACCGCCGCTTCGCCTGGGAGCTTCGCTCGCTGGGCGCGGCACTCGCCCGGTGCGGGGCAGATGTGTACCACGGGACCCACTTCTACACACCACGAAGATCGCCGATGCCGCGGGTGGCCACGCTCCACGACCTGACGTTCTTTCGCCTGCCGGGGCGCTACGGGTTCGCCCATCGGCAGTACTACCGGGCGATTGCCTGCACGGCGCGCAGGGCCGAACGGTTGATCGTCCCCTCGCGAGCGGTGGCGAGCGATGCCGTGCGCTACCTGGGCGCGGCGCCGGAGCGAATTCGCGTGATCCCGGAGGCTCCACGGGAGGGCCTGGGCGCGGCCACTGACGCTGAAGTCATGGCGATGCGCGCCCGGTTGGGACTGGAACAGCCCTACCTGCTGTGCCTGGGGACCGCCGAACCGGGTAAGCGGGCGGTTGACGCGATCCGCGCGCTGCCCACGATCCATGAGGGCCACCCGGGTACCCTGCTCGCACTCGCCGGCAACCCGGGCAAGCTCACCAGCGCGCTCCAGCGCGAGGCGTCCCGGCTCGGCGTAGCGGGCGAGGTCCGTTTCCTGGGGTATGTGCCCGATGACGACCTGGCGCCGTTGATGAGCGGTGCGGAGGCACTGGTGTTCCCTTCGCTTTTCGAGGGATTCGGGCTGCCGCCCCTGGAAGCCATGGCCTGCGGGACGCCGGTCATCGCGGCGCGGGCGCCGGCAATGGATGACGTACTTTCGGGCGCGGCGGTGCTGGTGCCGCCGCGCGACCCCGGCGCCATCGCCCGGGAGGCTTCTGTGATCATCGGTGACCCTGCGTGGCGACGCGAGCTTTCCGCGAGGTCGCTCGCGTGGGCTGCGCGGTTTTCCTGGAGGCGTGCGGCCGAAGAGACCGCCGCGGTGTACCGGGAGCTCGTGCATTGACGCCCGGCATTGTCATTGTGACCTTCCGTTGCCGCCAGCTCGCCCTTGGCTGCCTCGAGTCGATTGCGCGGCACGCGCCAGAGTGCCTCGGAGCAACCGTGGTGGTGGAGAACGACTCGCGGGATGGGACGGTCGAGGCCATCCGTGCGGCATTCCCGGGTGTCCGGGTTATCCAGAACCAGCGCAACGCGGGGTTCGCGGCCGCGGTGAACCAGGGCCTGGCTGCATTGTCCGGACACCAGGTCGTTTGCCTCCTGAACCCGGACAGTGTGCTCCTCGACGGGAACCTGGTGGACGCTGCGCGCTACGTGGACGCGCACCCTGAGATCGGAGTGATGGGCGGGCGGATCGTGAACGAGGACGGGTCGCTGCAGCCAAGCGCCCGCGCCTTTCCATCGCATCTGAACGCGTTCTTCAACCGGCACTCGCTCACCACGAAGTTCTTCCCGGGCAACCGTTGGTCGCGCCGATACCTGATGACAGACTGGGCCCACGATGATGTGCGGGAGGTGGACTGGGTCTCCGGGGCGTTCATGCTCATCCACCGGCGCGCGATCGATGCGGTGGGCGTGCTGGATGAGGGGTACTTCTTCAGCATCGAAGATGTGGACTATTGCCGCCGGGTGCGGGACGCGGGGTTCACGGCTGCGTACTACCCCATGGCGACTGTCCGGCATCGCGTGGGGGGGAGCTCACGGCACGCGGCCTACCGCGCCATGGCCGCGCACCACTTTGGGATGTGGCGCTACTACCGGAAGCACATGCGTGGCAACGCGGTGCTGGATGTGCTCACGGGAGCCGCGATTGTGGGGCGGTTGGGCGTCCACGCCGTTTCGTATGCCTTGCGGACCGCGAAAAACCGGCTGCTCAGGATGGAAAACCCCTGACCATCAGCCGGCATGGCGGTTGCGGGTGCGGGCTTCGCGGTTGGCGTCGGCGAAGTCGGGCATCTGGCCACCCGGGTAGTAGTCGCGCACCAGTTGCTGCCGGAGACCCGGGGGGTCGCCGGCGAAGGCTCCTCGGCGCATCCGCGGGCGTTCGGGGACGAGGTCGCCGCCGGCAACGCTGAGGAAGTCCAGCGGACCCCGGTAGCGAGTGGCGTCGTGTTCCAGGGCGGTGACCTCGACGCCGACGTAGTGCGGGACCTTCACGCGCGCCTTCGACTGCAGCGGGCGATTGCTCACGGCGAGGCTCACGCGGTCGGCGAAGAGTGCGGCCTGCCGTTCGCTGCATTGGAGGAGGATGACGGCGAAGCGGTCGGCATCGATCCGGGAGAGAAAGTCGCTGGCGCGGGTGACGCGGCGGAGCGTATCGGCGACATGGCGGACGGCCTGGCTGGCGGTGCCGGCTCCCCACGCGGCGCGGAGTTCGTCGAACTGGCTGATGGTCACGACGGCGAGGGTGAGCGGTTGCGAGTACCGCTGGGAGCGAGCGATGTCGCGGGCCAGGGTATCGATGAGATGCTGGCGCGTGGGCAGGCGAGTTTCAGCATCGAAGAGGAACGCTAAGAGCGCGTCGTCGCTTTCGCTCGCGGAATCGCCGATGGACTGGAGCCCGCGGTGCAGGAACGCGCCGAGGCCGGCGGTCGAGATAATCATGAGCATGCCCACGTTGCCCGAGTAGCGAATGGCAACGACCGCCTCGGCGGCCAGAAGAATGGCGGCAAGGGACAGGGCCAAGCGGCGGAATGCGACCACCCGGCGGAATTGGCCATCGGGCCAGGCGAGGCGGATGCGGAACCAGCGGACGATCACGGCGTGCATGCTCTCCCGGCTGAGGTAGGTACGACGGGCCGTTACGCGGCCGCCTGCGGGCCGATTATCGTTGATGAACGGAGGGCTGCGAGTCGCCAGCGGGTGGACGAGCGTGAGAGGCGGGTGACAGCGTGGTAACCATCGACGTTGCAGCGGAGGCTGCCACGGGTGTAGCGTAGGGATCGACAATTTCATAGCTGTTCGGGATCGCTGGGGGTGCCCTCGCGGGCTGAGATCAGACCCCTTGAACCTGACCACGTTCATGCGTGCGGAGGAAAGCGATTCGGATGCCGAGCACGTGTTGCGAGGAGTCCGGGCTTTCCGGGCTCCTTTTTGTTGCCCGGGAGGTGCCCCTGCTAACCCGGCGGCGGAAGGACAAGTCTGATGCGCAACCGCATCGCCCTCCTGTTCGGGCTCATCGCAGCCCTTGGCCTGCTGATCGCCGCGTGCGGCGGCGACGACGGCGACAAGACGCTCACGGTGGTGACCCATGATTCGTTCAACCTGAGCGAAGAACTGATCCGCCAGTTCGAGGAAGAACACGGCGCAACCGTCCGGCTGCTGCCCAAGGGCGACGCCGGCTCGATGACAACAAGCCTCGTGCTCACGAAGGGCAAGCCCGAGGGCGACGTGACGTTCGGAGTCGACAATACGTTCCTTTCGCGGGCGCTCGACGAAGGGGTCTTCGAAAAGTACGAGTCGCCACTGCTGGACAAGGTGCCGCCGGAGTTCAGGACCGAGGGCGCAGGCTTCGTCACGCCGATCGACTACGGCTACGTGAACTTCAATTACGACATCGCCGCGCTGAAGAAGCGCGGGATCGACCCGCCGAGGACGCTCGAGGACCTGACCGGTCCGAAGTACCGGGGGCTGACGGTAGTGGAGAACCCCGCCTCGTCGTCGCCGGGTCTTGCGTTCCTGGTGGCGACCGTTGCGTACTTCGGCGAGGATCGCTACCTCGATTGGTGGCGCGCGATGCGGGAGAACGGCATGGTGGTTACCGATGGCTGGGAGACGGCGTACTACACCAACTTCTCGCTACACGGCGGCGAACAACCGATTGTCCTGAGCTATGCGACCAGCCCGGCCTTTGAGCAGCTCTTCGCCGACCCTCCACGCGAAGACGCCCCGACGGCGAACCTCCTGCCGCCGAAAGGCGTCTTCCGGCAAATCGAGTACGCCGGGATCCTCAAGGGGACGAAGCACCGGGACCTGGCGCGCAAGTTCATCGATTTCCTTCTGAGCGTTCCTGTGCAGGAAGACATCCCCGGCCAGATGGCGGTCTACCCGGTGAACCAGGAGGCGAAGGTCCCGGAGGCCTTTGTGAAATTCTCGGAGGTGACCGTCCCGGCCGCCGATGTCTCCGCGGCCGATATCGCGGCGAACCGGCAGAAGTGGATTGACGAGTGGACGAAGGTGGTGCTCCGCTGAGCACCTGGTTGAGGGACCGGAAGGCGGCGCTGGCGCTTCTTACGCCGGCGCTGGCCTTCCTGGCGGTGTTCCTGGCCTACCCGCTCCAAGGCATCGTGCGCGAATCGTTCACGCGGGGGGGCGGAATCGCGCCGCTCTTCGAGGACACGTACTTCCTGGAACGCGCGTGGTTCACCACCTGGCAGGCCACGGTGTCGTCGGCCACTACGCTTGTGCTCGCAATCCCGGTCGCATATGTGCTGGCTTGCTACGAGTTCCGCGGGAAAGCGGTACTGGAAGCGCTGATTACCGTGCCGTTTGTGCTGCCCACCATTGTGGTCGCAGTTGCGTTCACGGCGCTGCTGGGCCCGCGGGGGATTGTGAACGATGCCCTCCAGGCCGCGTTCGGGCTCGATGAGCCACCCATTCGCCTGCTCAATACGATCTGGGCGATCCTCATCGCGCACGTCTTCTACAACGTCGCGCTCGCGGCGCGGATCATCTCCGTATCGTGGGCGCGGATCGATACACGGCTCGAAGACGCGGCGGCGATGCTGGGAGCGGGCAAGGCCTCGACGTTCATGCGGGTCACGCTGCCGTTGCTGCGCACGCCCATCCTCGCGGCGGGTTCCCTGGTCTTCCTGTTTTGCTTCACGAGCTTCGGCGTCGTGCTGATCCTCGGGGGATCGAGGTTCGGGACGCTCGAGACGGAGATCTACCGTGAGACGCTCTTCCTGTTCCGATTGCCGGTGGCGGCAACCCTTGCGCTCGCGCAGCTCGGGGCCACCTTCGCCATGATGTGGCTGAACACGGCGCTGCAACGGCGGACGGCCCAGCCGGGCGCTTCGCGGCGGCGCTCACTGCCGTGGACACCGGCCCGGCGCGTGGCGGTGGCCGGGATCGTGGCGGCGGTTGCGACGTTCACCGTGGTGCCGCTGGTTGCGCTGGCCGAACGGTCGTTCCACGGCGACGCCGGGTACACGCTGGAATACTACCGGCGGCTCGACGACAACGTGCGTCAGCAGATCCTGTTCGTAGCGCCAGTAACGGCTGTGCGGAATTCGGTGAGCTACGCGCTCCTGACCATGCTGATCGCGCTGGCCCTGGGGACGGCGGCCGCGCACGGGGCAACGCGGATGCGCTCTTCGCTGGCGGAGGCCCTGATCCAGCTGCCGCTGGGTGTCTCGGCAGTCACACTGGGGCTGGGGTTCCTGGTGACGCTCGACCGGCCGCCGCTGGACCTGCGGGGAAGCCCGGCCATGGTGGTGATTGCGCACACGCTGGTGGCGTTGCCGTTCGTCGCGCGGACCGTGGCGGCCCAGCTGCGCTCGCTCGACCCGCGGCTGCGGGAAGCCGCCACCATGCTCGGCGCGACGCCGGTGCGGACGTTCTTCGCCATCGACGTCCCGCTGACGTGGCGATCGATGCTGGCCGGTGGGGTGTTCGCGTTCGCCGTTTCGATGGGGGAATTCGGGGCGACGCTGCTCATTGCGCGGCCCGAGTATCCGACCATACCGCTGGCCATTTTCCGCTACCTCGGACAACCGGGGGCGCTGAACTACGGGCAGGCGCTGGCGATGGCAACTATCCTCATGGCGGTGACCACTGCCGGGTTCTTCATCATCGACAGGTTGCGCTACCGGGAGTTTGGGGGATTCTGACGCTTGGCAACAGCGGGACCGGGGACAGCGGTGGTTAGCGGCCTGGAGGTGCGGGGCATCCAGTTCAGCGCCGGCGGCACGCATATCCTGCGGGGGGCGAACCTGCGGGTGGCTGCGGGTGAGACGGTCGCCCTGCTGGGCCCCAGCGGTTGCGGTAAGACCAGCCTGCTCCGCGTGATTGCTGGCCTGGAGCGCCCGTGGGGCGGCGAGGTACTCTTCGCTGGGACCGACGTCCGGGGCATAGCGCCGCACCGGCGCGGATTCGGCCTGATGTTCCAGGACCACGCGCTCTTCCCGCACATGGATGTGGAACACAACATCGATTTCGGGCTGCGGCGGCTCGGGTGGGGAAAGGAGCGGCGCAAACAGCGGGTCGCCAGCCTCCTGGAGCTGGTCGGACTCGCGGGATTCGGCGGGCGGTCGCTGGAGGGGCTCTCCGGGGGAGAGCGCCAGCGGGTGGCCCTTGCCCGCGCGCTTGCGCCGGAGCCTCGCCTGCTGATTCTGGATGAGCCGCTCGGTTCGCTTGACCGCGGTCTCCGCGAGCACCTGGTGGTTGAGCTGCGCGAGATCCTGCGCCGGCTCGCCATCCCCGCAATCTACGTGACGCACGACCAGTTCGAGGCCTTCGCGGTTGCGGACCGTGTCGCGATCATGCGGGCGGGACAGGTGGTGCGGGAGGGAACGCCTGCGGAGGTCCACCGCGAGCCGCAGACGGAGTTTGTCGCCCGGTTCCTCGGGCTGGAAAACATCATCGACGGGGATCGTGATGAGCGGGGGATGGTAGAAACGGCAGCGGGGACGTTTGGGCCGGTGGAGGGCGAGGTGGGGCCTGTGCGCCTGTTGCTGCGGCCGGAGGGCGCTCGAGCGGTCGAAGCAGGCGGGCCGAACGTCGTCGGCGCGACCGTGGTGGCCGTGGTTTTCCTCGGCGGGTTGACACGGCTGGTGGTGGAAACGGCCGCGGGGCGGCTCGAGTTCCCACTACCCGCAGCGCCACCGGCGCTGCGCGAGGGCGCTCCTGTCCATGTGCAGGTCGCCAGGTGCCAGGCCCTGGCGGGCGAGTGATGGGGCTTGCCTGCGAATTCGGGTGGGAACGGTCCTACTGTCCACCGCCCGCTATGCCGACGGCTTCTGCCTCGACCGGGTGGCTGACGGGGATCTGGGCGACCACCGGGACCGCGCGGCTGCCCTTTTCCGCCACGCGATAGACGAGGCCCCGGCCGCTGGCGAGCTTCCACTGCGCGTGGAGCGCCGGCAGGCTCGCGAAAAAGAAGGTAATGATCGCCATGAGCGGCCACATCAACAACCCGGACACGTAGGTCCAGCGGGAGATGTAGTCGGGCCGCTTCCCGCGCTGCACCAGCTCGAGCACGATCATGGTCAGCAGCGGGAAGATGCAGAGGGCGATGAGCACGCCCGGCAGATTGAGCCACATGGTGGGCTCGACGAGGCCGGTCCGATCGAAGTTGTTCCAGGTGGAGGGATGGGCGATGTTCTCGGGGTGCCAGCCGAGGCCGGGCACCGGGTAGCGATGCGTCCACCAGCCAGGGAGGGGCGCGCCCATGCTGCCTGCCATCTTCGAAGGCAGCACCAGCCCCAGGGTGACTACGTACCACTGGGCAGCCCAGAGGACGTGCACCTTGGTGACGGCGGCCGCGAGGAGAAGCTTGCGAGGCCACCGGAGGGGTGAGCGGGGATTCAGTGCGCCTCTCCACGCGTAGGGGATATCGCTGGCACCCCAGGCGTGGCGGACGCTCTGGGCATAGTGCGCCTTGAGCGTCTTCCAGTACCCGTCGGTCAACACGCAATCGTTGCCGAGCGGCAGGAAGATCGAGTCTACATGGACGCGATCTCCGAGGGCGTAGGAGCACTTGAGGTAGAGGTGCCAGTCCTCTGGGATGACTTCCTCATCCCAGTAGTCGACCTCGTTGAGCATTTGCCAGCTGAGCGAGTAGCAGCTGGTGGGGAATTTCACGCTGCCGGGAAGGAGCAGGTTCGAAAGGCGGTTGATGCCGGAAAGGCCATCGGGGATGCGCAGGGGCGCCGGGATATCCCAGATGTTGTTGCTATTGAAGATGGTGGGCTGCCAGAAGGTGCGGTAGCGGTCGCGGGCGGTGAGGAACAGGAAGTTGAGGGCTTCGAAGTGGCGCGGATGAAAGACGGCATCAGCGTCGCAGCTGGTGACCGTGTAGCGTTGGATGTCGTCGCCGCCATCTTTGATCAGGTGGAGGTAGGCTTCGCGAGCGGCCCAGGCCTCGTTGGAGCCCTTTCCCGGGGTCTCGCCTGGCAGGCCCACGGGGTGGAAGGTGGCGAGCATGTTTGCGAAGCTGGGACGGTAGCGGTGGACCAGGCGAGCCGCCTTTTCGTTGGCGCCGGGTTCGCGAGCCTCCATCGCCATCACCACCACCAGCTGTGAGGCGTTGGCCTGGGCGGCGAGGGAATCGAGGGTCCTGCCGAGGCCCGCTTCGCTCTCCTTGTAGTTCGGGATGATGACCATGTGGCGAGGCCAGTCCCACGGTTCGGCGGCGGGGTTGGCGCGCAGCCGGGCGGCATAACGGGCACGCCAGTCGGCCCGCTTCCAGTGGCTGATCACGGTCAGCCCGTAGATACAGGCGATAGCGACTGAGTACGACCGCAGGAACCAGTAGATGAAGAAGGCCATGCTCAGGGCGGCGAAGGCGGCGGGCGCCTGGAACGGTCCCCAGAAGATAAAGCTGATGAGCAGCAGCGAGAGGGACAGGGGAAGGAGGTTCCACAGGCGCTCGCGGAACAGCGTCGGTGCGTAGACCGGCAGTTCCGGAGCGGGCGCGCTGTGGGACCGCGCCGACGGGATGACGCGAGCCCTGAGGGCCATCTGCAGGAGGCCTCGTCTGAGGTCTTCCCACGCCGCCGAGGTTAGCTGCCGGGCTACGGCCGGAGATAGCCGCTTCGCCGTCGCGGCTCCCGCCAGGAAGCCGCCCTTGCGAATTCGCCCCGAGAACTGGTTCCCCCGTCCCGCCGAAGCGGACTAGGCGTTGCGATTGGTGTCGCTCCCGGCATCTTCGCTCAGGGTGCGCAAGCGTCAAGGGGCAGGACAGGGCACCATTCCGGGCTGTAGATTGAGTGACCGTATGCAAGGTGTACTCCAGACGCGGGAATCGCTCCTCGGCGACCTCCGGGAAATCTCGTTCAGCTTTGTCCTCGATGGCGAGACGGTGCCGGGGCTTGCCTACCTCCCGGTGGGCGTCAACGAGCCGATGCCCCTGGTCCTCATCCAGCACCCGGGCATGGGCAGCAAGGAAGACTATTTCGTGGCCGATGTGGGTCGCGGCTGGGCAAAGCGCGGCTGGATCTGTGTGGGGCTCGATGCGCCGCTCCACGGCGAGCGCGCCGAGCACGACCCGATGGCGCTCTTCCGGCAGACCGAGCGGTACCCGGCGATTCGCGCGCAGTTCGCGGCCGAGGTCTCGCGGATGATCGACCTGCTGGCGGAGAGTCTGCCGGTCGACGTTGGACGCCTCGGCTTCGCCGGGTACTCGCTGGGAAGCATGCTGGGCATCCCGGCGGTCGCGCGCGATGGGCGGTTCAGAGCGGCTGCCTTCTGCCTGGTAGGCGAGGGGGGATTGGTTGGCCGTGTCGAGGGGCCTGAGGCCGATGTGCCGAGGCTCGGATCGGTCGCGGTACGGGTCGTGGGCAAGCTGCAGGACGAACTCATCCCTCGAGAACGGACTGAGGCGCTTTACGACGCCGTCCCGGGGGAAAAGGACATCCGCTGGCTGCCGGGTGGTCACTTCGAGATCGGCCCGGACGTGATCCGGGCGGCGGAGGAGTGGCTGCGGGCGAAGCTATAGGACCGCGGGGCAGGCGTATGATCGCACGGTGCGTCCCCGGACGCCGGTGCCCCTCGCCGCTATACTCGGCCCACATTTCAGAGAATCGCGAGGGACCCTCTCCATGGGAAACATGATCGACGGCGGCGAAATCATCGCGCGCATGATCAAGCAGGAAGGCATCGGCCACATCTTCACGCTTTCTGGTGGCCACGTGCAGAACATCTACGAGGGCTGTCTGAACAACGGCATCGGGATCGTCGATACGCGGCACGAACAATCGGCCGGGCATGCGGCCGATGGGTATTCTCGAATCACCTTCAAGCCAGGGGTAGCAGTGGTAACGGCCGGCCCGGGCGTGACCGATGTGGTGACGGCGGTGGCGAACGCGTACCAGGCTTCGAGCCCGATGGTGGTTATCGGCGGGCGCTCACCGCTGCGCCAGTACGACATGGGTTCGCTGCAGGACATCGAGCTCGGCATGGTGATGCAACCGATCACCAAGTGGTCGCAGACGGTGTACGAGACGCGCCGGCTGCCCTACTACATGGCCATGGCGTTCCGCGAGGCGATGACGGGGCGCTACGGGCCCACGTTCCTGCAAGTCCCGTCGGACGTGCTCTTCGGGCGGGTTGATGAGGACTCGTTGGATTGGCCGACCAGCTACCGCCCAACCGGAGAAATCATGGGCGACCCGAGCCTGATGAAGCAGGCGGCGGAGATGATCAACCGGGCGGCGAAGCCGATGGTGATGGCGGGGTCAGGCGTTTTCTGGCACCGCGCGCACAGGGAGCTGGCGGAGTTCGCAAGAGCGGCGGACGTGCCGGTGTACACGAACGCCATGGGGCGGGGCACGCTCCGGCAGGACAACCCGAACTTCTTTTCCCTCTCGCGCAAACCGGCGTTCGCCCAGGCGGATGTGATTGTGATCCTGGGGACCCCGATCGACTTCCGGCTGAAGTACGGCCGGCCGCCAGCCTGGAACCCGGAGTCGAAGGTCATCCAGATTGACATCGACCCCCGCGATATCGGGCGAAACCGGGATTTCGCCATCGGTATCGAGGCGAACATCCGGCAGGCGCTGCTGCAGCTCACGGGAGAGATTGGCAAAGGCAACCACGCTGAGTGGATGCAGTACCTGCGCGGCCTCGAAGGGCAGGCCGACGCCCAGCGTGAAGTCTTCATGAACTCGGATGCGGTGCCGATCCACCCGCTCCGCCTGTGCAAGGAGATTGCCGAGTTCGTTGACGACGACACGGTCGTCGTCGGCGATGGCGGCGATATTGTCGCCCTCGCCGCGAGCGTGCTGCCCGTGAACAACCCGGGCCAGTGGATGGACCCGGGCCCGTTCGGCACCCTGGGCGTGGGCACGGGCTTCTGCATGGCAGCGAGCGTGGCAGCGCCCGACAAGAAGGTGCTGATGGTGAACGGCGACGGGACCTTCGGGCTCAACGGGTTCGACTTCGACACGTTTGTGCGGTTCAAGATGCCGATCGTGTCGGTGGTCGGGAATGACCGGTGCTGGCACCAGATTTATGTCGGGCAGAAGGCGCAGTACGGCCCCGGCCGTACTCCGGCGACGCTGCTGGGCGACAACGCGCGCTACGACAAGGTTGTGGAGGGCCTGGGCGGCCACGGCGAGTTCGTGGAGCACCCGGAGCAAATCAAGGCAGCCATCGAGCGGGCGTTCAACAGCGGCAAGCCCGCGTGTGTGAACGTGATCATGGACCCGGAGCCCGCAGGCGTGAAGGGCGGCTACGAGTTCAAGTAGCCCGAAATGCGGCCCCAGGGGTGACCGCGAGAAGGAGGCGCCATGGAATTCATCTCGTACGAGCTGCGCGACCACGTCGCGACGATCACCCTGAACCGCCCGGAGGTGATGAACGCGCTCAACCGGGAGATGTACGCAGAACTCGAACAGGCCTTCCGCGACGCCCATCGCGACCCGGAGGTGCGTTGCGTGATCCTGACCGGGGCCGGGCGCGCATTCTGTTCGGGCGACGACGTGAAGCAGATCATGCTCGGCGAACAGCGCGACGCGACCGTTACGCGGCTTCGGGATGTGCGGCCCCGGCCCACTCCAGCGGCGGCCGCGGTGCTCGAATGCGACAAGCCGGTCATCGCTGCGGTCAATGGGCCGGCGGTGGGGTGGGGCATGGACCTGACGCTGCTCTGCGACATCCGCATCGCCTCGGAGAATGCGAAGTTCGGAGAGCTCTTCATCAAGCGTGGGCTCGTCTCGGATGTCGGCGGCCTGTGGCGGCTGCCGCGCATCGTGGGCCCCGCGAAGGCGGCCGAGCTGCTCTTCACCGGCGATGTCATCGACGCGCGGGAGGCGGAACGGATCGGGCTAGTCTCGCGGGTCGTCACGTCCGATCAGCTCATGCCCGCGGCGCTGGAGATGGCGCGAAAGATTGCGGCGAATCCGCCCATCGCCATGCGCTACATGAAGGAGGGCCTGCGCAGGTCGGTGCATGCCTCCGTGGAGGAGATGGGCGAGTACGTGGGCAACGCCCTCGCGTATCTCTTTACCACCGAGGACCACAAGGAGGGCGCGCTGAGCTTCGTGGAGCGCCGCGAGCCTGTCTTCCGCGGCCGCTGAGGTCAGCGCTGGCCGTTGATGTACTCGGTCATCGCCCGGATGTGATCTTCCTGGTTGATGGTGACCCAGCGGAGCAGGTCGCCGATGGAGATCATACCGAGCACCTGTCCGCCATCTATCACGGGAAGGTGGCGGAGGCGTTTCTCCGTCATGAGCCGCATCGCGTCTTCCACGTGCCATTCAGGCCCGATGGCGGCGAGGTCGCGGGTCATCACTTCGCCGACTCGCGTGAGGGCGGGGTCGCGGTCGGCATCGACGATGCGGCGGAGGACGTCCCGTTCGGTGAAGATGCCGACCGGGTGGCGCCCATCGACGACAAGCAGGGAGCCGACACCCTTTTCGTTCATCTCGCGGACCGCCTCCGAGACGGTGGCAGTCCTGGAGATGGTGTAGACCTGGCGCCCCTTCTCGGCCAGGACGCTGCTAACGAAACCGTACACAACCACACCTCCTGCTGCTTTCGCGTATGATCAGTATAGTTAGCTGTCAAGACCCGACCGGGTCATGGCACGCTGAAGCGCTGGGTCACCCCATGCTCGTCCACCTCCTCGCGGTAGTTGCCGCCAGTGAGTTCGGCGATGACAGAGCGCCAGAACGCCTGGGCCGGGAGGTTCACTGGCACCTGGTGGACCAGCCAGTCACCAGGTAGGCGAGCGAACACCGCCCTGGCCGCAGCGGTACCCACGCCGGCGCCGCGGAAGGCCCGCATGACGAAGAACTCCGCGAAGACATTGACGCCGTTGACTACACGGACCAGCGCAAACCCGGCACGCCTGCCGCCGGAGCGGATGAAGAAGGCGTGGCGTTCCTCCCCATCGTCCGGCGCCCAGTAGTGATCAAGGTAACGATAATCAAACTCGCCGTGCTCGTTCAGCTCGAGGGGTTCGAACTCCGAGAAATCGTAGAGGTAGAGCTGGAGCATCCGGCGGAGGACGGGCTTGTCCTCGTAGCGGATGGGCTCGATCGTGACGTCCACGGCGCCAGTCTACGCGCGGCGGGCGTGAACAAGGATGCGCTTGTAGGTGTAGAAGAACGGGCTGCGCTCGCCAAGGCGCTGGAGGAGCGCTTCCCGGTATCGCACGAGGTAGCGTTCGTAGAGGCCAGCCGGCATGCGGCGCGCATAGTCAGTCAGGTAGGTGCCCTTTACCCACTCGACCACGGCCGCGGTCGATTCCAGGTGGTGGCCGTAGACCTGCAGGCGCACGTTGAGTTCAGCGAATCCGAGTGAGTTGAGCGTGTCGGCGTACCACTCAGGCTTCATCACCGGCCAGGCGCGCTCGTAGCCTTTGA
Organism: uncultured Anaerolineaceae bacterium; assembly: GCA_964648195.1. Lineage (GTDB taxonomy): Bacteria > Chloroflexota > Dehalococcoidia > Tepidiformales > Tepidiformaceae > Amarobacter. The sequence goes on along the minus strand of CAZYLL010000008.1, from coordinate 24,027 downwards.
GGGCCGTGCGAAAAGGCTCCTCCGCCGCGACCTGGCGCGCGACCAGGTGAGACGCGTGATCGTCATTGGCGGGCACCTGGAACGCGAACTGGCCATCGCTGGCGACGAGCGCCGTGAGCGCCGGGATTAGGGCGGGATGGTCGGGCACCCACTGGTAGGCCGCATTGGAGAACACGACATCGAACGCGTCCTCGGGCCTGTATGTTTCGATGGCCGCCTGCTCGAAGCGGAGGCCGCCACCGCCGAACTGCGCGCTCTTCGCGAGCATCGTCTCGGAGCTGTCGACGCCGACGGTCTCGGCAGCGCCGGTGTGCTGGTGCAACAGGCGCGTGAGTTCGCCAGTCCCACAGCCAAGGTCCACGACGCGGCCGCCGGGGACGGGTGTGACCATGGCGAGCAGGTCATGAAAGGGCTGGGTGCGCTCGTTGCTGAAGCGCTCGTATTGGGCGGGGTTCCAGGGGCTGCTCATGGGGCTCCTCCATTCCGCGCGGCGGTGGCTGAAGCCCTTTCTTTTCTGGCCAGTGCTCCGCGACTCCCCGTGGGGCCGGTGGGCTCGGAGCGGGCAGCTCCATGATAACGCGGTGTGCCCGGCGCAGCGTGAAGAAACCGGCGGGGCCGCCAGGCACCTACTTGATCACGCAACGAGCGCGCAAGTCTTCGATGTCGACGGCCGACATGCCTGCCCAGGCGGTGAGAACCTCGGTGGTGTTGCCGCCGTGCTCGGGCATGGGGCGGCCAACCACCGTGGGCGTCCCGGAAAGGTGGAGCGGCGAATTTGGGAGCTTGAGCGTGCCAGGCTTTCCGTAGGGCATAGGAACGTCGACCAGCATGTTGCGCGCGGCAACATGGGGGTCGTCGAAGAGGTCGGCAATGGTGTTGACCTTGCCGATGGCGCAGACGTTCGCCGGTTCCAGGAGGGCGAACCACTCGTCGGTCGTCTTACCGGCGAGGGCATCGCAGAGGTTGGACTCGAGGAGGTCTACGTTTTCCAGCCGGGCGCGGTTGGTGGCGAAGCGCTCATCGATGGCCATGTCATCGCGGCCGAGGAGAGCGCAAAAGAGCTCCCACTCCTTCACATTGGCAATCACGATCCATCCGTCCCGGGTGGGGAACGGGCCGAAGGGGGCGAGGAGCGCGTGGCGGCTCCCCTGGCGGGTGGGGTGCTCGTTGAAAGCGGAGTGGCGGACGATGGCGTTCTCGCAGAGCGCCATCTGGGCCTCCATCAGGGCAACGTCGAGCATCTGCCCTTCGCCGGTTATGTCGCGTGCACGGAGGGCGGCCAGGATGCCGACGGCCAGGTAGAGACCGCCGACCATGTCGCCGATGCTCACGCCGACGCGCATGGGAGGCCCGCCTTTCTCCCCGTTGAGCGACATGGTGCCACCCATGGCCTGGGCCACGGCGTCGACGGCCGCCATGGAGCTGTAGGGACCTGTCTGTCCGAATCCGCTGAGGGCTGCGTAGATGAGCCGGGGGTTCACCTCGCGCAGGGCACGGTAGCCCAGGCCGAGACGGTCCATGGTGCCGGGGCGGAAGTTCTCGGTGACTACGTCGGCCGCGCGGGCGAGGCGCCGGACCAGCTCCTTGCCCTCGGGGGCCTTCAGGTCGATGGCGATGCCCTTCTTGCCGCGGTTGGGGCTGAAGAAGAACGTGGAGATGCCATCGAGGTAGGGCCCGAAGCCGCGTTCCTTTTCGCGGGTCTCCGGATACTCAACCTTCACGACCTCTGCGCCGAGGTCTGCGAGCTGCATGGTGGCAAAGGGGCCGGCGAGGGCCCAGGTGAAGTCGAGGACGCGGATGCCTTCAAGCGGGCCGTTCACGTTAGCGCCCCTTGAACCTGGGGGCGCGCTTTTCGGCGAAGGCGCGGCCGCCCTCGACAGCGTCATCGGTCTTCATGATCTCGGCATAGAGGCGGGCCTCGAGGCGCATGCCGTCGCGGAAGGTCATATCCCAGCCGCCTTCGTACGCCGCGCGCTTCATTGCCTGCATGGCCAGGGGGCCGTTCTCGCACAGTTTCTCCGCCCAACCAAGGGCAAACGGCAACAGCTCCTCCCGCGGGACGACCCGGTTCACGAGGCCGTAACGAAGCGCGTCTTCGGCGCTGATGCGCTCAGCGAAGAGGATCATCTCCATGGCAACGCCAAAGGGGATGTAGCGCGCCAGGCGCTGTGTCTGGCCGCCGCCGGCCACGATGCCACGCTTGGCGGCCATCGTCCCGAAGGTCGCGTTGGGGCTGGCGACGCGGAGGTCGCACCCGAGTGCGAGAGCGAGGCCGGCCGCCAGGCAGTGGCCGTTGATCGCCGCGATGACCGGTTTCCAGATGCCCTCCGGGGTGAGCCGGCCGCCCCCACGCTGTTGGCTCCAGTCGTTGGAGACGTCCTGGACGCTCTTCACCAGGTCGCGCCCCGAACAGAACGCCTTCTCGCCCGCCCCGGTGACCACGGCCACGAGCAGCGAGTCGTCGTGTTCGAACTGGTCCCAGGCTTCGCCGAGCTGCTGATACATCTCGGGGTCGATGCTGTTCATCGCCCCGGGTCGATCGAGGGTAATGAGGAACGTTCGGTCGTGGCGTTCGGTTCGGATGGGCATGGAACGTAGCCTACCGCCGCTGGCCGCGGCGCGCATCGCGTGCAGGGCGGTTGGCGCGCGGGTATTGTTTCGCCACCGACACGGAGGGAGACAGGAGATGGCGGATTTCGAATATACCGTCGAAGGCCAGGTGGGGCTCATGCGCTTCAACCGGCCGGAGAAGATGAACGCGATCACCTACGAGATGCTGGCTGACATCGAGGATGCCATCCGGAAGGCCGGGAGCGACGAACGGGTGCGCGCGGTGGTCCTCACGGGGGTTGGCAGGGCGTTCAGCGCGGGGACAGACCTTCAGCAGCTCTCGAGCCAGCCTCCGACGACTGGCAGGGCGGAGAGCTACGCCAGCGCGTACGAGCAAACGCGGCCCGCTCCCTGGACGTTCGCGTCGATCGGCAAGCCGACAATCGCGGCGGTGAACGGCGCGGCGGTAGGCCTTGGTGTGGAATTCACGCTGCAGTGCGATTTCCGCATCGCGGCGGAATCGGCCCGGTTCGGCTGGGTGTTCGTGCACCGGGGGCTCATCCCCGATACGGCCGCGGGGACGTGGCTGCTTTCCCGCATTGTGGGGCTGCAGAACGCGGCCTACCTCCTGTACTCGGGCGAGGTCATCAGCGCCACGCGGGCGCTGGAGATGGGGTATGTGCAGGAAGTGGTGCCGGATGGCGAGCTGATGGAGCGTTCGCTGCAGTTCGCTCACTCGGTCTCCCGTGGTTCGCCCCTGGCGACAGGCGAGGTGAAGCGGCTGCTGTACCAGGGCCTTGCGCGGGACCCTGTGGACCACTTGAAGGACAGCACCGCCGCGCTCAATCGCATGTTTGCGAGCGAGGACTTCAGGGAGGGCGTGCGGGCGTTCCTGGAGCACCGTCAGCCGGAGTGGAAAGGCCGCTGAAACAGGGACAGGGAGGCTCTCGCCTCCCCGTCGTCCAGGATTGCACCGGTAGCGCGGTTAGCGCGCGACCTTGGTGTCCTTGTTGTTGCCCCATTCCTGCCACGAGCCATCGAAGTTCTTGAGGCCGTCGTAGCCGAGCAGGCGGAGGGTGAAGAGCGAGTGGGCGGCGCGGACGCCCGTCTGGCAGTAGGTGATGACCTCGGCGCCGGGCTTGATCCCTGCTTCCTCGAACTGCTTGCGGAGCTCCGCCGCCGTCTTCCACACCTGGGGCTGTGTCTCGGTGAGCGAGCGCGTCCAGTCGAGGTTCACGGCGTTCGGTACGTGGCCGCCCTTGGCGGCGCGCACGTCGGCACCGGTGTATTCGGCCGGCGACCGGACATCGAGGATGACCACGTTCGGGTCGGGCTTGCCGGATTTCGCTTCCACGTAGTCGAGCGCGCAGATCACGTCGTCGTTGACCGCGGGCTTGAAGACTGCCTTCGTCACCGCGGGGGCTTCCTTCGAGACGGCGAGGCCGTCTTTCTGCCACTTTGCGAACCCCCCGTTGAGGACTGAGCCCTCGTGGCCGTAGTACCAGAGCACCCACCAGAAGCGGGTGGCCCAGAGGCCATTGCCATCGTCGTAAGCAACGACCTTCTTGGAGGTGTCGATGCCGATCTCGCCCACCTTCTCGGCGAAGAGCTTTTCGTTGATGACGTAGAGCTTCTCGTCCGGGTCCTTCAGGAAGGCGGTGTCGTACCAGACGGCACCGGGGATGTGCCCGGCGTCGTAGGACTCTTTCTTGCGCAGGTCGACGATGACGAGCGACGGGTCGCCGAGCATTTTCTGGAGCTGGGCTGTCCCGGTGAGAAGCTCGGGCCGCGCGTAGGCGTTCGGGTCGACAGTCGGCGATGCCTGGGCCGCGGGCGTCGCATTGCCGTGCCCGGTAGTGGCTTCCGGGGCGGGGGACCCGGGGGACTGGTCGTCGTCGTCTCCGCCGCAGGCGACGAAGATGGTGGTGAAGGCTGCGATAAGCAGCAGCGCCAACAGGGAATATCGTTTCACCGTGGTGACTCCTGGAAAGCTAGGCCTCGCCCGGCGCGAGCTCGGCAGCCCGCGCGGCGATGGCAGCAAGGGCCTGTCGCTGGTCGATTGGCGTGGCAGACTTCTCGAGTGTGATAACCCACTCGCCCGGGCCGCCGGGGGCGATTTCGGAAAGGAATCCGAGCTTTGCGCCTTCCCACGGGACGGTGGAGAGGGCCGGGGCGTGGTCGGTGATGAGCTCGAGCCGTTCGCCCGCGGGAAGCTTCTTGAGGGCTTCTTTCGCCTTCATGGCCGGGTAGGGGCACATCTCCCCGCGAACATCAATTTTCATGTGGTGAACCTCCTGGTCCGGGGTGTCTGACAGCCGCCTCAGGGCAGGCGGCGGATGACCTGGACGCCGATGAATGCGCCCGCGGCGAGGGCGATGGCATAGAGCCATCCCGCCAGCGCAAGCGACGGAATTGAGGAGAAGAAGGCGCCGATGGTGCAGCCAACGGCGAGCACTGAGGCGTAGCCCATCGCCGCCCCGCCGATAATGAGCTGCGGATAGCGCGCGATGTTGCGAGAGAACCTGACTTTGAATTCGCCGGAGAGGACCGAGGCGGTGAAAGCCCCCATGACGAGACCGGTCATGGTGGTGGTACGAATGGTGAGCCACTCGGCGCCAGCTGCGGCGGAGGAGCACCCTGCCAGGAGGTCGGCGCCCTTGAGCGGGAGCCCCCCTGCATCGACCACCTTTGCGGCGTTATCGGCCCAGAGCGCGAGGCCACCGGTGACACCCAGTGGGCTCTGCAGGTTGTAAGCGGCGATGGAAAGCACGCCAAGGGCGATTGCGCCGGTGGTGTGGCTCCAGCCTCTCCTTCCGAAGACGCTGTCCCACGAGTTGCGCAGGTGGTCGCGGAGAGAGAAGGCTGGTGGCATGGGCTTCGGCTTTGGCTCGGGAAGCCGCGGAGTGCGCAGCTCCCACCAAAGGATTGCCACGTAGGCGGCGGCCAGGACGGCCAGGGTGAGGATGATGGAAGCGGTGAGGCCGAGCTCGGTTGGGAGCCAGGTCGCCTCGCGCTTGCTGACGTCGTTGTCGTACCACCAGTCCCACGTCTTCGAGGCACCCCAGAGCCCGAAGAGGATGCCAACCATCGCGACCCAGGAGTTCAGGTAGCCTTCGCCCATCCGCCAGAGGGTGCCCGAGACGCATCCGCCGGCGAGGACCATGCCAATGCCGAAGAGGACGCCGCCGGCGATGGTTGCGAACCCCACCGGCTGAATGTGGGCGCCGGGCGGGAGCACATTAAACGACGGGTCGGGCACAAACCTCGCCATCAGCATGCCGAAGCCGACGGTCGTGATCGCGAGTCCGATGATGAGTGCTCGCATCGGGCGGCCATCGCCGGACATGATCAGGTCGCGGAAGGCGCCGGCGAAGCAGAGGCGGCTGCGCTGCACGATGACGCCGAACGCGACGCCGATCAGCCAGAACGCGCCGAGCTCGAAATCCTTCGAGCCAGTGAAGACGGCCGCCACAACGATAAAGAGCAGCGCACCCGCGACCGTGAAGGTGTTTGCGGGCAGACGCGGCGAGTCGGTTGCGGCCGTTGCACCAGCCTGCATGCGTTGACCCCTGATTGTTGACAAACTTTATCGACAATCAAGGAAAGGTTCAACTGGCACGCACGACGCTATTCGCCCAGCCTGCTGGAGGCCGTTTCGACCGCGGCGCGGAGGTCGGCAGCGAGGCCCTGTTCGCGGAGGATCTTGCCCAGGGCGTTCAGCACCAGGAGGACGTTGCCCGGCGTGGAGCTCTCGCCCATCAGGCCGATACGCCACACCTTCCCGCGCAGTTCTCCGAGGCCACCACCGATTTCGATGCTGTTCCGTTCGAGGAGTGCGCCCCGGACTCGCGCATCGTCGATGCCAGCGGGAATGCGAACCGTGGTGAGCACGGGCAGGCGGTAGCCCGGATCGGCGTGGAGCTCCAGCCCCATCGCTTCGAGCCCGGCCTGGAGCGCCCGTCCGTTGCGCTCGTGACGAGCCCAGCGCCGCTCGAGCCCCTCGTCGAGCACGAGGGCCAAGGCTTCGTGGAGCGCATAGACCATGGAAATCGGCGCGGTGTGGTGATAGGCGCGTCGCTCATCCCAATAGGCCTCGAGCAGGCTGAGGTCGAGGTACCAGCTGTTGCACGGCACCTCGCGAGCCTTGACCGCGTCCCAGGCACGGGGAGACATCGTGAGGGGCGCCATGCCGGGGGGTGCGCTCAGGCACTTCTGGGTGCCGGCATACACCGCATCGGCGCCCCAGGCGTCGACAGTCACGGGGACGCCGCCGAGCGAGGTGACGCAATCCACCAGCAGGAGCGCCCCGTGCTCGCGGGCGAGCTTCGCGAAAGGCTCGACGGGGGTCTGGACACCGGTGGAGGTCTCGGCGTGGACGATGGCGATGAGCTTCACGTTTCCTGCTGCGCGGACGGCGGATTCGACCGCGGCCAGGTCGGTCGGAGAACCCCAGGGCGCCTGGACGCGGGTCACTTCGCCCCCTGCGCGTTCAGCCATCACGGCGATGCGTTCGCCAAAGTAACCGCAGATCCCGGCGACGACCCGGTCGCCAGGCGCGACCAGGTTCATCACTGCGGCTTCCATTCCGCTCGTGCCGGTGCCGGGGGTGGCGAGCGTGATCCTGTTGGCGGTGCCCATCACCTCGCGAAGCATGTCGTTGCACTCATCCATGATGCGCAGGAACTCGGGATCGAGGTGGCCGAGGATGGGAGCGGTCATGGCTTTCAGGACGCGCGGATGGGCGCCGCTCGGGCCGGGGCCCATGAGGATGCGAGAAGGCGGGTTGAACGAAGCAGTGGTCGGCATGTGGCGGATGGTAGCGCCCGGCGGCGCGAGCCGCCTCACGAGCCCCTTGCGCCGGTGCGTACCATGACTGTGGGACATAGGAGGGAGTACGAATGACCCGGGTACAGCAGCAGGCGACCAGGCCCGAGGCGCTCCAGGTGCACGTGCGGAGGCACACAACCGGGGAGCGGGAACAGCTCACCGCCGTCATGGCGCGTGCGTTCGACGACGACCCGATCGCGAACTGGTTCGCGGCACAGGATGGCAAACGTGCGCGGCGCATCCACGACTTCATGGACGTGGCGTTCAGGATCACGGCGCGCCACGAGGAGATCTACACGACGGACGGCATCCTGGGCGGAGCATTTTGGGCTCCGCCTGGCAAGTGGAAGATGGGCCTGCTCCAGCAGCTCGCGCTCGCGCCCTCGATGGTGCGAACAGCGAGCTTGCGGCGGGTGCCCGCCGTCATGGGGGGCCTGAACGCAATCGAGAAGAAGCATCCGCACAGGCCCCACTGGTACCTGCTCGCGCTCGGCGTGGAGCCCGAGCAGCAGGGGCGCTCGATCGGGACGCAGTTGATGGCCCCCATCCTCGAGCGCTGCGACCGCGAGGGCACGCCCGCGTACCTCGAGAGCTCGAAAGAGCGAAACGTCCCGCTCTACGAGCGCAACGGGTTCAGGGTGACGGAGGTGTTCCAGGTGCCGAACGGCGGGCCACCGATCTGGCTGATGTGGCGCGAGCCCCGGTAGCCGGTGCGGGGCGCGGACCTTTCGCAACACATGGACGACGTTCAGGGCGTGGAAACCCGCCAGTGCCCTCCGGGCCAGGTGAGCATGTGCTGCTCACCTTCGGGTGTGAAGCGGATGTAGGCGGCCGATTCGATGTCGATGGTGAACACGTGCGCCGGCCCACCCGGCCGGAAGTTCTGCGTTTCGAAGATGTGCTGCCAGTAGGCCGGTTCGCGCTCCGCGGCCAGCGGGGCCGCCCGGCCATACAACTTCACATCGCCTTCCTGGCCGTTCTTGTTGGTGGTGGCGCTGTGGAGGGTGCAGCGGGGGTCGCGGAGCAGGTCGAGCATCTTGCGCGATTGCCAGATGCCCCCGAGCACGAGCTCCCCCTGCCAAATGGTGAACTCGATGGGGGTGATGCGCGGCCACCCGTTCTTGCGCAGGGTGCCGAGCATCACCAATCCGCTCGGCGAGAAGCGTTCGCGTGCCAGGCGCGCAAGGTCAGGACTGGCGGCCTCAAACTCCTGCCAGGTAGCCATCGTCGAACCTCCCCATCCGATCCGAACAGTATGGTGCGCCACGACGTCAACGGACGGTCTCTGCTGCGCGCGTGCAGACCGGTAGGCTGTATCCATGCCGGCAGCGGAGAGCGCCCCGGGGGAGTACAATCTCCCCACCGATATCAGGACCCGAGGTACATGCACATGGACTTCCGCGACACACCGGAAGAGGCCGCGTTCCGGCAAGAAGTGCGCGACTTCATCGCCAAAGAAGGGCCCAAGGCCCGCGCGGGGCGTGAGGACGCTGAGAGCTTCTACGGCGGCAGCAAGGAGTGGACGAAAGCGCTCGCGGCGCGCAACTGGATCGCCCCGGCATGGCCGAAAGAGTACGGCGGCGCCGGCATGTCGGTGATGGAGCAGTTCGTCTTCAACTGGGAGCTCGCAGAAGCCCGCCTGCCGCGGCCGGGCGGCATCGGCATCGGCTTCGCCGGACCCACGCTCATCGTCCACGGGACCGAAGAGCAGAAGAAGAAGTACCTGCCCGAAATGCTCGCGGGTGAAGTGACGTGGTGCCAGGGGTATAGCGAGCCGGGGGCCGGTTCGGACCTGGCCTCGATCCAGACTCGCGCCGTGCGCGACGGCGACGATTACGTAGTCAACGGGCAGAAGATCTGGACTTCGGGCGGCCACAACGCGAAGTGGATGATCCTGCTGGCGAGGACCGACCCGGACGCCCCAAAGCATCGCGGCATCACGTACTTCATTGCCGACATGAAGGCGCCGGGCGTGACGGTCCGCCCGCTCATCAACGCTGCGTACACGCACGAGTTCAACGAGGTGTTCTTCGAGGACGTGCGCATCCCGAAGGAGAACATCATCGGCGAGGAGAACCGGGGCTGGTACCTGGCTCAAACGACCTTGAGCTTCGAGCGATCGAACATCGGTGGCGCGGTGGGCGCCCGGCAGACCGTCGAGGACCTGATCAAGTTCGCGCGCGAGAACCGGGCAAATGGCATGAGCACGCTCGGTCACAACCATGCGCTGCGGCACGAGCTGGTGGAGCGCTATGTCGAGGCGGGCGTGGCCACGATGATGAGCTTCAAGATCGTCTCGATCCAGGCGAAGGAAGGCGTCGCGCCAGGTCACGAGGCCAGCGTCGCCAAGCTGTACGGGACGGAGCTGAACCAGCGCATCCAGCGCACGGGTATGCACGTCCTGGGCCTGTACGGCCAGCTCGATGCGAAGACCGCCGGGCCAACTCCTCCGATGAGGGGCCGGGTGAAGTACATGTACCTGCGCTCGATCGCGAACACGATCGAGGGTGGGACCAGCGAGATCCAGCGGAACATCATCGCGACCCGGGGCCTTGGCCTGCCGCGGGCGTAACATCGGCAAATCACATTGAAGCGAGAGGCCGCCTTCCCGGGCGGCCTTTCGTGATACCCGCAGCCCCCGGGGGCCGTTGGCATGGGTGAACAGGAGGGCTTCGATGGATGGAGCAACCACAGGAGACGTTTCGAAGCGGGAGGTGCTGGAACGCAGCGCGCACGGCGTTGCGGTGCCGCGGCCGAATCACAAGACGTTTTAGATAGCGGTATTGACGGAACCCGCGCTTACCTGAGGCACTGCCCTGCCAGGCTGCTAATCGCGGTTATCCGGCGGCCCTGGAGCACCTCATCGAGGAAGCCGTCGGTGCAGTAGCCGACTGAAATCCCGGTCTCGGGGTCGCCCCAGCCGATCTGGCCACCAGCGCCGCCATGGCCGAACGCCCGGGGCGAGCACGTCTTTCCGAACCCGCGGAGACTGGCGTTCCCATCGGCGCCGGCCACTACGACGGTCAGCGCCCGGTTGCACGGGTACTCGAGCAGCGGAACCCGGTGGTGGTCCTTCGTGCGGACCCGCGTCGCCCATTCGATCGTTTCGGCCTTCAGGAGGCGCTTGCCAGTCGCGGTCTCCCCCCCGTTGATGAGCGGCTGGTAGAACATGGCGAGCTGAGCCGCCCCGGCTACTCCGCCACCTCCCGGGACACCGACGGCGCGTACCTCTGGCCGGTTGAAAGTCTTGATGGCTTCAGGGGTCACCTCGCCCCACCCGCCCGGCGGGGGCACTGGCGGGATGAGGTGGCGCACGTCGGCCACGCGGCCGTTTTCGTGTTCCGGCAGTCCGAGGTACAGATCCGTGAGCCCCATCGGGTCGAGCATCTTCTCCCGGACGAACGCGCGGAAGTCCATGCCGGTGCGGCGCTCGATGATTTCGGCGATGACCCAGTGGGCGCTGGTTGCGTGGTATTCGAATTTGGTGCCGGGTTCCCAGTTGAGCCGCCAGCTGGCGAAGCGCTCGAGGCGGCGGTCGCGGTTGTCCAATCCTGCGGGGCAAATGGGGCCAGGGGGAAGCCACCGGTGTGGGTCATGAGCTGGGTGACGGTGACCTGGTCTTTCCCGTTGGCGCCGAATTCGGGAATGATGTCCGCCACGCGCTCGTCCTCGCGCAGGAGACCGTCCTCAAACAGCGTCCACGAGGCGGCGCCGACGATGGCCTTCGTGCAGCTGAAGATGGTGTAGAGCGTGTCGTTTGTTGCTGGCACCTCGGTTGCGACGCCGTTGTGCCGGACCGTCCCATAGGTGCGAACGGCAGCGAGGCGGCCATGGCGGGCGACGGCTACCTGGGCGCTCTTGAGGGTGCCGTCATCGACGTCGCGCTTCGCGCGGGCGAAGACGGCTTCGAGCTTCTCGCTATCGATGCCCAGGTCCTCGGGCCGGGTGGCGGTGAAGTCTGCAGTCCCCATCTGGTGTCCTCCGAATTGCCTTGCGGAGCAACGATACCGGTTTCGAGGGCCGTTGTGGGAGGGATGAGGGGTGAGGCCGGGGGGCCAGCGCGTTTCGCGCGATACAATGGGCGTAGCGCCCCCGTAGCTCAGGGGACAGAGCAGGCGCCTTCTAAGCGTCTGGCCGCAGGTTCGAATCCTGCCGGGGGCGCCAGCTTTGCCGTGGCAGCGACCTCTCTTCCGGGCGAAGGAGCGGACTGACACCCCCTGGCCCTCAGGGGTAGACTCGGTGCATGCGTATCTCGCCCTCCGTCCGTGCCGCTCTCGTGCCCGATGAGAACCCGATGCACCCCGACTTCACCTGCATCTACCTGGTGGGGGCCGACGGCCGGCAGTCGCTCACCATCGACTCCGGTGAGGCGATCGACCGGTACCAGTGGTTCCTGCGTGGCTACCTGGCGGCGGTCGAGAAGGCGGAGATCGGGCTAGCAACCATCACCCACCACCACGCCGACCACTCGGGCAACCTCAAGTGGGCGAAGGAGTTCCTCAAGGCTGACGTTGCCATCCCCGGGAACGGCCGGACTCTCTTGAGGGGGCGCATCCCGGCGAAGGTCTCGACGCTGAAGGATGGCGATCTCATCGAACTGGACGGCGGGGTGCGCGTGCAGGTGCTGGAAACGCCCGGCCACAGCGTTGATTCGCTCTGCTTCTACATCGAGGAGGAGGGCGTGCTGTTCACCGGGGACACGCTCCTCGGTTCATCGACGACGACCGTTTGGGACCTCGGGCTATACCGGCAATCGCTGAAGCGGCTGCTGGAGCTTCCGAATCTGAACGTCATCTGCCCGGGACACGGGAAAATCGTGAACGACCCGCGGGAGCGGCTGGAGATGTACGTGAAGCACCGCGACATGCGGGAGCGGCAGATCCTCCAGGTGCTCGATGGCGGCGGGGCCATCAGCAGCTGGGACATCATGCTCCAGCTCTACCCCGACATCGACAAGCGGCTGCGGCGCGCCGCCGACAACAACGTGCGGTCGCACCTCAAGCAGCTCGCTGATGAGGGCCGTATCAAGGTCTACCCGGGCAAGCCCCGCAGGCCGCGGAGTGCCGCGGCGGCACAGCGAGACATCGAACACGCACGGCAGCGGGACCTGGTGATCAAGCAGGCCAGGAAGTACGAGGCCGAGAAACGGCGCGCCGAAATCCGCATGCAGGAGAATCCACCCACGGCGGAGTGGCTGGAACCGCCCCGCTACGAGCTGGTTGGCACGGCGCGCGACGCGGTGCGGTAGCCCTACTCCATTGGCGAGTTCCCGACAGCCGGGGGCACCGAGGTCGGCGACAGCGTTGGAGCGGTCGAGGGGGTCGCGGCCCGCCCCGCGCGAAAGATATCGGCGCGAAGCCGGCCCGGTGGGAGAGTCTGGTGCGCCGGCATCGTCGGCCATCGTAGCGTGTCGCGGTCCCATGGGCTGGCCGGACCGCCGCTGACAGCCGACACTCCAAGCGAAGACCGGGAGATCCGGGCCATCCGAGGAGGGGGAGCGCATGCTCAAGGGCGACAAGGTCATCCTGCGGCCGATGCGCCGGGAGTACCTGGAGAAGTATTTCGAGTACCGCAACGACGTGGAGCTCGAGCTGCTTGCGAGCGGCGAGCCGCCGATGCCGATGGAATACGAGCGGCTGGTGGCCATGTTCGAAGCGCATCTCCAGCGTCCGCGCAGCGAAGTCAGCTGGTTCGGGATCGAGGTGCAGGGAGGGAAGTTCATCGGGCAGTGCCTGTTGCACAACTTCGACTATGCGGCGCGGACGTGCGAGCTCGGGATCACCATCGGCGACCGCGACTATCACGGGCGCGGTTACGGGCGCGATGTGGCGAGGCTCCTGGTGAAATACGCCTTCCGGTTACGGAACATGGAGAAGGTGTGGCTGACCACGAACGGGAGCAACCCGCGGGCGCTGAGGGCGTTCGCGGCGGCCGGTTTCGTGGAAGAGGGGCGCCTGCGGAGGCACATCTGGCTCGATGGCAGGTACGATGACCTGGTTTACATGGGGATCCTGCGCGACCCGCCCGCCGGGACGGTGACGGGCGGCGGCGGCGAGGAGACCGAGCCTGCCGTGGAGTTTGCCGATGCCGAGGATGAAGCCTGATGTGTTGGAGGAGTTCCTCCAGATGCCGGCCGTGGGGGTGATTGCCACGTTGCGGCGCGATGGGATGCCGTACACGGTCCCGGTCTGGTGGCTCTGGAGACCCGATGGTATCTGGATCACCGGGACGTACAACCGCGTGTGGTGCAAGCAGCTCTTGCGCGACCCGCGCGCTTCGCTGTGCATCGAATCGGGGCCGCCGCTCACCGGGCACGTCGAGTTCGATGGCCGCTGCACGCCCTTCGAACTGCCGGGCTACGACATCTGGCCGATTTCGCGCGAGCTGGCGGAGAAGTATGTTGGCCGGGGCGACCCGGCCAACGCCGCGGCGGTCGATGCCTTCTTCGCCAATATGCAGACAGAGCCCCGCCTCCTCTTCCGGCTTGAGCCGGAGGTCACCCGGGCGATCGACATGCGCGTCTACCGCGGGAAACGCGCCGAACGGGAGTACCAGGAGACCCGCACGGGCGGCTAGGCAGGCCTCAGCCGCAGATCCGGTTCAGCGTGGAGGCAATGTACTCGACGTCCTCCGGGCCGAGGGACGGGTGGACCGGGAGCGAGAGCACCTGTTGCGCGGCAGCCTCGGCCACCGGGAACGCGCCCTCGCCGAAGCCCATCTGGCGCATGATCGGCTGCTGGTGGATCGGGATCGGGTAGTGGACAGCGCTGCCGATGCCCGCCTCCTGCAGTTGGCGCTGGACCGCGTCGCGCCCGCGCGGGATCCGGACCGTGAACTGGTGGAACACATGCCGGTCGCCCGGCCGCACCCGGGGCGTTTCGACGGCGCGGATGAGGGTGGCGAGCTTTTCGGCGTTGGCGATGCGGGCCCGGTTCCAGTCTTCGATGTAGTCCATCTGCACGAGCCCGATGGCCGCGTTGAGGTCCTGCATGCGCCAGTTCAATCCAAAGTAGTCGTGCTGGTAGCGGACCTCCTGGCCGTGGCTGCGGATGATGCGGCAGAGGCGGGCCACCTCGTCGTCGTTGGTGGTGATGATGCCGCCTTCGCCGGTGGTCATGTTCTTCGTGGGGTAGAAGCTGAAGCAGCCGGCGCCGAACGTGCCCACGCGCTGGCCGGCGTGCTCGGCCCCGTGGGCCTGGGCCGCGTCCTCCACCAGTGCGAGCTCGTTGTCCTCGCAAATTTCGCGGATCTCGTCGATCCTGGCAGGGTGGCCGTAGAGGTGGACCGGCATCACCGCCTTCGTGCGGTCGGTGATGGCATCTTCGACCTGGCCAGGGTCGAGGTTCAGGTCGAACGGGTCGATGTCGACGAAGACCGGCGTCGCGCCGCAGGCGATGATGCTCGTCGCGGTGGCGATAAAACTGAAGGGCGTGGTAATGACTTCGTCCCCCGGGCCAACCCCATGCGCCTGGAGCGCCACGATGAGCGCAGCGGTCCCGCTGTTCACCCCGATGGCGTGCTTCGCGCCGACGTATGCGGCGAAGGCCCGTTCGAAGGCCTCCGTGCGGCTCCCCATGGCGAGCTGGCCGCTATCGAGGACTTCCATGACGGCGCGTTTTTCGGCCTCGCCGATGAGCGGCCTCGCGACCGGGATGAACGGGCGATCGACGGTAGTCATGCGGGTCTCCTGGGCAGGGGCGCTAGGATTCGAGGGTAACAAGCCCCGACGCTGTGCGCTGGTATCGCCGGCCACATTCGGGACAGGTTAATGCTTCAGATAGCGGACGCGCGCAGATGCAGGCCCAGCCGCGCTGGCGGGCGGGGTTGCCGGCGACCAGTGCGTGGTCGGGCACGTCCCTGGTGACAACCGAGCCTGCGGCGATAAGCGCCCAGCGGCCGATGGTGAGCCCGGGCAGGATGACGGAGCGCGAGCCGATGGCAGCGCCGAACCTGGCGACCGAGCCCTGGAGTTCCCAATCGCTGGCAGCCTTCAACGACCCGTCGGGGTTGATTGCGCGCGGGTAGCGGTCGTTGGTGAACACCACCTCGGGGCCAACGAAGACCCCGTCTTCCAGAGTGTTGCCTTCGTAGACACAGGAATAGTTCTGGACCTTGCAGTTGGCGCCGAGCGAGACGCCGGCGCCGATGTAGACGCCCTTCCCGATGATGCAGCCCGGCCCCACGGTGGCGCGCTCGCGCACCTGGGCGTGGTGCCAGATGCTGGCTCCCTCACCGATGGACGCGTCGCCGCTGACCTCGGCGGTGGGGTGCACGCGGTAGCTGGTCATCGCGTTGCTGGCTCTCCGGCGTGGTCGTGGGTGGCATCGTCGAGGCGGTCGTCGTTCGAGAACCTGCGGGCGACGAGATGGATGCGGCGCCGAAGCTCTTCGGGGTCGCCGTGGAGTACGGCCTCGACTTCGCGGATGAGCCGGAGAATCTCGGCTTCGGAGATCTCGGTGGAGGCAGTGAGTCGCATCACCTTCGGGTGCTCGGTGGGCTCGACCTTTTCGAAATCGGCGACAAGTTCTTCGCGGAGTTTCTCGCCGGGCCGCGGACCCGTGAACACCACTGCAATGTCATCGCCAGGGCGCAGGCCGCGAAGGCGGATCATGCGCTCGGCGAGCTCGAGCATGTTGATCTCCTGGCCCATATCGAGCATGTAGATGTTGCCGCTGCCGCCGAAGGTGCCGGCCTGGATGACCAGGCTCACGGCCTCGGGGATGCTGATGAAGTAGCGCATCATGTCCGGGTGGGTGATCGTGACGGGCCCGCCGCGTTCGATCTGTTTGAGGAAGGTGAGCGGGGCCGAACCGCGGCTCCCCATGACATTGCCGAAGCGGACGGCCACAAACCTGGTGTGTTCGCTCTCCCGGGCGAGCGCGAGCACCAGCAACTCGGCGATCCGCTTGGTAGCGCCCATGATGCTGGTCGGCCGGACCGCCTTGTCAGTCGAAATGAGGACAAACGTGCCTGCCTGGTACTTCCGGGCGGCGTCCGCCACGTGGAGCGTCCCAAGGACGTTGGCGCGGAAGGCTTCGTCCGGGTTGGATTCGAGCATGGGCACGTGCTTGTAGGCGGCGGCGTGATACACGAGCTGCGGGCGCACCTGGTTAAAGACCTGGTCGACCTTCACCGCGTCGATAACCGAGGCCGGCCAGAGCTTGATCGTGGTCTGGGGCGAGACACCGGCCAGCTCGGCGGCGAGATCGAACAGGCCGCTCTCGTTGTTATCGAGCAGGTGCAGCTCCAGCGGCTGGAAGGTGGCCACCTGGCGGCAGAGCTCCGACCCGATGGAGCCGGCGGCCCCGGTAACCAGGACGATCCGGTCCTTCACCGACTGGCTGCAGGCCACGAAGTCGATCTCCACGGGCTCGCGGCCGAGGAGGTCATCGAGCGTGATATCGCGCAGGGCGTTTGTGTGGCCGCTCGCCAGCCAGCGTTCGACCCCGGGGACGATGCGCACCGGGACGCCGGCCGACTGGCACGCGGCGACGATGGCACGAATGACCTGCCCCGAGGCCCGGGGGATGGCGATGGCGACGGCGTCGACGGAGTGCTCCCGGATCTGCAGTTCAAGGTCGCCTACGGTGCCGAGGACGCGGAGGCCGTGCATACGGCGGTTGAGCTTCCGGGGATCATCGTCGAGGTAGCCAATCGGCTGGTAGTTCAGGCCGGGGCTGTTCTGCAGCTCTCGAGCGAGCGCCTGGCCGGTGTGGCCGGCGCCGATGATGAGCAGGCGCTGTGAGGCGATGGCTGCCCGGGGAAGGCGCGTGAGCAATCGGCTGCGCATCTTGACGAAGGCCATGCCCGGGAAAATCAGCTCGCCCGCGATGAGAATGACCGAAAGCGGGAGGTCGCGTTCGCGAACCCAGAAGTTGACGCCGAAGATGAGCGCGGTGGCCGCCAGGATTGGGAGGAAGAGGTTGAGGATGTCGCCGAGGCTGCCGTAGCTCCAGATCGTGCGATAAACCCCGAAGACCACGTTCGCGGCGATATAGACCAGGGCGAGCAAGGGGAAGACGCGCAGGATGAAGTCCAGGTTCCGCTGGGGGACATCGGCATCGAAGCGCAGGAGGAGCGCAGCCGCATAGGCAAGCGCGATGACCATCACATCGAGGACCATGGCGCCGGCGGTTGCTGCCTTATCGCCGCTGAAAAGCCTGCCGGCGAGCGAAGGATGCCGATCCGTCATCGGGCGCCACTCCCCTGCGCCACGCGGAGAAGGGTGCGCACGAGAATGCTGAGGTCGGTCAGCACCGAGTGGTTGTCCACGTAGCGGAGATCGTAGGTAACGGTTTCGTCATAGGTCAAATCCGAGCGCCCGTTCAGCTGGGCGAGTCCGGCGATGCCCGGCAGGACATCGTGGCGGCGATGATACTCCGGAGGATACTGCGCGACGATCTCCGGGATTTCCGGCCGCGGGCCAACGAGCGACATGTCGCCCTTGAGCACATTGAGCAGGTTGGGGAGCTCATCAAGAGAAGTCCTGCGTGCGAGGGCGCCCAGGCGCGTGATCCTGGGGTTGGGATTGTCAGGCGGGGAGAAGACGAACGTCTTGAAGTCGTGGATGTGGTAGCGCTCCTCCTCGCCCGCGCGGGCGTGGCGCATGGTGCGGAGCTTGATCATGGTAAACGGCTTGCCATGGAGCCCGATGCGCTCTTGCAGGAAGATGGGGTTTCCGCGCAGGTCGATCGCCAGGACGGCCGCGGTGATGAGCATCGCAACAACCCAAAAGGGGGCCGTCAGCAGGGTGAACGCGACATCCATGATCCGCTTCGACACGGACTGAGCGTAGCTGCCCGTCACGCTACGGCGTAGGTACGTAAGCCACATCCCCCCGGGGGCACCGGGCTTGCTAGCGTTTGGCGGTGGCGAGGATCTGGACTGGCCTTGCGCTCGGCATGGCTGTGCTCTCCTGGGCAGCGGCGATTATGGCGGTGGCCATCTTCGTCGTCCCCGAGCGCGGCGGTGGCTTGTTGGTGAGCGCCACCGCGGTGGCGGGCGGGTTTGTGGCGCCGGCCGCGTTGCTGGCCATCGCGCTCCGTGGCCCGGTGTGTCAACAGCACCTCGAGTCCGGGGAGCGGCGGCGTGAGCGCGAGCTCTTCCGGGCGTTGCGGGCGCAGGGCACGCTCACCCCCGAGACGCTCGCACTCAGGTCATCGCTCACGCGCGACGAGGCAGAGGCGCTACTCGAGAGGCTGGCCGCATCGGGCCACCTTGTGTGGCATGAGATCGCTGGCGCGGCCGTCTACCGCACGCGGAGGCCCTGACACGCGGCTTCAGCGCTCGAGAAGGACCACGGCGGTGGCGGCCATGGCCTCGCCGCGGCCGACAGCGTCAAGGCCTTCCGACGTCTTTGCCTTCACGCTCACCTGGCCAGGCTCGATTGCGGCGATCTCCGCGATGCGCTCCCGGATGTGTCCGATGTACGGAGCGAGCTTCGGGCGCTCGGTGCGCACGGTGGCATCGATGTTCGCGATCTGCCAGCCAGCTTCACGTGCGAAGGCGAGCGCCTTGCGGAGGAAGTCGGCACTATCCGCGTGGGCGTAACGCGGGTCGTTCGGCGGGAAGTGGTGGCCGATATCGCCGAGTGCTGCAGCGCCGAGGACGGCATCGGTGATGGCATGGAGGAGGACATCGGCATCGCTATGGCCGCTGAGCCCGGGCCCCTCCTCGATGATGACCCCACCAAGGATCAGCGTCCGTGCGTCGTCGACCCGGTGGAGGTCTTCGCCGAACCCGACCCGCATCATGGTGCGCCCTCGCGGGCCTGGAGGATGGCCGCGGCAACTTCAAGGTCCCGGGGCCGGGTGATCTTGATGTTGTCGGGGCTCCCCTCGGCGACGGCGCACTCGAGTCCGAGCCGGCTGAGCATGGCCGCGTCGTCGGTCTCGTCGTTGTCGCTCATGGCAGCGGCATCGAGCCAGGCGGTCCGGAGGATGACCTGCGGGGTTTGCGCGGCCCAGAGCGTCGAACGGTCGGGATGGCCGGTGATGACCCCTTCGCGCACCACCTTGATCGTGTCGGTCACGGGGATGGCGGCGATTGCCCCCGGGCGTCCGGCCGCAGCGGCGACCACGCGTTCTACGAGATCCCTGGTGGCCAGCGGCCGGGCGCCGTCGTGGATCGCCACGTAGCGGGCACTGCATTCGCGAAGGCCGGCTTCGACGCTATCCCGCCGGCGGGGGCCGCCGGGCACAACCCGAACGGCCGCCCGCGAACACCACCTCCCGGCCAGCACCTCCACCGCGAGCATGCGCTCCGGCGATGTCACGACCACGAGCCGGCCCAGGCCGGGGAGTTCGCCGAACAGCGCGAGCGACCAGGCAAGCACCGGGCGGCCACAGAGCTCGACCGAGAGCTTTTCGGCTTCGCCGAATCGGGTCGATGACCCGGCAGCGACGATGACGGCGTCGAAGGTCATGGGGGCACGCTACCACCGCGGGCGGTTTGTTAGTAGTTCGGCGGTCGCGACCGGCCTGCTACCATGGATCTTCGCCCCGCCGGCCTTCTCACCAGCCGGCGCAGGAGGAATCCCATGACTGCCTCGATCGACCAGCTGCTGGCGCGCGTATCGAAACCGGCCCGGTACACCGGCGGCGAGTGGAACAGCGTGACCAAGGACTGGCACATAACGCCGGTGCGCATCGCACTCGCCTACCCGGATGCCTACGACATCGGCATGTCGAACATGGGCCTGGGCATTCTGTACGACATCCTGAACGGGATCGATGACGTCGCCTGCGAGCGAGTATTCGCGCCGTGGGAGGACATGGAGGCGGAAATACGCGCCGCCGGCGTGCGGCTCTGGAGCCTGGAGACGCGCACTCCCATCCGCGATTTCGATGTGCTGGGTTTCACGCTGCAGTACGAGATGACCTACACCAACGTGCTGAACATGCTCGACCTGGCGGGTATCCCGGTATGGGCGCACGAGCGGACGGATGAACATCCGCTGGTCATCTGTGGTGGAAGCGGGGCGTTCAACCCTGAGCCGCTCTCGCCCTTCGTCGATGCGTTTTTCCTCGGCGAGGGGGAAGAGGCCGTGGTAGAGCTGGCCGGCCTGGTGCGCGGATGGAAGCGCCGTGGCGCCCCTCGGGCCGAGCGGCTGCGCGACTTGCTGGCGATGCCGGGCGTGTACGTCCCCGCGTTCTACGAAGCGAGGTACGACGCGACGGGACATTTCGCTGCCCTGGAGCCAACCGTCCCGGAGGCGCCGCGCGTCATTCGGCGGCGCATCGTTGAGAAGCTTCCGCCCCCGCTGGTACGGCCGATCGTGCCGTTCCTGCAGACTATCCACGACAGGGCCGCGGTGGAGATTCAGCGCGGCTGCACCCAGGGGTGCCGGTTCTGCCAGGCGGGGATGATCTACCGGCCGACGCGCGAACGCAGCCCGGCGGAAGTGGTCCAGGCGGCGCGCGAGCTCATGGCGAACACCGGGTACGACGAACTTTCGCTGCTTTCGTTGAGCACCACCGACCACAGCCAGATCGTGCCGATGGTGAACCAGCTCACGAGCACATTCGAGAACCTGAAAGTCGGCATCCCCAGCACACGCGTCGATAGTTTCTCGGTGGAGGTGGCGAACGCGGTCGCGCGGGGCAAGAAGCATACGCTCACGCTCGCTCCGGAGGCGGGGAGCCAGCGGCTGCGCAACGCCATCAACAAGCTGGTGAGCGAGGATGACCTGCTCGGGGCGGCGGAGAACGCATTCCAGCGGGGCTGGACAGGGATCAAGATGTACTTCATGGTTGGCCTGCCCACCGAGACCATAGAAGACGTTGCCGGGATCGTTGAGATGGGCGCGAAGGTGAAGGCGATCGGGAAGAAGTACGTTGGCAGCCGGGCGAAGGTGCGCGTGAGCACCAGCAACCTGGTGCCGAAACCGCACACACCATTCCAGTGGGCGCGCCAGGACACGGCTGAGGAGCTCGAACCGAAGCACTTCCTGCTCAAGGACGGCTGCCGGGCCGCTGGTGTGGAGTTCAGCTGGAACGACCCGCGCGATAGCTTCATCGAAGCTGTGCTCAGCCGCGGCGACCGGCGAGTCGGGGCGGCGATCTACGAGGCCTGGCGGCGGGGCGCGAAGTTCGATGCCTGGGGCGAGTACTTCCGGGCGGAGTACTGGCGTGAGGCGTTCGCTCTCACCGGGGTCGATGCGGAGTGGTTCGCCCACCGGGAGTGGGACACCCGGGAGCCTTTGCCGTGGGACCATATCGATTGTGGCGTGACAAAGGCGTATCTCAAGGGACAGTGGCGCGACGTGCACACGGTTAAGACCGTTGCTGACTGCCATCACGGTACCTGCAACGTCTGCGGAATGCAGAACTTCGACACGCTCGGTGCGGCTCCGGGTGTGGGCGATTGCGTTGTGAAGCTCGGGAAACTCGTTGAGATGCGGCGCGGGGCCCGGAAGTACGAGGGCGAGGCGCTGGAGCTGGTGTAGGGCCCCCCTGGACGCCCGCTATACTACACGCGTGGCATTTACCGTCGCGGACTTCGCGGACCTGGTGCGGCTGCTCTCTGAACATCCTGAGTGGCGGGTTCAGCTGCGCCCGCTGATCCTCGGGGAGCAGATTTTGGAAGTCCCGTCGCGCATGGACCGCGTTGAAGCGACATTGGACCGGGTTGCGGACCGGTTGGACCGGCTGGGCGAGCGCATGGACCAGCTCACCGTTCGGGTTGACCAGCTGGGCGAGCGCATGGACCAGCTCACCGTTCGGGTTGACCAGC
>CAZYLL010000008.1:0-1817 GCA_964648195.1 uncultured Anaerolineaceae bacterium | reverse complement strand
GCTGGGCGAGCGCATGGACCAGCTCACCGTTCGGGTTGACCAGCTGGGCGAGCGCATGGACCAGCTCACCGCCCGGGTTGACCAGCTCACGGCATCTGTCCAGGCGTTGGTGGAGCGCCAGGACCGTTACGAGGGAGACCTCGGGAACATCCGCGGCGAACTGCTCGAATCCAGGTTTGAACGAAACCTGGGCAACTGGCTGCGTGAATGGGCGCGGCGTCCGCGCAAGGTGCAGATCGACGACCTGGCGCTTCTCGATAAGGCGCTTGCGGCCGGGACGGTGACCGAAGATGAGGTGCGGCAGCTCGCCGCCCTGGACTTCCTCGTGGAGGCGCAGGACCGGGATACTGCCCGCGAGGTGCTATTCGCGGTGGAGGTCTCGCAGACGGTGCATGCCGAGGATGTGGAGCGAGCCAGCAGCCGCGCGGCCATTCTCCGCAAGGCAGGGTACAACGCCCGGGGCCTGGTCACCGGGCACCGTCTCAGCCGGGAAGCGGAGGACCTCGTTGAGCGGCTCGGGACGGCGGTAGCGCTCGTGCGGCCCGCCGCATAGCGCGCAGTTCGAGAAAAGCAGGACGGGCCTTCCTTTCGGAAGGCCCGTATTCGTTGGGTGCAGACGAGGGGTGTCAGTCCTCGTCGTCGCCGGCGCCGATGATGGGGTCATCCTCATCGTCGTCGAAGCCACCGATCTCGTCGTCGTCATCGAGGAGTCCGACGGCTCCGGCCCGCCGGTAGCCGCCGGCCTCGCGCTCGGCGAGCATGCGCTCGAGCTCCGATTCCTCTTCGAGCAGGAGCGATTCGGGTACGTCGAGCTCGGCGTAATGTTCGCGCCGGGGCACCTCAATCTCGCTGCGCGCGGGAATGAGCTTGCCGATGATGACGTTCTCCTTGAGGCCGAGTAGCTTGTCGGTGGCGCCCTCGATGGCGGCGTTCGTGAGCACGCGCGTCGTCTCCTGGAACGAGGCTGCAGCGAGCCACGAGTCGGTGTTGAGCGAGGCCTTGGTCACGCCGAGGAGGACAGGCTGGGCAGTGGCCGGCTCGCCGCCTTCGGCGATGATGCGGTTGTTCAGCTCTTCGAACGTGCGGCGATCTTCCAGGTCGCCCGGCAGGAGGCCGGTATCGCCCGGGTGGTCCACCTTCACGCGGCGGAGCATCTGGCGGGTGATTACCTCGATGTGCTTATCGTTGATGTTCACACCCTGGGACTTGTAGACCTTCTGGACCTCTTCGACCATGTACTTGCGGACGGCGTCGCGGCCCTGGATATGCAGGATGTGCTGCGGGTTCTTTGCGCCTTCCGTGAGCTGGTCGCCGGCGTAGACCATCTGGCCGTTTTCGACGAGGAGCCGGGCGGCCGCCGGGATGGCGTACTCACGCTCCTCGCGCTCTTCGTACACCACCTGGAGCTTGTTCTTCCCTGCGACGCGCACGACGCCCGAGATACGGGAAATCACCTGTTCGGCGACGGCGGTGGTGTCCTTCTTGTTTTCGGGGCCCTTCGCGATGGGTGTGCCGGCCACGATGCGCTCGCCGTCCTGGACCAGAGCTTCGCCCTTCGCCGGGATTTCGTACTCCTCGACGAGGGTATCGACGTTGGTAACCCGGACGATGCGGCGCTCGTTCTCCTGGACAATGTCGACGATGCCATCGGTCTCACTGATGATGGCTTCGCCCTTGGGAGCGCGCGCCTCGAAGAGCTCCTCCACGCGTGGCAGGCCGCTGGTGATGTCCGTCTGCGAGGCCACGCCGCCGGTGTGGAACGTGCGCATGGTGAGCTGGGTGCCCGGCTCGCCGATGGACTGGGCGGCGATGATGCC
>CAZYLL010000007.1:41961-130063 GCA_964648195.1 uncultured Anaerolineaceae bacterium | reverse complement strand
GTCAACAGCGCCGCCATGGCACCCCTGGTGAAGTACGCCCGCGCCAAACGCCGCCCCGCCCTGCGCACCATGCTCGGCAACGCCCGCGAGGCCATCCAGTCGCTCAAACCCGCCCTCTTCATGAGCCCGCTTGCCGCCGCCCAGTACCTCTGCCACGACGACGGCAACACCTACCAGTTCGACGCCGTCATCGTCGATGAGGCGAGCATGATCCCCACGCCCGACATGGTCGTGGCCCTCAGCCTGGCCCCCCAGGCCATCATCGTCGGCGATTCGCGCCAGATGCCCCCGACCAACTTCTTCAACAAGGAAATCGCCGCCTTTACCCCCGATGACTCCGGGGAAGAGGAGATCGCCTTCGAAAGCATCCTCGATGAGGCCGCCCCGCTCCTGCCCTCCACCATGCTCCGCGCCCACTACCGCTCCCGCGATGAGTCCCTCATCGCCTTCTCGAACGTCTACTTCTACGATGGCCGCCTGATCGCCTTCCCCGATGCCTGGGGCGACCGTCCCGAGTCTGGCGTCCGCTTCGAACTCGTCGCCGATGCCGTCTACGGCCGCGGCGGCACCCGCGCCAACCCCGCCGAGGCCCTCCGCGCTATCGAAGTCCTCCGCGCCGAACTCCAGTCCTCGAACTTCCAGAAGCAGGTGGCTATTACCGCGATGTCCCTCGCCCAGCAGCAGGAGATCGTCGAGCAGCTCGAACAGGCAGCCGCCACCGACGAAGCGATCCGCCGGTGGCTGGACTCCGGTGGCCTCGTCCGCAACCTCGAAACCGTCCAGGGCGACGAATCCGACATCATGATCCTCAGCGTTGGCTACGGCAAGGACGCGGACGGGCGCATGATCCTCAACTTCGGCCCCCTCGGCCAGGAAAAGGGCGAGCGCCGCCTCAACGTCGCCGTCACCCGTGCCAGGTGGAAGACCGTCGTCGTCTCTTCGATCCGCTCGGGCGACATCGACCCCGCACGCACCTCCTCCACCGGCACCCTCCGCCTGCGCGATTATCTCGACTACGCAGAGCGCGGACCGGTCGCCCTTCCCGCCACGCCCGGGACCGCCGCGACAGACCCGCGGCCGTTCGAACACGCCGTCCGCTCAGCGCTCGAAACCCACGGGCTGGACTGCGTGCCGCAGGTCGGCGTCGGCGGCTACCGCGTCGATATCGCCGTCCGCCACCCGCAAGAAGCCGAGCGCTTTGTGCTTGCTGTCCAGTGTGACGGCCCCACGTACTTCAATGCCCCGGCCTGCCGCGACCGCGACCTCGGCCACACCGCTGTCCTCAAGCGAATGGGCTGGCAGGTCCACCGCGTGCACGCGCCGGCGTGGTTCCGCGACCCCCAGGCCGAGATCGAGCGCATTCTCGACCGCTACCGCTCCGCCATCGCCTGAGCACCGGTCACCGGGGCTCGGTCCACCGCCACCCCACTACCCGCTCCGGCCTGACGGCGATGAGCGGCAGCGCTTCGAGCCCCATCGCCCGGTACTGCGGGTAGCGGGCGCGCAGGGCTTCGAGCGCCGCCGGGTGCTCGCCGCCACGCTCCCTCACGGTCGCCCGGCCCTCGATCCGCACCCACGCAAGCCGCGCCCAGTCGTCCTCGTAGCGGTCGACCAGGAGCGTCACCCGCGGGTCCCGCTCGATGTCGCTCAGCCGGGCGAGTCGCCCGCCGCGCTTCGGCTTCTCATCGACGGCCATCACCAGCTCGTTGCCAGCAACCGCGTAGCACACGGGTACCAACCGTGGCCGCCCCCCGGCGGCGATCGTCCCCAGCCGCGCCACCCGGCATTCCGCCAGCAACGCCAGCTGCCACGGTTCGAACATCCCGCGAGCCTGCCAGTCGCCGCCCGCTTTCGCAACCTCGCCGTTTCGTCTATCTCGCCCGCCTTCGGTACAGTGGCCCCATGATGCCCACCGTCCTTGCGGCCGACTTCGGCGGTACCCACCTGCGCGCCGCCATCGTCACCGAAGACGGGACCATCCTCCACCGCGACGACCACCCCACCCCGGCCGAGGCAACACCCGGGGCGATCATCATCCGCGTCATCGATCTGCTGGCAGGCACCGTCGCCGCTTCGGGGGCCACTCCAGCCGCCGCCTGCATCGCCACCGCTGGCCTGATCAACGCCGAGGAGGGGAAGGTCATCGTCGCGCCCAACATCCCCGGCTTCCGCAACCTGGTGCTTACCGCCCCGGTCGCCGAGCGCCTCGGCATCCCGGCCTACATCGAAAACGATGCGAGCGCAGCCGCTCTTGGCGAGTTCCGGTTCGGCGCCGGGAGGGGCACCCGCCACCTGCTCCACGCCACCCTGGGCACCGGCATCGGCGGAGGCATCGTTATCGACCGCCGCCTCTACCGGGGCGCGAAGGGCCTGGCCGGCGAAATCGGGCACATCATCCTCAATCCCGCAGGGCCCCGCTGTAATTGCGGCTCGCGCGGTTGCCTCGAGGCCATGGTCAGCGGCGTCGCCTTCGCCGAACGCGCGCGCAGGCTCATCCACCAGGGCAAATCACCCATCCTTGCGGAGATAGCCGCAGGCGGGCCACCCACCGCCGCCCACCTTGCCGCGGCCGCCGCCCGTGGCGACACCCTCTGCGAGGCCGAGATCCGCCACGGTGGCCACTTGCTTGGCCTCGCCCTGGGAAGCCTCGTCAACGTCCTCAATCCCGACCTGGTCACGCTCAGCGGTGGCTTGCTCTCCATGGGCGAGATGTTCCTCGGCCCCGCCCGCGAGGCCATGTACTCGCTCGCCTACGGCCCTGCGGCGGGCACGCTCATCCGCCTCAGCGAACTTGGCGCAGACGCCGGGCTCCTCGGCGCCGCCGCCGTCGCCTTCGAACACCTCGAAGGCTGACCGCCCGGGGCGCGCTCATACGAAGCTCTAACTTTTTGCCGTCCGTTTACAACAAATAGGGAATATCCCGGTCGTTCCAACCCGCTCGCCCTCCTAGGGTCATTCCGGTGGCCCCCGGGAGGATGCAGTGTTGCGGAAACTCTCATGGGCGCTCGTTGCCGCGATCGCGCTGAGCGCCACCGTGTGGACCGTGGTTCGCCCGGCCCCGGCCCACGCGCTTTCGAACTGTGATGTCGCCGACCTGACCATTGACGACGAGGAGCAGGCCTTCCTGCGCCTCCTCAATGACTACCGCGCCCGGAACAACGCCCCGGCGCTCGCGGTATCGCCCGCCCTCAATCGTGCGGCCACGTGGATGGCATTCGACCTGGCGAAGCGTCCCGGCCTCGCCCACAACGATTCGCTCGGGCGCTCCCCCTGGCAGCGGATGCCGGATTGCGGCTACTCCGTCCCCGGTGGCGAAAACCTGGCAGCCGGCACCAATCGCTCCAGCGCGCAGTGGGCCCTCGATGCCTGGATCGCCTCGCCCTCGCATCGCGACGTCATGCTCGCTACCGAGTTCACTGCCATCGGCATCGCCCGCGTTTACGCGGAAGGCTCCCGCTACGGCTGGTACTGGGTCGCCGATTTTGGCTACCCCGGAGGCGACGCCCCTGTTGCACCAACTCCGGCCCCGGTGCCGCCAACGCCCACGCCGCTCCCGCCGCCTCTGGCCACCCCGGTGATCCAGGCGTCTGCCCCGCCGGTCCCCGCTGCCCCGCCGCCCCCATCGGTCTCCAGTGCGAGCCTCGCTGTCTCCACCGGTTCAAATTTGGTGACCTGGAGCGGCCCGGACTCGAGCCCTGCCTCCGCCTTCCGCGGCGTCTCCAACTGGATCGCCGTCGTCTACGCCTGGGATGAGGAGACGAACACCTGGCTGCGCTGGAGCCCCCGCATCGACCCGGTACTCCAAACACTCTTCCAACTGCGTGCCGGCCAGCGCTACTGGATTATTGCCACCCGCGGCCTCAACGTCCCGCTCCCGTAGCACAGAGCCGCGGCAACACACCCGGAGGCCCGGGTCCCCGGCGGTGCCCGGCCTTACTTCTTCCGCTTCCCTCGCCGCGTCGCGGCAGCTGCTTTCAGCTTCTGCAAGCGCTTCTGGATGGCGAGCGGTTCTGTCGTCAGTAGACCGCGGCCCGTCACCCGCATCCGCCGGCGTTTCGCATCCAGCTTCTGCGCCCGGCGCTCCCAACGTTCCACCGCGTGTCTCAGTCGGCCCGCGCCGGAGAAGATTCGGTGTGGTGGTTCGAATGCAGCCCGCCGATGTGTTCTTCCAGGTGCTCCACCAGCTCGTGCAGCTCCCGCACCCGCCGGTCGAGGTCGTTCAGCCGCTCCCACTCAGGGTCCGGCAACCGCTGGATCGCCCCGTTCGAATCGTCGTGAAAAGCCACGATATGCCCGGGCACGCCCACGACCGTCGCATTCGCGGGGACATTCGTCACCACTACACTCCCCGCCCCAATGCGAGCGTTCTCACCCACTTCGATGGCGCCGATGACCTTCGCGCCGGCGCCGACCACCACGCGGTCCCGCAGGGTTGGGTGCCGCTTCACGCGCCGCGTGCTTGTGCCCCCCAGCGTCACACCCTGGTAGAGCATCACGTCGTCGCCAATCTCGGCGGTCTCGCCAATCACCACCCCCATCCCGTGATCGATGAAAAAGCGCCGCCCGATGGTTGCCCCCGGATGAATTTCGATTCCCGTGAAAAAACGCGCCATGTGCATGATCCCGCGTGGAACGAGCGGCACGCCCCGGCGGTGCAACGCGTGGGCCAGGCGGTGCGCCAGCCGGGCATGAAACCCGGGATAGAACAGGGCCACCTCCAGCGCGCTGCGCGCTGCCGGGTCATGGTCCATCGCCGCACGAATGTCCGCCCGGATCTCCTGAAGCACTCCCATATCCTCCACCTTACGCCATGCTCTATGACTCCACTAGCGGGCCGCCCCTCGCTTGTTGCGCCTTATGACGCCGCTCATCACTGTTCCTCCACGCGCCATCGAACCCTGACGCGCCGGAGGTCTGAACATGCCGCAACCCATCCCACGCGCCAGCAGCGAAATCACCCCGCAGTGGCTCAACGAAGCCCTTCCCGCCGACGTCCGGGCCGGTGCGACCATCGCCGCAGTCGATATCCAGGTCATCGGCGAAGGGGTGGGATTCGTCGGCGAAGTCGCCCGCGTTCGCCTCACCTACGACCGTCCCGCGCCCGGCGCCCCGCCCTCTGTCATCTCCAAGGTCCCGACCGCCAACGAAGGCTTCCGCCGCCTCGGAACGGCCCTTGGACTGTACCAGCGTGAAAACGCCTTCTTCGCGCACGCCGCGGCCGAGACCCCCATGCGCATCCCTGCCTGCTACTACCGGTTCGGAGACCCCGCGACCGAGACGTTTGCCCTCCTCATCGAGGACCTCGCACCCATGCGCCCCGGCAACCAGCTCGCATCCTGCTCCATGGCAGAAGCCCGCCTGGCCCTCGAGGCCGCCGCAGCGCTCCATGCAACCTGGTGGAACAGCCCCCGGCTCGATGCCTTCGCCTCATGGCTTCCCGGCGCCGGCGACCCGTATTTCCTCTTCCTCGAAATGGCCTTCCGCCAGGCCATCCCCGCCTTCAACGCCATCTACGGCGACCTCGTCGGCCCCGAAATCCGCCGCCTCGTCGATGCCTACGCCGATAACTACCAGCGTCTCGTCGCCAATCTCGCCACCGATGCCGTCACGCTCGTCCATGGCGACTACCGCCTCGACAACATGCTCTTCGGCGACAACCCCGGCGACCCGCCAATCGCGATCATCGACTGGCAGCTCCCCTTCCGTTCCATTCCACAGTGGGACATCGCCTACTTCCTCGCAGGCAACTTCGACCCCGGGGTGCGGCGGGCCAACCAGGAGGACCTGCTCCGTGCCTACCACGAGGCGCTCCTCCGCAACGGCGTCATCGGCTATTCGTTTGAGGATTGCTGGCGCGACTACCGCAAGGCCGCCCTCGTCCTCATCGGTTACATGGTCACCGGCGCCGCCGATGTCGACCCGGAGACCCTGAACGACCGCGGCCGCGAGCTCATGGACCGCATGTTCAGCCGCTACGGCGAGGCCGTGCTCGACCTCGAGGCGGCCGAGTTCCTGGCCTGACCCCGGACAGCGATCGCTCGCGCGAAGACCAGCACATGCCCGTCGGGATCGAGGCAATACGCCGCCTCGTCGCCCCAGTCCCGCGGGAGCAGCGGGCTCAGTTCACGCGCCCCGGCGCGCACGGCGCGGGCATGCATTCCCGCCGGGTCCGCTACCCTCAGATAGAGTTCGGCCCTCGGCACCCCACCCGCAACCGCAGGGTCCGGCAGCGTATCGCCCAGGAGCGCCCTGATGCCCGCCGCGGGCATCAGGCCCGGCACGACGTCCTCCGCCAGTGCGAACTCCGTCATGCCGGGCACATCGAGCGCTGGTTCGCCGAAGACACGCCGGTAGAACGCGGTGGCGGCCGCCTGCTCCCGGACGTACAGGATGAAGTGCGCCGCCGTGATCCCCGCCCGCCCGTCCACCACCGTTGCTACGGGCGTCCCGCCCGGTTCAGGCTCTCCGCGGCAACCAGCTCCGGCTCCCGCGCGCGCGGAGCCTCCAGCCGGTCCATCTGCATCTGCACGTTCAGCGGGTAGATGCCGGTGAAGCAGGCGTTGCAGAGGTCTTCCGGCGCCTGCCCGGTCGAGGCGTTCAGCCCGTCCAGGCTCAGGAACCCGAGCGAGTCGGCCCCAATATGCGCGCGGATCTCCTCGATGCTGTGGTTTGCCGCAATCAGCTCCGCCTTTGTCGCCATGTCCACGCCCAGGAAGCACGGCGAAACGATCGGTGGCGTGGTGATGCGCATGTGCACCTCGGCCGCGCCCGCGTTCCGCACTAGGCTCACCACCCGCGGCGTCGTCGTCCCACGGACGATGCTGTCGTCCACCAGGATCACGCGCTTCCCCCGCAGCACGTCCGAAAGCGCATTGAACTTCAGGCTTACGCCCGCCTCGCGGATGCGCTGGTCCGGCTGGATGAACGTCCGCCCCACATATCGGTTCTTCACCAGCCCCTCGCGGTACGGGATCCCCGCCGCCCGCGCATACCCAATCGCCGCCGGGATCGCCGAGTCCGGCACGCCGATCACCATGTCGGCCTCAACCGGGTGTTCCTTCGCCAGGTGCGCGCCCATCGCTTCCCGCGCGGGGTAAACAAGTTGCCCGCCGAGACGGCTGTCGGGGCGGGCAAAATAGGTGTACTCAAACGTGCAGATCGCCCGCTTCCGCGCGGGCGCAACCGGGTAGAAGCTCGCCATCCCGTGTTCGTCGATCTGCACGACTTCGCCCGGCTGCACCTCTCGCTCCATCGGCACGCCCAGGTGCTCCAGGGCGCACGATTCCGATGCCACGACCCACCCGCTTTCGAGCCGGCCAATGCACAGCGGCCGCACACCCATCGGGTCGCGCATTGCGAACAGCCGATCCTTGGTCATAATCACCACGCTGTAGGCGCCCTCGATCCGGCGCATCACGTAGTGGAAGCGCTCTTCCCACGTCCCCGCCGGCGCAATCGCGAGCAGGTGCGCGATCACCTCACTGTCCGCCGTTGATTCGAACTGGATGCCCTGCGCCTCCAGGTCCTCCCGGAGGATGTCCACGTTCGTCAGGTTCCCGTTGTGCGCCAGCGCAATCGGTTCGCCGTTGTGGCTGTCGTTCACCACGATCGGCTGGGCGTTGCAGGCGATCGAGCCGCCTGCCGTGCTGTACCGCGTGTGCCCAATCGAGATGTGTCCGCGAAGGTACGCCAGGTCTTCCTCGTCGAACACCTGGGCCACCAGGCCCATGCCCGTCCGCAGGCTGAAATCGCTCCCGTTGCTGGTGGCTATCCCGGCGCTTTCCTGGCCCCGGTGCTGGAGGGCATACAGCCCGTAGAACGTCAGCCTTGCGACGTCGTCCCCGGGGCTGTACACCCCGAAGACGCCGCAGGCCTCGCGCGGGTTATCGCTGTCGGGGATCAAACCCTGGTCGCCCTCCTGCTGGGTGACGTTAACGGCACAACCAGTATATGTGGCCCATCATCCCCGCCGCAAAGCGCAACAACAGAACGTGGTGCATTCAACACCCATCAACCGTCTCTCCGCCGCCTACTCGCGCGTTCTCACCTCCTCCCAATCCGCTATCCTCTGTCCGATGACCGACATCGAGTCCGCCCGCGCCGCCGCCGCGAAACGGGGCATCGGCCACTACGACCGCCACATCTTTCTCTGCATCGGCCCGGACTGCTGCACGCCGGAGGAAGGCGACCGCGCCTGGGGCCAGCTCAAACAGGCCGCCGCGCGCCTCAATGGCTCCCCCGATCGTGGCCGCCTCTACCGCAGCAAGGTCGGCTGCCTCCGCATTTGCGAAGCCGGCCCCACCGCCGTCGTCTACCCCGAAGGCACCTGGTACGGCTGCCTCTCCCCCGAAAACCTCGACCGCGTCATCAACGAGCACCTGGTCAACGGCCAGGAAGTCCCCGACCTCGTCATCGGCCGCAACCCCCTCCCCAATCGCGAATCGTGAAATGGGGAGGGGTTGGGTTGGAGGGACTCCTCCCTCCTCCCTCTACCCGCTCCGCTTCAGCCGCCCCGTCCGCTTCGCGTACCGCTCGCCCAGCGAAAACACGTACACCCCCAGCGGGATCATCAGCATGCCGCTTGCGACCAGCCCCAGCATCGTCGGCCAGAGTTCCGCAAACCCCTCACCGTCGATCAGCGCCGACCTGATCCCTTCGATGACGTAGGTCGCAGGGCTGAAGATCGAGATCGTTGCCAGCGGCTCCGGCATCTCGCTCGCCGTGATGTACACGCCCGAGATCAGCACCAGCGCCGCCTGGATCACGTGGGTCATCTCCGCCCCACGCTCCGGGTACAGCAGCGGCAGCACCGCCCCCATGATCCCGATCCCAACCAGCGACAGGCTCCCGGCGATGAGGACCGCGCTCGCCGAGACGTAGTTCGCGTGCGACATGTTCAGGTCGAACGCCAGCACGACGATGATGAGCACGACCGCCGTGTGCGCGAACCCGTACACCAGCGAGAACACTGCCGTCCCCACCATATGTGTGCCCCGCCGCACCGGCGCCATGAACGTGTACTCGATCGTCCCTTCCCAGCGCTCCCAGCTGATCATCTCGCTCACCGTTTGGAACACCACCGCCAGGTAGTGCCACACCAGCGCCCCGATCGCCAGGAACAGGATCAGCGTGTCCACCTGCGCTGTGCTCAGCGGCTGCCCGCCCACGGCCGTGTTCGCCCCGCGCGCAATCAGCACCACCGCGAGTGAGTTCGCGATGGTGTACAGCATCCACACCAGCTCCCAGCCCCAGTACCGCTTCACCAGGTTGATGTTCCGCTCGACGAACGCGTAGCTCGCCCGCAATTCGTGATACGCCAGTGTCATGACTGTTCTGCCTCCTGGTCAGCTTCTTCCAGCTTCTTCCCCGTTAGCCGCAGGAAGACGTCCTCCAGCGATGGCGGGGCTTCGCCCGGCTGCCGGACCATGTCTTTCAACCCCTGTGGCGTATCCAGCGCCACGATCCGGCCCTTGTCCACGATCGCGATCCGGTCGCACAGTTCGTCCGCTTCCTGCATGTCGTGGGTGGTCAGCACCACCGTCGCTTCGTGCGTGTCGCGCAGCTCCCGCACCGCCGCCTGCACCTCCCGCTTCGAATGCGGGTCGAGCCCGGTCGTCGGCTCGTCCAGCAGCAGCAGCACCGGGGCCGTCAGGAACGCCCGCGCAATCGCCACCTTCTGCTGCATCCCGCGCGACATGTCTTCCATCGAAGAGCTGATCGACCGGTTCTCCAGCCCGAGCCGCGTCAGGATCTCCACGACCTTGCGCCGCGCATAGGCCGGGTCGACGCCGTAAAGCCGCGCCCCGTACATCAGGTTCTCCATGGGCGAGAGCTTCTTGAAGAACGACGCCTCCACCGAGACGCGGTTGATGAGCCGCTTCACCTGCGCCTCGTCCCGCTCCACGTCCAGCCCGAACACCCGCACCCGCCCCGTGTCGGGCATCAGGAGCGTCGACATCAGCCGGATGAGCGTGCTCTTTCCCGTGCCGTTCGGTCCCAGCACGCCGAAAATCTCCCCACGCTCCACCACGAAGCTCACGTGGTCAACTGCGACCACCCGCTTGCGCTCTTCGCGTTTCCCCTTCATCCGCCCGATGAGTCCCGGCCCCTGCCGGAACACCTTGGTCACGTCGTCGACTTCGAGGGCGCGGGCGTGCGGGTCGACCTCGATCCGCAACCCTCGAAACTGTTCTGGCTCTGTGGTTGCCACCGTCATTCATCTCCTCCTCGTGGGGCGGGCGTTCCCGGCGAGTGGCCGGGCTGCCCCGGCATTCCTCACCCCGGCAAGAGCGGAGATCAAAAAAAGCCGTGGGCGTTTGGTCTGGTGACGCCCACGGCTTCGAACGGTCGGACTCGTCCCGTTTATTGCTCGATGGGCACTCTTCCGGCGCTGGGCGCACTGAGGCGCAGCCGGAATGCAGCTGCTCGCGTCTTTGTCGTCATCGGCGGCGCCCCCCTTCGAACATGTAGCAGACTATAGTCTCCATTGGCTGCTTGCATCAACAACGCTTCGCCGGGCCCGGCGGTTAACGCGCCCCGATGATCGCCGCAGCCTTGCCGTTCGTTCATCTACCGGGGACATCCCCCAAACCCACCCGAAGGACAAACGATGAGCACCCCCGGCGCCCCACGCGAACGCCAGCTGCGCCGCCTCCGTCTCTACAACCTGGTGATGGGCGCCTTCCATGCCGCCCAGGGCGTGGCTATCCTCGCCCTCGCCAACGACTTCTCCTTGCCCGTTACGGCGACGTTTATGAGCGATGCCCCGGGTTCGGCTCCCCCCGAACTGCGCGACCTCTTCGATGTCCGCATCGCCTGGGGGGTTGCCCTCTTCGTCTTCCTCTCGGCGGCGGCTCACTGGATCATCTCCGCCCCGGGCGTCTACGGCTGGTACGCCCGCAACCTCGGCCGCAATCGCAACTACGCCCGCTGGATCGAGTATTCCGTCAGCTCCTCGGTCATGGTCGTCCTCATCGCGATGTTCACGGGCATCAGCGATGTCGCTGCGCTGGTCGCCATCTTCGGCGTCAACGCCGCAATGATCCTGTTCGGACTCCTGATGGAGCACTACGAGGAGCCCGGCAACCCCAACTGGACTGCGTTCATCTTCGGCTGTTTCGCCGGGGCCGTGCCGTGGATCGCCATCGCCATCTACTTCACCAGCCCCGGTTTCGAAGCCTCGCCGCCCGGCTTCGTCGTCGGCATCTTCGTGTCGCTCTTCGTCTTCTTCAACTGTTTCGCGGTCAACATGGTCCTGCAGTACCGCCGCACCGGCCCCTGGCGCGACTACCTCTTCGGAGAAGCCGTCTACGTCCTCCTCAGCCTGACCGCGAAGTCGGCCCTCGCGTGGCAGATCTTCGCCAGTACCCTTGTCGGCGACGCCTGACGCCTCATGGGGACACCGGGAGTTCCCTTCATCCGCCGGCCTTCTCCCCCCGCTTCTCCCTCGCGTCGGCGATCTTCCGGAACAGCGTGAATGTCCCGAATACCGGGAACACCCGCTCGAACACACCCGGCGCGGCCTCCGCAAAGGCGCTCACCAGCCGGCCCGGCCCCCGGTACACCAGCAACTCCGGCCTGTCCCGCTTGATCGCCTTCACCACGTCCGAGGCAACCTTCCCCGGGGTCACCGTCCCGGCCAGGAAGTTCTCCTTCACGCCCGCGTCCTGCTGCATCTGCACATACATGCCCGCTTCCGAGACCAGCCCCGGGCAGACCACGCTTGCGCTCACCCCGCGCTTCCTGAACTCGTTCCGGAACGACTCGGTGAACCCGATGAGCCCGGCCTTCGAAGCCGCGTAGGGCACGCTGTACGGCACCGGCACCTTCCCCGCCAGCGATGCCATGTTCACCACATGCCCGGCATTTCGTTCCAGCATCACGGGGACCACCTGCCGCGTCAGGAGGATCGCCGACGTCAGGTTCACCTCGATCGTCCGCGCCAGCTCTTCCTCGCTCTGCCGCTCGAAGTGCGCCGTCACCTCGATCCCGGCGTTGTTCACCAGGATGTCGACCCGCCCGAACTCTGCCAGCGTCGCCTCGACGAGCCGCGCGCGGTCCGCTGCCGAGGTCACATCCCCGGGCACCGCAATAGCGCGCACGCCCAGGGCACGCATCTCGTCCGCGACCCGCTCCAGCTCGCTCGCCGAACGCGCCGCGAGCGAAAGGTTCACCCCCTCCGCTGCCAGCGCCCGCGCGATGTACTGTCCCAGTCCGCGCGATGCGCCAGTTACGATTGCTGTCCTGCCTCGCAAGTCTCGCATGCTTCTGCCCTCGTCCAACCGGTGGTGGCTGCCGAGTGTAGCGGAACCCGGCCTCTCCGGATCTTGTGACCTTTGTCTCACCGCTATCGCGCACCCGGTGTTATCCTTCGCGCGTGGGAGTTCGCCTTTCCTCTGTGGCGGGCCGGCGCCGCGCCTCCTTCATCCTGGCCTTCGCGCTGCTGCCGACCCTGACCTTCTTCGGCCACTGGCCCGCCGAACTGCCGATCCCCGGCACCGCGTACTACCTCGCGCTCCCCGGCGCCGCTCCCGCCTCGGGCGAGGACGACGGCCACGACCACTCCCGCCACTGCCACGCCGACGCTGGCTCCTGCAGCGATGCTCCCGCCTCCGCCGGTGTCACATTCGCCATCCTGAATGAGTTCGTCACCCTTCTCGGTGCTTCCGGGATCTTTCTCCTTCTCGCCCTTCGCTGGTGGAACCCGGGTGAGGGCTTTACCCCTTCCCCAGAGCTGGAGCCGCCGCGAGCCCTTTCCCGCGCTTGCTGATGTGCCCCGCGAGCGTTGTTCGCTCGCGCACGAGGCGTCTCGCCTCCCAGCTCACAAGGAACATGGATATGACCAGGATCCTCTCGCGCCCGCTGGCGCTCATGGCGCTCGCCGCTCTCTCCGCGATCGCCCTGCTTGCCGCGGCTGCCTGCGGTGACGACGGCGCCGGTGATTCCCCCTCCGGCGACGCAACCGTCCTCACCGCAATCAGCATCCTCGATGCCGCCGGCTTCCACGAAATCGATGATGCCATTCAGCAGGAAAAGAAGATCCCGGCGACTGCGAGGACCACCACGGTCCGCATGCAGGCGCTCGTCAAGCTCACACACTGGCCCAACGATGACCTCGAGGCCCGGGCCGATTCGCTCGCGGCGCTCTTCGGCGAATTCGCCGAAGTCCTCGATGCCGAATCCCCCGACATGGCCCGGGTCGGCGAGCTCTCGACGAAGGTCCACGTCGCCCAGCACGACTTTTCTGGAGCGGTGTGGGACTACCTTTACGAGGCTGCTGGGCTGGCCCATGGCGGCGATGGTCATACCCATTGAGGTGCATGGCCAGCGCGGCCGGCGCCGGCCGCGCTGGCCACGCAAGGCCCATCCGCCCCTCACCTGCGGGTGTATGATCTGTGAAGATCAT
The DNA here is from genome assembly GCA_964648195.1 of uncultured Anaerolineaceae bacterium. GTDB lineage: Bacteria > Chloroflexota > Dehalococcoidia > Tepidiformales > Tepidiformaceae > Amarobacter. Next base: position 116,658 of record CAZYLL010000007.1, on the reverse strand, counting down.
CACGATCGGTGGTTCCCGCCCGCTGCCCGGGCTCCCGCGCCCGGGCAGCGACACCCTCTGGAGTTACTCATGCACACAATCGCCCGTTCTGCCGCCCTCGCCTTCGGCGTCCTGGCTGCAGCCTTCGTTCTCACCGCCTGTGGCGGTAACGGCGACAGCGACAGCGGCAGCCCGGCCAGCGGCGGCGCCTCCTACATGGGCGCCACCGTCGCTCCTCCAATTGAGATGCCCGATGCGGTCCTCCTCGATGAGAACGGCGAGAAGTACGACCTCCAGGAGGAGACCGAGGGCTTCGTCACCCTTCTCTATGTCGGGTACACCCATTGCCCCGACATCTGCCCAACCCACCTCTACGAAATCAGCGAGGCACTCAAGAAGCTCCCCGCGGATGTATCGGGCAAGGTCAAGGTCGTCTTTGCGACCGCCGACCCCGAACGCGACACCCCGGAGGTGCTGAAGAAGTACCTCGATACCTTCGACGAGAACTTTGTCGGGCTCACCGGCCCCCGGGAGCTCATGGATGACTTCCAGCGTGCCCTCGGCCTCGAGCCCGCCACCCGTACCGACCTTGGCGGTGGCAACTACGCGGTCAACCACGCCGCCTACGTCATGGCCTTCACCCCCGACCGCATCGCCTACTTGGTCTACCCCTCCGGGATGGGCCAGGCCGAATGGCTCAACGACCTTCCACTCCTCGTGAAAAAGGGATATCAACCAAAGTGACACACCTCCTCCGGCGCGGCCCGCTTGCCGCGTTCCTCCTCATCCTTGCGCTCTCCCTCCCCCTCGTCGCCGTCGCCTGCGGTGACGACGATGACGACGACGCCCGTGGCGATTCCACCCCGGCCATGACCGATGGCGCCAGGCTTGGCAAGCTGACCATCTCCGGCCAGTGGGTCCGCCCCACCACCAACGACGTTTCCGCCGCCTACCTCACCGTCCACAACTCCGGCGCCGCCGATACCCTCATCAAGGCGGCCACGCCGCTCACCAGCACCGTCCAGCTGCACGAAGTCATCACCGAAGGCTCCAGCTCGAAGATGCAAGAGAAACCTGGCGGCTTCCCCGTCCCGGCAAACGGCACGCTCGAACTCAAGCCCGGTGGCTTCCATATCATGCTCATGGGCCTCAAGGCGCCCATCGCCGTGGGCGAGACCGTCTCGCTGACCCTCACGTTCGAAAAGGCCGGCGAAATCACTATCGATGCCCCGGTGAAGGCCGCGCCCGACATGAGCGGAATGGATCACGGCAGCATGAGCTCCTCGACCACCCCTGCCGCCACCGCCACGACCGCGATGTCTGGCATGCCCAAAGACGTGACGTTGGGTTCGTTGACCATCACAGGCCAATGGGTCCGCACCACCACGAACAACGTCACCGCCGCCTACCTGGTCGTGAAAAACACCGGCGTTGCCGACAGGCTCATCAAGGCCAGCACCCCCCTGACGGCTACCGTCCAGCTCCACGAAGTGATCACCGAAGGCTCGACCTCGAAGATGCAGGAGAAGGCAGGCGGCTTCCCCATCCCCGCCAACGGCATGCTCGAACTCAAGCCCGGTGGCTTCCACATCATGCTGATGGACCTGAAGGCCCCGGTGACCGAAGGCCAGGTGGTGCCGATCACCCTGACGTTCGAAAAGGCCGGAGAGGTGACCATCATGGCTGCTGCCAAACCAGGCTCCGATTCGGGCATGAACATGGGCACCGGAATGGCGACCGCCACGCCGATGCGATGAGCCAGCCGGTCAGGCACAACCTGTTGGACTTCCAGGGCCGGGCATTCTTGCCCGGCCCCCGTCTTTTCTACCCGGCCTGCCTGGCCACCGCCTCAGCCGCTGCGCGCGCCGCCTCCGGGTCGCCAAGGTACCGCGACCAGACCGGCCGCAGGTCCTCGCCCAGCTCGTACACCAGCGGGATGCCGGTGGGAATGTTCAGCTCCGGGATGTCCTCGTCGCTGATCCCGTCGAGGTGCTTCACCAGCGCCCGCAGGCTGTTCCCATGCGCCCCGATCAGCACCCGCATCCCCGCTCGCAGGTCCGGCACGATCGCGTCGTACCAGTACGGCAACATCCGCCCGACCACATCCTTCAGGCATTCCGTCGCCGGCACCAGGTCAGGCGCGAGGGCGGCATAGCGAGCGTCGTGGCGCGGATGCCGGGTATCGTCCAGGGACAGGGGTGGAGGTGGCGTATCGTATCCGCGCCGCCAGGCGAACACCTGCTCCGGCCCGTACCGTTCCGAGGTCTCCTTCTTGTTCAGGCCCTGGAGCGCCCCGTAGTGCCGTTCGTTCAGCCGCCACGACCGCCGCACCGGCAACCAGTGCTGATCCATCACATCCAGCGCGATCTGGGTCGTCGCGATCGCCCGCCGGAGCAGTGAGGTGTGCACCACATCAAAGCGCAGCCCCTCCTCCAGCATCATCCTGCCCGCCTCGCGCGCCTCTGCAAGGCCCTTCTCATTCAGCGGGACATCGGTCCAACCGGTGAACCGGTTCTCCTGGTTCCACGTGCTCTCACCGTGGCGGAGCAAAACAAGCGTGTAGGTCATGCCCGGATTGTACGTCCGCGGGCCCGCTCCCGGCTCCGCTCCCCGTCCCGAATGGCACTCGCATCCCCCTCTCTGCCGTGGCATACTGAATCTGCCGTGACGGAGACCTCCATCACCGAAATGAAAGATTTGGGAAGTTCATCCTCCCTCGGGCTCCGGCCGCCCAGCCGCCACCGCCTGGTCCGCTGGCTGTTCATCGCCCTGGGCAGCCTTCTTGTTGGCATCGGTATCCTCGGGATCTTCCTCCCCCTCCTCCCTTCGACGGTCTTTTTCCTCCTGGCTGCCGGCTGCTACGGCAAGAGCTCGCCCGGCGCCTACCGATGGCTGACGACGAACCGCTGGTTTGGCAAGCCCCTGCGCGAATACCGTGAAGAGAAGGGCGCGACGATCGCCGCCAAGGCCTACTCCGTCGGCTCCCTATGGCTCGGCATTGGCGTCACCGAGTACTTCCTCATCGAGAGCCACTGGGTACGCCTGACCCTTTTCGCCATCGCAATCGCCGTCTCCGTGCACCTCCTCACCCTCCGCACCATCCGCCGCTGAGCCTGCGATTTTCTTGCGTTTACCTTCCACCAAAACCCCTTGACAACCCTCCCCGCCGGAGTAATGTGACTGGTGAGACCTGCGACGAAGCCCCCGCTCCTGAAGAGGGAGCGGAACCCGGGCAAGTCGCCATCTGGACGGAGGTAAGCGTATGCGAAGCAAGCTGCACGCCGTCTACGGAGTCTTCATTGTGCAGAAATGAGGCCTGCACCAGGCAGGCCAGGCACGGCGGCCGCTGAGGGCGCGTATCCCAAGAGTCCTCACTGGTGATGCCCGGTCGCACGAAGCCCTGCACGAAGCAGGCGCGACCCGGATCGCTCCTCCAAGGAGCGGCACTGGATACGAAAGAGCCCCCACCAACCAGCGGCCACTCTCCACCGGCGCACCGCCCGGTACCCGGTGGAGGAGTTCGAAAACCAACAGGCCCCGCGAGTTACCGGGGCCTGTTTGCTTGTCCCCGCACGTGCGGAAAGCCCGGCAGCCCCGTAGGCTTCGCACGTGTCTGCTCGCCGCATCTTCCTCCCCCTTTGCGCATTGGCCCTGCTGGCCCAGGCGCTCGCGCCGCCGTTGGCCCCGCGCGCCTACGAAGTCCAGACCATCGAGGTCAGCGAGGCCGGCTTCAACCCCCCGATCTGCCGCATGAACCGCGAGTACGTCCGCTTCAAGAACGCCGGCAACCAGCCCCGCCGCATCATCATCCCGAGCCTTTTCCCCGAAGACCCACCTTTCTTCGATACGGGCGTCCTTGAGAGCGGAGAGGTATCCAACGCCCTCCGGATCGAATACGGCGGTTCCACCACCTTCGTCGACGCCTTCGATCCCGCCCTCAAGGGCACCGTCATCACTCCCGTTTTCGTCCAGACCTGGGACCCCCAGTGCATCCCCGACCCCAACCTCCAGCCCCCCGTCCCACTCTGCCGCAAGAGCGAGCACTGCCTCCGCCTCCCTGCCGTCTCCTCCGACAAGTAGCCTTCGCGCTTGCGAGAGAGGCAAACTCGCAACTCGCTTCTGGCTACGCCACAATCCCTGCGTGCCCGGCTCGCAACCCCCATCCCCCATCGCTCCCATGCTCGCCAAACTCACGCCCGGAATCCCCGCGGGCGATGGCTGGCTCTACGAACCGAAGTGGGATGGCTTCCGTTGCATCGTCTTCTACGATGGCGCTTCGCCGCCTTACCTCCAGTCGCGTGACCTCAAGCCCCTCGCCCGCTACTTCCCCGAACTCGTCGGCGGCCTCGCCGCCGCCCTCCCTGACCCCGCCATCCTCGACGGCGAAATCGTCATCATGGGACCGAAAGGCCTCGACTTCGATGCCCTCCAGATGCGCATCCACCCCGCCGAATCCCGCGTCCGCATGCTCGCCCGCGAAACGCCTGCCGCCTTTGTGGCCTTCGACATGCTCCGCGATGGCGCCGACGACCTTTTCACGGCCCCCCTTGCCCAGCGCCGCGCCCGCCTCGAGCGTTACTTCGAACACGTCTCCCCCCCTGCCTACCTCACCCCCGCCACCGCTGACCGCGCGGTTGCGCTCGACTGGTTCGAACGCTTCGAAGGCGCCGGCTTCGATGGCGTCATCGCAAAGAAGCTTTCCGATGCCTACCAGCCGGGCAAACGCGTCATGGCCAAGATCAAGCACCTCCGCACCGCTGATTGCGTCGTCGGCGGCTTTCGCTGGCACCGTGGCGAAGAGGGCAAATCGGTCGGCTCCCTCCTGCTGGGCCTCTACAGCGACGATGGCCTCTTCCACCACGTCGGTCACACCTCCAGCTTCAGCGCCAGCGAAAAACGCGACCTGGTGGCCTTCCTGGCGCCCTACCGCTCCGAAGACGAAGCCGAATCGTTCGGCCAGGGAAGAACCCCCGGCGCCCCCAGCCGCTGGACAGGCGGCAAGGACCTCTCCTGGGTGCGCCTCCGCCCCGGACTCGTCTGCGAAGTCTCCTTTGACTACCTTCAGGACAACCGCTTCCGCCACGCAGCCACCTTCAGACGCTGGCGCACCGATAAGCCCCCGCGGACCTGCACGTTCGACCAGTTCGAGGCTGCCGTCCCCTACGAATTGCAGCGTGTCTTCGATGCGTAACTGAGCGTGCCATCGGCTCCAGCCGCCCTCGCTCTTGTCCATGTCGAGCGGGACCTGCGCAACCTCCTGCGCTACTTGGCCCGCTACAACGCCGGGCTCGATGAGGACCCGGCGGCCGTGGCACGGAGACTCTGGGGCCTGTGGAAGCACGGAGACCTGTGAATACGTGGCACCGGGCTTTCATCCCGTACGATGAGCCCCATGCACTACCTCCTGTTCTACGACTACGTCCCCGACGTGCTCACCAGGCGCGACCCCTTTCGCCCGGCCCACCTCGATCTCGCTCGCGCCTTCCTCGCCGATGGAAAGCTCAAGCTCGCCGGCGCCTATGCCGACCCGGTCGACGGTGCCGTCTTCGTCTTCACCTCGCGTGAGGCTGCCGAGGAGTTCGTCTCCCGCGATCCCTACGTGGCCAACGGCCTCGTCACCGCCCACCGTATCCGCGAATGGAACGTCGTCGTCGGCGGCTGACAGCCTCCGAACGCCTCATTATTCAGAAGCCCTTGGCGCTCCCCCGGGCGCTCTTCGCGTCCTGGCGGCTTCTGCATCCTTCTTTGCCTTGCTCGGCTGCACCCGTCGCGGCTCTCCCGGTGCCTTCGGGTAGTGCGGCGGATACGGCGCATCGCCCAGCCCCGCCTCCGACTGCTTCCGGCTCAACTCCAATAGCGGCTCAAGCGAGAATGCCCGGTCATCGATACCCGCCCCCGGGTCGCCCAGCTCCGCAAACCGCCGCGGCACGTTCGCGACCGTGAAGTCCGCCAGCTCCACCGTCCCCACCTCGTCCCACTCCAGCGGCGTCGAGACCTGCGCGTTCGGCGTCGGACGTACCGAATAGGCGGAGGCGACCGTCCGGTCGCGCGCATTCTGGTTGTAGTCGATGAACACCCCGTGCCGCTCTTCTTTCCACCACTTCGTCGTCGCCAGTTCCGGCGCGCGGCGCTCGCACTCCCGCCCGAACGCCAGCGCGCACTGGCGCACCTCCGTGAACGTCCACCTTGGCTCGATCCTCACGTTAATGTGGATGCCCCGGCTCCCGGACGTCTTCGGGTATCCCGTGTACCCGTAATCCGCCAGCACGTCGCGGCACACAAGCGCAAGCTCGCGCACCATCGCGAAGGTCGCCTCTGGTGTGGGATCCAGGTCGATTCGCAGCTCGTCGGGGTGCTCTACGTCGCTGGCTCGCACCGCCCACGGGTTCAAGTCCACGCACCCAAGGTTGATCACCCATGCCAGGTCCGCCGCATCATCGATCACGCACAGGTCCGCCCTCCTTCCGCTCGGAAACGTCACGCGTGCGGTCTCGATGCCCCATGGCAGGTTCGCGGGCGCCCGCTTCTGGAAGAAAGGCTTCTCTTCCACGCCGTTGACAAACCGCTTCAGCACCATCGGCCGGTTCATCACGCCGCGGAGCGCACCATCGGCAACCGAGAGGTAATACCGCACCAGGTCCAGCTTCGTAAAGCCAGCCTTCGGGAAGAACACCTTCCCCGGGTTGGTGACGGTCACCTCGCGGCCAGCCGCCTCGATGACGATCGATGGGTCCGCCATCCCGGCAGTCTACCGGATGCATCCTGCAAGTGGCCGGGCCCAGCACACGCGAACGCGCCGGACCGCCACCTTCACGGGGCGACCCGGCGCACTGCCTTGGCCGAACAGCTCTGATCCTTAGGCTACCGCCGCCGGGAACGTCGTCTCCATCTGCGAGGAGATGTCGAAGTACTCCTGGAACGTCTGGTTGAACCGGTAGAACGCGTCCCTGCGGTGGTAGTCCTTCCCCCGCGCGAATTCCTCCGCGCTCCGCAGGTCGAGCGAGTTCAGCGTGTACTCGTGCGTTGCCCGCCCGTGCGCCTTGATGTCGTCCAGCATCGCCTTCCAGGCGTCCAGCGATTGCACCAGCACGAAGTCGAGCTCCTCCGCCCGCTTCGCATCGATTTCCTTCACGTCCTTCACTTCGAACGCCTCGAAATCGATCTCGTAGTACTTGTTATCCACCTGCACGCCCATCTCGGCGTCGCACGTTCCAAGCCGCTTGAAGCTATCGGACTTGTTCAACAGGTCGGCTGCGGTCTTGAACCACTCGACAGACGGAAACTCAGGCATTGGGCACCTCCATGAGCAAACGGCCCGACTCGGGCACGGGCTGCGTGGCCGGAGTCTACCGCACGGTCGAACCGTTGTCAGGCGGATGACGGTTGTCTGCGAAAGCCTGCCGCAATTTCTCGACCCATTTCCCGCCTGCCCTCAGAATCACACCACCTTCCGCCGGAGCAGCCGCCATGCCTACCGTCGAAACCGCCCTTGGCCCTGTCCCCGCCGGGGAGCTCGGCACCGTCCTCAGCCACGAGCACGTCCTCGTCAGCATGGGCGAAGACAACCATCACTACCCCTGGCGCTTTGATTGGGAGGCCACCCGCGCCAACGCCATCCGCGAACTCTCCGAAGCAAAGGCCGGCGGCGTCGATACCCTGATCGACCTCACCACGCCTGACCTCGGCCGCGATGTCGAGTTCGTCCGCGATGTCTCCCGCGCTTCGGGCGTGAACGTCGTCGTCGCCACCGGCATCTGGCGCGATATCCCCCGTTCGTTCTGGACGCGCGATATCGACGAGATTGCCGACATCTTCGTCCGCGAAATCGAGGTTGGCATCGGCGATTCCGGCATCAAGGCAGGCTGTATCAAGGTCGCCAACGACATGGGCGGTGTCTCTCCCGAAGGCGAACGCATCCTCCGCGGCGCCGCCCGCGCTCTCAAGCGCACCGGCTGCCCCATCAGCACCCACCACTGGGCTCCCCAAGAGGTTGGCCGCCGCCAGGTCGAGATCTTCCAGGAGGAAGGTGCGCCCATGGACCGCATCGCCATCGGCCACAGCGCCGACACCACTGACGTGGCCTACCTCGAGGACCTCCTCCGGACCGGCGTGTACCTTTCCATGGACCGCTACCCCGGGGCCGCGGGCCGCCCCAACTGGGAGCAGCGGAACGCAACCGTGAAGGCGCTCATCGAGAAGGGCTGGGCCAGCCGCCTCATGCTCGGACATGACCACGCGCCCGCGGCGGTTGTCCGGGGCCAGGCAGCGCCCCCAAACCCCGGCCCTACCCGCTACCTCTTCGTCAGCACGGTCGCCATCCCCGCGCTCCTCGCCCAGGGTGTCCCGGAGTCGGCCATCGACATGATGATTCGCGAAGTCCCGCGCCGCTTCCTCGCCGGCTCGTAGGGACGCCGCTACTCCGGCGCCTCTTCCCGGATGATCCGCACCACGCGCGCCAGCGTCTCCAGCCGCTCCTCCATGGTCGCGCCCTCCGGCTGCACGCGGATGGTGTTCACGCCCGCATCCCGGTGCTTCCGGATGCGTTCGCGCACCATCGCTTCCGTCCCAAGCAGGTTCGATTGCAGCACCATCTCGTCGGGCACGAGCGCGGCAGCCTCGTCACGCCTCCCCTCGAGCCACAGCTTCTGGACCGCCACCGCCTCGTCGGCATACCCCGCCCGCCGGTACGCCGCGTTGTAGAAGTTGTGCTGGCGCGAGCCCATCGCACCGAGCGTGAACGCCAGTCCCGGCTTTCGCGGTGGGATGATGCGCTCCAGGTCGTCTGAGAACTGCACAACCCCGGCGGCGGCTTGAATGTCGATGTCCTTCAGGCTGCGCCCCGCCCGCTCCGCGCCCCTGCGCATGTGGTCGAAGAAGACATCCGCGTGTTCCGGCATGAACGACGTGCCGATCCACCCGTCCGCGATCTCCCCCGTGAGTTCGAGCGACTTCGGGCTGAGTGTCGCAAGGTAGATGGGGATCTGCGCCGGCGGCGCCGAGCTCTTCAGCGCCTTGCCCTCTCCCCCCGGGAGCGGCAGCTCGTAGTACTCGCCCTGGTAGGCCACCCGCTCGCCTCGCGTCACCATTCGCACGATGTTCACCGCATCGCGGATGCGCGGCACTGTGTGCGCGAACCGCACGCCGTGCCACCCTTCCACCACCTGCGGCCCGCTCGCCCCCAGCCCCAGCGTGAACCGCCCGTTCGACATCGAGTTCAGGGTCAGTGCCGTCATCCCCAGCATCGCCGGGGAGCGCGAACCCAGCTGCATGATGCCCGTGCCCAGCCGGATCTTCTCGGTCTTTCCCGCCAGGTACCCGATCGGCGTGGCCGCGTCGAAACCCCAGGTCTCCGCGGTCCAGCAGAAGTCCACACCCAGCTTCTCCGCTTCCTGCACGAACGCAGCCGCCCGTGCCCAGTCTGGCCCGCCACCGAAGCCAATCGCTATTCGCATCGCTGTCCTCCGTGGCCCTGAGTCTACCCCCATTGCGGCGCGTTCGACCTCACCCTGGCCCCTTTCTTGGGGCCTTCGTGCGGTCCACGCCCGCGCCGCCGGCAACGCAGGAATTTTCGTGCGAAACCCCCTCATCCACCCGCCGCGGCGCCACGCGCCCCCGCACTGGAACGCCCCCACACCCCCGGTGAATCTACGGCCGCCCGAAGCTGCGGCGCTCCTCCTCGCCCGGCCCGCATAACCCCCGCGCCTGGAGGCGTGGTTCCCGGTCCTGCGCCCCCTGCTCCACGCAGTTGCCACCTTATCCGTGTACGCCGGGCGTCGATTCTGGAAATAGCAGGGAGTGCCAGGCCCCACGCGGGCCCGGCCTTGCCCGGGATTCCCAGCCAGACATCGCCCGGGTCACCTTGGAGGGAGCATGCGTCGTCACCTGCCCGGTTTTTCCGCCATCGCCAACCTCGGCATCTCCAACAAACTCGGCCTCATTGTCGTCGTCCTCGCGCTGCCCATCGCCGCGCTCCTCTTCGTCCAGTACCAGCAGCGCACCGAGACGCAGGAACAGGCGAGCGCCGAATCCGATGGCCTCGACTACGTCGCCGCCATCGTCCCCTTCCTCCGCGAAGTGCAGATCCACCGCGGCCTTGTCCAGCGCGTCCTCAGCGGCGACGAGTTCTCGCGCGATAACATGGTTCGCACCGCGGCGGCCGCCGATGCCGCCCTCGCCGTCATCAACGACATGAACTCCCGCCACGGCGATGCCCTTGGGACTGGCGAACTCGTCCAGTTCCTGAATTCCGAGTGGCCCAAAGTCAAGGATTCCCGGTCGAGCGCGATCGATTCCAACGCCGCCCACACCCGCCTCATCGAACAGGGCATCTTCCCGCTGCTCTCCACGGTCTCCGTCGAGTCCCGGCTCGTGCTCGACCCCGACCTCGATAGCCGCAGCGTCATCGTCGCCCTCACCGATTCCCTGCCCCGCCTCACCGAAGCGCTTTCCCAGGCCCGCAGCTTCGGCACCGCCGCCCTCATCGCCCGCCAGGGCCAGTCCGCCACCGCCGAGCAGAAGGCCTACCTCGTCTCGCAGATGAGCCTCGCTGCCGCCCACGCCGATGCCCTCTCCCGCGCGCTCGAAACCGCGATGGCCGCGAATGCCGATTTCGAGGAATCCCTCCGCCCGATCGCACGCCGCGCCGAGACGTCGCGCAACGTCTTCGGCGAATCCACCACCAACAACATCATCAACGCCAACATCCTCTCCACCACCGGCGCCGAAGGCTACTTCCTCCTCGGCGGAAGCGCCATCGACCTCTCGAATCAGCTCCTCTCCGCTGCCCAGGAAACCCTCGACGCACGCTTCGATGAACGCACCAGCCAGGCCCAGCAGGAGTTCTACACCTACGGTGGCGCCGCCCTCGGCGTGATCCTGCTTGCGCTCGCCCTGGCCGTCTTTATCTCCGCCACCATCACCCGCCCGCTCAAGCACCTGGCCGATGTTGCCGACCGCATGAGCCTCGGCGAACTCAACGTCGAAATCGATGTCGAAGGTCGCAACGAAGTCGGCCAGCTCGCCGAATCGCTCCGCCGCATGCAGGCCAGCCTCCGTTCCGCCATCGAGCGCCTGCGCCAGCGCCGCGCCGCCGCCTGAAACCATCGAGCCAACCCCCGACCGAGGACGCCACCATGCCCGCGCCAACCGTCTCGTTCGACCCGGCCCTCGCTCCCCGGCTTGCCGCTGCTGCCGCTGCGCTCGATGGCGTCCGGTCGGCCCTGGTCTGCGATGCCGATGGCAGGGCGCTCGGCGCCAGCGGCTGTCCCAACGCGCCCCGCGAGGCTGCTCTCGCCAGTTTCGTGGCCCTCCGCGCCGAAGCACTCCCGGTTGATGGCGACCTCCGGGGCATGGGCCGCCAGCTCGCCGGCAGCCGTCTCGACCACGTCCTCATCGCAGGCCCCGGCGTGTCGGAAACGCTTATCTGCCCCGTCGATGGGCGCACGTACCTTTCGCTTCTCACCAGCGCCGGCCGGGCCACCGCCGTCCTTCCTTCGGTTGCTCAACTGCTGCGCCGGCTGGCGCTCGCTTCGAACCCCGCATCGAGGAGTTGACCACGATGATGTTCCCCCGAGACCGTACCCTCTACGCCAACCTGAACACTTCGTTCACCTCCTTCGAGGCGCTCCTCGCCGACCTCCAGTCCCGCCGGCTCACCGGCTATGTCGAGGTCGCCTTCCCCGGCCACACCGGCACGCTCCTCCTTTCTGAAGGCGAGATCGTCAACGCCTGCGAGGAGTCCGGCGCCGGGCGCGTCACCGGCGCGCCCGCGGTCCGCGGCATCCTTGCCCGCGCCACCGAAAAGGACGGCACCCTCAACGTCTATTCCGCCTTCCCCGATGTCGTCCTCCTCCTCCATCGCCTCATGGATGCCCGCCCGCTCTACAAGGACCTCACGAGCGCGTTCACCAGCCTCGACCGCCTCATCGCCAAGCTCCGCTCCGATGGGCTGACCGGCTACGTCGAAGTCCAGGCCGGGGATGGCCAGGGCACCGGCGTCATCTACCTCGCCGACGGCGAGCCGGTCGAGAGCGTCCTCTCCACCCCCGCCGGCCTGAACGCCGGCCAGGATGCCCTCAACACCATCGTGCAGCTGGTCACCGCTTCCGGCGGCTCATTCAACGTGTTCGTCGAAGCCGCCCCGGCCCCAGCAGCCAATGGCGCGCCCGCCCGGCCTGCCGGTCCCGTCGCCGCCGCCGAGACCCACCGCGAGGCGCTGCTCGCCTTCTGGTCCGAAGTCGTCGCCACCGTTGAGTCCGTTGCCGATGGATACTCGAAGCCCGGCCGCTTCCTCATGGCCTTCAAGGAGGTCCTCGTCGCCCGCGCGCCCACCTACCCGTTCCTCGACCCCTTCGCCGCCGAATTCGAGTACCGCGCGGGCAAAGTCGCCTTCGATGGCCCCCTGCCCGATGAGTTCAGCAAGGCGCTCGGTGATTGCCTCAGCGATACCGTCTCCAAGCTCGCCTTCCAGCTCAAGCGGGCCGACCTCGAGACACGCATCCGCGAGCGGCTCGAAGGTGTCAGCGAAAAACACGCCGCCGTCGTCGATCGGTTCAACCTGCGCGACGACTTCGCCGAGCTCGTGGCCTAGCAGGGGACTGGCATGGAAAAGGAGCTGGAGCAGATCAGCACGGTACCTGGCGTTGGTGGGTCGTTCCTTTGCGACAACCGCGGCGATGTCATCGTGAGCTCCAACCCCGCCGTGCTCGCCACGGTCACCATGAACACCATCGGCCGCGAGGTCGGGCGCGCGTTCGTCGCCCTGCAGGCCGCCGGCCAGGATGCTCCCAGGCTCGAATTCGCCTACAACACCTGGCGGCTTTTGGCCCGCGACATCGGTGATGCCGTCCTCTTCGTCGTCTGCCAGCCCGATGCCGATATGGCCATGGTCCGCCTGAGCGCCGATGTCGTCATTGGAAGCTGGCAGAAGAACGCCGCCGCCCGGAAGCGGCTCCAGCGTCACCGCGCCGAGCGCTCCGCGCTCGTGAACAGGACAGCCCTCGACCACGGCTCGTGGAACTCCTGGGCCATCATCCAGTCGCGCGGGAGTTAGCACCTTCATCCGAGGGAAACGGGAGGGACAACCATGCCAGAAGGACTCACCGGCAGCCTCGCCCAGCTACCGCTGGGAGACCTGCTCAAAATGCTCGGTGCCGGGGGGCAAACCGGCCGTCTCGAACTCACCTCCGGCCTCGATACCGGCGATATCTTCCTCGCCGGGGGCGCCATCGTGCACGCCGAATCTGGCCCCGAGTGGGGCGAACAGGCACTCTTCCGCCTCTTCAGCTGGCCGAACGGCCAGTTCCGCTTCGAGCCCGGGCTCCCCGCGCCCGACCGCACCATCGACCGCCCGCTCGATGTCCTGCTCGCTGAGTCGGCCCGCGCCGCCGGCGAACGCGAGGCCATGCGCCGCGTCATCCCCTCCATGGATACCCTCCCCCGGCTCGCCCGCAAGCCTCCCGCCCCCTCGGTCACCATCGATGCGGCCGACTGGGAAGTCATCGCCCTCATCGATGGCCAGGCGACCGCCGGCACCATCGCAGCGGAGCTCGGCATCGACGATTTCGAGGCTATCCGCCGCCTCTACCGCCTGCGCCTCTCCGGGCTGATCGACCTCGCCGCCCCGCAGGCTGCCCCGGCCCCTGTCCGCCAGCTGGCGGGGGCCCAGTTCTTCCAGGCCCTCACCACAGCCGTCGCCGCCGCCCTCGGCCCCCTGGCGGAGATCATCATCGATGACGCCGTCGAAGACCTGGGCTTCACCCGCCCCACACTGCCCCGCGACGCCGTCGCCTCCCTGGCCGAACGGATCAGCGCCGAGATCCGCGACCCGGAGAAACGCGTCCGCTTCCAGCAGACCATGCTCGCCATGCTCCGCCAGCAGGCCGCCTGATCGCGATTTGCACCCGGCCGTGGTTAACTTGCGGCCATGCCAGGTTTCGTCGTCGTTACCGTTGGTGGCCGCAATCGCGAACCTTCCGGCGCCGGCCGGGCCGTCGCCTTCGTTGCCCGCTGGCTCATCACCGCTGTCGCGGTCTGGGTGGCCGCCGAACTGCTCGGCGGGATCCACCTCGAAGGCTGGGGGAGCACCCTCGCCGTCGCGCTCATCCTCGGCTTGCTCAACGCCTACCTGAAGCCCTTGCTCGTCCTCGGGTCGCTCCCCGCGCTGGTCTTCACCCTGGGCTTCTTCCTCATCCTCATCAACACCGCCCTCCTCGCCCTCACGGCCTGGATTGCCGGCAAGTTCGAAAGCATCCGGTTCGAAATCGATGGCTTCTGGCCAGCATTCTGGGGCGCCGTCATCATCAGCCTGGTCACTTTTCTCCTTACCCGCGTCGTCAATCCCCGCAAAATCGCCGAGCGCGTCGGCTAGCACCGGCATGGCGCGCCCACAGGCCATACGCGCGAAATCGGGTATGAATGTATCCATGTCGGTTCTCCCGCCCCCGGAAGAGAAGGCCGCCGCCGTCCGCGACATGTTCGACCGCATTTCGCCGACCTACGACCGCGTCAACCGGATCATGACCTTCAACGCCGACCAGCGCTGGCGCCGCGAGCTCGTCCGCCGCCTGGGCATTGGCCCCCGCGACCGCGTGCTCGATCTCGCCTGCGGCACCGGCGATTTCGCCGAGATCTGCCGCGCGGCCGGAGCCAGCGCCGTCGGCCTCGATTTCTCCCGCGGTATGTTGACCGCCGCGCACCGCCGCTTCCCGGGCCTGGGCATCTTTGTCCAGGGTGATGCGCTCCGGCTCCCCTTCGCCGATGGTTCGTTCACCGCCGCCGTCTCTGGCTTCGCCCTGCGCAACTTCGTGGCCATTCCCCCGGTCCTCGATGAGCTTGCGCGGGTGCTCCAGCCCGGTGGCCGCCTCGGCCTCCTCGAAGTTGATAAGCCCCGCAACCGCCTGGTCGCGGCCGGCCACGGCATCTACTTCAACCGCGTCGTCCCTGTCGTCGGCGGCCTCATCGCCGACCGCAGGGCGTACCGCTACCTCCCGCAGTCAGCGTCCTACCTGCCGCCGGTGGCCGAGCTCGACCGCATCATCGAAGCATCCGGGTTCACCCGCATCACGCGCCGCTCCCCGATGTTCGGCGCCATCCAGTCCATCAGCGCGGTGCGCGCATGACCGTCGCCACCCCCGCGCGCCCATCCACCTTCCAGGCCTGGAAGCTCGCGACCCGCCTCCCGACCCTGACTGCTGCCATCTCCCCCGTTGCGGCCGGCACGGGCGTGGCCATCCATCTTGGTGCTTTCGAGCCGCTCCCTGCCCTGGCCGCCCTCGCCGGCGCGCTCCTCCTCCAGGTTGGCGCCAACTTCGCCAACGATGTGTTCGACTTCAAGAAGGGCGCCGATTCGAGCGAGCGCCTCGGCCCGCCCCGCGCCACCCAGATGGGCTTCCTGAGCCCCGGCCAGATGCTCGCCGCCATGTGGCTCGTCTTCGCCCTGGCTATGCTCATCGGCGTCTACCTGGTCTCCATCGGCGGGTGGCCGATTGTCGCCGTTGGCCTCGCCAGCATCGCCGCCGCCATCATCTATACTGGCGGGCCCTGGCCGATCGGGTATCACGCCCTTGGCGACCTGTTCACTTTCGTGTTCTTTGGCGTCGTCGCTGTCGTCGGCACCTGCTACGTGCAGGCCGGCCATGTCGCCGCGCTCGCTGTCGCGGCCTCCATCCCCGTTGGCTGCACCGTCACCCAGATCCTCGTCGTCAACAACCTTCGCGATATCCCCACCGACAAGAACAGCGGCAAAACCACGCTTGGCGTCATCCTCGGCGACCGCGGCACCCGTGCCTGGTACGCAATCCTGCTCGTCGTTGCCCTTGTCGTGCCAATCGGCATCTCGCTCGTCTCCACGGCCGAGTGGGCCTGGGCAGCCTCGCTCATCAGCCTGCCGTGGGCCGCGCGGCCATTTCGTGCCATCCTCTCCGGCGCCTCCGGCCGCGCCCTCAATCCCGTGCTCAAGGCGACCGCCCGCTACAACCTGGTCCTCGGCCTCCTGCTCGCCGCTGCCATCGCCGTCTCGTCCCGCTGACGGTGTTTTGCCTCGCGTGAACCATCTCGCGTAGTATCGGCGGCAGCCGCCAACCTTCCAGTCCAGGACGGCGAGCCAAGCCCGGGGGCACGCCCACATGCGCATCATCGACGGCATCTACCAGCTCCTCACACCGTTTCCCCAGTTCACCATCGAAGACGCGAAAGCGCTCCGCCGCGACCTCCAGGAGCATCCCCGCGTCACCAAGGGCCTGCCCTATGTCCTCCCCTACCTCCTCAAGGACGGCGGCGATACCGTCCTCGTCGATTGCGGCTGGAACACCGATAGCGCCTACCAGGCGCTCGAAGAAGGCATGAAGGAGCATGGCTCTCACCCCAACGACATCGGAAAGCTCGTCGTCACCCACATCCACCCGGACCATTACGGCATGGCCGGCCGCCTCAAGCAGCTCTCCAGCTGCGAAATCGTCCTCCACGAAAAGGATGCCGAGGTCATCAAGGACCGCTACTTCGCCCCGAAGGGCCTCGCCGATGAGATGGGCAAGTTCATGCAGACCAACGGCGTCCCCGCCCTCGATTCGCCCACCATGGCCCGCGGCTCCATGGGCATGCTCGGCAACGTTGCCCCCGTCCCGGCCGATACCGAAGTCAAGGGCGGCGAGACCTTCAAGGTCGGCGACTTCGACTTCGAAATCATCTGGACTCCCGGCCATTCGCCCGGCCACATCTGCCTCTACGAACCCAACCGCAAAATCCTCCTCACTGGCGACCACGTCCTCCCCACCATCACGCCTAACGTCAGCATCCACGCCCAGACGCACGGCAGCCCCTTGGGCGACTACATGCGCTCACTCGAAATCCTTGAAGACCTCGATGTCGAGATCGTCCTTCCCGCCCACGAGTTCGAGATCTCCGACCTCAAGAAACGCCTCCGCGAGATCGAACACCACCACCACCTCCGCCTCGATGAGATGGTGAAATGCGTCGACCGCGGAGGCTCAACCGCCTGGGAAGTCGCCGGCCGCGTGAAGTGGGCCACCGGCGCCCTCGCTGATTTCGAACCGCACATGCAGCGCGCTGCGGTCGGCGAAACCATCGCCCACCTCGAATACCTTTTCGAGACTGGCCGCCTCGCGAAGGTCATGCGCGATGGCAAGCTCTACTGGCTCCCGGTGTAGCAGCCAGCGCGCCTGCCGTCGTTAGTCCAGCGAAAACGGCGGGAACTCGTCCACCAGCAGCAGAGCGTACGCTTCCACCCGCAGCGACCACCGCATCACGCCCAGCCCGAAGTTGTACAGGCTTTCCGGGTATGTCCCGTTCAGCAAGAGGCTGAACCAGGCGATGATGCTGGTCACCGTCCACGCAATCGAAAGTGCCCAGAGCACAATCGCGTGCGGGATCAGGTAGAAAATCCGCAATCCCACCGACTTCTTGTCGCGCTGGCCCTCGGCGAGCACCACGTTGATCGAGGCCGGGTATTCCCCATCGCCGAACGGCGGGTACTCATCGCGGAACAGCGCCATGTAGGCCAGCCCTCGCGTCCGCCAGCGCAGGTAGTACAGGCACAGGTCCCGCAACCCCGGGGGGTGCTGGTCCGCGAACATGATCGCGAACCACGAAATGATCGCGCACACCGAGGCCACCGCGCCCAGCACGCCCAGCGAGAAGAGCCCACCGTACGTCAGCCACCACGCCCCGACGCTCCCTGCGAATCCAAGCCCGCCAACAAGTAGCAGGTGCGGGATCGCCAGGATGACCCGGAACCCGATCGTCATCTTGTCCCGTGGTCCTGTCGCCGGTTGCACGTCAACCGTTACGGGGTAGCCTGCGGCGAATTCAGCCGTAGCCATGCGCACCTCCGCAGCGTTATGGCCGCATCCTACGCTACCTGCGCAAGCCCCCTTAACGCCGGGAGTTGGCGCCATCCTGGAAACCGGCGAGGCCCGCCCGTTCAGCGGCTGGTTTGGAACAGATAAAGGTACTCTGTTTCACAACTTGCAGATCGCTAGTAGCTATCACGGGCCGTCGCTAGCCTGTATCCATGTCCGACTGGTCGCTGCTCACCAACCACGCAAACGTCTTGCTCTGCATCACCGAAGAGCCGGACATCCGCCTCCGCGACCTCGCAGCCCGGGTCAATATCAGCGAAAGGGCCGTCAAGCGCATCGTCGCCGACCTCGAAAAGGGCGGGTACCTCGCCCGCGAGCGCCACGGCCGCCGCAACCACTACGAGGTCAATGCGGCCGCCACCCTGAAAGGACCCGTCGCCCAGGGTCTCCAGCTGGGCGCGCTCCTCTCGGCCCTGCTGCCGATGCTCTCCGGGTCGCTCTGAGGCCCTGCCCCTACCCGGCAAGCCGCCCGAGCATCGTGGCTGCCGCGCGCTTCGCCGCGCTCGCCGCCTCCACCTGCGGCCCCACGCAACCCGGGCACCCGTTCTCGCACGGGCATGACCGCACGACCGTCAGACACGCCGCCAGCAACGCCTCCCGCGCATCGAACAGCTTCTCCGCCAGCCCAACACCTCCCGGCGCCATGTCGTACAGGTACACCGTCGGCAGCTCGTTGTAGGGCGACCGCACCTGCGCGTCCGCGCCGATGTCTCTCGCGTCGCACAGGCAGTAGATAGGCGCCAGGTTGCGCGCCAGGTGCCCGATCCCCATGAGCCCGCTCGCGATCTCGTCGCGCGCCAACCCCCTGGTGGCCTCACCGTCGAAGCTCATCCACATGGCCGTCGTGTGGAGGTTCTCCTCCGGGATCGCGATCTTGCCCCAGCCCACATTCTCGTGGGTGTGGAGCTTCACCTTCTTGAAGATCGTCGCCAGGAACGTAATCGAGACCTCCCCCATCTCGAACGAACCCCCGGCCGCACCTTCCTGCCGGAAGCTCTCCAGCACCTTCAATTCAACCGCCAGCTGCGCATCGGTGTAGTAATCCACCGCCACCGGTGTCACGAACGCCTTCTTATCGTCCCAGTCCAGGTACTCCACCTGGTACTGCTGGCCCCGGTGGATATAGATGGCGTCCTCGTGGATGAGCAGCGGCGCGCTCGGCCGGTCGCACTCGCCAATCACCCGCGGCGCCGGGCCCTGCTCGATGATGACGAAATTGTCGGTGCTCGCCGATCGAAGGCTCACCTGCTCCGCCGGGTAGGCCTCGCTCATCCAGTGGTACCGTCCGTTCGCCTTCTGCAGCACCCCCTCTTCCGAGAGGATGTCCAGCAGCTCGTCCGTGTGTGCCCCGAATACCTCCCCAACGCTGAACGGCAACTCGAACGCCGCGCATTTCAGGTGGCTCGCGAGGATGAACAGGTTGTCCGGGTCGATCAGCCCCCGCTCTACCCCCTGCTCGAACACGAAATCCGGGTGCGTCGCCACGTACTGATCCAGCGGGTTCGAAGACGCCACCAGCACCGCGAGCGATGCCTCCCGGCTGCGCCCCGCCCGCCCGAACTGCTGCCACAGGCTCGCCAGCGAACCGGGGTAGCCCGTCACCACGCTCGCCCCCATCCCCCCGATATCGATGCCGAGCTCGAGCGCATTGGTCGCGACCACCCCCCTGATGGTCCCTTCCCGCAGCCCCCGCTCGATCCCCCGCCGCTCGTTCGGAAGGTAGCCCCCCCGGTACCCGGTTACCCGCTCGGGGTCGCCCGGTTTGCTCCGCAACGCTTCGCGCAGATACGTCAACAGCAGTTCCACCCGCGTGCGGCTTGGCGCGAACACAATTGTCTGCACCCCCGCCCGGATGAGTTGCGCCGAGATGTCCCGTGCCGCCTTCAGGGCCGATTGCCTGATGCCCAGCTCCCGGTTCACCACGGGCGGGTTGTGGATCACCACCATCCGCTCGCCCGAGGGCGCTCCGTTGTCGTCGATGAGCTCCACGTCATCGCCCACCAGCGCCCGCGCGAGCTCGCCCGGGTTCGCAATCGTCGCAGAACAGAGGATGAACGCCGGATCGGAGCCATAGAACTGGCAGATCCGCCGCAGCCGCCGCAGCACGTTCGCGAGGTGGCTCCCGAACACGCCCCGGTACGTGTGCAACTCGTCGATCACCACGTAGTCCAGGCTTTCGAACAGCTGCATCCACTTCGTGTGGTGGGGAAGAATCGCCGCGTGCAGCATGTCCGGGTTCGTCAGCACGATGTGCCCCGCCGTCCGCACCGCTCGCCGCGCGTCCGCTGGCGTATCGCCGTCGTACGTGAAGGTCCGGATCTCCTCGCCGATGCTCGCGATGAGCCCGTGCAGCTCGTCCAGCTGGTCCTGCGCCAGGGCCTTCGTCGGGAACAGGTAGAGCGCCCGCGTTGAGCTGTCCTTCAGGATGGAATCGAGCACCGGCGCGTTGTAGCACAGCGTCTTGCCGCTCGCCGTCGGAGTCACCACCACGCTGTTCTTCCCGGCCAGCGCGTTCGAGATCGCGGCCGCCTGGTGCGTGTACGGCCGCTCGATCCCCCGCTTCCGGAGCGCCTGGACCAGGCGGCTGTCCAGCCCCTCGGGCCACTCGGCATACCGCGGTGGCCGCTCCTCGATCCGTCGCACCGTGGTCCCGGTCTGCCGCGCCTGGAGGTCTGCCACCACCTTCTCGGCGATGACAGCGGGCGGTACCGGCCTCACGGCCGGCACAGGATACGCGGGCGGTGGCTTGGCCATGCTCTGCCTCTATCGCACAGATGTTCGGATTATGGCGACCCGAGAGGAAAGAGGGAAGAGTGTCGTTAGCGACGCACAATAGCTGGGCCCGGGGCAGCAGGGGACCTTCGATATGCTCTTCCTCGATGCCCCCGCGGGGATGGAGAGCGCGAATCTCATGGTCTGGGTCGACGGGACGCGATAGAGCCTCCCTCCTCCCTTACCCCGCCAAGCCGCCCCCGGTGATACCCTCGATCCCGGCGCCCGCATGACTGCAACCCACCCCGACGAACGGCCGCAACGGCGGCGCGAATACTCGGGCCCCGGCTCCACCCTGGGGCTCGCAGCGCTCGTCATCCTCACCGTCGGCCTCGCCATCTGGTGGTTCGAATTCCGCGATGGCGGGAGCACCACCGGCAATGGCACACCCGGCCTCGGCATCATCGCCCTCCCCGAATCACTCAACCCCACCGGCCGCTCCCCTGCCGCCCGCGAAGGCCGCGCTGCCCCCAACTTCAAGCTCCAGACCCCCGAAGGCGAGACCCGGACCCTCGACCAGTACCGGGGCAGCTACGTCCTTTTGAACTTCTGGGCTAGCTGGTGTGGCCCCTGCAGGGGCGAAACGCCCGACCTCCAGGATTTCCACCAGGGCCCCGCTGGAGCCAACGTCGTCATCATCGGCGTCAACCAGCAGGAACAGGCCGCAACCGCCCGCGCCTTCGCCGACGAATTCGGCGTCACCTACCCCATCCTCCTCGATTCCTCCGGCGAAGTGAGCAACGCCTACCAGTTTCCCGGCCTGCCCACCACTTACCTGATCGACCCGGCCGGGCTCGTCGAGCGCGTCTACTACGGCCGCATCACGCGGGAACAGCTCACGGAGCTCGAGGAGCGCCTCCGGTGACCGCCGCCTCGCGCGCCAATAAACCGCGTGCCCGCATCGAGCCCGGCAGCCTCGACCCATTTCGCTGGGCCTGGCAGCTCCTAACGAATGTCAAATTCGCCCTCTTCCTGGTTGGCCTGGCCCTCGCCGCCGGGATTATCGGCGTCGTCCTCCCCCAGGTCCCCGGCCCCATGCGCGCCAACCCGGCCGCCCGATCAGCCTGGCTCGAATTGCGCCGCGAGACCTACGGCCCGCTCACCGGCACCATCGACGCCCTCGGGCTCTTCGATGTCTTCCACTCCGCCTGGTTCAACGGTCTCTGGGTGCTCATCATCGTCGCGGTTACGGTCTGCACGGTCAGCCGCTTTCGGCCCACCTGGCGTGCCGTCCAGCGCCCGCAACGCACCGTTGCCGACTCCTACTTCGAGCGTGCCCACCACCGGGCCGACTTCACCCATGAAGGTGGCGCTTCCGCCGTCGAAACCCTCCTGCGCCGCCGGCGCTACCGGGTGGAACGCGTCGCCGAGCGCGACGGCTCCGTCTACCTCTTTGCCGACCGCTTCGCCTGGAGCCAGTACGGCACCTTCATCAGTCACCTGGCGCTCCTCATGCTCCTCATCGGCGCCCTCCTGACCACCATGGCCGGCTTCGACCGCACGCTCGTTATCGCCGAGACGACGCCTGCGGCCCCGGTGTTCGCCGATCCCGGCCCCGGCCAGCTCTTCATCCGCATGCTCGATGCTCATCGCGGCCTTGATGAGGGTGGGAACATCATCGACTACCACAGCATGATCGAGGTGCGCCGCGGCGACGAAGTGAAGGTCTGTAAAACCACCGTGAACGACCCCTGCCACGCCTTCGGCTACAAGGTCCACCAGGCTGCCTGGTTCAACGATATCGCCCGCCTCCGCATCCAGGCCCCCAACGGCCAGCTCCTCTACGACGACGTGGTCGATTTCGACAGCCAGACCGCCGCCGTCCCGGTCGTCCGGGTCACCACCGTGACAGGCGAGGTCCTCTTCAGCCAGCAAATCCCGCAGATGGCGACCGACCCCGGCCCCACCACGTCCCGCGGCGACGATTCCGGCCTGGCGGTGCTCGTCTTCCCCCGGAGCCCCGGCTCCCAGGAGGTCGAAACCTATGCCGTCGGCTGGTTCTTCCGCGGGGGCGAAATGCGGCTCAACCTCAGCGGCCCCGGCCTGTCCCCGGTTTCCCTCACGCCCGGTGAATCCGCGACCTCCGGCGGCTACCGTTTCGATTTCCTCGAGGCCCGTTCGATACCGGCGCTCACCATCGCTGATATGCCCGGCGCCATCGATGACCGGGTCACAGTCCAGATGCCAACCGGCGGAGATGGCAAGCCCTACCTCCTCATCAGCGGTCTCGGCGATGCCCCGCTCGTTCTCACCCGGGATGTGCCGGTGAAGAACGAGCAGGGCTATACCTACACGTTCGGTGGCCAGCTCGAAGCCTCGGGGGTGAGCGTCCGCCGTGACCCCGGCGATACGTTCATCTGGATCGCCGTCGTCATGGCCATGGTCGGCCTCGCCACCACCTTCTACGTCCCTCGCCGCCGCCTGTGGGTCAAGGTCACCCCGGCCCGTACTTACATGGCCGGCATCGCCGAGCGGACGACCCGGTTCTCGCGCGAGCTGAGGCTGCTTGGCCGCGACCTCGGCTCCCGCGATGCAGCCCGCCCCGAAGACTTCGTGCGCGGCGAGGACTGAGCGGCGCCCTGCCGTCCGCAGCTCTGTGCCGCGCCGCTTCGTCTAGGTGATCGAATCGAACAGATCCTCTGCCCTGCCCGGCGCCCGCCGGGGTGCCAGGCCCGGCTCAACCGCCTCCCGCAGCCGCTCGATGTGCCACACGTAGTCATCGGCCGAGCCGATGGAGGCGGACTGGCGCAGGTCCAGCACCACCTCGTAGGCCCCCATCCGCCGGTACCGCTCCACATCTTCCGCGAGCTGATCGAACGCCCCGGCGAACGCGGGCCGCGCGCCCTCCACGGGCTGATAGGTGACATCGCACGCCGCCACAACCGTTGCGCCAACCACACCGGACGCCGATCCCGGGGCGCGCACCACCCCGGCGACCTGTGCCGGGGCCAGCTGCGCAAAGCTCCCATCGCCGAGGTCCACCGGGTGGTCGACCCCGAGGATAAACCGCCCATCGGCCAGCCTTGCCACGCTCGTCAGCCGTTCCAACAGGTGCCAGTGAGCGCACCCCGCCGGCAAGTCCAGGCGTGCCCCAAGCGCGATCCGGTTCGTGCGGCCCGCAAGGTAGGCCAGCGTCGATAGCGTGTCCGTCCGGTCGCCCGGCTCGTGCTCGATCCAGAGCGAATCGTAGCCACCCTCGTCGGCTCTCCGTGCCAGCGCCGCAAGCACGCGGGGATGCATGCTGGCGGGCAGTACCAGGCCGAGGCGGCTCCGCTGCAGCGGGATGACTCCCGCACCAGCGCCGGGCCGCGCTTCGTACTGTGTCCTCATGGTGAAGTTCTCCTCCTCGTGGCCCGCGCTGCCGGGCCGCATTCGAAGGTAGAAGCCTCAGCCACGCGCCACTATGGCCCGCGCCACACACCGCCACCCGGGCGGGCAGCGATCACTCGAAAGAAGGAGGCGTCCGCCGCCGGGCGATCACCCGCTGCACCGGCGCCCAGGTGTCGCGCAAATGCACATCGCCCAGGCCCGATACGAACATCCACGAAAGCACCACCACCACCCCGCCCATCACCATGTCGAAGAAGTAGTGGTTCCCGGTCACCGTCACCGCCCACCACATCACGACCGACATCAGCACTGCGAATCCTCGCACCACCCGGCTCGTGGTGTTGTACCAGACCGCCATCGAAGACAGCAGGATCCACCCAAAATGGAAGCTCGGCAGCGCCGCGAGGTCGTTTACGAACGGCCCCGGCTGGAAGTAATTCACGTTGCTCGCCGGCCCGTGGACGGTATCGATGAAGCCGTAGTCGTAACCGTAGCTCTCCATCAGCCGCGGCGGCGCCGCCGGCAGCACCCAGTAGCTCACGACACCCACCGCCGCCGAGACGAACATCACGTTCCGCACAAACCGGAACCGCACCGGGTCCTTCAGCAGGAGCCACAAGCCGATGACAAGCATGACCGGGTAGTGGAACCAGGCATAGACCACGTTGGCGACCTTCATCGCCCAGCCGTAATCCAGCCAGAATGCCTGCCAGTGAACCTCCTGGAATACCCCCAGCCGCTGCTCGAACCGGATCAGCTGGAGGCTCCGGCTCACCGATTCCTCCACATCCGGGGGACGGATCCCGCGCAGCAGGAAGTACACCGCCAGGACGACCGCCGTCCCGAGCATCTCGCCCGCGACGACGCGCCACCGGATGGCGCCCGGCCTCTGCCGCTCGCCTGTCTCCGCGGCTGACTTCACCAGTGCCACGGCTGGCCTGTCCCTCCCTCGCTACCACCTGGCAGAGCCGATGAGCGGTAAGCGAAACCCTCACCCGACACCCTAGCAACCCCGCACACGGCGGGCAATCGCTTCCTGATGAATTTCATACGATTGCAAGGCGGATTTGGCCGAATGGCCCCCACGGATGCAACGACCGGCACTCGCCTTCCCCCCGGTCGCACTTCAGAATGTTGGATAGCTGTAGGAATCCCTCCCGGTATGCGCGCGCATACTGCACAACAGGCGCATACTGGAGGAAGGATCGCCATCCATGAGTACCATGACCGAAGACCGAGACGAATCGACGCCAGTGCCCCGCCCCGCCGTCGATGGTGAACTGGTGGCCATGCCGCGCTGCAAGCGCTGCAACCTCGCCTATCTCCCCACCAAGTCCACCAGCGCCCTCCGCCTCACCTACTGCAGTTTCCTCTGCGAACTCGGCGACCTCGGCTTCAGCATGGCCGGCCTCGAGCACATGGAGCGCGTCAAGAAGGAACCGAAGGACACCCCTCAGCCAGTCGCCGCCGAATAGCTCACTTACGTCAGGCGCTCGCTCCCTGCGTCCTGTTCCGCAACAGGCGTCAGCTCACCCGCAGCACAACTTTCCCGAAGTTGGCATTCGAGCCCAGGTATTCGTGCGCGGCAGCCGCATCGCTCAATTCGAACTCCCGGTCGACCACCACCCTGATCCGCCCCGAAGCGATGTGCGGCAATACGCTCTTCTCGAATGCTCGCGTCGCAACCGCCTTCTCCTCCAGTGGCCGTGCCCGTAGCGTCGTTCCCCGTACCTGTGCCCGCTTCTGCAGGAGCACCCCGATGTTCGCGCTGGTGCTGTTTCCTCCCATCAGCCCCACGATCACCATCCGGCCCTTGAGGGCCAGCGCCCGCATGTTGCGCTCCCAGTAGTCCGCCCCGATCACGTCCAGGATTACATCGGCGCCCCGCCCGCCCGTCGCCCGTAACGTCTCTTCAGCGAAGTCCTGTGTCCGGTAGTTGATGCCCACGTCCAGCCCGAGTTCGCGTGCCCGCTCCAGCTTGTCGTCGCTCCCCGCTGTCCCCAGTACCAGCCCGGCGCCAAGCGCCTTCGCAATCTGGATGGCCGCCACACCCACGCCGGACCCCGCAGCGTGGATGAGCACCGTCTCGCCGGCAACCATCCCGCACTGCATCAGCGCATCGTGCGCGGTGATGAATACTTCCGGCGTCGCGCCCGCCTCGGCCCACGAGAGCCTTTCCGGCACCTTCATCGCCAGCCGGTGGTGCGTCGTCACCAGCCCTGCATAGCCGCCCCCGGCCAGCAGCCCCATCACCCGGTCGCCCACCGCGAAGCCCTCCACCCGCTCGCCCATCGCGGCCACTTCGCCCGCGAATTCCAGCCCCGGGATTTCGTGCGCCGGCCTTCGGCCCGGCTGGGGATAACCGCCCATCCGCTGGAGCAGGTCCGCCCGGTTCAGCGCCGTCGCGCGCACCCGGACAAGCAGGTCGTCCGGCCCGGCCACCGGGTCTGGGACCTCCTTCAGTTCGAGCACTTCCGGGCCACCCGGCCTGGTAATCACGACCGCCTTCATACGGGTTCCTCTCGCGTCGCCGATGCCTCTGGCATCAGCGGCAGCTGTGGTCTCTCTGAGTGCCCGCAGTATACGAAGGGGCGCCGCCCGGCGCCCCCGGCTCACGGCTGGTAGCGGTACCCGATCCCCCACACCGCGCACTTGGCTCCAGCCCCCTTGCGCTTCATGAGTATGTGGTTATACAGTGTGTAACATGAACCGGCTCCCCGACGAACTCCTCGACTACGTCGCCGACCGCTTCCGCGTCCTTAGCGACCCCAACCGCCTGCGCATCCTCCGCCACCTCATCGAACATGGCGAGGCCACTGTCGGCGAAATCGTCGAAGCTACCCGCTGTTCCCAGGCCAACGTGAGTAAGCATCTCCGCGTCCTCCTCGATGCGCGCGTTGTCCGCCGCCGCCCCGAAGGCACCTCCGCCTTCTACAGCGTCGCCGACCCCAGCGTCCCCGAACTCTGCGACATCGTCTGCGGCGGCATTCGCCAGCGCGTTCTCGCCGAGGCCGCACTCGTTGCCGGCAGCCCCAGCGCATGGACCCCACCACAGGTGCCCCGAACATGAAGATCCAGCAGTTCGTCGCCGAATCCCTCGGCGATGCCTCGTACCTCCTGGTGAGCGGCAACCAAGCGGCAGTCATCGATCCCGAGCGCGACATCGAGCCGTTCGTCAGGACGGCCACGGCTCATGGCGCAACCATCCGCTACGTCGTCGAGACCCACGTCCACAACGACTACGTCTCCGGCGGCCGCGAACTCGCGGACCTCGGCGCCGAAGTCGTCGCTCCCGCGGATTCCGGCCTCGAATTCCCCCACCGCCCCATGCGCGATGGCGCCGTGCTCACCGTCGGCGAGGCGCGCGTGGTTGCCGTGAAAGCCCCGGGCCACACCTATGAGCACACCGCCTACCTCGCGAAGGATTCCAGCGGCGCCACCCACGGCGCCTTCACCGGCGGCGCGCTGCTCATGGGCGCCGTCGGGCGCACCGACCTCCTCGGCCCCGGCCACACCGAGAAGCTCACCCGCCTCCAGTGGGAGAGCGCACAGCACCTGCGACAGGTGATCCCCGCGGCCGCCGATGTCCTCCCGACCCATGGCGCGGGGTCGTTCTGCAGCACCACCGGCACAGATCTCGGCCGCAGCGGCCCGATGTCGGTCGAGCTCCTTCGCAACCCGGCGCTATCTTCCCCCACTTTCGAACTCTTCCACGAACTCCAGCTCGGCAGCGTCGCCCCAATCCCGGGCTACTACCGGTACATGGCTCCGCTCAATCGCAAGGGCCCACGCGTGTTCGGGTCCGTCCCCCGTACCCCGGCCCTCGATAGCCGCCAGTTCCACGCGCTCGATCCCGGCGTCTACCGTGTAGATGTCCGCACCCGCCGCGACTACGCTGCCGGCCATCTGCCTGGCGCCCTCGAAATCGAGGAGGGCAACAGCATGCTCGCCTACGCTGGCTGGCTCATTCCGTTCAACGCGCCGATCGCCCTCGTCGCCTACGATGCCGCCCAGGCCCAACGCGTGACGACGGACCTCTTCCGCATCGGCTACGAGGACGTCCGCGGGTTCATCGCAGCCACCTCGGTCGAACTCCCCGCGTCGCTCCATACGGTCGAAGTCCGCGAAGCCGCCGACCTCCTCCGCAGCGGCGCGCTGCCGGTGCTCGATGTCCGCTACACCCAGGAGCACCGCGACGTGCCGGTTCCGGGCGCACGCCAGCTCCCCTTCGATGAGATCCAGGTCTGGGCACAGGAGATTGTTACAGGCCCCGTCCTCGTGGTCTGTGCCAGCGGCCAGCGCTCCGCCATGGCAGCCAGCTACCTCCGCCGCCACGGCATCGAGGCGATCCCGGTGATCGAAGGCGGCGCTGCCGAGCTCCGCGCGCTCCTCTAGCGCATTTCGTCAGAACTTCCCGAAATCCGGCTCCCGTTTCTCCAGGAACGCCTTCACCCCTTCCCGGAACTCCGGGCTGGCAAGGCACGCCTTCTGGTTCGCCCACTCGAACTCCAGCTGCTCCGGCAGCGTCGCCGAGAGCGAGTGCTTCAGCGCTCGCCGCGTATACGTCATCGCCGATGGCGGAGCCTTCGCAATCCCGCGCGCGAACTCCATCGCCACCTCCATCAGCTCCCCGTGCGGCACCACCCTGGAGACGATTCCCAGCGCCAGCGCCTCGCGCGCATCCACCATTCGCCCCGAGTAGAACAGCTCAGCCGCCCGCTCCGGGCCCACCAGCCGCGGCAGGAAGTACGAAAGCCCGCAGTCCGGCGCCAGCGCCCGCTTGATGAACACCGTGCTGAACCGCGCTTCCTCGCTGGCAATCCGCACATCCATCGCCGAGCAGAACCCGAAGCCCCCGCCGACCGCAACCCCGTTCACGGCGGCAATGATCGGCTTGTCGCACGTGTGGATGTTGATAATGGTCCGCCCCACCTGGCCGATAGGGTCGAGCGCATTCCACCGCTGGCTGTGCTCGCCCGGCTGCGCGCTCCCCGCAGCCTGGAGGTCGGCTCCCGCGCACCAGCCTCTCCCCTCGCCGGTCACGATGAACGCCCTCACCCGGTCATCCGTCCGGCCTTCGTCGAGCGCGGCGTTGAATTCGTCGATCAGCGTGCCGCCCAGCGAGTTCAACCGCTCCGGCCGGTTGAACCGGATCACCATCACGCCGCCGTCTCGCTCAACAATGCAATCGCCCACCTGGCCCCCCGAACAACGTAGTCCGGCGATTCTGGCTCATCGGCGCCGCCCGCGAAACCGCGGGACTCATTTTGCATGAAATGTATGGCCTCAGACGGTCCATAGGCTGCATACTTCCCGTCAGCAATGACTGCGTCTCGTCCCGTCCCAACCGGCCTGCGAGTCCTTGTGGTCGACGATGAAGACGCTGTCCGCGGTGTGCTTGTTCGCGCCCTCGGCCTCTGGGGCTACTCGGTCGATGCGGCCGCCAGCGGCGAATCCGCCATCGAACAGCTCAGCAGCAGCCCCGACCGCTACGCCTGCGTCCTGCTCGACCTCACCATGCCGGGCATGGGTGGCGTTGCTACGTACCGCCGCATGAAGGAGCTCAGTTCAAGCCTCCCCGTCCTTTTCATGAGCGGCTATGCGCCGGCGAATGCCATCGACAGCATCGACGGGCCGCCCCCCGCTGGCTTCCTCCAGAAGCCGTTCGATCTGGCGGTGCTGCGCCAGGTTCTCGAAGCAACCGTCGCCCGGTAGCCGGGGTGCCCGGTCGCGTCCGCCGCAAGCGCATCGTGAGCCGCCAGCCGCGGATGCCGCCGCGTTCGTGACCGTGGCCTCGCTCGCCGGGCTCTCCCCAACTCTCCGGCTTGTGGCGCGGTCGGCGGCATCGATCCCGGGGAATCTCAAGGTGTTTTTCGGCGCCGGCAGGCGCCGCGATCGGCGTTCGAGGCGCCCCTTTCCGGGCCACGCCCGGATCAGGGTGGACGACACGTAAGAAGGCGATTTGTTATAGGCAATGCACGAATAGTAACTAAGAACTGTCAAGCTGGCTACGAAAGGGAAGAGCAGGCATGGTAGACTTCCCTAATGAGCACCGACACTGCCCCACACCCCGAGGTTTCTGCCTATTGCCCCGCCTTCCAGGCCACCGTCGAGCTCATCGGCCGCCGGTGGTCCGGCTCCATCATCCGCTCCATGCTCTCGGGCTCCATCCGCTTCGGCGAGATCCTCAGCCGCGTCCCCGGCCTCTCCGACCGCCTCCTCTCCGAGCGCCTCCGCGAACTCGAGGCCGCCGGCATCGTCACCCGCACTGTCTACCCCGAGGTCCCGGTCCGCATCGAATACCACCTCACCGAAAAAGGCCGCGAACTCGAGCAAATCGTCGCCGCTATCGACGCCTGGACCGCGAAATGGGCTGAACCCCCCGCCGAACACTCCGCACACGGTTAAGACACGCATTTACAGGCGATAGCGGAATCACATACCCTCCGGTCGATAAGAAGGAGGTGGTGGAGTGCGGCGCCTCATCGCAATCGCCCTGCTCGGCAGCGCCCTCGCCGCATGCGGCGGTGGAAACAATACTCCCCCGGGCCAACGCCCCGGGGCGACGGACACCGCCACGGTCCCCTCTGCACCGGCGACCACCCCCGGCGGCGCCTCAACTCCCCGGCCATCCCCCTCGCCCACGCCGGCCGCCAACCCGCAGACCTACACCGTCGTTGCCGGCGATACACTCTGGGACATCGCCGCCCGGTTCAACACCACCGTCCAGGCCATCGCCGAGCTGAACGAGCTCGACGACGAAGATGCGCTCTCCATCGGACAGGTGCTCAAGCTCCCCGGCGCGTCTCCTGCCCCGGACGCATCCCCTTCGCCCGCCGCCGCATCGCCTTCCGCTACCCCCGGCCAGTAGCGCCCGGTCACGAATCCCGGGATCGCCACACCCTGCTCGGCTTGCCCGATGCCATCTCCTGGAGGTTCCAGACCTCCACGCGCCACGGCTCCAGCTTCAGCGCTCCGAAGTCCGGGCTCTCGGGTCCGCCCGGCCAGAACATCCCCGGGTCGTATCCCACCGGGGGCGGTGTGGCCTTCAGCAGCTCCCAGAGCCACCGCTTCGTCTCGGGCCGGTCATCCCACGAAGCGCGGCACTCCGCGTACACCTGCTCGTGCTGCTGGTCCCAGTAGCTGCACGAGACATACGGGTTGTTCGCGATGTGCTTCGCCTTGAACGAGTTCCGCCCCGTCGCAATCCACCCGGTTTGCCCGTCCCACACCGGGTGCAGGATGCGCGCCCTCGGCCGCCCCTTCCGGTCGACTGTCGTGACGGTGCACCACACCACCCGCCCGGTGATGCGGTGAAAGTCCCCCGCGAGCTCTTCCCACGATACGTCCACGATTTCCCCCCGGCGCCATCCCGGCGCGCCGCGGGACTATACAAAGCAGCGGGCGTCGCGGTCCAGGACTTCCCCCGGCCCGGCGTTCTCCTGCTCCCCTGCGAGCCTGCCATCACGCGTCCGCCCTGGCTTGCCGCGTCCCCGCTGATTCGTGGCTCGCCGGCCGCGCCCGGGCGCACCGGCCAGCGAAAGGAGCGCCGGCGGCAGTTCCCCCGGCTCCCGGCCCACCATGCGCGCGACGCCCGGCCCGCTGTCACTCCCCTCACTCGCCTCACGCGCAACCCGGCCCGCGGCAAGGTACAGTGCTGCCGCGGCCCGCTCCAGCAGCAGGTCGCCGTCTGAAGCCTCGCCCGGTAGCGGCCCGGTCAGCGCCCGGACCAGGCCGGCGGCGCGCCCGGCCCGCCCGGCGGCGATCGCGGCCATGGCCAGGTTCGCCAGCCGCATCAGCCGCCCATGCCGAGCTCCGCTCCCGGCTGGCCACGGCGGTTCGCCCGGTACACGCCTCAGCAGGGCTCCAAGCTGTTCCAACGCCGCGCGGGCCTCGGCCGGTGAAAGGGCCGTGAGCACGGCCCGCATCGCCCCGATCACCTCAGCCGGCAACGGCTCCTGGTCCCCTGCGGTCTGCGCACCTCCCCGGAGCAGGGCGCGGGCCTCCGCGGATATCCGCACCGCGTCGGCCTGGAGCACGGCCGGGGCTGTCGCCCCATCGGGGCCAATCGCCAGCCGCGCCGCAACCCGGGCGGCTTCTGCTGGCGCCGGCCCCTGCCAGCCCCACGGCCCCCGCACGGTACCCTCCGAAGCGTGCTCGATGCGCATAACGTGGTGTTCGGCATGCCACCGCCCGGGCGGATACCCGGCCACCCTTGCGTCACCCAACCGTCCGCCCCTCGCGCTCTGGCCGCGCAACGGCGAGACTGTGCGCCATGCCCCGCCTGCGCCTCCCCGCCTGGCCGCTGGTAGCCATCCTCGCCCTGGTGCCCGCCATCGCCTTCGCGCGTGATGGCGATGCACCCGTCTCCGGCCAGACCATCATCGGCCAGGATGAGCGCATCCGGATCCCCGACACCACCCTCTACCCCTTCTCCGCCATGGTCTTCATCGAACTGCTCGACGAGTTCGACGACCCCATCGGCACCTGCAGCGGTACCTTCATCGGCCCCGATGCCGTGCTCACGGCCGGCCATTGCCTCTGGGACGCTGGCTCTGGGACCTGGGCCGCCGAAGGCTTACGCCTGGTGCCCGGCAAAGATGGCGGCTTCGAGCCCTTCGGCTGGGACTACGCCGAGGACTGGTGGGTGCCCGACGCCTACGCTGAAACAGGCTCTGTCGAATGGGACTGGGGCGTCATCAAGCTCCCCGATGACTCCCTTTCGAGGTACGCCGGGTGGATGCCCATCGCCGTCCTCAGCGATGCCACCCTGAGCGACCCCGCCTTCGAACCCGCCATCGTCGGCTATCCCGGTGACAAGCCCCGCGGCACCATGTGGGGCCTCTCCCGTTCTGCCTTCATCTTCGTCGAACCGTTCCGCCTCTTCTACGACATCGATACCGCGCCCGGGCAAAGCGGCTCCGCAATCTGGTCGCTCGCCAATGGCCCGAACCTCGCAAAGGTCGTCGGCATCCACACCCAGGGCATCGCCTCCGGCACCCTTAACAACGGATCGCGCATCGATCTCGAACTCCTCGACGATCTCCTCCTCGGCTGTGAGGTGATGGGCTGCCAGATCGAGTACGAAATCGAACAGCCGCCGGCGCTTTCCTACGGCGTCTATCTCCCCCTTCTCGCCCGCGATTGATCCACCCCGCTCGCCGCCGCCCTATACTCCCCCGATGAAGCGAGGAGCCCTCCGCCACCGCGATTTCCGACTGCTCTTCGCCGGTTCGGTGGCGGTCAGCTTTGTCATGCCCATGCAGTTCCTCACCCAGGTCTTCTGGATCCAGGACCGCTACCCCGCCCATTCCGTGCTCTTCGTCGGCCTCCTGGCCGCCAGCCGCGGTGCCGCCATGCTCTTCTTCGGCCTCCTCGGGGGCGCCTTCGCCGACCGCTACGAGCGCCGCCGCGTCCTCATGGCCTGCCAGCTCGTCTCGCTCGCGCTCGGCGCCCTCGTAGCCCTGTTGATGATCCTTGAGCCGCTCGGCCAGGCGAACGTGGCCATCCTCCTGGTCCTCACCTTCCTCGCCGCCGGCAACATGGCGGTCGACCAGCCCGCGCGCACTGCCGCCACGCCCGCCATTGTCGGCATGCAGGACCTTCCCAGCGCCATCACCCTGCAGATGGTCGCCCAGCAGGTGACCTTCCCCCTCGCCCTCCCCCTCGTCGGCTTCCTCAATGACCAGATGGATGCCGGCACAGTCTACGCGCTGACGCTCCTCGCCTGGCTTGCCATCGTCCCCCTCATCGCCATGCTTCGCTTCCAGAACCGTGGCGAAGCCAACCGCGCGGCCGGCGTCCTCGGCAACATCCGCGAGGGCCTGCTCTACACCCGCCGCGATGCCACGATTTTCGCCGTCATCGCCATCGTCATCTCCCTCCAGGTCCTGGGCATGCCCGGCCCTGCCACCCTCGGCCCCGTCTGGATGACCGAGGTCCTTGGCCTCAGCACCACCCAGTTCGGCTTCATGGCGATGACCTGGGGCCTCGGCACCTTCTTCGCCTCTTTCTTCTTCGTCTTCCGCAAGGAGCTGGCCGGACGGGGCCTCAGCCTCTGCCTGGCCGTCCTCTGCTTCGCCTCCTGCGCCATCGTCTTCGCCCACTCGCGCGTTGTCCTGGTCACCGCCGCCGCGAACTTCGGCCTTGGGTTCGCTATGGTCGCCACCATGGTCTCCTCCTCCACCATCGTCCAGCAGACCGTCAGCGAGGAGATGCGTGGCCGCGTGATGGGCCTCTTCCCGCTCGCCATGGGCCTGTCCATGCTCGCCGGCTTCCCCGCCAGCGCCGCCGGCGAAGTGTGGGGTCTCCCGCTCGTGTTCCCCATCCTTGCCTGGGCCACCCTGGCCGTCACCGGTTCCGTGATCGCGCTCCGCCCCGCCCTTCGTTCTGCTGGCGCCGCCACATCTTCAGCCCGGCCCGTGCCCGCCGGGGCCGACTGACCGCAGCCCCCGGGCGCCCGCCGGCGTCAGCCGCGCCGCACCACCCCGCTCACCCGGCCCGGCGTCACCCGGATGACGACCCTCCCCTCACTGCGAAGCCGCTCTTCGAACCCCTCCGGCGGTGTCCAGTCTGGCGCGTTCCGCATCGCCCGGTTGATCAGCGTGTGGTTCGCGACCAGGTTGTCCTCTTCGAGCCGGGCGGTGCCCTCGATACTCACATACCGGTACGGCGCACCTTCGTCCAGTACCGTGACCGCGATTCGCGGGTCCCGCAGCAGCGTCTTCGCCTTGAGCCGGCCCTTCGTCGTGCTCAGCAGCAGCTGGTTGCCGTCCACTGCGTAGAACAGCACCGAAGTCGCCGGGCTCCCATCCTTCCGCAACGTGGTCACCACGCACCACTTCATCGAGCGGACGAACGCGTCCTGCTCCTCATTCCCGATCATCGCCTGCCTCCTCCATCAATCTCATCGAGAAACGCCCCGAGAGCTTCGTTGAAAACGTCCGCCCGTTCGAAGTACACCGAATGCCCGGCCCGCGGGACCTGCACGAATCGCCCGTTGGGTACCGTTTCGGCAAGCAGCCGCACCGATTCCGGGGCGATCACCACATCCTCCTCGCCCGCGATGCACAGAACCGGCATCCGTAGCGCCGCCAGCGCCTCCGGCGGGGTCGTCCGCATCTCCACCAGCTGACGCCGCAACGCCTCCTTATCGAGCCCGCTCGCCAGGTGATTGATCTGCCAGTAGAGGTAGTGCAGCGCGGGCTGCTCCGCCGCCATCCGCTCGCCCGCCGCCGGGTGGATCCCGCGTCCGAACAGTGCCTGCTCGCGCCCCGGAGGCCGCGCCGCGTATATCGCCGCGAAACCCGGGTGATTCAGCGTCCCCGTGGTATCGCACATCACCAGCGCCCTCACCCGCCCCGGGTGGCGCAGCGAATACGCAAGGCACGTCCAGCCGCCCATCGATTGTGCCACCAGCCGCACATCCTCCAGCCCCAGCTCGTCGATGAGCGCTTCCAGGTCATCCGCGAATGCTGCCCCTCCCGGCCCGCCCGGCTCCTCCGTCGACGGTGCAAATCCCCGGTGGGCAAACACCACACACGTGTAACGGTCCTGGAATGCTGGCACCTGCTGCCACCAGGACAGGTGGTTCCCTCCGAGGCCATGCGCGAACACCAGCGCCGGCCCGCCCCCCGAGACTTCGTAATAGATGCGCGCTCCCGGCCGTTCCAGGTAGGGCATGCCGCCGAGTCTACCCGCGCCGGGCGCGAAGCGCAGGATCGCGGTAGGATCGGCCCGGTTCGCGCGCTCCCCTCGCCGCCCGCGGCCTCACGCTCATTCGAACTGAAGGAACTCCCATGCCGTACGTACCGACGCGCGACATCATCACCTACTACGAAGAAGCCGGCACCGGCGAACCGCTCGTCCTCATCATGGGCCTCAGTGGCGACCTGCAGGGCTGGGCCCTCACCGCACCCGCGCTCGCGAAGCACTTCCGCGTCATCACCTACGACAACCGCGGCGCCGGCCGCACCAGCGCCCCCGATAAGCCCTACTCCATCTCCGGCATGGCCGATGACCTCGCGGCCCTGCTCGACGCTCTCAAGGTCGAGAAAGCGCACATCCTCGGCTTCAGCATGGGCGGCTACATCGCCCAGGAGTTCGCGCTCAAGTATCCCGCCCGCGTAAACCGCCTCATCCTCCTCGGCACCGCCGCCAGCATCGATGGCTACGGCCGCGTCGTCCTCGGCAACTGGATCAACGTCCAGCGCTCGAACATGAGCCGCGAGCAGATCGTCCGCTTCCGCGCACCCTACCTCTACACCGCCGCACTCCTCGATGACGAACCGCGCTACGAGCGTTCCATCCAGAACTCGGTGAGCAACCCCTACGCCCAGCAGGATCACGCCTTCCTCCGCCAGGCCCAGGCCATCCTCCAGTGGGACGCCTCCGCCCGCACCTCCGGCATCAAGGCCGAGACCCTCATCCTCGTCGGAAAGGAAGACCTCCTCGTCCCGCCGCGCAACTCCGAAAAGCTCAACAAGCTCATCCCGGGGTCGAAACTCCAGGTGCTCGATGGCGGCCATCTCGGCGCCATGGAGTT
The DNA here is from genome assembly GCA_964648195.1 of uncultured Anaerolineaceae bacterium. GTDB lineage: Bacteria > Chloroflexota > Dehalococcoidia > Tepidiformales > Tepidiformaceae > Amarobacter. The sequence goes on along the minus strand of CAZYLL010000007.1, from coordinate 80,157 downwards.
CCCGAACGAATACAACTCCGCCATCCTGGAGTTCCTCGGCGCCGCCGTCCCCGCCTGATCGCTTGTCCCACCGGCGCATCCCCGCGATCCGTGCGAGATTTCACAATCTCGTCATTTGTGGTAATCTGCCGCGGGTTCGCCCCACCAACCCCCGTGGAATTGTCCCGGCGCTCACTCCCAATGGGGCCGGGTTACGCGCAGGAGGCCGAATAGCCGCGTGAACATCATCGTCTGTGTCAAGCAAATCCCCGACCCGGAGACCCCGGCTTCGTCCTTTAAAGTCGACGAAGCAGCGAAAAAGGTCATCCCAGCCCAGGGTATCGCGCCCGTCGTGAACCCCTACGATCCCCAGGCCACCGAAGCAGCCCTCCGCCTCAACGAAGCCGATGGCGGCGGCAAGGTGACCGTCATCAGTCTTGGCCCCGATAGCGCCCGCGACGCCATCAAGCATGCGCTCGCCATGGGCGCCGATGAAGGCGTGCTCCTCACCGACCCCGCCTTCGAGGACATCGACAACTTCCAGACCGCCCGCGCACTTGCCGCCGCCATCCAGAAGCTCGGTGGCGCCGACCTCATCCTCATGGGCCGCGCCGCCGCCGACTGGGATATGGGCGTCGTGCCTTCCGGTGTGGCTCAGATCCTCGGCATCCCCTGCGTCACCGTCGCGAAGGCCATCGAAAAGAACGGCTCCACGCTCAAGGTAGAGCGCGTGCTCGATGATGGCTTCCAGACCGTCGAAGTCAGCACGCCAGCCGTCGTCTCCATCTCGAACGAGTTTGGCGAGCCGCGCTATCCCCAGCTTCGCCAGATCATGCTCGCCGCCAAGAAGACCGTCCAGATCTGGTCCGCGGCCGACCTCGGCATCGCCGGCGAAATGGGCGTGGCCAACCGCGTGCTCACGCTCGATGCCCTCTACGTCCCGAAGGTCGAGAGCAACGTCGAGATCATCGAAGGCGACACCCCCGAAGAGAAGGCCCGCAACCTCGCCCAGAAGCTGCGCGCCGCCAAGCTCGTCTAGCACGCCAAGGAGCACTGAATGGCTGGAATCCTCGTCATCGCAGAAGCACAGGAGGGCGCACTCGCCCCCATCTCCGCCGAACTCCTTGGTGCGGCCCGCAAGCTGGCCGCTGAAGGCGCGGGCAGCGTCACGGCAATGGTCGCTGGCAGCGAAGCCCTTGCGAAGGAGCTCATTGCCCTGGGCGCCGATGCCGCCATCGCCGCCACGAACCCGGCACTGGCCGAAGGCACCGTCGATGCCTACCTGCCGGCCGTCGAGGCTGCGGTATCGCAGTCCGGCGCCGATATCATCCTGCTCGGCCAGACCAGTCTCGGCCGCGACCTCGGCCCCGCCCTCGCCTTCAAGTACAACACCGCCGTTGCCATGGACTGTGTCGATGTCCGGTTCGATGGTGGCAAGCTGAAGGCCACCCGCTCGGCCTACGGTGGCAACGCCCGCGCCGAGGTCAGCTTCAAGAACTCGCCCGCCATCGCCACCATCAAGGCCAAGTCGTTCGATGGTCTCGCCCCGGACGCCGGCCGCAGCGGCTCCGTCTCCACCATCGATGCCGCCGGCGCCTCGCGCGTCAAGGTCCTCGCAACCAGCAAGGCCGAAAGCACCGGCATCCGGCTCGAAGATGCTCCCGTCGTCGTCGCCGGTGGACGCGGCCTGGGCGACCAGTCCGCCTTCGCCATGCTGGAAGAGCTCGCCAGCCTGCTGAAGGGCGCTACCGGCGCCAGCCGCGCCGCCTGCGACCTCGGCTGGTACCCGCCGAGCCAGCAGGTCGGCCTCACCGGCAAGACCGTCTCGCCGAACCTCTACATCGCCGTCGCCATCAGCGGCGCCAGCCAGCATATGGCCGGTATGGCCGGCTCCAAGAACATCGTCGCCATCAACAAGGACCCTGATGCGAACATGGTGAAGGTCTCCAAGTTCGCCATCATCGAGGACTACAAGAAGGTCGTGCCCGCTCTGATCGAGGAGATCAAGAAGCTCGGCTGAGTCGCGGTCCTTCCAGTCACGCCGCCACGAGGCGGGGGAACACTCCCCCGCCTCGCGCTTGTATGGGCTCCGGCGGACAACGGCGGCTCGCGGCATCTATCACCGCGCCGCCGATGCGCTACACTGAAACTACGTTGCGTACGGTGTCGCACAACCAGCCCCGCCGGGCTCCACAGCCCGCCCAGCCGCCGCTCTCGCCCCTGGGGCACCTGCCATCCTCCGTGCCCGGGGTACTCGCTTCATGAACGTTTCCACCAACGGCACAGGCCGCAAAACGGTCGGCGTCCTCGCCCTCCAGGGAGACTTCCGCGAGCACCGCGAGATGCTCGAAGCCATGGGCCACGACGTCCGCGAAATCCGCAAGCCCGAGCAACTCGCCGGCATCGATGCGCTCATCATCCCCGGCGGCGAAAGCACCACCATCGCCCGCCTCATCCTCAGCAACGGCTTCCAGCAGCCCCTGCGCGACTTCTGCGCAAGCGGAAAACCCGTCTGGGGCACCTGCGCCGGCGCCATCCTCCTCGCCAGGAAGGTCGACCGCCTCGACCGCCCCGGCATCGAGACCATGGATATCTCCGTGCATCGCAATGCCTTCGGCCGCCAGGTCGATAGCTTCGAGGCAGACCTGGACATCGAAGGACTGCAGGGCGGACCATTCCGGGCGGTCTTCATTCGCGCGCCCCGCATCGATTCCGTGACCTTCCCGGCTCGCGCCATCGCCACGCTGCCCGATGGCACGATCGTCGCCGCTCGCGAAGGGAACCTCCTCGCCACCTCATTCCATCCTGAGCTCACCGGCGATACCCGCCTCCACGAGCTCTTCCTCACCATCGGCGGCCCGCCCGGGGGGCCCGTAAAATGAGCGAGCTGCGGGCGGAAACGCTCAGCCCCATCGACGCGGCGACCCTCTGGCCGCAGCTCCACCGGCTCGATACCGAAGTGATTGCTACCCGCGGCGGCGAGAGCCTGCTCGTTTCCTCCGGGCTCGCCGCCACCGGCATCACTCGCCTCCCGCGGGTCCCCCGCACCACTGTCGTCGGTATCCGCCGGGGCCTCTCCTACCGGGGTGTTGCCGTTGCCCGCCGGCTCGCAGGGGGCGCCGGCTGGGAAGTGGTCTCGCTCCGCATCGCCCGGCCCAAGGATGACGAAGCGGTGGCCGCCCTCCTCGCAGCCCTCGCGCGCGAGGCCGCCATCCGCGGAGGCCGCTGCCTCTACCTCCGCTACGCCGAAGGCTCGCCCCACGCGGCCGCCCTGCGCCAGGCCGGCTTCTTCGCCTACCGGCTGGAACGCATCTACGCACTGCCAACCAGCGCCAGGGGCGCCGAGACCGCGTTCCGTCCAGCCACCCGCGCCGACCGCCAGGCAATCTTCCGGCTGTACTGCCGTGCCGTGCCCGAAATGGTGCGCCGCAACGAAGCCCCCACCCAGCAGGAGTTCCGCGCCGTCCTCGATTCGTTCGATGCAAGCCGCGAATTCGTGCTCGATGGCCCCGCGGGCCTTGTGGCGTGGGCCGGCATCGGCGAACGCGAGGCCCACGTCCTGGCCGAGCCGGGCGAGGGAATCGTCGAAGCAGCGCTCAATCACATCGAGGCCCACGCACCGCGGCACGGCGCCGTCGTCATCGCCGAACACCAGCCCGGCCTTGAAGCCGCAGCCGAGTCCCGCGCCTACCCGGCCCTCGGCGTACGACTGATGTGCGCGCGCAGGCTCGCACTCCTCAATCCTCTGAAGGAGGTGGTAGCGGTCCCGGGAGATTCCTTCCCCGTCCCGCAGTAATCCGTGTCCCAGAATCCATCCGCCACGCCCCTTCCCAACGAACAGATCGTCACCGACGACCTCGACCTCCTGCTCGATGCCCTGCCCCCGCGCATCGTCGAGTCGCTGCGCTCCGAAGAACGCCGGTCCGACCTGCTCGAAGTCGTGATGGACCTCGGCCGCCTGCCCGAAGCGCGCTACCCCGGGCGCGAAGTGGTGCTCAGCAGGGATGAGGTGACCGAAGACGACCTCCAGTACGTCATCGACCGCATCGGCGATTTCGGCGATGACAACCGCGCGGGCATCGAGCGTACCCTCCACCGCATCTCCTGCATCCGCAACCGCCGCGGCAAGGTCATCGGCCTCACCTGCCGCGTCGGCCGTGCCGTCTACGGCACCATCCGCGTGATCGAAGACCTCGTCCTCAGCGGAAAGAGCATCCTCCTCCTCGGCCGGCCGGGCGTCGGCAAGACCACCATGCTCCGCGAAATCGCGCGCGTCCTGGCCGATGACGCGAACAAGCGCGTCATTATCGTCGATACCTCGAACGAAATCGGCGGCGATGGCGACGTGCCCCACCCGGCCATCGGCGGCTCGCGCCGGATGCAGGTCGCGACCCCGCTCGCCCAGCACGCGGTGATGATCGAAGCCGTCGAAAACCATATGCCCGAAGTGATCGTCATCGACGAGATCGGCACCGAGCTCGAGGCACAGGCCGCCCGTACCATCGCCGAGCGCGGTGTTCAGCTCGTTGGCACCGCCCACGGCACCTCGCTCGAAAACCTCATGCTCAACCCCACCCTCGCCGACCTCATCGGCGGCATCCAGTCGGTCACGCTCGGTGACGAGGAAGCCCGCCGCCGCGGGACGCAGAAGTCGATTCTCGAGCGCAAGGCGCCACCGACCTTCGACGTGGTCATCGAAATCGAGAGCTGGCAGCGCGTCCGCATCCATAAAAACGTGGCGGATACCGTCGACGCCATGCTCCGCGGCTACGAGGCACGCCCCGAGACGCGCCAGCTGGGCCGCGGCGGCCGCATCGAAATCGTCGACGACTCAGCCCGGGAGGAAGCGAGGGTCGGCGCAGGCGCCCAGCAGGCTGCCCCTCCCGGCCGATCCACCTGGGAAATTGGACACCGCCGCAACGGCGGCCACGTCCGCGAGCGCGAACACCGCGATAGCTACCTGTTCGAGCAACCAGAGCCCGGGGAGGCGCCCGCGGCCCCGGGCCGCACTGCCGGCCGCGTGGCGCGCCTCTTCCCCTTTGGCATTCCGCGCAACCGCCTCGAGACCGCCATCCGCTCGACCGGCGTGCCTGTGCAGCTCGTCGACGACGTTGCCGAAGCAGACGCCGTGCTCACCATGCGCAGCTACTACCGGAGTAAGCCCGCCGCCCTCCGCGAGGCGGAAGAGCGCAACCTCCCGATGTACGTGGTCAAGAGCAACAGCACCTTCCAGCTCGAACAGGCGCTCCTCCAGTTCCGGGGCGGTGGCGATGGCGCGCGCAGCCCGCGCCGCGACCCGATGGTCGATGTCTTCCGCGAGACCGAAGACGCCATCGCGAAAGTCATCGAGGAAGGCCGGCCCGTCGAGCTCCCGCCTGCCAACAGTTACGTGCGGCGCGTCCAGCACCAGCTCGCCACCCGCTACAACCTCGATAGCACCAGCTCCGGGAAGGAGCCGCTGCGGCGAGTCAAGATCCTTCCCCTCGGATCGGGCGGCGGCCTTGGGCGCTGACCGCGGCCGCTTCGTCGTCTTCGAAGGCGGCGAGGGCTCGGGCAAGAGCACTGCGTCCCTTGCCGTCGTCCACCGGCTCCAGGCCGAAGGCATCCCCGTGCTGCACACCCGCGAACCGGGCGGCACGCCGGCCGGGGAGCTGGTACGCGGCCTGCTGCACCAGCCCCTCGTGCCGTGGGCCGAACTGTTTGCGTTCCTCGTCGCACGCGCCCAGCTGGTCGCCACCGTTATCCGTCCCGCCCTCGAACGTGGCCAAACGGTCATCTGCGATCGCTTCGCGCCAAGCACATTCGCCTACCAGGTTCACGCCCGCGGTCTCGACCCGGTGGTCGTCCGGACAGCGAATGCGGCCGCCACCGGCGGCCTTGAACCCGACCTCGTGGTCTACCTCGATATCGCCCCCGAGGCCGGGCTCAGGCGGAAGCACGGCGAGCCGGAAGCCATCCAGACCGGACTCCAGGGGATCGAATTCCACCGGAAAGTGCGCGAAGGTTACCTCCTCCAGGCCCGCTCAGAGGCCGGCCACTGGGTCATCGTCGATGCCGCCCTGCCCGCGCCGCGCGTCGCCGAACTGGCCCTGGATGCGGTTCGGGCCACGCTCAACCGCCCCTGAGGGCTGCTTCCACCGTCAGGCCGTCCGGTCCCGCACCTGGCGCTCCATCTCCTTGAAAAACTGGGCGAGCAGGAGTTTCGCTGTCCCCGCGAGCACCGGCCCGCCGAGCCGGGCCAGTGCACCCTGGGCGCGCAGATCACCGGAATAGGCGGCCACAGTCGTCCCCGGCTCCTCGCGCAGGCTCACTCGGGCTTCAGCCTGGACCGCGCCATTCTCGCCCCTCCCCGCCATCGACAGCTGGAACGAGCTCGGCACGGCGACCCCGGCCGCCACGACCTCGCCGGCATACTGGCCTTTCACCCCGGAAACTCCAACCCGCATGGAGACAAGGAACCGTCCCGGCGCCACTTCCTCCAGCGTCTCGCACCCGGGAATCGAGGCCCGCAGCGCGCGCGCATCGAACAGGGCCTCCCACACCAGCGCCGCCGGCGCACTGAACCTGTGCTCGCCTGAGATATCCAACGGCTCCCCCGGCAGTGCCCCGTTCACGCTCATGGGCATACCGATCGTAGTCGGCCCGGCCGGACCGTCTCAACCCGGGCGAGGCTGGCTACGCTGGCTCCGGGAAGGGGAAGCCTGGCAGGGGCAACGTCAGGCTGAGTGCACCCCGCCGCCTCCTCCGCGCGCGCTCCAGCCGCTGCCGGTTCAGCACCGATCGATGGAAGGCGCGTTCAACGGAGAGGGAGCAGCTGCCGCAGATCCCATGAGAAACAGGGCCGTCTACCCCCGAGAGGCTCGTGCCGCACCACGCACAAACCACACGCATTGTTCTCTCTCCACAGCCGGGGCTCGGCTGCGTCGATCGTTTCCGGTATCACGCCAGGGGCCAATCGGGAGAACCCCTGATAGGGTGCTCTGTTTGCGTACGCTTTGTGTAACCTGCTTCATTGTCCCGCCGTCAGCCTCCGCTCTGGTACCATTGAGCCTCAATGTCCGCGGCTGCAGAGTCCAGGCCCCCGGTCCTCGAAGGCGATGTGGAGGATAGCCCGAACCTGCCAGCACCCGAGCAGACGGTCCTGCGCATGCGCCAGGCCATCCTTGCGGGTCAGCACTGGTTCGAGGCCCTGCTCGATGCCATCGCCCGCTGGCGCTTGCCCGGCGAACGCATCGGCGACCGCGAATACCGCTACCTCATCCACGGCGAAGCGTTCGATTGGCTCCTCCTCGCTGAACGCCTGCTCGACGAGATGCCGGACCTCATCCCGCCGGCCGAGCGTGAGGCCCTCCTCTGGGAGAATCGCTGGCCGATCGAGATGGACGACGACGACTTTTCCCTTCGCATGGGCAAAGTCAAGCACAGCGCCCACCTCAACTACCTCTACGGCGTGCTGGTCGAAGAGGCGCTTCAGCTCAGCGTCGAAGAAGAGATCCACAAGGAGATCCGGTGCCGCGCCTGGGGGTACGACCAGCGTGTCGATGAATCGATGTACCAGCGCGTTTACGGCCGAAGCCGGGAAGAGCTCTTCGCCCTGCACTACCAGGAGACCGGCGTCCTCATCCGCGAGAGTGTCTCACTCGCCGAATGGAAGGCGTTCACCTACTGGCTCTTCAAGCAGCGCCTCAAGCTCCAGGATAAGGCCCGCGTAGCAAGCGACACGCGCAAGGGCCTGGCCCAGCTCACGCGTATGGAACTCGCCGTCAGCGAACGCCGCCACGGCGCCCGGCTCGACGAAGCCGACTTCGCCGCCCGTTACAGCTGAGGCAGGGGCCCGGGCGCCTGCTCTGAACCACGGACGTACACCACCCGGAACTGTTCGCACGAAACCGGCATCCGCTCGTCTGGTTCTCGCCCGATCACCCCGCACCGGCGCGAGAAATAGCGCCAGTGCGCCTCCCGCCACCACGCAAGCGTGCCGTCCCCTTCGCCTTCCAGCGCCGCGAACCGCCCGTCCACTTCATCGAATGGACGCATCTCTACCTTCGTGTATTCGAGGATGCACCACGGCTCCCCCCGACCGTCGAGCACGATCTCGTACGCCCCGGGCTGTGGAAGCGCCGCGCCCTCAGCCTCGTACTCCCACACCAGTCCCGCCGTCGCTCTCTTCGTCCCGGCGATCACCAGCGCACCCAGTTCTTCGGCCATCTCCGGGCTGTCGCCGAACTGCCACGCGGGCGGCGCTTCCGACGGGAGCCGGGCATGGTCGTCCCCTTGCAGCGTCGACCGGTACTCCTCCCAGAGATCCTGGGGCGACCTGCCGCTCATTCGCCGCGGTACAGCACGTCGCGCGACTTGCGGAACGCTTCCCATCCCTGCTCCCGCAACACCTTCAGGTGCGGGTCCGGCTCCGCCGCCTGCGTCCCCAGCCGTTCTGCCAGACCCGCATCGGCACGGTAATCCAGCGCCTCGCGGAAACCGGCGAGTTCGTACACCCGGTTCACCAGCAGCTTGTTCTGGCGGACAGCCTTCTGCGGGAGCGCCGCCATCTTCTTCGCCCAGTCTTCGGCGGTTGCCATCAGCTCGTCGCCCGGCACCACCCTGTTCACAAGCCCGAGCCGCAGCGCGTCCTGCGCGTTGATGCGCTCGCCGAGGAGCAGCACCTCTTTCGCCTGCTTCAGCCCGACCAGGAACGGCGTGATCAGGATGGGTGGCCCGAACCCGTGCCGGATCTGGATTTCACCAAAGACCGCATCGTCGGCGGCGATCGTCAGGTCGCACATCCCGGCGAGTTCGCACCCCTGGCCCACCGCGTAGCCCCGGACCGCCGCGATCACCGGCTTTGGCATACTCCAGATCCGGAGGTTGATCTGCATGCCGCCCGGGGTCGGTTCCTTATCCGGGGGCGGCGTCGATTGAAGGTCGCCCCCCGCCGAAAATGCGCGCCCCGCACCCGTGAGGATGATGGCCTTCACCTCGTCGTCGGCCTCCGCCTGGTCGAGCGCCCACCACAGCCGGCGGTTGATCGACCAGTTCATGGCGTTGAGTACGACCGGCCGGTTGAGCGTGATGACCGCGTAGTTCTCGCGCTTTTCGTACAACACGTCGTCCGGCGATGGTGGCGGGATCTCAATCTGTTGAGGGCTCGTCAATCTGATGCTCCGGGTTGGAATTTCGTACCCGAAGCCTACCGGCCACGCATCCAGGGTGCGAGTCCGGCGCCTCTCCCCGGCCTACAGCCCGCGCAGTTCCACCGGCCGCCCCGTCCACTCCCGCACCCGCCCGATCCGGAGAGCCTCCGGGATCGCCGCTTCCACCGCCCCGGCGTCATCCGGCGAGACCATCAACACCAGCCCGATGCCCATGTTGAACACCTCGTACATCTCCTCAGAGGAGACTTCGCCGCGCTGCTGGATGAGCTGAAAAATCGGCAGGACCGGCCATGCCGCGGTGTCGAACTCCGCCGTCACCCCGCCCGCCAATATGCGGGGCACGTTCTCCACGTAGCCGCCACCGGTGATGTGCGCCATCCCGTGGATGCGCTCCATCACCGGCCCCACCTGCCTGTAGTACGGCCGGTGGGTGGTCAGCAACGCCTCGCCGAGCGTCGCCCCGCCGAGCACCGCCGGGCGCTCTTCCAGCCGCCGCCGCGTCTCTTCCACCGGTTCGCCATTGCAGATGTCGAGCACCTTGCGCGCCAGCGAAAAGCCGTTCGTGTGCAGCCCCGAGCTCGGGATGCCCAGCAGCACGTCTCCCGCGGCCACCTTCGATCCGTCGATGATCCGGTCGCGCTCCACCACCCCCACGATGAACCCGGCCAGGTCGAACTCTCCCGGGGGATAGACATCCGGCATGTCCGCCGTCTCGCCGCCGAGCAGCGCGCACCCCGCCTCAGCGCAGGCCCGCGCGACTCCCTCGACCAGTGTCTGCTTCTGCTCCGTGGTGAGCCCGTTCCCCGCGATGTAATCAAGGAAGAACAGCGGCTCCGCCCCGCACACCATGATGTCGTTGATGCTGTGCCCGAGGATGTCCGGACCGCACAGGTCCAGCCGGTTCGCCGCCAGGTGCAGCTTCACCTTCGTGCCGATCCCGTCCGCGCTCGCCGAAAGCACAGGGTCGCGATACTTCTCTCCCAGCCGGAATAGCCCGCTGAACGGCCCGGCGTCGCTCAAGACTTCTGGCCGGCGGGCCTGCGCGAGAATCCCTGGCAGGCTCTTCGCGAACTTGCTCCGGGCGGCGATATCCACCCCGGCGGCGGCGTAGGCGCGCGGTTCTGTCATCACCTCCCAGCCTATCCCCCCGCGCATCTACCAGCCATGCGCCACCGCCGCCTTCGGCCTACACTCTGCCCAATGGCCACGAGGAAACACCCTCTCCGCGAACAGTTCGAGTCTGCCCGCCGCCGCGAGGCGTTCTTCAGCTTTCTCGCTGGCACCGGAATCGGCATCATCACCTTCGATACCTGGGTCTCGCCCTGGAGCGGTATCCCCGGCGGCCTTGCCGTCGGCGGCATCGCCTACGCCTTCGTCTTTGGCTACGAAACCCTCATGTGGCGGCGCAACCATGGCCGGTGAACTCTCCCACCTCGATGAGCGGGGCGCCGCCCGCATGGTCGATGTCTCCCAAAAGGTCGAGACCGCCCGCACCGCCGTCGCCGAAGCGGCCGTCCGCATGCAACCCGCCACCCTGGCGCTCATCCAGCAGGGCGGCATCGCCAAGGGCGATGTGTTTGCCACGGCCCGGATTGCGGGCATCATGGCCGCCAAGAAGACGCACGAACTCATCCCCCTCTGCCACCCGCTCGCCATCACCGGCGTGACCGTCGAGCTCGCCCCCGAAGGCGACTCCGTTCTGGTAGTGCGCGCGACCGTCAAGACGACCGGCAAGACCGGCGTTGAGATGGAAGCGCTCACCGCCGCCTCGGTCGCCGCCCTCACCGTCTACGACATGTGCAAGGCCGTCGAGAAAGGCATCCGTATCGAAGCCGTCCGCCTCCTCGAGAAGCACGGCGGCAAGAGCGGCGACTGGATCGCATCGTAACTGTACAGACACCCCTTGCCTTCGACCTCGCCGGTGGCGTCACCCGCCTCGATCCGGCAGACTTCCCCGTCTGGAAGCTGGACGTCTTCCCGGGAACTCCATGAACCATGCCATCGCACCGGTCCTCGCACACCTCAACGAAAACCGGCTGCTTGAATTGCAGCTCCGTTACGCGGAAACACCCGCGCCAACCTTCGATGAGAGCCGCCGCGCCGGGGTCGTCGCTCAGATCTGGCGCGATGCCGGTCTCGACCCCCACATCGACGGCGCCGGAAACGTCCTCGCCCTCAGGCCGGGCCAGCAGGATGAGCCTGTCCTGGTCATTTCCGCCCACCTCGATACCGTCTTCCCCATCGAACAGGATGTGCGCGTCCGCCGCCCTGGCGATTGGTGCGATTACTGCGAAACGCCAGGCGTCGTCCCCGAAGGCGAGTACCACGGCCCCGGCGTCTCCGACTGCGCCGCCGGCCTGGCCTCGGTCACAGGCGTGATTGAAGCTCTCCAGGCGCGCTCCGCCTTCACCCCCTCCAGCATCCTTTTCGCAGCTGTCGTCGGCGAAGAAGGCATCGGCGACCTGAAAGGCACGCGCCACCTCTTCGCCAGCGAATGGGGGCCGCGCATCGGAGCCTTCATCACGGTCGACATCGGCGTCCGAGGCGCGCTCATCCACACCGGCGTCGCCAGCTACCGCTACCGCTTCACCTTCCGTGGCCCCGGCGGCCACGCCTGGGACAACTTCGGACGCTACAACCCGCTTCACGCCGCCGGCCTCGCTGTCGGCAAGATCGCGCTCTACAAGGCTCCCACAGAGCCCCGCACCAGCTACAACGTCGGCGTCATCTCCGGCGGCCGGTCGATCAACGCGATCCCCGAATCCGCCTCCTTCGAGCTCGACCTCCGCTGCGTCGAACCGGAAGGCCTCGAGACCGCTGCCGCGCACGTCCTCGAGCTCGTGCGCGCCGCCCATGAAGAGTACGCCTCCACGGTCGACGGGGAGTCTTCATACACCGCCGAGATCCTCGGCCACCGGCCCGGCGGCGCCACGCCGTGGGACGATCCCCTCGTCGTGGCCGCCCGCGAAGCCATCGAATCCGAGGGCCTCATCGTCCGGACCGGACCCGCCTCGACCGATGCGAACATCCCGATCGGCCTGGGCATCCCCGCCGTCGCCTTCCCCTGGGGTGGCAGCGAGCGCAACCTCCATTCGGTCCGCGAAACGTTCCGGCCGAAAGACCGGATCAAGGACGTGCGCGCGTTGGCCCGTCTCGCCATGACCTACCGCGTTCCTCAGCTCACCAGGTAGAGAGTCACCCCGGCCGCCGGGACTACCACCCACACCAGCCCCGTGAGCACGATCGCCACCGTCGCGAACACCCGCGAGTTGTCTCGCGGCGGCTCCCCCGCGTGGCCCAACACTTCCCACAACGCCGCCAGTGGCTGGCTCATGATCAGCCGCGACCGCCGGTGGGCAAGGCCGGCCCCACTGAGCAATACCGACGACAGGAACAGGAACAGCAGGAACAGCGCCCCGAACCCAAAAGCGATGACGGGCCGCGAAAGGAAGTCGATCGCTCCGAGGTACTGGCCCACCGAAGCGGCCAGCGGTACCACCGCCCCGCCCGCCACCAGCACCGGAGCGCCGATCCCTCCCCCACTGAACCCCGGCGCCAGCCGGTCCGCCTCGACCCGCGCTCGCGCCAGCGCGCGCCGTTCGGGTGTCCCTGGGAGCGATTGCGCCTCCCGCCGCGTGTACAGCCTCCCCAGCGACCCAATCACGTCCCGCGCATACGACTTCACGATGTAGGTGGCCACGAACTCCGCGCCGAACTCCGCCAGCGGCCGCAGCGGCCCGAACCAGCGCGAGACCCGCACATTCCGTGCTCCCTCGCGGTCCAGCACCTCCAGCGCCCGCATCACCAGCCGGTGCGCCTCCAGGAACCTCCCCGGCGCGGCGAGCGGCCCTGCGGCCGCGAGGTCCAGCGCGATCCGCGCTTCCTCTTCGCTTTCTCCTGCGAACCGCTCCAGTGCAGCCTCCGCCGCTGCCTCGGGGCTCCCCGTGAGCAGCTGCCGGGTGCGTTCCAGCTGCTCCGTCAGTTCATCGAGCAGGTCGTCCCCGGGTATCCGGCGCCGGCCCCGGTGCTCGGCCTCCGCGTTCGCCTTTCCTGCCATGGCGCCGAGTGTACAGTGTGGCGCTCCGGCGTCACTTCAGCGATACAGCCCCTCGCGCTCGATGTACTCCCGCACCGCATCTGGCACGAGGTAGCGGATGGGCTTGCCCTCGGCGACCCGCGCCCGGATTCCTGTCGATGAAATGCGCAGCAGGGGCATGTCCACCCGCTCGAAAGGGCCGGTCGCCGCTCCAGGCTCCTTCTCCGCGACGGCAATCCGCGCCAGCCGCCGGATCTCGCCCGGCTCGCGCCAATTCGGCAGATCCGCCAGCGCATCGCTGCCCAGCACCAGCACGGGGTCCTCCCAACCTTCCGCCCGCAGCTCCCGCAGCGTGTCGACCGTATATGAGGGACCCGCCCGGTCCACTTCCCGTCCGTCCGCCGCGAAGTGCGGGTTGCCCGCAATCGCCAGGCGCACCATCTCGAGGCGCACCACTCCCGGGGTCACCGCCCTTGGCGATGCAACACCCGCCCGCCGGTTCTCCTCCGTGTCCGTCCCCGTCTTCCGGTAGGGGTCGCCCGCGGGCACGAACAGCACCCGTTCGCAATCGAACTGCGAGCGCACACACTCACCCAGCACCAGGTGCCCGATATGGGGCGGGTCAAACGTCCCGCCAAGGAGCGCGATGCGGCCGCCCGTCATGGGGGAAGTCTAGAAGCTCACGGGCACGCGGTCTCGCGGCCGGCAGGCGAGGAGCCACGGCCCGCCGCCCTGCGTGGTCCGGGGTTTCGGGCTGCCTACCGCACGCGGCGGACGCCGATCGTGACCTTCGTGCCCTCCAGGTCGTGCTCCGCGCGGTGGGCATCGGCCGGGGGCTCCCCGGAAACGAGCTCCGTGCTCAGCGTCTCCGCGCGAATGTAGTCTCCCTGGACGTCGAGCACCCGCGCGACATCGCCATCACCCGCGACCCAGGTGATGATCCGGTCGGCGAGGTCGAAGCCAGCCTCGCGCCGCATGTCCTGGATGCGGCGGACGAGTTCTCTGGCCAGGCCTTCGTCGGCGAGCTCGGGCGTGATGGCTGTGGTCACGGCAACGGTGTAGCCGGCTTCCTGGGCGGCGGCGTAACCCGGGGTGTCCTGCGCCTGGAGGAGGATATCCTCAGGCTCCAGCTCCTTGTCGGCGACCGCGACGGTCCGGCCCCGGCGGACCGCCTCCGCCACCCGGGCCGGCGCCATCGTCGCAAGCCCGGCACGGATCGCTGCCACGTCCGCGCCGTACTTCTTGCCGAGCACCGGGAGGTTGGGTTTTACGTCATAACTCACTACGGCGGTCTCGTCATCGAGCAGATCCATCTCCTTCGCGTTGAGCTCCTCCAGGACAAGGTTGGCGTTCTTGCGGAGCGAGTCCGCCTCCTCGGCCGTGCGCGGCTTCACCAGCACTCTCGCCACCGGCTGGCGGACCTTGATCTGCGCCTTTGCCCGCGCCGCCCGGCCGAGCGAGCAGACGCGTTTCACCAGCTGGGTCTCGGCGTTCAGCGACTCGTCGATGACCGCCGGGTCCGCCTCCGGCCAGCTGGCCAGGTGGACGCTGATGGGGGCCGTTTCATCAACCGAGCGGACCAGGTTCTGCCAGAGCTCTTCGGCGACGAAGGGGGTGAACGGTGCGATGAGCTTCGTGACGGTGGTGAGCGCGGTGTAGAGGGTGTCGTAAGCGCTCTGCTTGTCCGCATCCCCCTCCGTGGCGCCACGCCAGAATCGGCGGCGGCTGCGCCGGACGTACCAGTTCGAAAGGTCGTCGACGAACGCCTCGATCGCCCGGGCAGCGTCGGTCGGGTCATACGCTTCCAGCTCGTCCGTCACCTTCACCACGAGCGCGTTGAGCTCGCTCAGGAGCCAGCGGTCGATCTCCGCGGCCGGCTTCGGTCCACCGGGCGTGGGCCGGTAGCCGTCGATGTTGGCGTAGCTGACGAAGAACGAGTAGGTGTGCCAGAGGGTGAGGAGGAAACGGCGAAGGCCTTCTTCGACGAGTCCCGAGCTGAACCGGCGCGACGATCCGGCCGGGCTTGCGGCGTACATGTACCAGCGCGTGGCGTCGGCCCCATGGGCATCGATGACCGTCCACGGTTCGACCGTGTTGCCGCGGCTCTTGGACATCTTGTTGCCCTTCTCGTCGTTGATGTGGCCAAGGCAGATCACGTTCTTGTAGGCGATGCCGTCCGGCACGGCCTCCGCCGCCTTCAACAGCGTCGCCTCGGCGTGGAGCGTGTAGAACCAGCCGCGGGTCTGGTCGATCGCCTCGCAAATGAAGTCGGCCGGGAAGTGCTTCAGGAACGCGTCCTCGTTCTCGAAGGGGTAGTGCCACTGGGCGTAAGGCATGGCACCGCTATCGAACCAGGCATCGGCGACCTCCGGCACCCGCCGGGCGCTGCCCCCGCACTTCCCGCAACGAAGGAGGATGTCGTCGATGTATGGCCGGTGGAAGTCGTCCAGGGCCTCGGCCTTCACCCGGTCGATGGCGTGCTCGACGATCTCGGCCTTCGAACCACAGCACATCGTCTCGCCGCACGTATCACACTTCCAGAACGGCAGCGGCGTGCCCCAGTACCGTTCGCGGCTAAACGCCCAGTCGATGTTGTTTTCGAGCCAGTTGCCGAAGCGGCCGGTCTTGATGTGCTCCGGGTACCAGTTGATGCGGCTGTTGCCTTCGAGCAGGGCCTCTTTCTGGAGCGTGGTGCGGATGTACCAGCTCGGCTTTGCGTAGTACAGCAGCGGGGTGCCGCATCGCCAGCAGAAGGGGTACGTGTGCTTGATGGTCCCCTTCTTGAGCATCAGCCCGCGTTCTTCCAGGTCCCGCTCGATATCGCGGTCGGCCTGCTTGGCGAACTTCCCGGCCCCGGGCAGCCCATCCGCCATGATGCCGCGCAGGTCGAGCGGCTGGGCAAACAGCAGGCCGTACTCTTTGCCTTCCTGGAAGTCCTCGCCACCGAACGCCGGAGCGATGTGCACAATGCCCGAGCCGTCTTCGAGCGAGACATAGTCCGCAGCAATCGCGCGGCGAAGCCCTGCCGTCGATTCACCCGGCTCCAGTTTGCGGAGGTGGCCATCCGGCGCGAAACGCATCACCTGGTGGCCGAAGTCCTCGGGCCGGTAGAGCGGCTCATACTCCAGGCCCACCAGGAACGTCCCCGGGATCGTCATCACCGGGTTCACCTCCCCGCCGAAGACCTTCTCCGCCAATGCTTTGGCGACCACCAGGAGCTCGCCGTCGCGGTCGTAGATGCCGTACTCGGCGTCCTCCTTCACCGCCAGCGCGACATTGCCCGGGAGCGTCCAGGGCGTCGTCGTCCAGGCAACGATCGCCATGCGGTTGTTGAAGGGCATGCGCCGGGGGTGTCCGCGCTTGAAGAGCGCCTCATCGCTCACGCGGAACTTCACGAACACGCTCGGGTCGGGCGTCTCGTCCTGGTAACCGAGGGAGACCTCGTGGTCGCTCAGGCTGGTGCCGCAGCGTGGGCAGTGAGGTGTGCTGCGGTAGTCCTGGTACACCAGCCCGTGCTCCCACAGCCGCTTCAGGATCCACCAGCAGGTCTCGATGTAACCGTTGTCGTAGGTGACGTAGGGGTCGTCGTAGTCGGCCCAGAAGGCGATCCGCTCGCTGAGGCGGGTCCACTCCTCGACGTAGCGGGAGACAGAGGCCTTGCACTTGGCATTGAAGGCGGCGATACCGTAGTCCTCGATCTCCGGCTTGGATTTCAGCCCCAGTTCCTTCTCGATCTCGAGTTCGACGGGCAAGCCGTGGGCATCCCAGCCCCCTTTCCTCGGCACGCGGTAGCCGCGCATCGTCTTGTACCGGGGCACCAGGTCCTTGAAGACGCGCGAAAGCACGTGGTGGATGCCCGGACGGGCGTTCGCAGTCGGCGGGCCTTCGTAGAAGATGAAGAGACGGTCCTCCGGCCGCTCCTCAATGCTGCGGCGGAAGATTGCGTGCCGCTGCCAGAACGACAGGATCTCTTCTTCCATCCGCGGGAAGCTGACGCGTGGGTCGACTGGCCTGAACATGTGGGCACCCTTTTTCGGATATGGCGGGACGTTTACGGCTTTCGCGGGGCCGCGTGTCGTACCCTTTGGCGGATGGACAAACGCAGCGAGACCGGCGCACAAAAAAACGCGCACGCCCCTCTGCCGGGGACGAGCGCGTACGCCCGCGGTACCACCCCTCTTCCCTTCCCAGGAAGGGCACTCGTGGAGCGCCAGCACGCCCCTGCCCCTGGTAACGGAGGGCTGCCGTCCGGGTCTACTGGGAGATGTTCGCCCCGTTCGGCCGGAGGCTCGGGAGGGATGTTCGCGCGGGCGGCCCGTGCCCCCTTCCACCATGCGGGGCTCGCTGGGCGGGCGCTGGCGCGCTACTCGGCTCCGTCATCGCCGTTACCGGCCAGTGAACCAGCGAGCAGGGCTGCATGTCAATGCTGAGGCCAGGAGCAGTGCGCCGTGTTCTTGCCGCGTGGGTCGCGGCGGTGGCCCTGGGTGCCGTGCTTGTAGCCGCCGGATGCGGCGCCGATGGCGAGGATGACGGCGACGTCTTCGTGCCCGAGCCCACTCCCTCCGCCTCCCCTTCGCCGTTCGTGGTTACCCCGGTTGCCACCCCCGAGCCGGCGGAGCTCCGCGTCGCCTTCATCAACCTGATGAGTCCCGTGGGGACCGATGCAACCAACACCGTAGCGGCCGATACCTTCGAGGCACGCCTGAATCTCATCATCGAAGAGCTGAAAGCATTCAAGCCCGACATCGTCGGATTCAACGAGGCGACCAACACCGCCGCCCATGGCGATGCCCGGGAAAAACTCGCCACCGCGCTCAAGATGGAACCCTTCTGGTTGCGCGCCAACCCCTGGTTCCCCACGCAGACCCGCGACCAGAACGACGCCATCGCCAGGCAGATCGGGTTCGAAGAGGGCGAACTGGTCCTCGTCCGGAGCGACCGCTTCCCTGTCATCGGGGGGATCGATTCTCACTGGATCAACCCCCGAACCTCCGAGACAGAGGGCCGGGTCGCATTCCACCTGAAGGTCCGCATCCCGGGGGAGGCAGGCGAGGCCGACATCTACATCACCCACCTCACCGGCGGCGACGACAGCGTGAAGACCCGCCAGGCTCAATCGGTCGCCGCGTTCATCCGATCGAGCCGCGGGACCGGCCCCGCGGTGCTCATGGGCGATCTCGGCACCGGGCCCGAATCACCGGCCTACGCGGCACTCAGAGATGCCGGCTTCGATGACGCGTTCGCCGGGGCCGCCATACCGACCTGCTGCCGCGCCTCCGTGGTTGGCGAGCAGGAGCCGCTCGCGCTCCGGACCGACTTCCTGCTCGACGCCGGCTGGGACCCCGCCGAGATCGGCACGATTGGAGACGAGCCCTCCAAACAGCCGGACGGCCGGGAACTCTACGCCAGCGACCACCTCGGCCTGTTCGCGGTCTTTCCCCTGCGGTAGCCCCGGGCGACGGGTGTTTCCGGTTTAGCCCTCCGAGCCGGCAACCGGCCGGTCGGCCGGGGCCGTCGCGTACGCCCCGCGGAAGTCGCGGAACGGCCCGTCGCGCCATTCGAGCGCTGCCTTCAGGCCGTCCTCGCGCAACCGCCGGTTCCACTCCTGGGCGGTGGGCCGGTGCTTGCTCATCGCCTCCACATCGGTGCCCGACATCAGGCCCGAGCGGATGCCCATCGCCTCGTACTGGCGATTCACTGAACGCTTGGAGTACATCAGCAGGTCGTTATCGATGTTCGCCATCCGCCGGGCGAAGCGCTCGGTGAAGGCGGCAAGCTCCGCTGCGGGCACCGCGTAGGTCGCCCACCCCATCGCCGCCATATCGCGCCCCGAAAACGAATCGCCCACATACGCGAACTCCCGGGCCTTCGTCATCGGGAGGTGCCACGGCGCCCACATGATGTCCATCGTCCCCATCGCCCGCACTGGTGGATAGCCGATCTGCGCATCCTCGGCGACGATGCGGAAATCGCAGAAGCTCGCCAGCTCGGTGCCGCCGGCCAGGCAGTACCCGTGAATCTGCGCCACCACCGGTTTCGCCAGCTCCCAGATCGTCCAGTTCGCGAGCAACACGTGGCGCGACCAGTCGTAGTGCGCCGGGTGAGTCGTGCCCGTATCGGGCAGCTTCGATCGCGGATGGACGTACTTCGATTCATCCGAGGCCGCGCGCGACGGCGAAAGGTCGTACCCCGCGCTGAACGCCCGCCCGTTCGCCCGCAGGACAATCACGCCGACGGCCCGGTCGGCCTCGGCCTCCTTCAGCGCGTGGAAAAGCTCGCCGCGGAGGTCGTTCGAAAGCGCGTTGAGCTTTTCCGGGCGGTTGAGCGTGATGAACGCCAGGCGGCCATCGGTCTCGTAGAGGATGTTGTCGTACGGCATCTCGTACCTCCAGCGGCGGATGTTGGCGCCCTGATGCTACTCCCACGCGGCAGGGCCGTCAGTCCCCGTCGCTTCCCCCTAGACTTTGCGCCAACACCAAGACGGAGGCCCCGATGCCGGAAGAACGCGTTGTCCTGTACGAAGAGCGCGACTCGCTCGCCATCATCACCATCAACCGCCCGGGAAAAATGAACACCCTCAACGAGGCCGTCATCCAGGGCATCGCCGATGCCATCGACGCCGCGACCGCCTCGCCCGAGGTGTCCGCCATCATCCTCAAGGGAGCCGGCCGCACCTTCACCGCCGGCTACGACCTGAACCCGGGCGACAACCGGACGCCCTGGGCCCGCCGCTACGGCGCGCGGGAGATCGAACACCGGCCCGGCGCCTGGGACCCTGTCCGCGATTACCAGTTCATGGGCTACAACATGAAGCGGTTCATGAAGCTCTGGGAATGCCCCAAGCCCGTCATCGCCCAGATGCACGGCTACGCACTCGGCGGCGGGACTGACCTCCTCCTCTGCGCCGACCTCATCTTCATGGCCGAGGACGCGATCATCGGCTACCCGCCCTCCCGCGTGTACGGCACGCCAACCACCATGATGTGGGTCTACCGGCTGGGCCTCGAACACGCCAGGCAGTTCCTCCTCTCCGGCGACCAGATCGATGCCCCCACCGCCCTCCGCATTGGGCTTGTCTCGAAGGTGTTCCCGCTCGATCGGCTGCAGGAGGAAACGGAAGCCTACGCCAGGCGCTTCCGCCACATCCCGCAGAACCAGCTCGCCCTCAACAAACTGCTCATCAACCAGGCCTACGAAAACATGGGCCTTCGCACCACGCAGATGTTCGGCACCTTCTTCGATGGAATCACCCGGCATACCGAGGAGGCGCTCCGCTGGGCCGAGAGCTTCCGTGAGATCGGTTTCCGCGAGACGATCAGCCGCCGCGATGCGCCATTCGGCGACTACGGCGAGCGTCCGCGGTAGAACAGGCCTCGGGTAATCGCCTGCCGGCCTCCCGGGCCGCTCGCCATCTTCCGCGGCAATCCATAGAATCGGTCCATGGCAGCAATCAACCTGCTTCATGCCTTCCCGGGCGGCTCCGGGGGCCGCTGTTGAAAGACGCGCTGAACCTGCTCACGCCGGCCGACGGCCGTCCGTACGTCTATGCCGGCGGCGAACTCGATGTGCCGCACGCGGTCGAGGCCTTCAAGGCCGCGCTCCTGCACGTTTCGGAATCAGTGCCAGGCCGGACGCAGCTTTTGCAGCAAACCGCGCTCGCCCTCCTGAGCCGCCGGCACCAGCTGCTCATTTCGCGCGCCGGCACGGGCAAGTCCCTCTACGGCGATAGCGTCTTCAGCCAGTTCGAGGGCACCACGTTCAAGGCACAGTTCACACAGGGCACGCGGCTCGAAACCATCCTCGGCGGGCTCGACCTCAAGCTCTTCCACGAAGGCAAGCTCTGGCACGACACCACCCACTCGCTCGTCACCGCCGATTTCGCCTACCTCGACGAGTTCATGAACGCCAACGACCTGGTGCTCGAAGCGCTCCTCGGCATCCTCAACGAGCGCCGCTTCACCCAGGGCGAACAGCAGGAAGATGCCCGCCTCCACACTGCCCTGGCGATGACGAACCACCTGAAGTTCTCCGCCATATCCGAACCAATCCTCGACCGGTTCATGTTTAAGGCCTCCATCGACCCGCAGGGCGACGCCCTCAACGACATCCTCATCGACCTGGCCTACGCCCGGCACCACGGCAAGGCCTCCCGCCCCGAACACCCCATCCCCTTGGCCGTCCTCCGCGAGCTCAGCGATATCGTCCTCGGCGAGCACCCCGAACGGACCATCGAGGCCTCGCACGACATCCTCTTCCTCAAGAACGAACTCATCGAAACCTACAGCCGCCTGCTGGCGACCCGCCACCACACCTCCACCGCGCGCGACGCCCACGGCCCCAACCCCGAGGCTTACATCAGCCCCCGCACGAAAGCTGCCAGCCGCGACGCCCTGAACGCCTCGGCACTCCTCCACCACCGGTCGCAGGTTACGAAGGACGACCTGCACGCACTCCGGTTCGTGCTCACTATCATCCCCGGCAACGACCGGGCCGTGACCGGCGCTTCCCAGGACATCTTCGCCGAGGCCATCCAGTCCACCTTCCAGGCCTACTCCAGCGCCGACCTCCAAATGGTGCAGGACCTGACGACCATCGCCCAGACCTACACCCTGTTTGCCCACGGTGTGCCGCTCGAATCCCAGCAACAGCACGGCCGCCTCATGCGCCTCTTTCTTTCGCTCATCGGCAAATCGAGCTGGCACGACGTCGGCTACGAAACCTTCGTCGATGCGCTCCAGGGCAAGCAGATCACCAACCCTCGCGTCAACGCCCTGCGCGAGGAGATCCTCGAAGACATCCAGGAGCACGCTGGCCATGGAAGCTGACGGAAACCGCAGCCCGATGGACCGCCTGCTCCACCCGGAAGAGGACCTGGAGGAGCTCTACCGTTCGTGGGAGATCCTGGACCTGGTCGGCGAGACCGTCGCCGCGATGCCCCCCTCCTGGCTCGTGGTGCTGAACCTGGCCCGCAACCTCCTCGACGGAAGGGCGCTGCCCGGGATCGAGATGCCCCCGGACCTTGCGCGCCTCGTGGGCACCCCCCGCGACAACACGTCCGTTGTCGTCCGCCGCGAACGCCGGCAGCGGATGGTTAACCCGCTCGGCGGCGATACTCGCGTGCAGCCCCTGCGCGCGCTCACCGACTTCCCCAAGGTCACGCTCCCGGACATGATGCTGCGCGATGTCGCGCCCGGGCTATTCGACTACCAGCTGCTGAGCGGCGGCATCCATGGCGTGTATACCACCGGGCTGACGCCCGCGATCGAGGAGTACGACGAAATCGTCGAAGAGCGCATCCCGGCGCCCGGGCCAGGGCGCAAGAAGCGCCAGAAGGTCTACGCGCTGCTCGATGTTTCCAACTCGATGCGCGATGACAACCGCATCCTCTTCGCCAAGGCGCTGCTCCTCGCCTACCTGGTGACCGCCCACCGCGAGGGTGCCGAGATCTACTTCCGCACGTTTGGCAACACGGTCCACGCCCGGAGCGACTGCGCCGCCCCCGGGGATTTCGCGCAGCTGGCCCGGCGAATCCTGGCCGTCACCCCCGAGGGCTCCACCGATATCAAGCACGCCATGGATACGGCCATCTTCGACATCCGGGCGCTCGATGGCTTCAACCGCGTCGAGCGCCTGGGAGAGACACCGCCCACCGAGCTATTGCTCATCTCCGATTGCGAGTCCTACTCCATCCCCGTCATCCCGAAGGCGATCAAGCTGCACACCGTGCACCTCAAGGGCGCACGCATGATGAAAATCCACGCGGAAGGCTTCGAGCGCATCCGCGCCGAGAGCCGCACCTTCCACGAAATCGACACCACCGCCCTGGTGCTCCCCGAGACCACCCGCGAGCGCTGGCTGCTCCGCTTCGACGGGCGGGCCCTCGACGATGCTCGCGCCGATGCCGGCACGGAGGGCGCACAGCACCGGCCGGGCGCGGCTCACCGCCAGGCCGTCCGCGAGGCCTACCGCAGGATGACGGGGCAAGCGAAGGAGCGGCGCCCTGTGCGGCTCCAGCCCGGGCGCGCGCTTTCCCCAGCGAAGCCCGGGTTCGGAGCGCTCCTGCGTGCGCTCTGGCGGCTGCTGCGCCACCCGTGGCCCCACCGTCGCGGCCTGGCCGCCCCGGCCCAACCCCTCGCCGCTGCCGCCCCATTCGGCCTCCAGTTCCGCGTGCGGAAGTAGCCGCTCAGTCCTCAGGCCGGGCCAGCACGGCCACCAGATCCCCGGTGCCGTGGATGCCGCGCACGATGATCTTCTCCACGTCCGCCGTGCGGCTCGCCCCGGTCAGCATGAGCGCGTCGCCGTCACCGAGGTAGCCCGCCAGGCCCGCTGGATGCTCGACCACCGTCGCCGGGTCAACCCGCACAACCACGCGGCTCGCCGCCAGCAGGGGACGCCGCGCGGCGGCCTCACCGGTGAGCAGGATGCTCCCCGTGCCAGCGACTGCGGCCGTCGCGTCGAGCACCCGGTCGCCCTCGCGGGGTTCGTACCGCTCCACGACCGTCACACCAAGCTGGCTGGCGCGGTGGGCGAACCGCCCCGCGAGGGTTGGGGGGAGCACTTCGGAAGGGGCGATCACCGCGGCCTCGGCCCGGCTTGGCGCAGCCTGGTGCAGCAGGTCCACGTCATGCGCCGCGGCCGGGTCTGGCAACAGGCGTGGGTCATCGCGGTGCTTGCCCGGTGGCCGCACCAGCCTGCCGAACGAATGGAGGCCGAGGCGCGCAATGGCAGAGGCGGCGCGCGCACGCGTTGCGCCGGTCATTGCGGCTGCCCACGCTCGCCAGGCGAGTCGCTCCGCCCGCCCGGCCACCTGGCCCCTCGCCACTGCGTCGGCGCGGAGGTCCAGCAACATGCGGTGCAACGGGATGCCCACCGGGCACACTTCGGTGCAGCGCGCGCACAGGCTCGAGGCGAAGGGTAGGTCGGCGTAGCGGCCATCGCGCCAGAGCAACGGCGAGACGACCGCGCCGATCGGCCCCATGTACGGCGACCCGTACGAAAGCCCCCCGGCCGAACGGTACACCGGGCAGCCGTTCATGCAGGCGCCACAGCGGATGCACTTAAGCACCTCGCGGTAGCGCGTGTCGGCGAGAATCTGTGAGCGCCCGTGGTCGACGAAGACCACGTGGCGCTCCTGCCCGGGTGCGGGCCCGGCGATGAAGTGCGAGAAGGCCGTGAGCGGCTGAGCCGTGGCGCTCGGCGCGAGCACCTGGAGCATGGCCAGCGCCCCCGCTTCATCGGCAACTACTTTCTCAAGGCCGGTGATCACGATGTGCAGCTTCGGGTGGCTGACACCGAGCGAGACGTTGCCCTCGTTTTCGACGATCACCACCCGCCCGCTGCTCGCAATCACCGCGTTGGCGCCGGTGATGCCCGCGTCGCAATCACGGAAGAACTCGCCCACGACATCGCGGACATGGCGCGAAAGCCGCGAAGGGTCGTCATCCGGCAGGTCGGCCCCCGTGCGGAGGAGCAGTTCGCGGATACGCGTCCGGTTCAAGTGGAGGGCCGGAGCCGTGATGTGACTCGGGCCGCGCCCTTCGATATCGACGATGTACTCGCCGATGTCTGTTTCAAGGACGTCGATGCCCGCGGCGCGAAGGGCATGCGTCAGCCCCACTTCCTCGCCGACCATGGTCTTCGATTTCGCCACCCGCCTGGCGTCGCCCAGGAGCCGGCGGACCGTCCCGATGGCCTCCGCCGGCGTCGCCGCCCGGTGGTAGCCGATGCCACGACGCGCGAATTGCTCGCGCACCTGCGCGTGGAGTTCCTCCAGGTGGTCGATCGCGTAGGCCCGGGCCGAGGCGGCACGGACCCGCGCATCGGCCGGGCCGCGGGCCAGCATCGCCGCCGAATCGGCCATCAGCTTCCGCATGATGGGCGTGACCGTGGCGGCCGGCCGCTGGTCGCGGATCTCCTTCGCCGCCCGTTCGCGGTACCGGCTCACCCCAGCGCCCTCACAAGGATCTCCGGCAACGACCACCCTTCGACCTGGACGCCCATGCCCTCGGCGCCCGATTGAATGTGGACCAGGCACGAGACATCCGTGGAGACAACTACCCGCGCGCCCGTCAGCCCCACATCCTCCAGCTTCGCCGTGAGCATCGCCACCGAGACCTCCGGCTGCTTAAGCGCGAACGTCCCGCCGAAGCCGCAGCACTCCTCCTCGAACGAAAGGCGCCGCACTTCCAGGCCCTCGATGCCCCCGAGCAGCCGAAGTACTGCCGCCGACCTGCCGAGTTCGCGGCGCGTGTGACAGGAATCGTGGTACGCCACCACCCCTTCGAGCCGCAGCCCCAGCCGCCCCAGGTTCGGGTGTGCAGCGACATAGCTGGCGAAATCGACGAACCGCTCGGCAATGCGAAGCGCGCCCTGCGCACGTTCGCCTTCGAACAGCCCGGGGAGGTAGTGCCGCACCATGCTCGTACACGAGCTCGAGGTAGTAACCACCGTCGCGTGGGGCTGCCCGGCACGGAGCAGTTCTCGCCCGGCCGCCTTTGCCTCCGCGCGGAACCCGCTGTTGAACGCAGGCTGGCCGCAACACCGGCCATCAAGCAGCGTCACCTCATCGCCGAGCGCTTCGAGGACCGTCCGCGCGTTCGCTGCGTCCTGCGGACGGATTGTTGCCATGTAGCAGGGGTCGAAGAGCGCGATGCGGGCCACGGGTGGCATTGTAGTCGGTTGCGGGCAGCGTGCCTGCTTACCTGATAGGCTACTGCTCACAAATACAAAGGAGGCTACTGATCATGGACGAGGTCACCATCGAAATCCGCGACAACGGACCCTACATCGTACGCGGCGGCGCTATCCTCAGGGATCGCGAGGGCAACACGTTCGAGGCGAAGGAAACCTTGTTCCTCTGCCGCTGCGGACAGTCGGCGAAAAAGCCCTTCTGCGACGCGACCCACCGCACCTGTGGATTCGAATCGGCGCCGCGGGCGGGGGCCTGATCGCAACGCAGCGCCCACACTGCGAGGCCCCGGGCAACTGCCCGGGGCCTCGGCGCAGGGAAGGAGACGATTGGGGGCCTAATCGCCGCTCGAAAGGACGGCGCCGAAGTCGAAGGCCGGCGCCTCTCGGCCAGATGGCTTCCCGGCTGCCGGGTGCGCCGGCCCTTCCACCGAGATCCGGGGCATCCATTCCAGCCACGAAGGCAGGTACCAGTTGCGGGAGCCAAGCAGCTCCATGCTCGCCGGCACCAAAACCGAGCGGACGACCGTCGCATCCAGGAACACCGCGACAGCGAGACCGAAACCAACCTGCTGAAGCGCAATCATCTCGCCCAGGGCAAAGCCGCTGAACACGGCCATCATGATCGCCGCCGCTCCTGTGATGATGTGCGCAGTCGAGCGCAGGCCATAGGCCACGGCGCCCGCGTTGTCGCCCGTGTGGAGGAAGCGCTCCTGGATCCGGCTCAGGAGAAACACGTGGTAATCCATCGAAAGCCCGAAGAGCACCGCAAACAGGAAGACCGGCAGGAACGCCTCGACCTGGTCGGCCTGGCGGAAGCCGAGCAACTCCGCGCCCACACCCTCCTGGAACACGAGAACCACCAGGCCGTACGCGGCGCCAACGCTCAGCAGGTTCATGATGATGGCTTTCACCGGGATCACGATCGACCGGAACACCATGGTCAGCAGGATGAAGCTCAGCGTGAGCACGAATGCAATCACGATCGGCAGGTACTGGTTCATGGTGTCGATGTAGTCCACGTTCGAGGCCGTGCCGCCTCCGGCGTAGACTTCGGCGCCGGTGTTGGCGAACGCCGCCGGGATGTACTCCGCGCGCAGGCGGCGGAGGGCATCCATCGCCCGCTCGCTGCTGGCATCGCCGTTGAGCAGGATGGTGAAGTAGCCGTACTGGCCGCCCTCAACGGTGGTGAGGGTGGACATGCTGGCGAAGTCCGCGTCTTCGGCGATGGCTTTGCGGAGGTTCGCCACTGCGAGCGACACTTCCGGTGAATCGGCGTTCCCCTCGACCACCACCTCGGCCGGGTCGATGAGCCCCGCCGAGAACTCCTCGTTCAGGATGTTGAAGGCCTGGACCGACTGCAGGTGCTGGGGGAACGTGCTCAGCCCGAGCGAGCCGATGTTGATCCGCGCGTACGGGACCGCCATCGCCACCAGCAGGGCCATTGAGGCGCTCGCTGCAATCCAGGGGTGCCGCATCACCAGCATCGTCGTCTTGCCGAAGAACCCGGAGTCGATGGGCTGCTCGGCCTTCGCTTTCCGTCCCGGCAGCCGGAGCCAGTTGATCCGGTCGCCCAGCAGGCTCAGCACGGCCGGGAGCAGGGTCAGCGCCACCCCGACGGCCGCAACCACCACGGTGATGGCGCCGATCGCCATGCCCGCAAACATGCTCGCCGGGACAATGACCAGCCCGGCCAGCGCGATGATGACGGTAATACTCGAAAAGAGCACCGCCCTGCTGGCCGTGTTTCCCGAGGCAACCACTGCATCCACCTTCGCGCGGCCAGCGGCACGCTCCTCCCGGAAGCGCTCCACAATGAAGAGCGTGTAATCGATGCCGACCGCGAGGCCGATCATCGTGATCATGTTGATGGTCGAGCTATCGATGCCCACGAACTGGCTGATGATGGCGGTCATGCCCATCGAGATGAGGATGCCCAGCAGGGCCAGCACAATCGGCACGCCCGCCGCCACCACCGCCCCAAAGACGATGACCAGCACGAGGAGCGCGATCGGCAGGCCGATGCCTTCGCCCCGGGCCAGGTCCTTCTCGAACTGGTGGCTGGCGTCGTGCCAGATCGATCCATCACCCGCCGTGAGCACCGTGAAACCCCGTTCGCCGTTCCGCTCGGCGAGCAGTTCCGAAAGGGGCGCGACGGTGTCGGTCGCCTTCACGATATCGCCCACCAGCGTCGCAGGCAGGATCGTCGTGTGGCGGTCGGCCGAGACGAACGCCTCCTCACCCGTCTCGTAGACGTTGGTGACGTTCGAAACGGCCTCGTCGAGGGTCCGGATCTCGGCGGTCAGCTCCTCGACGAAAGCCCGGAATTCCGCGTCGTCGACGGTGAGCGACCGCGATTGCACCACGATGGTCTCGGCCGCCGGCGACTGGCCCAGGATGCGCTCCTCGAGCAGGTCGGCGGCTTTCTGCGATTCCGAGCCCCGGATCTCCCAGCTCGGCGTGATCTTCAGCTGGCTGGCAGCGCCCAGCCCGGCCACGATGATGACGAACCAGATGCCAAGCGTGAGCCACGGGTGGTTCGCGCTCCGGCGCGCAAGGCGGTCCGGCGAAAGGAAACTACCCAACATAATCCTCCCTGCGGCGGGGGTGAGCTCGCCCGCCACGCTCATCCAGTGTTGGGCAGCGGCCCCGCCCGCCCATCAGCAAGGCGGACGAACGCGGGGTGTTCCTTGTGACGACCCGCCCCTCCTACTTGTGGGGGATTTCCCTGAAATCGGTCCCGAAAGACGGCCCTTGTGTGAAAAAGATGGCAGACACCCGTAACAAATCGTGCACCCGGGAGTAATGAGGGATGTGCAGCACCCCATCCGACGGGGAGGCACCCCTGCAAGCCCGCTGGTCCGCAGCCCGGCGGGCTTCTTATTTGCCTGCCATCCTCCCCCCGCTCCGTCAAGCAGCCGCCACGCCGTGTTCCCTCGCAAGTCCTCACCGATTCGGCTAGGATTCCTCCGCCCATGAGGAGGGACCCCACGCGATGAAAGCTGCCGTTTTCCACGGCCCCCACCAGCCACTCACCATCGAAGACGTTCACATCGATAAGCCAATGGCCCGCGAAGTCGTCGTGCGCACCGTCGCCTCCGGCGTTTGCCATAGCGACCTGCACTTCGTCGACGGGCTCTACCCGCTCCCGCCGCCTGCGATCCTCGGCCACGAAGCTGCCGGCGTTGTGGAAGAAGTCGGCGACCAGGTGACCTACGTGAAGCCAGGAGACCACGTCATCTGCTGCCTCTCGGTCTTCTGCGGACACTGCGAAATGTGCGTCAGCGGGCGGCCGAACCTGTGCCGCAACCCCGACTTGCGCCGCCGCCCGGACCAGCCCCCGAAGCTCAGCTGGAACGGCACCCCCGTGACCCAGTTCGCCAACCTCGGAAGCTATGCCGAGAAGATGCTCGTGCACGAAAACGCGATCGTGAAGATGCGCAACGATATGCCTTTCGCCGCCGCCGCCCTCATCGGTTGCGGTGTGACCACCGGCGTTGGCGCCGTGTTGAACACGGCGAAGATCGAGCCAGGCTCGTCCGTCGCCGTCTTCGGCTGCGGTGGCGTCGGCCTCGCGGCCATCCAGGGCGCTCGCATTGGCGGCGCCCGCATGATCATCGCCGTCGATACCGTCGAGTCCAAGCTCGCCACCGCCAAGGCCCTCGGCGCCACGCACGTGGTCGACGCCTCCTCCAGCGACCCCGTGCAGGCTATTCGCGAGCTCACCAACGGTGGCGTCGAATACTCGTTCGAGGCAATCGGCCTGAAGCGCGCTGCCGAGCAGGCCTTCGAGTGCCTTGCCATCGGTGGCACCGCAACGGTCATCGGCATGATCCCCGTCGGCCAGAAGGTCGAGCTCGATGGCCCATCCTTCCTCCAGGAGAAGAAGATCCAGGGGAGCTCTATGGGCTCCAACCGGTTCCTGAAGGACATGCCACGCTACGTCGACTTCTACATGCAGGGCCGGCTCAAGCTCGACGAAATGATCACCCGCACCGGCCGGCTCGAAGATGTGAACGAGGCATTCCGCGCGATGAAAGCCGGCGAGGTCGCCCGAACCGTGCTCCTCTTCGACTGACAGCCGGGGGCGGTGACGGTCATGCGCCGCCCCGGCCATCGCGGCTCCAAAGCTGACACTCTCCTGACAGGATGGTGTCACCAGTCCCCGGTTTCCGTCCGGCGCTCCTGCCATAATGCTGTCAGCACGGGCCGGGCACGATGTGCGGGCCACGTGCTCCGCACGCTGGACACCACCCGGGGGAGTGCCCCACATGGAAATCAACCAGGTCTCGATCCAGCTCGCCAGCCCGCATCCCCGGCGGCTCGGTGCCTTCTATCGCGAGGTGGTTGGCCTCCAGCCTACCGAGGGCATGGGAGACCAGTCGTTCCACATCGGCCCCGGCGCCGTCCTTTTCATCGTCGACCACTCCGAGATTTCCGGGCCCGCTTCGGAGCCGGCCCGGGCGATAATCGACCTCCACATCAGCGGCATCGATGCCGAACACGAGCGCCTGGAGAAGGCCGGTGTGAAATTCATTCGCGATCGCGGCGTCGAGTTCTGGGGAGGAGTCATCTCGACCTTCGAAGACCCGGATGGCAACCGCGTCCAGCTCATCGAGTACCGGCCCGAGCTTGCCCGCCCTGAGGGCGAGACGGTCGCTGTTTGACCGCCACAAGCGCGGCGTGACCCATGCGGCGCGCAGACCGCCTGTTCCAGATCATCCAGCTCCTCCGGCGCCGCCACGTGCTCACCGCGGCCGCCATTGCCGGGGAGCTGGAGGTCTCGGAGCGGACCGTCTACCGCGATATCGCCGACCTCGTCCGCTCGGGTGTGCCGATTGCGGGCGAGGCCGGCGTCGGCTACACGCTGCGCCGCGGATTCGACCTCCCGCCACTGATGTTCACCGCGGACGAGGTCGAGGCGCTGGTGCTCGGCTCGCGCGTGGTGAGCTCATGGGCGGATGAGACGCTTGCCCGCGCCGCGGAATCAGCCCTCGCGCGCATCGAAGCGGCGCTACCGGAACGGCTGAAAGGCAAGGTCAGTGAGTCGCGCCTCTTTGCGCCGGGGTTCCATGTCTCGCATGCCATCGCCGGCACCCTCGCCGAGCTGCGCGAGACAATCGATGCCCGCCAGAAAGTGCACCTCGATTACACCGACGCCGAGGGGGCACTCACCCACCGGACCGTGCGGCCGCTCGGCCTGTTCTTCTGGGGCAACAAGTGGTCGCTGACTGCCTGGTGCGAGCTCCGGAACGATTTCCGCGACTTCCGCCTCGACCGGATGGGCGCGATGACGCGGCTCGAGGAAACTTTCGCCCCCGAACCGGGCAAGGAGCTCGACGACTTCTTCAGGCGGATGGAGTCCGGGCCACGCTGAACGATTGCCCCGGGCGGATGATCGACACCGCGGCCCGCGCAGGCGTCCCGGCCCAGTCCGCGCGGTACGGCGCCGCACTGTCAGTTGCGCGCTCCTCGCCGTGCGTCGTATCTTTGATCTAGCTGGACAGGACGGCGCCGGTACCCGGCGTTCACCAGCACCCCCTTCTCCGTCCCAAAGAGCTGAAGACGATAACCCCATCTCGGCCGAATTGCCCAACCCTCCCCCGGGCACAACACGCACGCACACGGTAGCTCCCTTGCAAGAAACTGACCTCCACGAACAAACCTCCCCCTCCACTGGAACCGGCGCACCCGAGGCTGCGACTCCACCCCCAGCACCCCGCCGCCGCACCCGTGCCCCCAAGGCGGCCCCACCCGAGAGCGACGTTGTGGATGTTGCCGCGGCGGCAGCCGCGAACGGTGCTACCAACGGGGAGCCCGCCCAGCCCGGTGATGCAGTGACCCTCGAGAAGCCTGCCCGCCGCGCCTTCCGCCGCGAAGCACCCGAAACCACGGCCGAGTCCGAACCGGAGCAGTCGCAACAGCCCCAGGAGCGCCAGTTCCGCCGCGAGGAGCGGCCCCGCAGCGAGCCTGAGGCCCGCGAGGCCCGCGAGGATCGCCCCGCGCGCGAAGAGCGCCAGTGGCGCCCCCGCGAAGGCGCCGAAGGCCGTGAACGCCGCTGGGGCGACCGCGAACGAGATCGTGACCGCGACCGTGGCGAACGCCCCGAGCGTGAGGGCCAGCGCCAGATGGCGCCACTCAACATCGCCGAGCTCGAACAGAAGTCTCGCGAGCAGCTCATCGAAATCGCCGCCCAGATGGGCCTCGAAGATGCTGGCGTCCTTCGCAAGTCCGACCTCATCTTCCGCCTCCTCCAGGCCCAGGCCGAGGCCCGCGGCAACGTCTTCTCCGGCGGCTTCCTCGAAGTCAGCGACGATGGCAACTACGGCTTCCTCCGCGGCGAGTCGATGCTCCCCGGACCCCACGACATCTACGTCTCCCAGTCCCAGCTCCGCCGCTTCGCCCTCCGCCCCGGCGATTACGTCACCGGCCAGGTCCGTCACCCCAAGGACAACGAGAAGTACTACGGCCTCCTCAAGGTCGAAGCCGTCAACGGCATGGACCCGGAAACCGCCAAGCGCCGCCCCTACTTCGAAAACCTGACCGCCATCTTCCCCAATCAGCAGCTCAAGCTCGAAACCACCCCTGATAACCTCACCCATCGCATCATCGACCTCATTGCCCCCATCGGGCGTGGGCAGCGCGGCCTCATCGTCTCGCCCCCCAAGGCCGGCAAGACGATGCTCCTCAAGAACATCGCTAACGGTATCTCCACCAACTACCCCGACGTTCACCTCATCGTCCTCCTCATCGGCGAACGCCCGGAAGAAGTCACGGACATGCAGCGCAGCGTCCGCGGCGAGGTGGTGAGCAGTACCTTCGACGAGCCCGTCGAAGACCACACCCGCGTCGCCGAAATGGCCCTCGAACGCGCCAAGCGCCTGGTCGAAGGCGGCAAGGATGTCGTCATCCTCCTCGACTCGATCACCAGGCTCACCCGCGCCTACAACCTCGCCCTCCCGCCCAGCGGCCGCACCCTTTCCGGTGGCGTCGATCCCATCGCGCTTTACCCGCCCAAGCGCCTCTTCGGCGCCGCCCGCAAGTGCGAGGAAGGCGGCTCGCTCACCATCCTCGCCACCTGCCTGGTCGATACCGGCTCCCGCATGGATGAGGTCGTCTTCGAAGAGTTCAAGGGCACCGGCAACCTCGAGCTTCGCCTCGATCGCAAGCTCGCCGAGCGCCGCTTCTATCCCGCCATCGATGTCCAGGGGAGCAGCACCCGCCGTGAGGAGCTGCTGCTCGATGAAAAGACCCTGAAAGGTGTCTGGCTCGTCCGCCGCATGACGGCTATGATTTCGCAGAACTCGCCGAACCAGCTCGAGGCAACCGAACGGCTGCTCGAACGGATCGCGAGGACCAATTCAAACGAGGAGTTCCTCGCCAGCTTGAGGACGGACCTCTAGGGCCAAACTCCCTAGGGGCCAGGCATCCCCGCAATCAGAGGCGGCGGGGATAGCACGTAAAGGAGAATGCGAGCAAGGTTAGGCAGTGCTCAGCCTGTGGTGATGGTTCGCTCCGCCACCACAACCTGACCGGACGGTGTATGGGAATCGAGGGAACACGCGCACGATCCCACGCGCACGCAGCGCGCCACGGGCGACTCACGGTTCACGTGCTCATCGTGATGCTGGCGCTTGCCGCCGTCTTCGGCGCAGCCCGCTTCCCCAACTCCTCCCGCGCTTCCACCATCTCCACTGTTCCCCCGGTCAGCCTCTCCGGTCTCGCGGGGGGCTCGAACGCAAAGGCTGTCACTTATTTCCGCCCCGGTGGTGGGGTCCAGACCCTGGGGTCGGTCGCCGCCATCGCGCCACGCTCCGAAACCGCAAGCCTCCGCGCCGTTGGCGGCGTCTCCCCGACCCTCTCGCTCTCCTCCGGCGTCACCGCCGCCGCCGTCACCTCTGGCGAGGTCGGCGCGGGCATCAAGCCGCTCGCCGAGATCATCGACCCCCGCAGCCCCATCGTCGAATACAAGACCCAGGCCGGCGACACCATCTCAGGCGTGGCCAGCAAGTTCGGCGTCACCGTCCAGACCCTCCTCGATAACAACAAGACCGTCACCAACGCCAACCTCATCCCGCGCGACATGGTCCTCGTCATCCCGCGGAAGGACGGTATCCTGCACAAAGTTGGCTACGGCGAAACCGTCGACTCCATCGTCGCCCAGTACGACAACATCACCTCATCGGCAGTCGTTGAGTACAAGCCAAATGGCATCTCCGACCCCTCGAACCTCGAAGCCGGCAAGTACCTGCTCCTCGTCGGCGCCACTCCCAAGCCGCCACCACCACCACCGCCACCTCCTCCCGCCCCGGCATCCAGGCCAAACGGCCCGTCCGCGGGCGGCAGCGCGCCGATCGCATCGGGTGGCCGGTTCTCCGCCTTCCCGGTCGCGGCCTGGCACAGCGTCAGCGACGAGTTCGGGACTTACCGCGGCCCCGGCCGTATCCACGAAGGCATCGACCTCGACCTCTACGGCTTCGGCCCCTCGCCGCTGTTCTCCGTCTGCGATGGCGTCGTCACCCGTGTCGAGTACCTGACCTACAGCTACGGCTACTACGTTGTCGTCGACTGCGGCGAAGGGTGGACCACGCTCCATGCCCATATGAGCGAGATCCGCGTCACCCCCGGGCAGGCGGTCAGCGCCGGCACGGTCCTCGGCCTCTCCGGCCTCACCGGCTACACCACCGGCCACCACCTCCACTTCGAGATCCGCTACTTCGGCGGCCCGGTCGACCCGCGCCTCTACATCGGCTTCTAACGCTGGGCCGCCCCCGGACGCCGGTCCGCGGTTCGTGAGGGCGCTTCAGGCTGGCCTCCAGCGTTCTTCGCCCTGCTTAGCGGCCCGGTGCCGCCGCTTTCGCAGTCGCGGCCACGCATCGCCGTCCCCCGCCTGCCGGGCATCTCCCGCCCGGAAGTGCCAGCGGCCCACGCCGTATAGAATCGGCCGCCCGCTGCTGATACGGTATCGGCGAACGCTTGGGAGGCCCCCGTGCGAGACGACCTCGCGCGGCTCCCGCTCAGTCTGCTCGTAGCCCTGAGTCTCACAGGCTACGGCTTCCGCATCCAGCTCCAACCGTCGCGCGCCGCCGCCGGGTTGGCCCGAGGTGTTGTTCTCTGGGGCATCGCCCTTCTTGGCGTCTGGTGCGCATGGAGCCAGTCCCGGCCTGCTTGCGGCGCTTCCTGCGAGGACTACACCGCCGTCGTCGGCGAAGACATCGACGCCCTTTCCATCCAGCCCTGACCTTCCCAGCGTGGCTGCTACCGCGTGCCACCATGTACGCTGGTTGCACACACATGTATCGGCCGCTCGATCACCCGCTGCTCAACCGCCTGCGGGGCCAGGTGCTCTATACCGCCGGGCCCATCGGTTCCACGCTGCTCTCGTTTAACCTCGGCCCGGAGGCCTACGTCGCTCCCGATGGTGAGGCCCACGACGGCTGCCCCGAATGGCTCAACGTCTCCAGCCCCGAAACCCTCGAGCGCATCTACCACACCTTCTATTCCGCCGGCCTCGATGCTGTCGACTCCTGCTCGTTTGGCGCGAACGAGGTCGTCCTCGCCGAATTCGGACTGGCCGATCGCACGCGCGAGCTGAACCGCCTCGCCGCGCAGGTCATCGGCCGCGTGCGGGATCGCTACAGCACGCCCGAGTGGCCCCGCTACGCCTTCGGCACCATCGGGCCCGGGACGAAGCTCCCCAGCCTTGGCCACATCACCTGGGACGAGCTTGTCCAGGGCGCCCGCGAACAGTGCATTGGCCTGATCGAGGGCGGCATCGACGTCCTCAAGATCGAGACCTGCCAGGACCTCCTCCAGACCAGGGCCGCCCTCGCCGGCGCCGCCGGGGCCTTCGAATTCACCGGCAAGCGCATCCCCGTCATCGCAAGCGTCACCATCGAGACCACCGGCGCCATGCTCCTGGGCTCGGACATCGGCGCCGCCCTCACCGCCCTCGACCCGCTCGACATCGTCGATATCGTCGGCATCAACTGTGCTACCGGCCCGGAGCAGATGGTGGAACACGTCCGCTACCTCGCCGAACACTCACGCCGGCCAGTCTTTATCGCGCCCAACGCAGGGCTCCCGGAAGTCATCGATGGCCAGGCCTGCTACACCCTCAGCCCTGACGAGTTCGCCCGCTATCACGAGATCTTCGTGAACGAGTTCGGCACCAACATCGTCGGCGGATGCTGCGGCACTACCCCGGCCATGTTCGAAGCCGCCATCGCCAGAATCGGCCGCAACCGGCCTCCGAAGCGCCGCCCCGCAGCCAGCGCATTCTTCCTCGGCGACCACGCCCCCTACGAAGCGAACGTCTCTTCGCTCTACACCAGCGTCCCTCTCGAGCAAGAAACTTCCTTCCTCGTCGTCGGCGAACGGACAAACGCCACAGGTTCCCGCGCCTTCCGGGACCTCCTCCTCGCTGAGGACCTCGATGGCATGGTCGCCCTTGCACGCGAACAGGCGGCCGAGGGCGCCCACGTCATCGACGTCATGGTCGACTACGTCGGCCGCGATGGCGTGTCCGACATTGAGCGCCTCGTTGGCGCGCTCCGCACCCAGTCCACCCTCCCGCTCATGTTCGATAGCACCGAGGTTGCGGTCGTTGAAGCCGCGCTCAAGCTCTATGGCGGCAAACCGATCGTCAATTCCATCAACCTCGAAGATGGCGAGCGCAAGATCACCCGCCTCCTGCCACTCATCCGCCGCCATGGCGCCGCTGCCGTAGCCCTCACGATCGACGAGCAGGGCCAGGCCCGCACCACCGAATGGAAGGTGCGCGTCGCGAAGCGCATCTACGACATCGCCGTCAACCGCTACGGCATGGAGCCCGGCGATCTCCTCTTCGACTGCCTCACCTTCCCCCTCTCCGGCGGCCAGGAAGACCTCCGCCGCGATGCGGTCGAAACGCTCCAGGCCATCCGCCAGGTGAAGGCCGAGCTCCCCGGCGTCCACACCATCCTTGGCGTCTCAAACTGCTCGTTCGGGCTCAAACCCGCCGCCCGCCGGGTCCTCAACTCGGTCTTCCTCTACGAGGCCATCGAGCACGGCCTCGATGCCGCCATCGTCAACGCGAAACAGATCCTCCCCCTCAACCGCATCCCCCAGGGCCAGCTCGAAACCGCCCGCGACCTCATCTACGATCGCCGCAGGGAAGGCTACGACCCCCTGCACCACTTCATCGCCCTCTTCGAAAACGTCGAGACGGCCCGGGAAGCGAAACCCGACCGTTCCGCCCTCCCGGTCGAGACCCGCCTCAAGCAACGCATCATCGACGGCGACCGCCGCGGCATCGAGGACGACCTTGATGAGGCCCTGGCCCGCTTCGACCCGCTCACCATCATCAACGAGCACCTGCTCGATGGGATGCGCGTCGTTGGCGATCTCTTCGGCTCGGGCAAGATGCAGCTTCCCTTCGTCCTCCAGTCGGCCGAAACCATGAAGACTGCCGTCGCCTACCTCGAACCGCACATGGAGCGCGTCGAAGGACAGACCAAGGGGCGCATCATCCTCGCCACGGTCCGCGGCGATGTCCACGACATTGGCAAGAACCTCGTGGACATCATCCTCAGCAATAACGGCTACACGACCTACAACCTGGGCATCAAGCAGCCCATCCAGAACATCATCGAAAAGGCCGAGGAGGTGCAGGCCGATGCAATCGGCCTCTCTGGCCTCCTCGTGAAGAGCACCGTCGTCATGCGCGAAGACCTCGAAGAGCTCAACGCACGTGAGCTCTTCCACTTCCCCGTCCTCCTCGGCGGTGCCGCACTCACCCGCAAATACGTCGAAGACGACCTTCGTAGCATCTACAAGGGCAGTGTCTACTACGCCCAGGACGCTTTTGAAGGGCTCGCCACGCTCGACCGTGTCATCCCCGCCCTTCGCGAAGGCAGGCCCCTCCCCGTCCTCACCCGCGGTGGCCAGGAGCTGAAGGGTGGCGGGGATACCGGCTACGACGAAGTCCGCCTCGATGTCCCACCCGCCGAGGGCCTCCCTGGCGAACACGATTACGCGCCCTCTGGAGTCACCCGCGGGGTGCCCATCCCCACGCCGCCGTTCTGGGGTAGCCGCGTCGTCCGCGGCCTCCCGCTCCGCGACATCTACCCCTACATCAACGAGACCGCCCTCTTCCGGGGCCAGTGGCAGTACCAGCGTGGCGACCGCACCGAGACCGAGTACGCCGACTTCATTGAGTCCGAGGTCCGGCCCATCTTCCGCCGCTGGCAGGAGCGTGCCATCGCCGAGCAGTTGCTCGTCCCGCAGGTGGTCTACGGCTACTTCCCGTGCCAGGGCGAATAGATCGTTATATTGTCGTGTAGTGTAATAGTTTATTTATAG
>CAZYLL010000007.1:0-41951 GCA_964648195.1 uncultured Anaerolineaceae bacterium | reverse complement strand
GGCTACTTCCCATGCCTGGCCGACAAGAACGAGCTCATCACCTGGCCTGGACTCGAAGATGGCAAGCCAGCCGGCGAACCCGTGCGCTACACCTTCCCCCGCCAGCCCACCGGCCGCCGCCTCTGCATCGCCGACTTCTTCCTCTCGGTCGAGGAGGCTCGATCCAACCCCTCAGGCCCGCAGTACGATGTGGTCGGCCTCTTTGTGGTCACTATGGGCGACCGCGCGAGCGCATTCGCGAAGCAGCTCTTCGAGGCCAACGACTACCGCGATTACCTCCACTGGCACGGCTTCGCCGTCGAAAGCGCCGAGGCCCTCGCCGAGATGTGGCACAAGCGCATGCGCGAAGAACTCGGCATCGCCGGCAGCGACGCCAAGGAGATGCGGAAGCTCTTTGCCCAGGGCTACCAGGGCGCCCGCTACGCCTTCGGCTATCCCGCCTGCCCGGACCTTGAGGAGCAGCTCAAGACAGCCCGCCTCCTTGACCCCCGCCGCATCGGCGTCGAGCTCAGCGAGACGTTCCAGTGGCATCCCGAACAGACGACCAGCGCCGTGGTCGTCCACCACCCCGAAGCCCGCTACTTCGTCATCCGCTAGGCGCACCACCGCCGGGCCCATCCGATTCACGATTTACGATTTGAGATTCCCCCTCGTAACTCGCTACTCGCCGCTCGCAACTTCCAGGTCCACCTGCATGTACGTCGTATCCAGCCACTCCCCGAACTTGTATCCCGCGTTCCGCAACGTCCCTACTACCTCGAACCCGAACCGCTTGTGCAGCCGGATGCTTACTTCGTTCGTCGACGTGATCGACGCCACCACCAGCCGCACCCCGATGGCCCGCGCCTCCTCCAGCAACGCCCCCAGGAGGACGCCGCCAACCCCCTGCCCCCGGCACCGCTCGTCGATATAGATCGTGTCCTCCCGCGTGAACCGCCACCCCTGCTTCTTCGACATCAGCGTCAGGTACGCGAACCCCACCACGCCCGACCCGTCCTCGGCCACAATCACCGGCTGCAACGGGTCGTTGTGGTCGGCCCACCACCCTCGCCGCTGGTCGACCGTCCACGGCTCAGTGTCCCAGGTGGCGGTCCCGTGCACGATCTCGTGGTTGTAGATACGGTTAATCGCTTCGAGGTCCCCTTCGTTCGCATGCCGGACCTTCAGGGACGCAAGAGTTCTCATGGCGCCACTCTGAGGCATCGCCGTTTCCGCCGTGTTTCGCGGCTCCCGTCAAGCCCGCGGCAAGCCCCACGATTGCCCACTGACCGTGGTGCCGTAGCATTCCAGTCGTGCGCGAAAACGTCGTCGTTACCCTCGCCGTCCTTGCGGGCATCGCGGTGACGGCCGCGGTCTACCTCACCGTCCACTCGCGCGGGGTCGCCCTCGGGCTCGGCATCGTCTCTGCCTACCTCGTCTGGGGCGAAATCGGCGACCTCATCCGCGGCGAGCAGCCCGCTCCCGTCAAGGGAACCCCATTGCTGGCCAACGCGCGCATGCGGCGCCGTCTCCTCAGCCTGGTGGCCGTCGCCGGGGCCTCGGCCCTCATCATGACCGACTTCATCGTCGGCGACCTCCAGGTCGATGATGTCCGCGAGTGGATTCGCGATCTCGGCCCCTGGGGGCCAGTCCTGCTCATCACCGTCCTCGCCGTGGCCATGGTCTTCGCCCCCATCCCGAACCCGCCGTTCATGATCGCCGCGGGTATCGCCTGGGGCACGTTCTGGGGCGTCGTCTACTGCGTCATCGGCCAGCTCATCGGCTCGGCCATCATTTTCTACATCTCGCACAGGCTCGGCCGCCGCTTCATCCCCCGGCTCATCGGTGAGGAAGGCGCCAAACGCGTGGACCAGATGGCCCGCCAGATGGGCCCACAGATCGTCTTCTGGTGGCGCATGATGCCCGTCTCGTTCGACTTCGCCGCCTATGCCGCCGGCCTCACCGGCATGTCGTTCCGCCTCTTCATCACGCTGGTGTTCCTGGGTTCGATTGTGCCGACCACCGTGGTCGTGGGCTTCGGTGATTCTTTCGGCAAATCCTGGGAGGCCCAGGCGGTCACGCTCTCCCTCATCGTGGTCGCTCTGCTCGTCCCTTCCACGGTGTTCTACTTCAAGTATCGTGAATCGCTCCCCCCCATCCGCGAGTGGCCACGCCGGATCCTTGGCAGCGAAGAACCCGGGCCCGCCTGAACCCTCCCCTCCGCCCGTCCCCCGCCTTTGGCCGTTGGCAGCCGCAAGTCGTCAATCCCCGGGCTGGCTCACTTCGCACGTCGTCCTTCGAACTTCCAACCAAAACCCTGTACCCTTGGCGCGGCACCGGGACCACCGATGGCCCGAAGCCAGGACGGTACGCAGGAATGCTTCTCGCGCTCGATATCGGCAACACCTCCATCCACATCGGCCTCTGGGATGGCGAAACCATCGCGAATACCTGGCGCATCGGCGTCGAACAGGAAAAACTCCCCGACGAATACGGCGTCCTCCTCATGACCCTGCTCAACAGCGGCGGCATCAACCCCTCCGATGTCACCGCCTGCATCATCGGTTGCGATGTCCCACCCCTCATCCCGACTTTCGAGCAGGTCTGCCGCAAGTACTTCCACATCAACCCCATGCTCGTCGGCCACGGCCTCCGCACCGGGGTCCGCATCCTTTACGACAATCCGAAGCAACTCGGGGCTGACCGCATCATCGACGCCGTCGCCGCAAGCAAGCTTTACGGGACGCCAGTCATCATCGTCGATTTCGGCACAGCAACGGTCTTCGACGCCGTCAACGAGCAGGGCGACTACCTTGGCGGCGCCATCGCCCCCGGCATCGGCATCGCCAGCGAGGCCCTCTTCAGCCGCGCCGCCATGCTCTACCGCGTCCAGCTCGAGCGGCCCCCGGTCGCGATTGGCAAGAACACCATCCACGCAATGCAGTCCGGCATCCTCTTCGGCTACGTCGGCCTCGTCGAAGGGCTTGTCGCCCGCTTCAAGGCCGAGCTCGGCGGCAACCCGAAGGTCGTCGCCACCGGCGGGCTCTCCTCCCTCATCGCATCCGAAACTGACTGCATTGACATCGTCAACGGCGACCTTACCCTCATCGGCCTCCGCCTCATCTACGAACTCAACGCCGAAGGGCACTG
The DNA here is from genome assembly GCA_964648195.1 of uncultured Anaerolineaceae bacterium. Lineage (GTDB taxonomy): Bacteria > Chloroflexota > Dehalococcoidia > Tepidiformales > Tepidiformaceae > Amarobacter. The sequence goes on along the minus strand of CAZYLL010000007.1, from coordinate 38,822 downwards.
AGACCCCCATGCAAGATTCCCCGGCCCACCATCCCGACCTTCCCCTCGCCGGGCGTCACGTCGTCCTCGGCGTCACCGGCTCCATCTCCTGCTACAAGGCCGCCGACCTCGCGAGCAAGCTCCGCCAGGCCGGCGCCGGCGTCGAAGTCGTAATGACCCCGGCCGCCACGAAGTTCATCGCCCCGCTCACGTTCCAATCCCTCACCGGGCGCGAAGTCGTCGTCGACATGTTCAGCACAGCCGAGGCAGAGGCCCACGTCGAGGTCGCCCGCCGCGCCGATGCCTACGTCATCGCGCCGGCCACCGCCGGTTGCATCGCCAGCCTTGCTCACGGCAACGCCGGCGATATGGTCACGCTCACCGCCCTGGCCACCACCGCCCCCATCCTCCTGGCGCCCGCCATGGACAACCAGATGTGGGAACACCCTGCCACCCAGGACAACATCGCCACCCTTCGCGAGCGTGGCGTCGAGGTCGTCGGCCCGGTGCTCGGGCGCCTCGCCACAGGACGCACCGGCCTCGGGCGCCTCGCCGAGCCTTCGCAGATCGTTGGTGCCTTGCGCACGCTCCTCGGCCAGCGCACCGGCGACCTCCGCGGTCGCCACATCGTCGTCAGCGCTGGCCCCACCCACGAGCCCATCGACCCCGTCCGCTACGTCGGCAACCGCTCTACCGGCAAGATGGGCTTCGCCATCGCCGAGGCCGCTCGCGACCGGGGCGCCCGCGTCACCCTTGTCGCCGGCCCGGTCGCCCTCGAGTCGCCCTGGGGCGTCCATCGCATCGATGTCGCCACGGTCGAACAGATGCTCGTAGCGCTCGAACAGGCAACCGCTGATTCCGACGCCATCATCATGGCCGCCGCCCCGGCCGACTTCCGCCCGGCCAATCCCGCTGACCACAAGCTCAAGAAGGCCGACGGGCACGACGCGCTGACTGTCGAGCTGGTCCAGAATCCCGACATTATCGCGACATTGCCTGCTGGTGGCGTCCGCGTCGGCTTCGCCGCCGAGACGCGCAACCTCCGCGAGTACGCGCAGCAAAAGATCCCGGCCAAGCGCCTCGACTTCATTGTGGCAAACGATGTCAGCGCCGCCGGCTCCGGCTTTGGCACAGAGACCAACGAGGTCATCATCTTCCACAGCGACGGCCGCACCGAGGAGCTCCCGCTCATGAGCAAGTACGCGGTTGGCCACGCCATCCTCGACCGCATCCTCGAACGCTTGGCCTGACCACCCCGGAACCGCCCTCACGCCACCCGACCCCGCCGTTCCCACCATCGTGACTCAATCGCGTGAGCCGATCGTGCGAACGGCCAGCGGCTTACGACTGACGGCTAAATGTCCAGGTTCTTCACCTGGCTCGCATTCGCCTGGATGAACCGCCGCCGGTGGCTCACCTCATCGCCCATGAGCTCGTAGAACAGCTGATCGGCCGCTCCTGCATCGTGGACCGTCACCTGGAGCAGCATGCGCGCATCCGGCTTCATGGTCGTCTCCCAGAGCTGCTCCGCGTTCATCTCGCCAAGGCCCTTGAAGCGCTGCACGTTCAGGTTCGTGCGCTTGCTCTGCTTCCGGTACTCCTCCAGCTCCGCGTCGTTGTAGAAGTACCGCACATCCTTGCCCGAGGCCGCCCGGTACAGCGGCGGCTGGGCGATGTACAGGTACCCGCCTTCGATGAGCTCTGGCATGTTCCGGAAGAAGAACGTCAGCAGCAGCGTCCGGATGTGGGCCCCATCCACGTCCGCGTCGGTCATGATGATCACCTTGTGGTAGCGCAACCGCGTCACATCGAACGTCTCGCGGATGCCCGTCCCCAGCGCCGAGATCACCAGCCGGATCGCCTCGTGGCCCAGCATCTTGTCGGGCCGTGCCTTCTCCACGTTCAGGATCTTCCCGAAAAGCGGCAGGATCGCCTGGTACTTCCGGTCGCGCCCTTGCTTTGCCGAACCGCCCGCCGAGTCGCCCTCGACGATGAACAGCTCCGATTCCTCGGGGTCGCGGCTCGAACAGTCCGCCAGCTTGCCCGGGAGCGTCCCGCTCTCCAGCGCGCTCTTGCGCTGCACCAGGTCGCGCGCCTTCCGCGCCGCCTCGCGCGCCCGGCTCGCCACCAGGCACTTCTCGATGATCCGCTTCGCGTCCGAGGGGTTCTCCTCCAGGTACTGCGCGAGCGCCTCGCCGACCACCGTCTGCACCTGGCCGGCCACCTCCGGGTTGCCCAGGCGCGTCTTTGTCTGGCCCTCAAACTGCGGCTCCGGCAGCTTCACCGAGACCACCGCCACCAGGCCTTCGCGCACGTCCTCGCCTGTCAGGTTCGGGTCGGCGTCCTTCAAAATCTTGTTCTTGCGCGCATAATCGTTCAGCACACGCGTGAGCGACTGCCGGAAGCCCGTCATGTGCGAGCCGCCGTCGATCGTGTTGATCGAGTTCGCGAACGTGTACACCGCCTCGTTGAACCCGTCGTTGTACTGGATGGCGCACTCGATGACGTTCCCATCGATTTCGCGCTCCACGTACACCGGCTCGAGGTTGATCGCTTCGCGCTCCCGGTTCATGTGCCGGACGAAACTCTTGATTCCGCCCTCGAAGTAGTAGTTCACTTCCTGGCCCGTCCGCTCATCGAAGAGGCGGAACCACACCTTCTTCGTCAGGAAGGCATACATCCGTAGCCGTTCCGCTTCGATTTTGAAGTCGAAGTCCACGCTCTCGAAAATCGCGGCATCCGGCTTGAAGCTGATGGTCGAACCGGTCGGCCGCGGCTCCGTCAGCTTGAGCGGCACCAGCTCCCCGAGCGGCACGCCCCGCGCAAACTCTTGCCGGTACACCTTCCCCGCCTTATCCGCCCCCTGCACGTCCGGGTCCGGTACCACTTCCACCCACATCTGCTCGGAGAGCGCGTTCACCACGCTGGCGCCCACACCGTGCAGGCCGCCCGATACCTTGTACCCGCCGCCGCCAAACTTGCCCCCGGCATGGAGCACCGTCAGCACCGTCTCCACCGCGCTCTTGCCCGTCTGCTTCTGCACGTCCACGGGAATCCCGCGCCCGTTATCGATAACCGTGCACCAGCCATCGGCGTGGAAGATGACCTCGATGCGGTCGCAGAACCCCGCCATCGCCTCGTCGACCGCGTTGTCGACGAGCTCCTTGATCAGGTGGTGGAGACCAGCCTTGTCGGTCGTCCCGATGTACATGCCCGGCCGGCGCCGGACCGCTTCGAGCCCCTCCAAAACCTGGATGTTCTCGGCGGTATAGGTAGACGACGTTGCCTGTGTGGTCATGGTCGAAAGAGCTATCCTGGCGCGCCTTGCCCTCCCGGGAGCGGGATCAGGCAATTCGTTCGCTTACCTTCACAGTTTATCAGGAGAGGGGTTCCGAAGCCAGTTTTTCGAAGCGGAAACGGCAACTCCAGGCGGGCCTACAGCGGCTGCCACCACTGCCGCTGCCCCTCGCGCACAAACCGCCCCAGCCCCGGCGCCGGCAGGTGGCTTGCTCCCACGATCGACCCATCGGCGATCAACCGCTCGACCGTTCGTTTGCGCGTTTCTCGTGCGATGCCGCTATCCCAGTCGAATATCGAGTCGATGTCGGGGTCCTCCGCATCGATCGCCGAAATCACCACATCTCCGAGGATGAACCCGCGCTCTCCGCCCGACGTGATGACCACGCTCGTGTGGCCCGGCGTATGCCCCGGCGTCGGGATGGCCATGAGCGCAGCCGAGAGCGCCCGCTCCCCTTCCACCAGTTCCATCACGCCCAGCGCCTCCAGCGGCCGGACATCCCGCTCGAACGACTCGTTGGAGCGTGCCGGTGGCACCGCCGCGCTTGCCCCGTAGTGCTCCCAGTCGCGCTTCGGAACGAGGAACTTCGCCCCGGGGAAGACGACCTTGCCCGTTGCCCGGTCGAAGTTCCACCCCGTGTGGTCGCCGTGCAGATGCGTGAACAGCACATGCGTCACCTGGGCTGGCTTCACCCCGGCCTCGGCCAGCTCCGCAAGCAGCCGCCCGTTGTGCTCCGGCCCCCAGCCCGTATCGACGAGCAATAGCAGCGCGCCATCTCTCACCAGGAATGAGCCGAAGTTCAGCGGCACCCTGCCTTCCGCATCCAAATGCCGCCCGTACGGCGAAAGGTCCACCTTCGGGTAGACCGTCGAAGCGGGATACGCCTCGACGGTGTCGACAAGGGCTGTGACTTCGACGTGTCCGACGGTCGTACGTTTCATGCCGCGCAGTCTAGCCGAAGCGTACGGACGCGGCTGCGCGCGCGCCGGGATGATGCCCCCGCATCGCCCTGGTCGCCCGCTCGCGCTTGCCCTAATCCGGCATCCGTTTCGCCGCCCGCCGGATGGCAAAGCCCGCCGCCTCCACCCGCCGCGTCAGCCCGAGCTTGCTCAGGATGTCGCTCACGTGGTGCTTCACCGTCTTTTCGGAAAGGTATAGCTGCTCCCCGATCTCGCGATTCGTCATCCCCTCGGCAATCAGCTCCAAAATGCGAAGCTCGCGCTCGCTGAGCTGCTGCGCCATCCGGTCCTCTTCGCTCACCACGTTCCCCCGCCGGATCTGCTCAATCACCGCAGCCGAGCTCGTAGGGTCCAGGATCTTCCCGCCGCGGCCCACCACCCGCATCGCCTCGATGAGGTCCGGGGTCTGCACCTCCTTCAGGATGAAGCCGCTTGCCCCGGCCACGATCGAGGCCATCACCGCCTGTTCGTCCGCGTACGAAGTAAGCATCAACACGTTCGTGTCCGGCAACGCCGAACGGATCTCCCGGCACGCCTCGATCCCGTTCAGCTTCGGCATCCGCACGTCCAGCACCACCAGGTCCGGGTTGGTCCGCTTTGCCTCGCGCACCGCCTCCAGCCCGTCTCGCGCTTCTCCAATCACGCTGAACTCTTCATACGCGCGCAACGCCGCCTTCAGGCCCGAGCGCACCAGGTCGTGGTCGTCCGCCAGGAGGACGTGGATGGTTTCATTCGTCATCTTCTTCCTCTTCCTCATACCGCCGGGGGATCGCGATCCGCACCGTGGTCCCCATGCCGGGGATCGGGATAATCGTCAGCTCCGCTCCAAGCCGCTCGCATCGCGTGCGCATCGTCACGGTGCCCAGGCCCCGGCGGGTCGATGCCTCATCGAATCCGACTCCGTTGTCCTGCACCGTCAGCACCGTCGCACTCGGCGTCTGCCTCAAGTCCACCGCGATCTTCGTCGGCGCGCCATGCCGCACCGAATTGCTGAGCGCCTCCCGCGCAATGTACAACAGGTCCTCGGATTCGCGAGCGGTAAGCTCCTGGAGCGCGGCCGCGGAGATGTTCACCACCGACGGGATATTCGGCGGCACGATCTGGCGGATGATGAACGCCAGGTCCTGCGTCAGGTTCGGCTGCTCGATCGGTGTTGCGGCCTCGAGCATCGTGATGTACGTCCGGATGTCCGCGATTAGCTCGTTGATCCGCTCCACCCCATGCCGGAGCGCCTGGCGGACCTCCTCGGGAAATCCCTGGTTCGCACTGAGCCCGTCGAACTCCAGGCCCAGCGCATAGAGCGACTGGATCGTCCCGTCGTGCAGGTCATGCGCGATGCGCACCCGCTCCTCCAGCAGGAAGATCCGCCCCGTCCGCTCCCGGGCCATCGCATACGCGAGGCTCACGCTCGCCTGCAGCGCCAGCACCGCTGCGGCCACCTCGTCTGCTGCCGTGAACTCCTCGCGGCCGGTCTCGCGCGTCATGTACAGCGAGCCGATCGCCCGGCCGCCAGCACGAATCGGGACCCCGAGGAACGCTCCCATATCCGGGTGCCCTTCCGGCCAGCCCGAGTACTTCGGATGCGCTGTAACTTCGGCCATCCGCAGCGGCCGGTCGCGGTTCCACAGCTCTCCCAGCAGCCCCCGGCCCCGCGGCGGTTCTCCGAGGCGCCGCGCGTGTTCCTCGCTGATCCCGGTGTACACGAACCGCGTCAACACGCCGTGGTCATCGAACGTTGAAATGGCCGCGTAGTCCGCACTCGTGACCTCTCTCGCCCGCTGCGCAAGCTTCTGGAGGATCTCCGTGAGGTCTTCGCTCCCCACAAGAAGCTCGCTTGTAATGGCCATCTCGCCCAATTGCCGCAGGACCTCCGGCTCACCATCGGAGGTTGCCTTTTTCGTCCCCATTACGCGTAATAGTAGACCGGTCTCACGCTCCTCCGCATCTGGGGGACCTTGGTCCCCCGCATTCCGGTCCCATTCGGCCATCGTCCGGCCGCACCTCTGACCCCACACTTACCCTGTGAGCGCCCACACCATCCGGGTTATTACCGCCGATCCTGCCCTCCGCAACGCCCTGGTCGGGCAGATCGAACGGTCGGGCAGGTTTGCCCTCACCACCGTTGGCGAACCGCTACTCGATGGCGCCGGCATCGACGATGTGGTCGTGACCACGCCCGCGGATTGCCCGGCCCAGGAGTGCGAGGCGATGGTCGCTCGCGGCGCGCGCGTCATCATCCTGACCCCCGTCCCCCGCGAGCGCGAACGTCTGCTCTACACCGGGTCCGGGGCCAGCGCCTACCTCCCCATGCTCATCGATGGGGGGGAGTTGATGGATGCCGTCGATGCGGCCATCCGCGGGGAACGGCCGGCCCCCCTGCGAAGGGCTGACTTCCCCTACCCCTGCTGACCGGGCTACTCACCCGCGGCCCGGATCTCGGCGGATGCCGCTGCTGCCCACCGCCAGTCGTTGAAGCGCTCCCCCTGGTAGAGCCACCACTCGGCGCCCCACAGGTACACGCGCTCGGCCCCAGTCTGGCGTGCGTACTTCACGTTCTGGCGCAGCTTTTCCGGCGTCAGGTTCGGCGATGGATTTGCGGGCGAAAGTAGTCGCGCGTCGTCGTCGGTCCACGGTTCCGCCTGGAGCTCCGTTACCCAAAACGACTTCCCCAGCTCCCGCGCCTCTCGCGCCTGGTAGGCATAGTTCGGCATCAACGGCCCGATCTCCATGATGTTCACCACGAACCGCCATCCCGGCAGGCTGTAGTTCCGGAAGGGGTACATGCTCTGTCCCAGCACGTCGCTATCGGCCAGCGCGTCCTTCCACCGCCGGTCCATCACGAAGTGCTGCGCATGGTTGATCGCCACCGGCCGGTCGAGCGGATCGTGCTCGCGGATTGTTGCCACCACCTCAGCGATGTACTCCCGGCTCAACATCCAATCGTTCGACCGGGGCGAGGCGATGTAGCCCTCGTTCTCGGCTCCCCAGGAATCCACCACTCGCCGCTCACCCACGTGCCGGACGACCGCCACCACCATCCGCAACGCGCGTTGCCGCAACACGCGGTCGCCCGAGAGCACGGCCCCGGCCGGGAGGTCGAGCCCCTCCATCGCCCACGCCGGGATGTAGAACTCCGGGTGCCGCTGCGCCTTCATCCCCAACGAAAGCGAGACCTTCGCCCCGGCCCGTTCGGCCGCATCCAGCTGCGCATCCAGCGCCCCGAAATCGAATGCGCCCGGCGCCGGCTCCACCTCATCCCACGGCACACTCAGCCGCACGTGCCGGGCGCCGGTCAGCTCGATCAGGGTTTGCAGCGTCTCCGCGCACCACTCGGCCCGCCCGGGCCGCCCATCATCGACATAGCCATCCGCCCCGGCGGCGGGGTCCTCGAGCAGGAGGTACTCGGCCTGGTCGCAGCTGAAATTGAACCCGATGTCCGCGCCGGCCAGCGGCTCCTGGTGCGTCCAGCTCAAGGCAACGAACACCCACACCTGCCCCGCCAGCAGGGCCCCGGCCAGCACCGCCCCTGTCGCAATCCCCACGACCCACCGCAAGCGCCTGTCCATCCTCCCCAAGGCTCCCCCCTCGCCGCGGCTGAGGCAACCTCCGCGGCCGCCTCCGCTCCTACACCACCATCCGCCGCACGATCTCGTACATCAGCTCGCACCCCATCTGGAAGTTCTCAACCGTCATGAACTCGTCGTTGCCATGGAAGCCGCGCCGCTCCTCCGGGCTCAGCAGGCAGGGGATGAACCCGTACGCCGGGATGCCCCTCGCCCGCAGGAACCGGTTGTCCGTCCCGCCGATCGTCATCCCCGGCACCACCACCGCATCCTCCATCGCCTCCTTCACCACGTCGTTGATTGTGCGGAACAGCTCGGTGTCCCACGGCACGCGCTCGGGCTCACCCTGGTCCGGCGAATACAGCTCGACCGTGATCCGCTCGTCCCCAATCCGCTCCCGAACCTGGCGCATCCAGTCCTCTTTCGACTGGCCGGGCAGCAGCCTGCAGTCGATGATTGCTTCGCTCTTCGCGGGGATCACGTTCGCCTTGATGCCCGCGTTCAACATCGTCAGGTTCAGCGTGTTCACGAACATCGCCTGCATCTCAGGCGATTGGCGGATGCGCTCCTCCACCTCCGCGCGGTCACGGGGCATGAGCCCAGCGTCTGCCAGCCGCTCCAGGTACGTCTCTGTGTCGGGGGTGAAGGTCAGAGGCCGCTCCCACTCCACCAGCCGGTTGAGAGCCTGCACCAGGTACACCGCCGAATTGTCCGGGTGTGGCACGCTCCCGTGCCCCGGCCTCCCCACGGCGGTCAGCTTCAGCCAGCAGAGGTCCTTCTCGTTGGTCGCGACGCTGAACAGCTTCGCCTCTTCCCGCCCGAACCGCGTGCTGCCGCCCCCTCCCTCGCTCAGTTCGAACTCCACATCCACGATGTCCGGGCGGTGCTCGCAGAGCCACAGCATCCCCCGGTCGCTGCCTGCCTCCTCATCGGGCACCGCGCAGAACACCACATCGCGTTTCAGCGCGACTCCCTGCCGCTTCAGCAGCAGCAAGGCCATGAGCTGCATCACACCGCATCCCTTCATGTCCACGGTGCCCCGCCCGTAAACCCGCCCGTCCCTGATCACTCCTTCGAACGCCGGGACCGTCCAGTACTGCTCCTCCACGGGCACAACATCCGTGTGGTTGCACAGCATGATCGGCCGTTTCGACCCATCGCCCCGCAACCGCGCCACCATCACTTCCCGGTTCGGGGCGGTCTCGATGTACTCGACCTCGATACCAGCGGCCTCGCACAGCGCCCCCAGAAAGCGGGCGGCGGGCTTTTCGTTCCCTGGCGGGTTCGAGGTGTCGATCTGCAGGTAGCGCACGAGAATGTCGAGCGCTTCGCGGTGGATGGCAGGCCAGTCAATCATGCGGGAGTCCTCCGGGGGTTGCGAGGCCGAATCGTAGGCGCCAACCGCCCTCGGCGCCAAACCGTGTTGCCGCGCCGCCCATTGCTCAACAGAAAGAAGAACCCATCGCACCTCTGGTGGCGTATACTCAACGAAGCCGAATCCTTCCTCCCGGAAGGAGCGGGGGACCCAACTGCAGGGGTGTATCGCGCGAAAGCGCGCGTAGGCAACTCCCAATGCCGAACCCGTCAGCTAACCTCGCAGGCTCTTGGGAGAGACCGTAGCGTCACCGCCCTGGTCTCTCGAACGCTCTCGCCAGGCCGCCTTCGCGGGCGGGCTGGATGTTCGTTGTGGGGTAGCCGGGTGGCTGACACGTCTTCGCATGGCTTCGGGATCGAACGGGGCATCTACTACGGCGCGAAGTTTCTCGCGCAGACTTCCCAGAATCTCTGGCTCGCATCGCTGTTCCTCATCGCCGGCACTGGCAAGAGCCCCGCGCTCGGCCTGAGCAGCCTGTTCCTTGCCACGCTGCTCCCCTCCATCATCCTCGGCTTGCCCGGTGGCGCCATCGCCGATCGCCTGGGCCCCGCGCGCGGATTCGCGGCCGGGGCAGTCCTCCGCTTCCTTCCTGTTGCCGGGGCCTTGTTCTTCCTCGATGGCGGCACCAGCGCATGGATCTTCGCCTTTGCCTACTCCACCGGTTCGCAGGTCTTCACCCCCGCCGAGATGGCGCTGGTCAAACCGCTCCAGCACCACCAGGCCGGCCGCGTCCACTCCTGGCTTGTCGCCCTCCAGTACGGCGGCCAGGGCCTGGGCATGCTCGTCCTTGCTCCCGCCCTGTACTTCCTCGGTGGCCCGCGGTTCATGCTCGCTGGCGCGATGATCGGCTTCCTGGCCCTCACGGGGATCACGTCTCTCCTCGCCTGGCGCCTGTCGTCCCTTCGCGTCCAGGCCCCGCCCTCCGTCGTCAGCGCCATGCGCTTCGGTGAAGTGCTGCGCTTTTTCAGCTCCGAATACCGCGCCCGTTACGCGCTCCTCGCCCTGGGGTTGAAGATGGTCGTTGCCAAGGGCATCGTCGTCGCCCTCCCGTTTTACCTGGAACGCGATCTCGGTCTCGGCCTCGGAGCGCTGGCCTACCTCATGGTCCCCGGCGTCATCGGCGTCGTCACCGGCCTCCTCTGGTGCGGCCGATCGCTCACGCTCGACCGCGCGAGCGACGTGATGCGGCTCTCCATCGCCGGTCTCGCCGTCTCCGTCGCCGCCCTGGCCGCGCTCGATTACGGCATCACCGCGGTCGCCCAGCTCAGCCATGTGCCGCCCGTCATCCGCCTCGAAGCGCAGATGAATACCACCTTCGCCGTCGCCGTGCCGGTCGCCTTCCTCCTGGGGCTCTGCCTCAGCGGCGTGCTCATCGCCGCCCGCGTTGCCCTCACCGAGACGGCCCCGCTCGGCCAGCAGGCGCGCGTGTTCGCGGTTCAGCTCACCCTCACTGAGTCGTTCATCGCGCTCCCGCTCCTCTTGATGGGCGTCGGCACCACCTTTGCGGGCGCCCGCCTCACGCTGGGCCTCCTGGCGCTCGTCATCGTCGCCGCATTCCTTGTCGCGGAGCTCGATCGCTGGCGCGTTACCGGGCGGAAGGCGCACCGTCTCGCCGCCCTGCCCGGGCCTGCCGCACCCTAGCGGCAGGCTTCGCTTGCCGCCGCCACGAAGGCCGCGAACAACCGGGCGGCGCTCACGCCAATCTGGCCCTGCCCGGCCATGTCCTCCGGGTGCCATTGCACGCCGACCACGAACCGCCCGCCCGGGACCTCCACCGCCTCCACCACGCCGTCGGGAGCTCGCGCAGTCACCGCCAGCCCCGCGCCGATCCGGCCCAGCGCCTGGTGGTGCCGCGAGTTCACGCCGATGCGCCCGGCGCCGGTGATGCGCTCCAGCCGGCTCCCCGCCGCAATCTCCACCGCATGCGCCGGCCCGTGCCGCGGTTCCTGGAGCGAGTGGTCCAGGGCGCCCTTCACCATGGATGGAATGTCCTGCACCAGCGAACCGCCCCGCGCCACATTCAGCACCTGCATTCCCCGGCAGATCGCCAGGATCGGCAGCCCTTCCGCCTCGGCGGCCTCGATCGCCGCCAGCTCCATCGCGTCCCGGTCGTCCGAGACTCCCGCCGTGCGCTCATGCGGCTCCTGGCCGTAGCGGGCTGGCGCGATGTCGCCGCCGCCGGTCAACACGAGCCCCCCACACCGGCGCACCGCCTCGCGGACGCTATCGCCACGGACTCCCGGCGCAATCATCAGCGGGATTGCCCCTGCCGCCTCCAGGGCCCGCAGGTAGCTCAGGTTCAGGCTCGCGCGTTCGAACCCCCGGCTATCGGGCGCCGCCCCACAGGTCACCGCCACCAGCGGACCGCTCATCGCTGCCGGTCCTCCCGGCGGAAGACGAAACGTAGCCCCGACCAGCGCTCGTCGATCGCGCACACCTTGTTGTCCACGAGCCCGGCTGCCAGCCCCACCTCGCGGATCGCGTTCTCGCCGATACCTGCCGGGGTGCCGGCGCGCCGCTTGGGCCATGCTATCCACAGGCCGCCGGCCTGGTGCAGATGCTGCTTCAATTCGAGGAACCGGTCTGCCAGCCCCAACTCGCTGGCCACGAAACACACCGCCACATCAATGGCGCCAGCCCCCGGCACTACGAACGATGCGCCATCGGGGAGTTCGCCCAGGAGTTCGTGGAATCCTGCCGGCGGATCGACCAGCGCCACCCGCGCGCCTGCCTTGATCCCCAGCTTCTGCGGCAGAGGAGTCCCCGAATACCCGGCCATGTACGCGATCCTACCCCGGGTGCACCCGGCCCTCCTATCTGTTCGATTCCCGTGTCGTACACTGGCACCCGAACGCGGCGATACGCTCCCGAGGATCCCCATGCAGCTCTCTCCCTCGCTCACTCGCGCCTACAACGACCAGGTCCGGCTTGAGTTCGAATCCTCTTTCGCCTACCTCCAGATGGGCGCCGATTTCGAACTGCGCAGCCTGCCCGGCATGGCCACATGGATGCGCCTCCAGTCCCAGGAAGAGCACCTCCACGCCATGAAATTCATCCAGTTCGTGCTCGACCGCGGCGGCAGGCTCCAGCTCCAGGCAATCGCCGCGCCAGCCCCGACGCCCGATACCGTGCTCGCCACCTTCGAAGCCGCCCTCGCCCACGAACAGCGCGTCACCCGTGCCATCCACGACCTCTACGCGAAGGCCCTCGAAGAGCACGACTTCGCCAGTCTGCCGCTCCTCCAGTGGTTCGTGAACGAACAGGTCGAGGAAGAGGCCACCGTCTCCACCATCCTCGAACGTCTCCGCATGGTCGGCGACGACCGCACCGGCCTCCTCTTCCTCGACCGCGAGCTCGGCCAGCGCTCGAGCGCGAGAACCCGGGATCCCGCACCGGCTGCCGATGGCGGAGCCGCCTGACGCCACTCCGGTACCTCACCAATCAGGAACACGCGAAGGGGGACGCAGTTGCGTCCCCCTTTCGGCTGTACTCGCTGCCGGGCGATCGCTAGCCCTGTGCCGCCTTGGAGGCGAGGTAATCCTTCAGCGTCTGGCCGGTCCGCCACATCGGCTCCGCCCCCTCCAGGCTCATGATCTTGTCCCAGTTCGCCTGGACCCACTCGGCGTCCTTCACCTCGGCCATCCCCGGCTGCACGCCGGGCCCCTTGACAATCGAAGCCCGGTTGAAGTTGCCGGCGCCGGCTTCAATGATGATCCCGCTATCCTGGCACTCCTTCGAAACCATCCAGGTCACCGCCGGGACCACGAATTCCGGCTTCAGGCGCTCCACCATCTCCGCTGGCATCACCGTCTGGGTCAGGCGCGTCCCGGCCACCGGCGCGATCGTGTTCACGTTGACGTTGTACTTGGCGCCTTCCTGCTTCAGCACGTTCATCAGGCCGATCATCGCCGTCTTGGCCGCGCCGTAGTTGGCCTGCCCGAACTGCCCGTAAAGGCCCGACGACGACGTTGTCAGCACCACGCGCCCGTATGACTGCTGCCGGAATACCGGCCAGGCCGCGCGCAGCACGGTGAACGAGCCCTTGATGTGCACCGCGAACACCGCGTCCCAGTCCTGCTCGCTCATGTTGTGGAAGGCAACATCGCGGAGGATACCCGCGTTGCAGATCACGATGTCGAGCCGCCCGTAGGTGTCGATCGCGGTCTTCACCATGTTGAAGCCGCCGTCGTAGCTTGCGACGCTATCGAAGTTCGGGGTCGCCTCGCCGCCCGCAGCCTTGATCTCATCGCACACCTTGCGCGCCGGGGCCGCATCCGCGCCCTGGCCATGCGGGTCACCGCCCAGGTCGTTCACTACGACCTTCGCGCCTCGCTTTGCGAGGTCCAGCGCATATGCGCGTCCCAGCCCGGCGCCAGCGCCGGTGACCAGGGCAACCTGGCCTTCGAAAGAAATCGCCATCTTCTCAGTCCTCTCTTCGCTTGGTGTTCTTGGCTGCGGCAGGCCGGCCCGCCAATGCCGAACGGTCTTCACTTCCGTGCAATCTCGCAGGTTACCAGTTCATGCGCCTTATTTCCCGCTCTGGGCGCTGTGCAACGCGCCCCCACCGCCCGGTGGTGCGCCTCAATCAACCATCCGCTGGAACCAGGCCTCCGTCGAGGCTACCCGCCAGGCAACAGTATCGTTGTGGCCCCCGGAGAACTCCTGGTTGATTTTCCGCACCGCTGCCGGGCTGAAGGCCGAATCCCGTCGCTCCGCGGCCTTCAGCATCGTTCGCAGCCATGGTTCCAGCACGCCGTGGTTCCACTCATGCTGCGGCGGCGCATAAGCGAACTTATCCCGGCGGTCCAGGATCTCGTCCGGCACCATCCCCCGCATCGCCTCCCGGAGCACCACTTTGGTCGTGGCCCGGTTCAGCACCAGCATCGGCGGGAGCCCCATGCAGTACTCAGCCAGACGGTGGTCGAGGAACGGCATCCGCACCTCGCGGCTGAACGCCATGCTGTTGCGGTCGGCATACCGAAGAAACTCCGGCAACTGTGTCACCGTCTGCCACCGCACCAGCTCGTTCCGCAACCGGTCCGGGAACGGGGCCGGCGCCGGCGCGTGCGACGGCTCGAACTCCCGTCGCAGGTCGGGTGAAATCACCCGCTGGGCCCGGTAGTAGCGCGCTACGAGCCGGTCCCGCAGTTCCTCGGGCATCAGATAGTAGGCGGAGAACATGAGCGGGACACGGATGTCGCGGTAGCGCGCCACATAGGCCCCGAGCTCCATCGCCACGCGGTCGAGCCGGCCCCGCCGGATCCAGTGCGCAAGGAACATCCCGTGCGCCTGCGAGTACCCGGCAAGCATCTCGTCCGCACCCTGCCCATCGATCAGCACGGTCGTCTCGTTCTCACGCGCCAGGCGCATCACCTGCCACTGGGCGTACGGGCTGGCGCTCGCCATCGGTTCTTCGTGGTGGTATTGCAGCGTCGCGAACTCTTCCAGGAACCCTTCCGCTTCGACCCACGTGTTGTGCGCATCCACCGGCATCCGCCGGGTCAGGGCCTCGATGAATCGGCCCTCGTCATGCTTCGCCGAGTGGAACCGGGCGCTGAACGTCCGCTGATGCTCGATGCTGCGTTCGGCTCGCATCGAGTTGATCGCCGCTACGATCGACGATGAGTCGATCCCGCCGCTCAGCGAGCTCCCGAGCGGGACATCGCTCCGCAACCGGATGCTGACCGCATCCAGGAAAAGCTCCCGGAACCCCTCGATCATCGCCGGGCGCTTCGCTGGCACCCGCGCGGCCGATGGTTCCCAGTAGCGCTGCGGCCGCCCACGCCCGCTCCCGTCCACGACCATGAAGTGCGCCGCCGGGAGGCTCTCGATACCGGCGAAGAAGGTCTCGTGGTCCAGGTTCAGGTCGCCCCGCGCCAGGTAACGGTACACCGAACGCAGGTTCGGCTTCCGCAGCTCCGGGCGAACCGCGAGGATCGCTTTCATCTCGCTCGCAAAAAGCACCTCCGTGGCCGTCCGGGCAACGTACAGCGGCTTCTCGCCGAAACGGTCTCGCGCCAGGAACAACGTTCGCTCGCGCTCGTCCCAGATCGCGAACGCAAACATTCCGTTCAGCCGGGCGAGACACCCCGTGCCCCACTGACGGTACGCCCGGATCAGGACCTCCGTGTCGCCCGTCGTCCGGAACACATGACCATGCTTCTGAAGCTCCGCCCGCAGCTCGATGTAGTTGTAAATCTCCCCGTTGAAAACGAGAGCAAACTGCGCCTCGTCATCCAGGAACGGCTGGTCCGAAGCGTGGGAAAGGTCCAGGATCGCCAGCCGCGTGTGGCCCAGGCCAATTCCCCTGCCGTAATACGTTCCTTCGCCATCCGGCCCGCGATGCCGCAGGCAGCCGGTCATCGCCTCGATCGTGTCAGGCTTGACCTCTCCGCCGCCACAATGCAGAACGCCGGCTATCCCACACATGTTGAGCCTTTGCGAAGTCGTCGTTGCCGGCCCGTACCGCCACCACCGGCCCGGGGAACGCCGATAGTAGCACCACCAGCCGTTAGGGGAAGTCTCCTTCCCCTGATCCGGGACAATGATGCACATCCATCGCCAGCCCACCCGGCGTACACTATTCTTGGGCTGCCGCGCGTTTGAGGGAAGCCGCACCCCAGCAGCCGCCCGGCCGGAGGAATTTCGCGTGCCAGGAAACATGTGGGACGAACCCGAGGAGCCTGCGCGGGACCTCGATCTCCGCCTCCTCCGCGTGGCCGCCGCCCCCCTCGACCAGGCAGGCACCGCCCTCCGCCTCCGCATCGAAACGACCCGCGGCGATATCGACGCGGTCCTCCACCCCGTCGAGGGGGGCACCGGCGCCATCGTCTGCGCCGGCGGTGCCATGGGCGGCATCGACGGCCCGGCCGATAGTCTCTACGCGCGCCTTCCCCGCTTGCTCGCCGGCTCAGCTGTCACCGTCCTCCGCATTGAGTACCGCCACCCGAACAACTTCGAAGAATGCGTCCTCGATGTGCTCGCCGGCTGCTCCTTCCTCCGCGGCATCGGGGCCGCAGATCTCGCGCTCGTCGGCCATAGCTTCGGCGGCGCCGTCGTCATCAAGGCCGGCGAACTCCACGATGCCGTGACCGGCGTCGTCGCCATGTCGCCACAGCTCTACGGCACCCGCGAGGTCGAAAACCTGGGCAAGCCGCTGCTCCTCATCCACGGCATGGCCGATACCATCCTCGACCACGAAGCCAGCGAGGACATCTACCGGCGCGCCCTCGAACCCAAACGGATCGTCCTCTTCGCCGAGGCCGGCCACTCCCTCATCCAGGCGAAGGATGCCATCGATACCCTCCTTGCCGGGTGGATCCCTGCCCGCCTCGCTCATGCTCCCATGGATGGCGGCCGCGAGGAACACGAGACCCACTGACTCCGCCACACCGCCGCGGTACACTGCCCACCTCGCAGAGGAGTGTGACCAGTGACCAGCGAAGAAATCGTCTCCGCATTCATCGCCGAATGGAGCAACCCGAGACCCGACCTCGATCGCCTCGCCTCCTACTTCGCCCCCGACGCGGTCTACCACAACATGCCGGTCGCCCCGGTGACTGGCCACGCCGCCATCCGCCAGACGTTCGCTGGCTTCCTCTCCCAGGTCGAACCGCGCGGTTGGGAGGTCCTGTGCCAGCTCTCATCGGGCAACATCGTTGTCAACGAACGGGTCGACCGCTTCGCCCGGGGCGACAGGATGGTGGAACTCCCGGTGATGGGCATCTTCGAAGTGCACGACGGCAAGATCACGGCCTGGCGCGACTACTTCGACATGGCCACCTGGATGAAGGCCATGGCCTGAACCGTCCGGGGGTCCGGAAGGGCTCCAGCTACTCCACCCGCACCCGCATGGGGCTCCACCTTCCGATCACGCCCTGACCGTGACAACTGACCGACCTGCCGTCGACGATGTCGATCTCCGACATCAGCCCCAGTGCGGCCGTGAACCCCGTTATTCTGTCCGGGATATGCTCGTACCGGTCGACCACACGTCCATCCGCCTCGAACTCCACCGTGTCCTCTCCCTGGTCGTACGTGATGCGATACGCATGGACCTGGCCCTGTTCCGCCGGCAAGTCCTTCAATTCGTTGAAGATGCAGAAGGCCCGCACCAGGCCCGTTCCGGGGAGTGCGGCACCGGGGAAGGGCAGCCGCCCGTAGACCGTCGCGACCGTGTCTCCTCCCGTGAAGAAGTCCAGCGCCCAGCCCGTTGTCAGGTCCAGCAGATTCCACGAGACGTACCCGTCGTACAGGTTCCCCGGCTGGGTGCCCACCGTCCGCGCAGCGACCTGGATCTCGAAGGTGACCCGTCCGCCATCGGGCACCTCGAACCGCTCCTTCGAGAAGTACATGTGCTTCGCGTTGTCCAGGATCTGCACCCGGTCATGCGAACGCGTGTAGGGCACCGCCGATACCTGCAACCACCCGTTCCTCACCAGCACCACCGCGCCCGGCTCCCGGTATTCCCAGGTCGAGCCATCCGGGAGCGCGAACCTGCCCGCCTCCCACTTCGAATCCGGCTCCAGGATCCGGTGGAAGTCGCCGATGACGCGGTCGAGAGGGGCACGTTGAGGGGTCTCGTTCATGGCCAGCCAGTATCGCCAATCCCGTGCCCCACAGCCACCCGCCCGGTCGCCGCTGGACCGCTAAGCCCCTTCGGCCATGTCAGTTGCACGATGCAATGCACTGTGTAAACCTCAGCCCGCCAGGAGGTCCCCATGTTCAACGCCGACCACGAACGATCCTCGCCCGGGTGGTGGAAGCAGCGGTCCCAGGGCCGGTTGCCAGGGCTGGTCGGGGTCGAGCCGGTCGCCTTCGGTGATGGCTGGGCCGAAGGCCGCCTCGAAATCCGGCCCGAGCTCTGGGCGCCCAACGGCTTCCTTCACGCCGCAACGGTCATCGCCCTCGCCGATACCCTCTGCGGCTACGGCTGCGTCGCCAACCTCCCCGAGGGCGCCACCGGCTTCACCACCATCGAGGTCAAGAGCAACTTCCTGGGCACGGCCACCGAAGGGGCGCTGACCTGCCGCGCTTCCCTCGTTCACGGCGGCCGGACCACCCAGGTGTGGGATGCCCCCGTCGTCCACGAACAGACCGGCAAGACCATCGCGCTCTTCCGCTGCACGCAGATGGTCCTCTGGCCCAGGGCCTGACTCGCCGATCCGGCCCGGCCCTTGCCCTCGGCAACCTCGCATCTTACACTTATATTTAGTAAGCAGAGGAGGCCGGCCCGTGCCCACGCCAACCATCACCCGCCTCAACCATGCCGTCCTGTTTGTCCGCGATGCCGCGAAGGCGGCTGCCTTCTACAAGCAGGCCTTCGGCTTCGAGGAGATCGCCAACATGAACGGCCAGGCCGTCTTCCTCCGGGCCGCAGGCTCCCAAAACCACCACGACCTCGGGCTCTTCTCCGTTGGCGCCGATGGCTCCAGGGCGCCGCGCGGCAGCGTCGGCCTCTACCACCTCGCCTGGGAGGTCGCCCGCATCGAGGACCTCGCTGCCATGCGGACCCGCCTCGCCGAACTCGGCGCGCTCACCGGCCAGAGCGACCACGGAGCGACGAAGTCGCTCTACGGCGTTGACCCCGATGGCAACGAGTTCGAAGTCATGTGGCTCGTCCCCCGGGAACAGTGGGGCGATTACGACCGCAACGCCGTCACCATGCCGCTGAACCTCGAGCGCGAGCTGGCCGCGCACGGCTCTCCCTAAAGCAGCCCACGGCTGAGTTCGATCGCGCTCAGCCCACCGGTCCCGCGCAAGCCCACCACCCGGTCGAATCGCAGCCCCGCGTGCCCGGCCAGCGACCGGTACTCCTCCAGGGTGCGTTCCCGCCCGCCGGTCACCACCAGCCCCTCCAGGTCCTCCCGCGTGGCTGCCGGCGTCGCGGCCGGGTCCTCGGTCAACAGCGCCTCGATGATCGCGAGCCGCGCACCAGCGGGCATCCCGGCCTGGCAATTCGCAAGGATGAGCAGCGCATGGGCGTCGTCCTGCTCGTGCAGCACCCGCCGGAGGATGTAGTAGGCGCCGCCACCGGGCACCTCCGCGAACAGGTCGCCCGCGTAGACCTCCGCGCGCCCGGCCAGGCGCGCCGCGTCGATGAACAGCCGCGCGCCCTCCACCACCTCGGGACGATCAACCCCTACCCCCCGCAGGCCCGGGCGCCGCACGAGCATCTCCGCAAGGAACGCGCCGTCACCGCAGCGCAGATCGACCACGCAGCCCGAACGGCCAACGTCCGTGACGCCGCTCAGCGCCCGCGCAGCCGCGGTTGCGCGCTCCGCTTCGAACCCGCCGTCGGGGCGTAGCTGCCCCGCCATCGCGGGCTGGCCGGTCTCCACAGCGTGCAGCAGGTCCCGCCATGCCTCCCAGCCCTGTGTTGCCATCGCCAGAACCTCCCCTCGTAAGCCCGGGCCATCGGCCAGCGTGAGCGCGTTGCTCAGCGCGGTCGCCGCGAACCGGCCGTCCTCCGTGAGCGCGAACACGCCTTCGGCCACGAGAAACCGCAAGAGACGATGAAGCGCGCCTGGATGAACTCCCGCGGTGCTCGCCAGCACAGCCGAGCTGCGAGGCGCATCGCGCACCATGTCGGGGATCCCGAGTCGCGTGGCCGCGTACAGCGCCTGGACGCGCGGCGCTCCCGCGAGGATCTCCTCGATGGCGTCGCGCGGGGTCCCGCCACGCGGCTTCATGGCGTGCTGGCGAGCCGCCGGCGCGCCGCTTGGCAGCGGCCATGCCTGGCGGCGTGGTGCGTGCAAAACATGGTGCGTTTCGAATCCACGGCGTCCGTGGCGGAATCATACGCCGCCGTACGGGGCTCAGGGCGCGGCCGCCGCACCAAAGTAGCCGGGCTCCGCGTCGATCTCCGGGTCGAGCCGCGCGATCTCCGCTGCGACGAGCGCGTACGCCTCGATCAGCGCGTCCAGCGTCGCTGGCCCATCTCCCTCCAGGTAGGAAGCATCGAGCGCGAGCTCACAGGCCTGTGTCCACGCGTTGTCCGGCGGACCCTGGCGGGCGATAACGTGCGCCGAGCACGAGATCCTCAACTGGCCCTGCCTGCCCTGGATCGCGGCGATCGATCGGTCGCCTCGCATCCAGAGGCCGACGGCGGCCCGCGCGCCCAAAAGCTCGAGGGCGAACCGCTGCATCTGGGTCACCGTGGCATCGGAGCTGCAGGCCAGGGCTCCAACCAGCAGGCTGGCGCCACGGTCGCCTCCCGCAGCGGACGAAGCCTTCTTGCACACTTCGGCCCACCCGCTCGCGCCCGCGCCGGTGACCGCGACCAGTTCCATCTGCTGCCAGGTCCCGCTGGCGGCGGCGTTCGCCGGCGGTTCCTCCGCGAACCAGGCCGCAAAGTCCACTTCGGGCAGCGATACCGCCGCGGGCGTCCCAATCGCCTGGAGATAGGCGGGCGTCGCCGGTTGAGGAGCTACCATCCCGCCGAGGAAAGGCACGCCGCCGAGCGCCGCGACGAGGTCGGCATTCGCGCACCGCGCGGTCCCCAGCAGCGAAAGCAGAATTAGCCCCCAGAGCGCCTTCTTCACGCCCTGATCATCGGCACGGAATTACCTGGCCGGAGCCTACGCGCTCTCGAATGCCCAGTTGATGGCCAATCCAAGCGCCAGCAGCGCGCCGAACCGCAGATGCAGCTGCGCGGTCCGGAAGAGGACAAGGTTGAACTTCCGCGCGTTCCCGCCGGCCCGGATGACCGCCACAATCGGCCGGACCAGCGGCGCCGTCGCCAGCGCGATCAGGGCCGGCCACGGCAGCGCGCCGGCCGCCCACGCGCCAACCAGCGAAACGTAGCTCGCCGTCAGCAGGAAGTACATCTCCCGGTTCGCCCACTTCCGCCCGATGACGGTGGCGATCGTCCGCTTGCCACTCTTCCGGTCCAGTTCGATATCGCGCAGGTTGTTCGCATGGAGGATGGCCGTGACAAGGAAGGCGATAGGGAGCGAGGCAATCAACGCGTCCCGGTCCCAGCGTTCCACCTGGACATAGGCGGCGCCCATCACGATGACCGGCCCCATGAAGAAGAACACGGTCACCTCGCCGAGCCCGATGTAGGCAAGGTGAACCGGCCAGCCCGTATACAGGAACCCCGCAAGCGCGCTCGCTACCCCCACCCAGAGCAGCTGCCAGCTGACCGCCGCGCAGAGCGCGAGCCCGATCGCCGCGCCCGCCGCGAAGCAGATAAACCCCGCCACCAGGACCGACCGTGGCGTCAGGATGCCGCGCTGGATGAACCCCGCCATCCCGAGCGCCTCGTCCGTATCCGTGCCCTTGCGGTGGTCGTAGTAGTCGTTCACGAAGTTCGTTCCCGCGAGGAACAGCACCGCGCCGAGGACCGCGAGAAGCGCCAGCCACCAGGTGAACTCCTCGGGCGCAACGAGGAGCGAGCCGGCTACCGCCGGCACCGCGGCGGCCGTGAACGAAACGGGCCGCGATGCCTGGAACCATGTCTTCGCCGATACCATGGCGGCGGAGCCTAGGACACCGGTCCCGAACAGGGAAGGCAGTCCGCCTACCCCCGCGGCAGCCCAAGCCCCCGTTGCGCGATGATGTTCTTCTGGATTTCGCTCGTTCCCCCGCCGATCGGCCCGGACATCGCCAGCAAGTACGAAGTCAGCACCCGGCCATGCAGCTGCGCCCATCGTGACCCTGGCTGGAGCTGGCCAAACGCGCCCAGCAGGTTCACGCCGGTGTTGGCCACCTTGATGCCCAGCATCGCCATCCAGACCTTGCCGATGCTCGCTTCGTAGTTCGGCACATCGCCTTTCGATTGCAGCCACGCGGTCCGGTAGGCGATGAGCCGGCCCACTTCCACCTCCACCACCAGGTCCGCCAGCTTGTGCCGCACCCCGGGATTGTCCCAGGGCCGCCCGCCCGCGTGGCGCTCCTTCGCCCAGCGGACCAGGTCGTGCGCGGTGCGCCGCGCTCCGGAGATCGCCGCGATGTTCGAACGTTCGAAATCCAGCGTTGTCGTCGCGACATACCAGCCGTTGTTCTCTCCGCCCATCAGGTCCCTCGCGGGGACGCGCACGTCCTCGAAGAAGACCTGGTTGAAGTCGCGCCGGTAGGCGATGTTGGGGATGCCCTGCACGGAGATCCCCGGCGTCTTCATGTCGACGATGAACGCGCTGATGCCCTTGTGCTTGGGCACGTCCGGGTTCGTCCTGGCCAACAGGAGCATCTTGTCGGCCACGTGTCCGTTCGAGGTCCAGATCTTCTGCCCGTTAATGACATAGTCATCGCCATCGCGGACAGCGCGGGTCTCCATGCTGGCGAGGTCCGAGCCGCTGCCGGGCTCGCTGAAGCCCTGGCAATACCACGTCTCGCCCGAGGCCATGCCGGGCAGGTACCGCTCCTTCTGCTCCTCGCTTCCATGGACGAGCATGGTCGGCCCCGTGATACCGATCGTGAACAACCTCCCGCCCGAGGGCGCCCGGTGGTAGGCCAGTTCCTCGTTCAGGATCATCTGCTCGATCTGGCTTTTCCCCATCCCGCCGTAGCGCTCCGGCCAGGCCGGGGCGAACCAGCGCCTCGCCCCCAGCTTCTTCGTGAACGCCCGCGCGAATTCGAGCTGTTCCTCGTTGTCGAAGAAGTCATCGTCGCCTTCGAAACCGGGAGGGATCTCCGCCTTCAGGAAGGCCCGCAGCTCGGCGCGCCATTGCTCGGTCTCGGCAGAGAATCGAAACTCCATCGTCGGCTCCATACGCGCCCCGGCGGGCGAATGATGCGCTCGTGAGTGTACGGCACGCCCGCGTCCCGGGCTCAGGGCGCACCCGCGCGCGCGGCCCGGTACGCGCGCTCAATCAGTGCTGTCGCCGCCCGAACGAGTCCCGGCCCACAGGCGATGACGTAGCCATCGGCGAACGTGTGCCCACCGAACCCCGCCGTGACTCCGCCCGCCTCGCGCACGATCAGTCCGCCCGCGGCGATATCCCAGGGGTTCAGCCGGTACTCGAAGTAGCCGTCCAGCTGCCCACATGCCACGTGACAGAGATCGAGCGCGGCCGATCCCGACCGGCGGATGTCGCGGATGTGGGGCAGCACGCCAGCCACCATCGCCGCCTGCTCGGCCCGGCGCGCCGGATCGTACGCGAACCCGGTCGCCATAAGCGCCGTCCCCAGGTCACTGTTCCCGCTGATGGCGATGGTGGCCCCGTTCCGGCGCGCGCCACGCCCCTTCGTGGCGGTGAACACCTCGCCATGGGCCACATCGTGGACCACCCCGGCCACCACCTCGCCGTCCACCTCCACCCCAATCGAGACCGCGTACGCCGGGATGCCGTAGATGAAGTTCGTCGTCCCATCCAGCGGGTCGAACACCCAGCGCACGCCAGACGTGCCGAGCCGTGCTGCCCCCTCCTCTCCCAGCCACCCGTCGTCCGGCCGCGCCTCCCGGATGAGCCGTTCGATCAGCGACTGCGAGCCCTGGTCCGCGCCGGTCACCATGTCGGTCCGGGTCGACTTCGTATCGACATCGAAGCCCGTGGCCGCGAACCGCGCGATGAGCTGGGCCGCCTGCGCGGCGATATCGGTCGCGAGCGCGAGCAGCTCGTCCGGGGGCGGCGTGGCGCTCACCGCAGCTGCCGCCCGCCGTCGATGACCACGATGCTGCCTGTCACGTAGCTCGCGGCATTGCTCGCCAGCCAGACCGCCGCCCCGGCGATATCTTCCGGCGTAGCCAGCCGGCCCATGGGGACATCGGCGCGCAGGCGTTCGCCGTGGCGGCTCGCGAACAGATCCCCCGTGAAGTCGGTCTCGACCCAGCCCGGGGCGATCGCGTTGACGCGGATGTTGCGGTCCGCCCATTCGAGCGCCATCACCTTCGTGAGCTGGTGAATGCCCGCTTTCGTCGCCGCATACACGCCCAGCCGCTCCAGCGGCACTATCCCCGATACGCTGCTGACGTTGATGATGCTCGCGGGGCGCCCCGCCTCGAACGCGCGTTTCGCGAACTCCACGCTGGCGAAGTAGGTCCCCCGCAGGTTCACGTCGACCACCGAGTCCCACTCTTCGACCGTCACGTGCTCGACCCGCTTGTAGTAGGGGCTGATGCCGGCGTTGTTCACCAGGATGTCCACCGGTCCCAGCTGCCAGGCACTTTCGACCATGGCCGCGATGGCGTCCGGCTCGGCGTTATCGCAGGTGCGGGCGATGCAGTTCGCCCCCAGCGAAGCGGCCGCCTCGTTGAGCGGCCCCTCGCCCCGGGCGGTGATGATGACGCGCGCCCCGGCATCGATGAGCCCGCGCGCAATGCCATAGCCGATACCGCGCGACCCGCCGGTCACGATCGCGGTTTTCCCTTCGAGTGAGAACGGATTCATGCGCGGATTGTCGCCGTTCGCCGCCCGGGCCGCGACCGTTGCTCAGGCCGGGGGTCACCTCCACACTCTCCCGGGCTCCGGTCGGTGCGCTTCCGAACCGCGACCAGGAGGGAGCGGCACTCCGGCCAATCCCGGCGCGATGCAGTAGCGCGGAACATCTTCAGCACGGGCCACCACGCTCCTTGTTGCACGGGCGCCGCAGGAACCCGCATTTCGGTGTCCTTCGCACTTCGCACTTCGCACTTGCTCTTCCCCCGTTCCCCTCCAGCCCCCCGAGCGTTGAAACTACCGCCATGGCCCACGCCCCCGTGTTCGACCTCGAACAATCCATCGCGTTCCTGCGGCGGGCCGACCCCGTGCTGGACGAGATCATCGGGCAGGTTGGCCCGATCGAAGTGCGGCCACGCGGCCTCAACGCGTTCCAGGCGCTCAGCCGCTCCATCATCTACCAGCAGCTCAGCGGTACCGCGGCGGGCGCGATCTACCGCAAGTTCCAGGCGCTGTTCGGTCTCGAAGGCGACGCTTTCCCGGAGCCCGGGCTGGTGCTGCCACTGGACGACGAAACCCTCCGTTCAGCCGGCCTCTCCCGCCAGAAGATCGCCTCCATCCGCAGCCTCTCGGAGCACTTCGCCAGCGGCGAGCTTGGCACCGAGCAGTTCGACCACTGGGAAGACGAGGAGATCATCGCCCACCTCACCCGCGTGCGGGGCGTGGGCCGCTGGACCGCCGAGATGTTCCTGATGTTCCACCTGCGCCGCCCGGACGTGCTCCCCGTGAACGACCTGGGCATCAACCGGGCTATCATGAAGCGCTACGGCCTCGAAGCCATGCCGAAGCCAGACGTGGTCAAGGCCATCGGGAAGCCCTGGCGTCCCCACGCGACCGTCGCCTGCCTCTACCTCTGGCGGAGCGAGGACGTGAAGCTGCCGTAGGGGAGGCGTGAGGGGTGAGGCGCGCCAGGATGGGATATCCGGGTGATGTACCGGGTGGTAGGGGCGTATGGCCATACGCCCCTGCGACGTGCGCGGCGAACGGGTGGGTTGGCGCGAAACGGCGTTCGGGCGTCCGCAGCGCAGCGCGTCATCCCTGACGCGCCTCGGATGGGCCAACGGCCGCCGGCCAATGGCCAGCGGCTATCGCGCCAGGTCCGCCATCAGCTCCAGCACCCGCGGGTCGCGGTTCCCGATGAGCAACGTGCCCACACCCGCGTCGGCCCACGCCTTGTAGCGCTCGCGGATGCGCTCGACCGGCCCCACCAGCGCCATCTCGTCGGCCATCTCGTCCGGCACGGCGGCCTCTGCCTCGGCCTTCCGGCCGGAGAGATAGAGGTCCTGGATCTTCGCGGCAGCCTCCCCGTAGCCGTAGCGAGTCGCCAGGTCGTTGTAGAAGTTCTTGCCCCGGGCTCCCATACCGCCGACGTAGAGCGCCGTGCCGGGCTTGGTGGCCGCGAGTCCGGCCTTGACGTCGTCGGTAATGATGACGTTGCAGGTGGCGACGATGTCGAAGTCCTTCCAACCTTTTCCATTGCCGGCGCGGCGGAAGCCTTCCTCGATGTCCTCCTTGAAGATGTTCATGCGGTAAGGAGAGAAGAAGGCGGGCAGCCAGCCGTCGGCGATCTCCGCGGTCAGGCGGATGTTGTTCGGGCCGAGGGTGGCAAGGTACACGGGGAGATTTCGGCCATGGAGGATGCTCTTCAGCGGCTTCCCGAGTCCGGTGGCGCCGGGGCCGGTATAGGGCAGGTTGTATTCCTTGCCGTGGAACTCGACCGGCTCATCGCGCGCCCAGATCTTGCGGAGGATCGCCACGTACTCGCGCAGGCGGGCCGCAGGATGGCCGTAGGGCACCCCGTGCCAGCCTTCCACCACCTGGGGGCCGCTCAGCCCCAGCCCCACCAGCATGCGGCCCTTGCTGAGCGCGTCCAGCGTCATCGTGGTCATCGCAGTCATCGCCGGGGTGCGCGCGGGGATCTGCATGATGCCCGTGCCGAGCTTGATCTTCGTCGTCAGCGCGGCCAGGTAGGCGAGCGGCGTCACCGCATCGGAGCCGTAGGCCTCTGCGGTCCAGACCGAGTCCCATCCGAGCCGTTCGGCTTCCAGGACGGATTCGACCGGGAGCTCCATGCGGCCTCCCGAATAACCGAGGTAGAGGGCGAGTTTCATCCGAACAGCTCCGGTCTGGGCTCCCCGCGAGGGTGCGTGGGTACTCTACCGCGTCTCCTGGCAATCGTTCCCGCCGACCTCTACCGCGCCACCACCCGGTAGACCGCACCCTCCGCGTCCCGCACGGCGTACAGCTCGCCTTCCTCGTCCTCGCCGAACGAGCTGATGCTGCCGGGGAGCGTGCCGATCCGTTCCGTCTCGAACTTTCCCGCGCCCACCTGGCGTGTCGCCCAGAGGTTGCCGGAACAGTAGTCCGTAAACAGGTAGACGCCTTCGAGCGCCGCGAATGCGCCACCGCGGTACACGTACCCGCCCGTCACCGAGCAGCCCTCGCCGTGGCTGTACTCGAAGATCGGGAGCGTCATTCCGGTGGTGTCGCAGCCCTGCGCCGGGCGGAAGCAGTGGCTCGCCTCCATGACAGCCCAACCGTAGTTCTCGCCGCCCTTGCTCCCGGCGGGCTGGAAGTTCACTTCCTCGTACTTGTTCTGGCCTACGTCGGCGATCCAGAGGTCGCCCGTCTCGCGGTCAAAGCTGAACCGCCACGGGTTCCGAAGCCCCCACGCCCAGATCTCGCCCCGTGCGCTCGACCGCGCGATGAACGGGTTCGACTCCGGGATGCCGTACGGGTCGCCCGAATCCACATCGATCCGGAGGACCTTCCCGAGGAAGGCGAGCAGGTCCTGGCCGTTGTCGTCCGGGTCGCCCGCGCTGCCACCATCGCCCATGGCGATGTACAGGTAACCGTCGGGCCCGAAGGCGAGCATCCCGCCGTTGTGGTTCGGATACTTGTCCGCTACGGCAAGCAGCTCCTTGCCGCTGCGCGGGTCGGCACGGTTTGCCTCGGCGGAGACCCGGTACTCGGCGACCGTGTTGTCGTTGTCCTGCGCGGTGTAATAGACAAAGAACCGCCCGTTGCGCTCGTAGTCCGGGTGGAACGCGAGGCCGAGGAGCCCCTGCTCGTTCCCGCTCGATTTCACCACGTTCGTGATGTCGAGGAAGGGCTGCGGGAGCAGCTTGCCGCCCTCGATGATGCGGATGCGGCCCTGCTTTTCGAGCACGAACAGCCTCCCGCTGCCATCCCCGGCATGGGTCACGAACGTCGGCCGTGAGAGTCCGCCGGTCACCTTCTCCAGGGCCACACCGGGAGGCGGCGGGGGTGTGCCCGCGGGGGCCGGGGTCGCCGCTCCGCTGCCCGGAGCGGTTGGTGCCCCGGGAGCCGTCGCTGTCGGCGAAGGCCCGGGCGTTTGGTCGCGCTCGTCACAGGCGACCAGCAGCAGCCAGACAACGAAAGGAAGCGAAAGCAGCGAGACAATCACGGGTGGCCTGCGGGATGCAATCGGCATCCGGGTCATGCTGCCGCGACGCAAGTAAGCGCCGGGGAAACGCAGCCTCACGCGTGGCCCAGCAGGGCACGCAGAAATTCGCTGACAGCATGGCGGTAGCTCTCCGGGTCGTGATTCCAGGCGCGCACATGGCCGGCGCCCGGGATGCGTACGTACCGCACGATGTCGGGCCGCGCGAACGCCAGCGCGTCGCTCGTCTCGACCGGGACGGTGGGGTCGGCGTCGCCGTGGAAGAGCAGCACTGGAACGTCGAGGCCCTTTGCCGTCTCGAAATAGTCGAAGTCGCGCCAGTCGAACCCGTAACGGCGCGCGGCTAGCCGGTTCGAGAATGGCAACATGCGCACCGGCACCCCGCTCTTGCGCGCGCCGTGCTCGACCGTCCGTACCAGGTCGATCATCGGCGCATCGAGGATCAGCGCTGCCACGCGGCCGGCCAGCCCGGACTTCCCCATGAACGCCAGCGAAATTGCACCGCCCATGCTGTAGCCGGCGAGCACGACCCGGCGTGCGCCCCGGTCGAGCGCGAAGCGGACCGCCCCTTCGACCTCCTCCCACTCGTCGCGTCCGTAGGAGTAAAGCCCGCCGGGCGCGGGCGGGCAGCCCTCGTCGTTGCGGTAGGTGATGGCGAGCGAGTGGATGCCCTGCTCGGCCAGCGTTGGTATGAGCCGCAGCGCCTCACGCCGATTCGCGCCCTTCCCGTGGGTGAGGACTGCCCAGGTGTCGCCCTCGCCGGGCACATACCATGCCGGGAACTCGCCCAGCGGCGAGGGGAACCGCACTTCCTCGAAGGGCAGCCCGTGGGCAGTCTGCGGGTCGCCTTCGAAGGCAAAAGCATCGAGCCGCACGTGGTCGCCGGGCCGCAGGTCGCCGCCGCCGAACCGGAACTCCCGCACGGCCACCACGCCGTTGGAATCGCGCACCGGGCCGGCGTGTCCCCAGCCGCGCGCGCCGCGCAGCAGGTAGTGCCCCGCCGCAGCAGCGGGTATCGCCGGCGCCTTCGCGACTGTCCGCAGCGTGACCAGCCCGGGCGCGATCACCGTCGCCTGGAGGTCCAACGGGTCCGGGCGGCGGTCACGCTCCGGGTTGAAGCCCGACTGGTGCAACACACGCGCCAGCACCAGCGAAGGCCCCAGCAGTAGGCCCGCGCCGGCCGCCGATCCCGCAGCAGCTGCTTTCAATCGCATCGGTCACCCCCACCCATCATCGTACCGCGCCTCCGGCCGACTGAGGCGTAGGCTGGCCGCCACCTGACAACCCCACGCCCCACGCCCCACAATGGCGCGATGCCGGACTACATCACCGAACCCGAACGCCGTATCCCGGTCGTCGCCGAGACCGATGTGCTGGTCATCGGCGGCGGGTCGGCGGGCATGGCGGCCGCCGTCGCGGCTGCCCGTGGCGGCGCCCGCGCGACTCTTGTCGAGCGCTATGGCTCCCTCGGCGGGCTCGCCAGCAACGGCCTCATCATCCTCTTGCTCACGCTCGACGACGGGCGCGGCAAACAGGTCGTCGCGGGCCTCTGCCAGGAGATGGTCGACCGCCTCGCCGCCCGCAACGCCTGCCTCTTCCCCCCGCGCGACGAGTGGGGCTCGCCCGACGAGGCGCTCGTCGAGAAGTACCGCCGCCTCGGCCTCGTCTGGGGAAGCGGCCCCCACGTCGTCCGCTACTCCGTCGCCTACGATCCCGAGGAGTTCAAGGTCGAAGCCGACCGCCTCGTGCTCGATGCCGGCGTGGACCTGCGCTTCCACCGCTGGGCAGTCGGCGTCCGCAAAGACGCCGACCGCATCAGCCACGTTATCTTCGAATCGAAGGCGGGCCGCGAGGCAATCGCCTGCGGCGCTGTGGTCGATGCCACCGGCGACGCCGATATCGCGGTTCTCGCCGGCGAGGGGGTCGCCGCCGAGCGCGTCCACCCCTGGCTCTGGTTTCGCACCGCCAATGTCGACGAAGGTCCCGCGGAGGCCTCCGGGTTGCGGCCCGGGTACTACAAGACCATCCAGCCCGGCGGTTACCTTCACCCCTGGGGCGCCGCCGAGCGCATCGAACACGACATCGACGCGACAAACCCGGACGACCTCACCTACGCCGAGGTCGAGTGCCGCCGCCTCGTCCGCGCCGAGGTCGACCGCCTGCGCGGCAGGGCCCCCGGCTTCGAACAGGCTTACCTCTCCGGGTTCGCAGCCACCCTCGGCATCACCGAGTCGCGCCGCCTCGTTGGCCGCCACATCCTCACCCGCGAGGAGATGGACCGGCCGTTCGACGACGTGGTCGCCGTCACCGGCAACTGGACCAAGTACGGGGCCGTCTACAACATCCCCTTCCGCTCGCTCCAGGCCCGCGCGACCACCAACCTCCTCACCGCCGGGCGCTGCATCTCGGTCGACCACCGCGCCCACCATGCGACCAAGGAGATCCCGGCCTGCTTCGCGACGGGCGAAGCTGCGGGCACAGCGGCCGCACTCGCGCTCCAGCACGGCGTCGCTTTCGACGCGCTCGATGTGACGTCGCTCCAGGCGAAACTCCGGGCCGCGGGGGCGTATTTAGGGTAGGGGAGTTCGAGGTGCGGAGTGCGGAGTGCGAAGTGCGAATGCGGCGTATCGCTTTGCGGTAGACTGAGCATATGACGCAGCAGACGAAGTTCACTGTTTCGGAGCGCGACCGGGAGTACATGCGGCGGCTTGGCCGATACGTGGAGGAGGCAAACGAGGCTGCCCGCAAAGAGTGGCTCGCCCTGCCCGGGGCCGAACGCATCGCGAAGAGCGAACAACTGGCACGCCGATACCGGACACCAGAACGGGTCGAGGCCGCGCTCGCGGAAGACAACCCCGCACCCCTTTACAAACGAGCACGTTGCCTTGGCCTCACGATTAGGTGAGCGCCGCGAGCCCGATCAAGACCTGATGGCGCTCGTAGCGAGTGCCCTCCAGCAGGCGAAGCTGCGCGGCGCCATCATTGGCGGCGTCGCTCGGAACTACTGGGAATCTCCGAGGCTCACGTTCGACATCGACTTCACGGTCGAGGCAAATCCGGCTGGCATCGAGACGTTCATCGCCGCTCTCGCTGATCACGGTTTTGAGGTCTGGAAGGCCCAGGGACGCAAAGAGTCTTCTGGTCCGGACTTCGTCCAGCTCTACAACCGGGAAATGGCCCAGGTCGTCGAATTGCAGGCTGCGAAGACTCCGTTCCAGGAAGAAGTTCTGCGGCGCGCGGTAGCACTCGACAAGACCGGGCTCCTCGTGGCGACGCGCGAGGACATCATCGTCCTCAAGCTCCTCGCGCTCCGGCCAAAGGACCGGGACGACCTCCGGGCACTGGTGTCCGGTGGCAACATTGACTGGGAGTACGTGCAGCGTTGGTGCGATATCTGGCAGGTCACAGACCGGCTGGAGAACCTCCGCCGCACCCTCGCCGAGGATGCCGCCAACTCCTGAACGCGCCTCGGACCGCGTGGTGGTGAGAGGTGCGCGCGGTTGCAGGGGCGTATGGCCATACGACGTGGGCCGGCGCGCAGGGCTCGCCGATGGCAATCGCAAATCGCAAATCCTAGATCGCGAATGGCAGGTTCGCGCGCGGCGGGGCTATACTTCCTTCGTCGGGTAACTGGCGAGTTCGCGGAGCACCGCGAGGGAGCCCGGCACCGTCGCATGGTCGCTCGCCTGGGCCGTCCTTCAGCGGAAGGATTCGTCCCCGGGAGGGGATTCCGGCGCCCCCCGCGCCTCATCCCTCGTCCCGCATTCTTCCACCGGAGGTGGAACCATGCGCGCATTGCTCGGTGTTTACGACAAGTCAGGAATCGAAGAGTTTGCCCGCGGGCTTGTGGAGTTGGGCTGGGAGCTCGTCTCCACCGGCGGCACCTTCGCCACCATCGAAAGGGCCGGCATCCCCGTCCGCAAGGTCGAGGACATCACCGGCTTCCCCGAGATGCTCGACGGCCGCGTCAAGACCCTCCACCCCGCCGTCCACGGCGGCATCCTCGCCCGCCGCGACCTCCCCGCCCACATGGCCGCCATCCAGCAGCACAACATCGCCGGCATCGACCTCGTCTGCTGCAACCTCTACCCGTTCGTCGCGACGGTCACGAAGCCCGGCGGCGTGAGCTTCGAAGAGGGCATCGAGAACATCGACATCGGCGGCCCCACCATGCTCCGCGCCGCCGCCAAGAACCACCGCGACGTCATCGTCGTGGTCGACCCGGCCGACTACGATGCCGTCCTCGGGCACCTGCGCGACGGCGGGGTTTCGGACGAGACGCGCCGGCACCTCGCGTGGAAGGCGTTCGCCCACACCGCCAGCTACGACAGCGCCGTCTCCGAGTGGCTCTGGCAGCAAGCCCACCCCGGCGAGGCGCCCGCCAGCCTCACCATCCCCCTGCGCCTCGCCCAGCAGCTCCGCTACGGCGAGAACCCCCACCAGTCCGCCGCCTTCTACACCGACGGCACGCTCTCGGAGCACGGCCGCGGAGGCATCGCCACCGCCGTCCAGCACCACGGCAAGGAGATGTCGTACAACAACTACCTCGATGCCGACGCCGCCTGGAACTGCGTCAACGACTTCACCGGCCCCACCTGCGTCATCGTGAAGCACACGAACCCCTGCGGCGTGGCCACCCGCGACGACCTGCTCGAGGCCTACCGCCTCGCCGTCCGCGCCGACGCCACGAGCGCCTTCGGCGGCATCGTCGCCTTCAACCGCGTGGTCGATGAAGCGCTCGCCCGCGAGCTGCGCGAGTTCCGCAACCCGAACGATGGCGAGACCCGCATGTTCTACGAAATCGTGGTTGCGCCCGGCTACACGCCCGAGGGCCTGACCGTGCTCAAGGGCAAGTCGAAGGACCTCCGCATCCTCGAAGCGCAACCCCACGCCCCCGGCGGCCGCTCCTACCGCCAGGTCGGCGGTGGCTGGCTGGTGCAGGACACCGACGACCGCACGCCCGGGGACATCGAGTTCAAGGTGGTCACCGACCGCCAGCCGACGGAAAAGGAGCTGGAAGACCTGCGCTTCGCCTGGCGCTGCGTGAAGCACGTGAAGAGCAACGCCATCACGGTGGCGAAGGACGGCCGCCTGCTCGGCATGGGCAGCGGCCAGCCCAACCGCGTGAAGAGCGTGGAGATCGCGATGGAGAAGGCCGGCGGCGAAGTGAAGGGCGCGGTCCTCGCCAGCGACGCCTTCTTCCCGTTCGCATGGGGCGACTCAATCGAAAAGGCCTGCCAGGCGGGGGTCGCCGCCATCATCCACCCGGGCGGCTCCCTCCGCGACCAGGACGGCATCGACTGCTGCAACCAGTACGGGGTGGCCATGGTCCTGACGGGCACGCGGCACTTCCGGCACTAAGGGGCTGGGCTCAGAACTCGGAAATGCAGTCGTCAAGCATTCGGTGGGCGTCCTCGCGGCGAACGCCGAACGGAAGTGCCGCAAGGACGAGGTCAACTCGGCGCTCGCCGGCAGCAACCGAGGCTCGGTTCAACCACTGGCCCCGTTCCTTGAGCCGGAGCCATGTTGCGTCGTGGCATGGATAGATGAGTAGGCCAACCACTCTCGAAGTTGTGATTCCCGTCGTGTAAGCCAGCACCTGTAGAAGGTCGGCCCGGTGGGCATCCCGAACTGCCTCGTCCAGACTTGTCCAACGCTCGGCCCCAACGAGTTCGTCCCAGTGGCTCTTGTACTTCGCGTCAACTACGAGCGTGAGATCTGGCCGGGTGAGGACCGCGTCGGGGACGAGTGACTTCTGGGAGCCGAGGTACGCGGGTTCCCATTGGAGCGGCGTGACGGTCTCGCGCCGAAGCCCCAACTTCGTGACGAGGCCGTGGCGTGGAGCCCAGCTGGTCAAGTTGGAGTCTATCCAACTCTCGAAGAGCTCATCCATGTCAAGCCGCCATGCGAGCCCGGACAAATCGGCGGTTCCTGCAAGACCACGTTCTTCGACCGTCCAGAGACCGGCTTCCAGCCCCAATCGAACCGGTGCAGGCGTGGTCGGCCGCCGGAGCCACGCCATGACAACGGCTGAAGATACGGGCCGCGCGGGCCACCCCGAGACTCGCGCGAGTAGCGACTCGCAAAGGCCGACTAGAGTGCGGGCGATTTCGTCGGAGCTTCGCTGTTCTTCCAATGATGCGCGCTGGAGGCTTATCACGTGGTGAATGAACCCCATCAACGTTGAGTCCACGCGCAAGTCAGGGATCCTGCACGGGACCTCGTTGGCCCTCGCCGCTGGCAGCTTAACGGTTGCCCAGCGCTGCCAATCCACGGTTCCACGGGGCGCAGGGAGTTCCTCGTACACACCTTCGAATCGGCGGCCTACGGCCTTGAGCAGATCCGCGACGCGCTGCAAGACGACTGACGAAAGCACCCACGGTGGGACCTCGCGATCTGACCGGGGCAAAGAACCCAACGGAAGGAGTGTTGGGAGTGTCCGCATACCCGACTCCGAGAGCACTTTGCCGACTCCCGGCCACGTAAATCGCGGGCGGATGATCAGCCCGAGGTCCTGCCTGCCACTGACCGGGGACGCGAGGGGGACTGCGCCGATCGCACCCGACGTCTGCAGCCGGAGCTCAACAGACCTGCCCGTGTGTATGAGGCTCGCAGCGGCGCCAACATGGCCCAGCGTCGTCCGGTTCATCTCAACGAATTGCTCTCCAAGTCGCGCGGCCACGCTCTCAACGTCCCGGGGCTGCGTCCCACGTAGGAGCCGGGCCGGTGAAAGCATCCGGACGGAGGAGTCCGTCGCCTCAAAGATGGTCGGCGCCGCGCTGCTTGAACGGCCGAGAGCCCGTGACATGCTCCTACAGGCTCCCGATCCACTGGATGTAGGCGCGGATCTGCTCAGAAAACCCGGGAAGATACCCCTGAGCCAGATACTCCTCCAGCAGGGGCACGAGGTTCTGCCTTAGCGTGATTGGTGCAGTTGTCTCCGAATCGTCCAAGAAGTACGAGTGCCCGGGCATGAGTGCGAAGGCGTCCTCTGTGGCCCAGTCGATGAAGATGGCGGCTAAGCGGTCGAAGGCGGTGAGCATGAGTCCGCATGCGTTGGCCTCGACGACCTTGCGCTGCGGCCAGAGCCGCACGAATGCAAAGCGCCGCCGGATTGCCACGTCGAGGATCGCGATGCTGCGGTCAGCGCTGTTCATTGTGCCGAGGATGTGAAGATTCGAGGGAATCGTGAGAGTCGAACGTTCGGATCGCCCGTCTTGAGAGGGGAATGCGTACGGCAGGTTCACTGAGCGGGCCCGTTCAGCGGCGGACTCCAGCAAGTAGATGGACTCTCCGAGAACTCGGGATAGGTCTGCACGGTTGATCTCGTCAACGTGCAACAGATACGGCTCGGGCGCACAGGCCTCGGCTGCCTCGGTGGCGGCCATCAAATATCCCCCGCGTGGCACGAACCTCAAGCCCGCGTCTTGTGCAGAGGTGACAGGCATCAGCCCACCGACGAACGTCTCATACGTGGTTCCGGGATGAAACTGCACCGTTGCGCCGCGCCCTTGGTAAACGTCGTGCAGGATCTCGAGCGCCAGCCGGGTCTTACCGGTGCCGGGCGGGCCTTCGATCACCGCGTACTTCCGACGTTCCAGCAAGGCTCCAACGTCCGTCGCCGTCAGGTCCGGCATCAGTCGTCCGAGGTAGGTGCCCAGCAAGCGCTCCGCCTCGGGCAAGTGGGCTGAGAGTGGTCTGATGCCGCGGGCGTCCATTGCCACGTCCAAGAACGCATGTACCACGGTTCGAATCGCGTCTGGACGGTCCGGAGGGACGCAAAGCGCGTACGTCACTCGGCCATACTTCGTAAGTGCCGAATGGAACTCCGGGAAGCGTTTCGCCACTTCGTCGGGCAGATCGACCTCAATCGATGCTGGATCGGACTTCGCCCATGCAATCAGCTCACCGGCACCGAACTCGGCATTGAGCCAGCGGGTCAAAGCCGCAAGGCGGCGCCCGTGGCCTGGCCGGCCAAGGATGGGTGCGTCTGGGCCCAGTCCCAGCGTCCCGACCACCATGGCAACCATGGCCGGCCGAGCTGTCGCGGAAGGGAAGATCACTAGGCTCATGCCCGCATATCCGCCCGAACTGGCATTTTCGGGATGGATGAGCGCGGCGAATGGTGCGCCTTCGTCGTTGAGCTTGGGTGCTCGCACCTGCACCGCGTTGGCGGCGCTTGCCGGATATCGCCCTGTCTTCCCGCCGCCCAGCACCTCATGGAAGGCGGTGGCAGCCGCTTCGTGCCACGTGTCGGACCATTTGGAGCCGACAACTTCGACTAGATCCATCCCGTCACCCCGTTCGCAGGAGTTCCGATAGAAGACATCCGATGGAGGCGGGGCGCAACCCCCTCCCCCAATCCCGTATAGTTCGCCCCACACCAACAACCGCCCCGGAGCCTCCCCATGCGCTACGCCTACGAACCCGATGTCGAAGCCTTCCGCGCCGAAGTCCGCCAGTTCATCGCCGAAAACCTCCCGCCCGAAGAGGTCCGCCTCCAGCGCGGCTACGAGGGCGGCTTCAGGACCAACCAGGAAGAGTACGACTACACCATGGGCTTCCAGAAGAAGCTCGCGGCCAGGGGCTGGCTCGCCATGGCCTGGCCAAAGGAGTACGGCGGCGGCGGCGCCAGCCACATGCGCCAGCTCGTCTACAACGAAGAGATGGCCTACCACGGCGCACCCGCCGGCAACATGGGCATCGCCTGGGTCGGCCCCAGCCTCATGCTCTACGGCACCGAAGAGCAGAAGGCCCGCTTCATCCCCCGCATCACCGGCGCCGATGACTGGTGGTGCACCCTCTACTCCGAACCCGGCGCCGGTTCCGACCTCGCCGCCCTCCAGACCCGCGCCACCCGCGATGGTGACGACTACATCATCAACGGCCAGAAAATCTGGACCTCCGGCGGCCACCTCGCCGATTGGGGCTGGCTCGCCGCCCGCACCGACCCCGACGCCCCCAAGCACAAGGGCATCACCATGTTCATGGTCGATATGAAGAGCCCGGGCGTCACCGTCCGCCCGCTCATCAACATCGCCGGCCGCCACGGCTTCAACGAGGTCTTCTTCGAAGACGTGCGCGTCCCCGCCTCGCAGGTCGTCGGCGAAGTGAACCGCGGCTGGTACCACATGGCCGTCGCGCTCGACTTCGAACGCAGCGGCATCCAGGCCTACGCGGGCGGCCGGCGCACCGTCGAACGGCTGGTCTCCCTCGCGAAGGCCCACCCCGAGCTGGTCGAACGCCGTCCCTCCGTGAAGTACGAACTCGCCGACCGTGCCGTCGAGGTGAACGTGGGCACCTTCCTCGCCTACCGGGTGGCGACCATGCAGGCGCGCGGCCTGGTCCCGAACCACGAAGCGAGCGCATCGAAGCTGTTCGGCAGCGAAATGGGCCAGCGCATCGCCCTCACCGGCATGCACCTCCTCGGCACGCACGGCCAGCTACGCGATGGCACCAAGCACCAGGTCATCGACCAGGCGACGAGCTACCTGTCGTCGGTGAGCGCGACGATTGCGGCGGGCACGAGCGAGATCCAGCGCGGCATCATCGCCACGCGCGGCCTCGGCCTCCCGCGGGGATAGAGACGGCGCCAGGCTGCCGGTCTGGTCCGGCGGCCGCAGACGGTTAGCCAAGCCGCCAGACCTCGACTCGGGTGCGTTCGCCCCACAGCCACGCGTCCTTGTACGCTACTGGCCATGAACGAGACCCTTCGCGCGCGCACCCGTGTCGTCGTTACCGGCCTTGGAGCGATCACGCCCGCCGGGCAATCGGTCGCCGAATTCTGGGACAACCTGGTCAACGGCCGCTCCGGCATTCAGTTCATGACCGGCGCCAACCCCGAAGGCTTCCCCTGCAAGGTTGCGGGCGAGGTGCGCGATTGGGACCCCACGAAGTTCATCGAGCGCAAGGCGTCCCGCCGCATGGCTCGCTTCGCCCAGTTCATGGTGGCCGCGGCGGGACAGGCCTTCGAAGACGCCGCGCTCGATCTCGATGCCGAAGACCGCGACCGCGTCGGCGTGCTCATCGGCAATGGCGGCGGCGGTTACCCGGATATCCAGGATGCCGCAAAGACGCTGTTCGAACGCGGCGGCATGAAGATCGACCCGCTCTACCTCGCCCGGAGCCTGGGCAACATGGCCGGCGCACAGGTCGCGCTCCAGTACAACCTGCGCGGCTACAACGGCACCATCGTGACCGCCTGCGCCGCAGGCACCCAGGCGATCGGCGAAGCCTCGATGCTCATTCGCGCGGGCCGCGCCGACGTCGTGCTTACCGGTGGCTGCGAGGCCGGCATCTGCGAGCTCGGTCTCGCCGCGTTCTCTGTCATGCGCGCGCTCACCAGCCTCAATGATGACCCCGCGACCGCAAGCCGGCCCTTCGATGCGACCCGCGATGGGTTCGTTCCCTGCGAGGGCGCAGGCGCCCTCGTGCTCGAAAGCGAAGCCCATGCCCTCGCCCGTGGCGCCCGCATCTATGCCGAGGTCGCCGGCTTCGGCTGCACCAACGACGCCTATCACGTCGCGGCCCCGCCCGACGATGGCGAAGGCGCCGCCCGCGCGATGGCCGAGGCGTTGCGCGACGCCGGGATGGCTCCCCACCTCGTCGACTACGTGAATGCCCACGCCACCAGCACGCCCCTCGGCGATACGGCCGAGACCAACGCGATCAAGAAGGTGCTCGGCGACCATGCCTACCGCGTTGCGGTCAGCGCCACCAAGTCGCTCATCGGCCATGGGCTGGGTGCCAGCGGCGGCATGGAAACGGTCGCCACCGTCAAGACCATCGAAACCGGGACCATCCACCCGACCATCAACCTCCACACGCCCGACCCGGCCTGCGAT
>CAZYLL010000006.1:0-132155 GCA_964648195.1 uncultured Anaerolineaceae bacterium | reverse complement strand
ACCTGGTGGATCCGCCAGGCGATCACCCGCGCGATTGCCGACCAGGCCCGCACCATCCGCATCCCGGTGCACATGGTCGAGACGATCAACAAGCTGGTCCGGGTGAGCCGGCGGCTGGTACAGGAATATGGGCGCGAGCCGACGAGCGAGGAGATCGCCCGCGGGATGACGGAAAGCGGCAAACCCGACGCGGCCGCCGCCTACACGCCCGAGCGCATCCGTGAGATCCAGAAGGTCTCGCAGGAGCCGGTCTCGCTTGAAACGCCGATCGGCGAGGAGGAAGACAGCCACCTGGGCGACTTCCTCGAGGACCCGAGCGCGCTTGCGCCGGCGGAGGCGGCCAGCCAGCAGCTCCTGCGCGAACAAGTGGAGGACGTGCTGGCGAGCCTGACCAGCCGGGAGCGGCGGGTGCTCCAGCTGCGGTTCGGGCTGGAAGATGGCCGGAGCCGGACGCTCGAAGAGGTGGGCCGCGAGTTCGGTGTTACCCGCGAGCGCATCCGTCAGATCGAGGCGAAGGCGCTGCGGAAGCTGCGCCACCCGAGCCGGAGCAAGAAGCTCAAGGACTACCTGGACTAACGCTGGCAAGAGTCACTGCTGTAGTGGAGGCGAGGCGCCCGGGTTCCGTGTACCCCTTCCCGGATCGCGCACGGCGGTGCCACCCCTTGTGGCGCAGCCTTCATGCGCCGCGGCCGGTGGGCCGGGCCGACCGACGGGGGTAGTATCCGCACATACCGGATACGAGGTTCCCAAGGTGAAGTTTGAAGAGGTCAAGACGATCGGCGCCCTTGGCGGCGGGGTCATGGGGGGCGGTATCGCCCAGGTGTTCGCGCTGGCCGGCTACAACGTGATTGTCCGCGACATCAACGACGAGGCGATCGAGGCTTCGCGGCACGCGCTCTGCGATGGCAAGTGGGGCATCAAGCGCGGAGTCGAGCGGGGTAAAGTGAACTTCGACGACGCGGTCGCGGCGATGGCGCGGGTGAGCTACACGACGAAGGTAGAGGACCTGGCAGCCTGCGACATCATCATCGAGGCCATCCCGGAGAAGCTCGACCTGAAGCAGCAGGTGTTCGCGGAGCTCGACCGCATCGTGAAGCCGGAAGCCATCTTCGCATCCAACACGTCGGGCTTCTGCATCCAGGACATCGCCAAAGACGTCTCGGACGACCGGAAGACCAAGTTCGTCGGGATGCACTTCTCGAATCCCGTGCCAACGATGCGGATGTGCGAGGTGATCCACACCGCGCAATCGTCGGAGGAAACCGTCCAGACCGTGCGGCAGCTGGCGGAGGCAGCGGGCAAGGTCGTCTCGATGGTGCGAGACACGCCCGGGACGTACGGGTTCCTCCTGAACCGGATTTTCGGCGCGGCGGCACGGGAAGCGAGGTTGATCGCGGAACAGGGCATCGCCACGAAAGAGGACATCGATAAGGCGATGATCACGGGACGCAACTGGCCCTCGGCGTTCTTCGGAAGCCGCGGGGGCATCGGCAAGGAGTGGTAGCGGCTTTTCGGCCGGCCTGAACGGTGGGGCCAGCCGATGGGTAGCCTCACCTGCGATCCTGCTAGCGGCCGAACCGCTTCCCGGGCTTTCCCCGGTCCCGCAGTGATGGCCTCCTAGTACGAGACTTTCGGCGGGAGCGTCTTCGCCTCGGCAATCCACGAAGCGACATCATCGAGGGTGGGCGTGCGCCGAACGAGCTTCTTCGCCTCGTTGACCTCGAGTAGCTTCGCGTGGAGGTTATCGGGCCGACGGGTGGCAAGCTCCTTGACGGTGTCGACGCCGGCGGCTTCGAGGAGGTCGGAGTATTCCGAGCCGACGCCCTTGATGCGCATGAGGTCGGCCCGGTTGACCCACTCGAGGATGCGGTCGGTCGAGAGGCCAGTTGCCTCAGCGAGGTTCTTGCGGCCGGATGGGGACCCGCCCTTTTCAAGGAGCGCCTCGACGGTCGCCACGCCGGCGCCTTCGAGCTTTGCGGCGAACGCCTCGCCGATGCCTTCGATGTCGATGATTTTTGCCATCATTTCCCTCCACGGTTCGCGGCGCAAAGCGCGCCATCGCCATCGTAGCGAGTGGTGCGGGCGTTGAATGCACCGGACGGGGCCGAATTGTGGGGCCAGCAGGTACTGGCGAGAATGCACGGCGTGCAAGCACCGGCAAAGGGGAAAGGCACCAGCTACGACGAGATCCCATACCCGGGATCGGCGGTGACGACGACGCACCCGGCGCACATGGGGGCGGTGGCCCGCCTCTTTGGGATGGCCCCGGCGCGACCGGAGCGATGCCGTGTGCTGGAACTCGGATGCGGCGACGGTGCAAATCTGCTGCCCATGGCTCACGGGCTGCCGGGCTCGGAGTTTGTGGGGATCGACCTTTCGCGGAAACAGGTGGATGCGGCGCATGCGATCGCGCGGGAAGTGGGCCTGGCCAATGTCCGGCTGGAAGCGATGGACATCCTGGATGCGCCAGGGCTTGGTGAGACATTCGACTACATCGTGTGCCACGGCGTGTTCTCGTGGGTGCCGGCGGAAGTTCGCGACGCGATCCTGGACTGCTGCGGCAGGCTCCTCGCGCCCCAGGGGGTGGCCTTTGTGAGCTATAACGCGCTGCCCGGCTGGCGTATGCGGGGCATCCTTCGAGACCTGATGGTGTTTCACGCCCGGCATTTCGCCGACACGCATGAGCGCGCCTCGCAAGCGCGTGCGATTGTGAGCTTCGCCGAGGAGGCGTCCGGGCTCATCGCCGAGAACTCGGGCAGGGCGAGCCCGTTCCACGATTACATCGCCGCCGAGCGGAAACTGGTCGAGAGCCGGCCCGACTACTACCTCCTGCACGAATTCCTGGAAGATGAGAACCAGGCGTACTACCTGCACGAGTTCGCGGAGATGCTTCCAGGCTTCGGCCTGCAGTACCTTGCCGACGCCAGTTTCTCGACGATGCTGACGATGAACCTGCCCGAGCGGGTGGGTAAGACCATCGAAGAGATTTCGGCCGACCACCTGGCAGTGGAGCAGTACCGCGATTTCGTGACGAACCGGATGTTCCGCCAGACGCTGGTCTGCCGGGCTGGCGTCCAGCTCAACCGTGCCCTGAGCGTCGAACCATTGACCGAGATGTACTTCCGGTTGGGAACACCGCCGGGCCCTCGGCCGTGGCCCGAAGACGCCGCGCCCATCCCCGGGGGAGGGTCGCTCGCGATTGCTGCCCCCGCGGCGCGGCGGATGGTGATGGCGCTGCGCGAGGCGTTTCCCGGGGTGCTGAGCTTCGAGGAGCTCCGCGCGGCCGCAGGGGACGAGGGTGACCCGAGGCTCCCCCCGGATGAGTACGCGGGAGGCATCCTGTTCACCCTCCTGGGCCACGACGCTGTTGATATGCGCTGGCAGAGGCCTCAGACGGCGACGCGGCCCGGTGAGTACCCGAGGGTGAGCGCCATCGCGCGGGCAATGGCCGCCCGCGGCGGTTCGCTGCCGAATACGATGCACTACGCC
Organism: uncultured Anaerolineaceae bacterium; assembly: GCA_964648195.1. Lineage (GTDB taxonomy): Bacteria > Chloroflexota > Dehalococcoidia > Tepidiformales > Tepidiformaceae > Amarobacter. The sequence continues at coordinate 128,666 of CAZYLL010000006.1, read as the reverse complement.
GTGACGTTCGACGAGTTCACCTATGCGTTCGTGCCGTACGTAGACGGGACCCGCGACCGGGCGGCGCTGGGCGAAGCGGTTCGCGAGCTGCTGGCCCGGCCCGGCATGACCCTCCAGTCAGAGCGCGGGCCCATCGACGCCTCCACGCTCGAAGACCCCGACGTGGACGGCATCGTCGACCAACTCCTCGACGGTCTCGCGGCGTTCGGGCTGCTGGAGGCCTAGCTTCCAGCGGCTTCGGCGATCGCCACGAGTTCATCGAGCGACATTGACCCCGGCTTCACTCCCCGGGCCGCGAAATCCGTGGCGATCCGGCGCACCGTGGTGTTGTAGGGAGTGGGGATGCCGTGGAGCCTGCCCAGGAGCTCGATTTCACCGTTCAGGTAGTCGACTTCGATCGTGGAATGGCCGCGGAGGACGCTCTGGAGCGTGGAACTTCCACTGCGGACCTGTCCCCCAACCTCGGTTGCGCGGTAATGGCTGGTGACGCGGCGGGCGTACTCATCCTGCTGGGTGGCCGTAATCCCTGCGGCGGCATAGCAGGCAGCGGCTTCATCGCGGAGCCGGGCCGTGACGGCGCCAAGCTGCCCACCTGCGCCCCAGGACATGCGGCCGGTGATGACGTCGAGCCCGTTACCAAGGTTGAGCATGAGCTTGCGGTACTTCAGCTCCATGGCGTCTTCGGCGGGCAGCGCATGGAAATTCGATGCCGCGAGGGCGCGGCAGACCTCTCTGATGGTGGCGCCGGCGCCGCGCGGGAAGGTCCCGGCATGAAGACATCCGCTGAGGGGCGCCGCCGAGGCGATGACCTCGCCGGGGACGAGGAACGTGGCCGGGAGGGCGACGAGCATGGCATAGACGCGCTCGAAACGGCGAGCTGCGAGGCGCTCGTTTTCGACGCCGTTCTGGGCGCAGATCACCGGGACCGCGGTGCCCGCGGCGGACTCGAGGTCGCGGAGGGCGGCATCCGTGTCCTGGGTCTTCATGGCCAGGATGACGGCGTCGCCCGGTTGCCAGTCGACATCCCGGGGGTGCCCAACGGCCGGGATTGCGCAACGGAAATCGCCATCGGGCGTGCGGAGGAGCAACCCGGAGGAACGGATCGCCTCCAGGTGTGGGCCGCGAGTGATGAGGGTTACCTGGTGCCCGGACTGGTGGAGCCTGCCACCAATGGCGCCACCGATGGCGCCCGCGCCGTAGATGATGAAGCGCACGTGCGCCTCCTGCGATGGTGAGGTTGGAAAAGCCTAGCAGGGCCTCCGGGCCGGGAGGTACCTCCGGCAGCCCTGCCGTCAGGCCGCCTGCGGCGTTTTCTGGCGCTGCGAGCGCAGGACGTCAAGGGGCGCCTGGACGATGATCAGCGCCAACCCGGCGAAGAGGACGAAATCGCCGAGCGAGTAGATGTTCGTGCCGTAGCCCGGGAGGTCGACCACGTAGCGGTCGGAGAGTGCGAAGAAATGGATTTCGTCGCGTTCGAGGACGACATCCTTGCCGTGGTTGGTCTGGCCGCCAAGGTGCTGGCGGGTGACTTCGGGGAACGCGCCGGACGATTCAACGATTTCGATGTCGACCGGCATGGCGCCCCCATGGGCGGCCATGGGGATGAGGTTGAGGAGGATGCCGGCGGCGACGAGCCATGCGCCCCAGAAGCGCCGGAAACGGAGCGCCAGGAGCACCAGCAGGGCCGTGGTGACGAAGAAGAGCACGCGGCGCGCGGCGCCTTCCGGACCGCCGGTGGCCAGGAACGAGATGGCGAGCTGCTGGGCGAGGAAGATGGCCGCGGCGGCGGCCAGGAACCACAAATCGCCCGCACGGCCGGGCCGGCGGGCGATCATCCGGGGGACCTGCCACAAGGGCATGCCCCTTGCGTGGCGGGGATTACCAGGACTGGAACGGCGCAGCCCCGGCGAGCGCGATGACGGCGAGCGAAGCAACAGCAACGAGAGTCGAGATAAGCCGAGTCATTCCGTGTCCCTCCAGGACGTCTTGAAGTTGTCGCCCGGAGGTTAAGCGAGGTGTTCTCGCGAAGTTCTCGCGAGAACACGATGGAATGAACGCGGCGTGCGGAGCTAGACCGCCACACCGGCGGCGATTTCGGCGCGAAGCCGCCAGAAGCGCTCGGGGAGCTGTTCGCCGAATTCGGATTCGTAGATTGAGCCGTAGTCATCGATAAAGCTGAGGGCCTGGACAACCTGCCCCGCCTTGCTGCGGTAGCGGGCGAGCTGGTAGGCGGCTTCCTCGTTGTACTGGTTGGCGCGGAGCACCCGCTCCATGCAGAGGGCGGCGGATTCGTAGTCCTCGCGGCTGGCGAAGTAGGCCGCGAGCATGGCGAGCGATTCGTGCGCATCGCGTTCGAGGCGGGCGCGGGTGGCGGCAGCCCATTCGGACTGGAAGATTTCGGCGAAGGGGCCGCTGTACTTTTCGAGGGCTTCCTGGAATGCGAGCGCCCGCTCCTTCGAGCCAGCCTGGGCACGCCGTCCGCGCTCGATCGCTGCTTCGAACTCCTCGACGTCCCACTCGAACTGGCCGTCGGGATTGAGGAGGTAGGCGCCATCGCGCTTGACCACGCTGTCCTGGTAGAGGGCCCTGCGGATGCGGTAGAGGTTGGAGTGGAAGGCGCTATTGCACTTCTCGCGGGGGAGGTCCGGGTAGAGGTACTCGACTGCCTCTTCCTTGCGCAGGCCGCCGCGATGCGAGAGCAGGAGGAAGAACATCTCCTTGGCCCGCGCGCTGGCCCACTGCTCGTCGGTGACTTCGCGGCCACCAACAGCGACGGAGATAGTGCCGAGGCTACGGGCGACCACGCGAGGCAGACGGCCGCGCGATTCGGCGGCGGGCTGCTCTTCCGCGGGCGAGAGGACCCCGAAGGACTGGCGCTCCAGCAGATCGCGCAAGACGCGGACGGCGGGGCCACGGGACGCCGCCCACTGGGCGAACATGGGGTTTTCGCGCATGAGCGGGACGAGAGCGCTGGCCATCCAGGGCTCTCTCAGTGCCTCGGCGGCGCGTGCCACTTCTTCCTGTGCCTCGGCGCGGCGGTTGGCCTTGAAGTGGGCCATAGCGATGCGGTAATGGGCGATCGCGAGCGAGGTGGGGACGTCCATCGCCTGGAACAGATCCGCCGCCTGGGTGGCCTCGGAGATTGCGGTGACATAGTTGCCGGTGGCGAATTCGCAGGCGGCCTGCTGAAGGCGGCAGTGGGCCACCTCATAGTCGTTCGCCGAGGCGAGCGCCACGAGCAGTGCGCGGCGGGAGAAGAAGTCGGCCTGCTGGAGATCGCCGAGGCCCAGGAAGGCTGCCGAGAGGCCGGCGATGGAGAGCGCGGCCAGGGTCTCATCGAGCGCGTCGGTGGCGCAGATGCGGATGGCCTCTTCGTAGTGCTCGCGGGCCTTTTGGAAGTGGCCGAGCGCGAGTTCGGCATCACCAAGCGATGCGGTGGCGTAGGCCACGTTGCGCTGGTTGCCGCAATCGATCCCTTCCTGGACGGCTTCCTGCAGCACCGAGGCGGCGGAAGCGAAGTCGCCTGCCTGGAGGTGCGACATGCCCAGGTTGTTGAGCACCCAGCCGAGGTTGGACGACCGGCCGAGGCTCCGCCAGCCCTGGGCCGCACGAGTCAGCACGGTAACGGCGGCAGGCGCCTCGCCGTGCATGGCGAGGGCCTGGCCGAGGGTTGACCGGGCAAGGAGGCCGAGGGGCTCGACGTGATCCTGCTCGCTCATGCGGATCGCCTGGTTGAGGAGCTCTTCGGCCCGGGCGAAGTTCCGTGTCACGGAAAGCTCGAACTCGGCGCTCTGGTAGGCGACCTCGGTCCGGAGGATGGGGTCGCCGGCACAATCGACGCTCCGCAGCTGCTCGGCGGTGGCGGCGGCTTCGTCGAGCCGCCCGAGGAGGCGCAGCGCGCGGAGGCGGGCGAGGAGGGCGTGGACATGCGCCGGGCCAGCGTTCGCAGCATCGCGAAGGACGATCGCGGCTTTGCGCAACGCCTCTTCCGGGTCGCCGTGATGCGCCGTGAGGCGGGCGAGAAGGGCGCGAAGAATGGGGCGCCGGACGAGCGTGGTGGTGCTCACGCATTCGAAGGCCCGCCAGAGGAGGGTGAAATCCCCATGCGTGATCAGCTGGGGGCTGTGCCGCTCCAGCACATCGGCAAGGATGCGTTCGCTGGCGGCGGAGCGCGCGAACTCTACGGCCTCGCTCAGGTTCCCTGCAGCCACCATGACCTGGAGGGCCTGTTCGACTGCGGCATCGTATCCGTCCGGGTCGGTGCGCTGGAATTCCTCGACGATGAACTGGCGGAGGAGCGGCACCAGGCGGAACTCGGAGGCGGAGAGGTGTTCGCAGAGGAAGTCGTGGGAGGCGGCCCAGGTGGTGAGCCCGCGCCAGGCGGACGACCCGAAATCGAGTTCGATTGCGGCGCGCTCGATCGAGGGGCTGAGGGCGGCGCGGCGAAGCACCTGGCGGAGCTCGGCGGGCACGCGGCCCCAGACCTCGGTCTGGAGGTAGAGGTCGAACGCGGCGGCGCTGAGCCGATCGCCCGCGGGGCCCCCGGCCAGCGATGCCATGACGGCGACCGGCCAGCCGCCAGTGCGGGCGGCGACGTCGGAGGCGCTGGCGGTGGAACCGGTGAGGGCGATGGCCGATGCGATTTCGTCGTCAGTGAAGGCGAGGTCGGCAGCCTGGAGGACGGTGATCTCGCCGGTGGCGATGCGCGCGTTGACCGAGGGGATGAAGGGCATTTCGCGACCGGAGAGGATGACCTCGCTCCCCTCGGGCAGGACCTCCATGAGCCAAACGAGCAATGCGCCGGCTTCGCGGCCGTCGGCGAGCTCCTCGACGTTGTCGACGATGACGAGGAGCGGCAGGCCAGATTCGTCGGCGGCACGGCGGGCGGCGGCGTGGATGTAGGCCTGGAGGTCGCTGAACTTGGTCGCGACTGCGGGGGGCTCGGTTTCGCGGTCGCCTGCGAGTGCGGCGGCAAGCTGCTGGGCGAGGACTTCGGGCGCGCCAGCCGAGGCATCGAGGGTGAGCCACGCGGGCCGGAACTCAACTTCGGCGGCGAAGGTGGCGATGAGCGTGGTCTTGCCATAGCCGGCGGGCGCCTGGAGGACCGTGAGGCCATTGCCGATCCCGGCGTGGAGGCGTTCGAGGAGGTGAGGACGATGGACGAGCCGGCGAGGAAGCCGCGGTACGGAGATTCTGCCAGTTGCCGTCATGGTGGCCGCTCCGGGTTCAAGCTCAGTCTTGCGCATTCGACCCCGCAATACTACGCCCTTCGAGGCCGGTGTGCCATTCCTTTGTTCTTGACCTTTGGCGAAAAAGCGGTGTTATGGTGGCTCGGCCGGCACCCCCGCGGTTGGTGAAACGTGACAGTTCGGGTCCTGATCCTGGTTGGCCTTGTGGCCGGTGTGTTTTCGGTTGCCGTCTCGCCGGGCGGTTCGCCGGCCGGCGCGGTGGCGGGTCCGTGTAGCACGGCGCAAGGGGACCTGAGCGGGCCTGAGGCGGAGCTCCTCAGTCTGCTCAACGGGTGGCGAGCTTCGGCCCTTGGGCAACCCGCGATGGCGGCCTCCGCCCCCGCCAACTGGGCGGCCCAAATTCATGCTGAAGCAATAGCGAGCGGGCAAGCCTCGGGTCACACCGACGCGTTGGGCCGGTCGTGGCAGCAACGGCTCCTGGATTGTGGGTACCCCTCCAATTACGTCTATTATGGCAGCGGAGAAGCGCTGGCTGCGTTTATAACCCAACAGCCGGGGGGAAGCGCCGGGGATGCCCTCGCCTCGATCACCTCGTCGCAGCCAGGGCACCAGAACGGGGCCCAGGCGCCGGTCCCGTGGGAGTGCGCGGGGATTGGCTACGCCAGCTCATCCGGAGCGTTCAAGCACGTATGGGTGGTGGTTGTTGCCTCGGCGCCATCGCCTTCTGCGTGCCCGCAGCAGGTGAGCGGAACCGCGCCGACCACAACGGCGACAGCGCCCGCCACGCCGACCCCGTCGCCCACCGCGACGCCTTCACCCACGCCTTCACCCACGCCGACAGCGCGGCCGGGCGCCCCAAGCGTGTACCTGGGCGCCGGCTGGAACCTTGTGGTGCTGCCTCCCGGGCCGCCGGGCCTGGTGCTGGCGCGGGCGGCGGGGTGCTACCGCGCGCTCTACCAGTGGGACGGGAGCCGGTGGCTGCGTTACCTGCCCGGGGCGCCGGACTACGCGAACAACCTCTGGACGCTCAACGGCGGCGCCCTCTGGATCGAAGGCACCGCCGCGAATTGCGGGCTGGTCACGCTCTGACGGCTCAGAGGACGTTCGGCAGCTGGGAGAAGCCCGGGGAGTTGGCGATGGAGACGCCCAGCTGCTGCAGCGCCAGCACGCAGACAAGCGCAACAAACGTGAGAATGAGGGCGTATTCGGCGAGGCCCTGGCCGGCCTCGGCATCGTGATGTGGGCGCAGCGCCCGCAGCCGGGCAATGGTTTTTCTCACCTGGTGTGCTCCCCTGCGAAAGTCTCTCCCTGTTCCCAGATTCGGCAGTGCGAGGCGCGTCAACCGTCCCGGTGAGGTGCTGTTCCGTTTCGCGCAGGTGGAGAATTTACAGTCCGTTTACAGGCTGGCCGCCGTGGTGAGCGATTCGGCAGCGCGGGCCGAGACCAGCGGGACATCGGTGATGACGGTCTGGACGCCAGCACGATAGAGGCGGCGCAGCAGCTCCGCCGGGCCGGTTTCGTCCTTGCGAAGCGTCCAGGCAGAGAGCGCGATGCCCCAGCGGCCAAGCTCGTCGCCCGGGTTGGTGCCGAGCGCGGCCAGGTGTTCGATCGTCGCGATATCGACCATCCACTCGACCGCCGGCGGCAGCAGGCCGCGCAGGTCCTCGATGCGGCTGGCGATATATTCCGCGGCGGTGACGTTGGGGTTCGCCGCCAGGGGGGCATCGTCCCACATGCCATGCTGCCCGGCGGACCTGGGGAAAACGTTGCCGCGCCGGCCCCCACCGGCATGCCACTGGAGCGTGGGGTCGAGCGCGAGCGGGAGGCCACGGAGGCGACGGAGGTTCCAGTACGCCTGGGAGCCGACGAGCACGTGGTCGCGCACGGGGGCGAGGGCCTCTTCCAGTGCCCGCGCGCGTTGGGGCGTGATCGCGCGCATCAGCTTCAGGTCGACCTGGAGGACACAGCCGCTTCCGCGTGCCCTGTCGACGACTTCCTGGAGGAAACAGGGGCCGACGCGTTCGTCGTGGCGGTAGCGGAGGCGCCTGGCCGCTGAGGAATCGAGCGCATCGACCCTTCCGGAGCCGGTCGTCTCGCGGTCCAGGCGGCCATCGTGAAAGACGAGCATGGCATCGTCGGCAAGGAAGCGGACGTCGATTTCGAAGCGGGGGACGCGGGCCGTCACGCACTCGTCGACGGCCGCGAGGGAGTTGGGGACGTGGCGGCCCGAGAGGGTGGCACGGTGGCAGCTGAAGGGGCGGCGGCGCCCGAAGACGACCGGTGCGAGCGATGGTCCGTCCTGGACATGCACGGTGCCTGGAGTGTACGTCAGGCCGGCTTAACGGACAGACATTGCACAGGCCATAGCGGGGCAGGGACGATGTGGCCGATGAATGATGAGCTCGAGGCCGCACGCTTTCGCATTTATGCGCTGCAAGACGGGGCGATACGTGCCCAGGCCCTGGCGCACGCACTGACGATTGGGATCTTCGACCGGCTGGAGCGGGCGCCGATGACGCGCGGGGAGATCGAGGCGGAGTTCGGGCTGGCGCGGCGTGTGGCGCCGGCGTTCCTGGCGTTCCTCGCGAGCAACGGCCTCATCGAGCTCAGTCCTGACGGGTCGTTCCGCAACACCAGGGCGGCCTCCGCGTTCCTGGTGCGGTCGAGCCCGCGTTACGTGGGCGGCAGGGGGCTGCTCTTCCAGGGGTTCTACGATGCGATTGCGCACCTCCCGGAAGCGCTGGAGAGTGGCCGGCCGTGGACGCCGCAAGGGCAGCACGACATGTTTGCCGGGTTTTCAGCAGAACAGCAGCGATGGTTCGCGGATGGGATGTTCGCCAATGCGATGCACGGCGGCAGGAGCCTTGCCGAAGTGGTCGACTTCAGCCGCTTCCGGCGGTTACTCGACGTGGGCGGGAACGCGGGAGGTTATGCGATCGGGCTGGCGCGGGCGAACCCGCAGCTGCGGGTGACGATTTTCGACCTGGAGCCGGTGCAGGAGCTGGCGGTCGAGCGCATCGCGGCGGCCGGGATGGCTGACCGGATCGAGTTCGTCGCCGGGTCGTTCTTCGAGGACGAGCTGCCCGGGGGGCACGATGCGCTGCTGCTTTCGAGCATCCTGCACGACTGGGACGACGCGGATTGCGCGCGCATCCTTGCCCGGTGTCATTGTGCGCTTGAGCCCGGCGGGACCATCATTGTTGCCGAGCCGATGCTCGCTGAGGATGCGACGGGGCCGGACCACCCGGCCGCGAGTGGCCTGACGATGGCGCTGCTGGGTGGCGAGAACCGCACACGGAGCCGAATCGGGGAGATGCTGGGGGATGCCGGGTTTGGCCGCATCTGGATGTCCCCGCTCCTGCCGCAAAACAGTGTGGTTACAGGTATCCGGGAGGGGTAGCGGCGGGCTGTGGAACGAAAAGGGAGCGATCCATGTCCCGTGTCGAATAGCGTCAATCACGTTATTATCGTTAAGTACACTGCAGTTGCCGCGTAGCAAATGGCGCGTGATATACTCCCGCGCGTCCTGAGGGGGCCGCTAGCTCAACTGGCAGAGCAGCTGACTCTTAATCAGCCGGTTGGAGGTTCGAGTCCTCCGCGGCTCACCAGCTCCCTGTATCCGAACTGCGGGCCGGCCCCGGCGGGCCCAGCCACTTGTGGGGAAGTGTCGGAACTGGCAGACGAGCATGACTTAGGATCATGTGCCGCAAGGCGTAGGAGTTCGAGTCTCCTCTTCCCCACGTACTCGAAAACTGGAATGCCGCGGCGCTTGGCCGCTCTGCCCGGTGGGATGGGCAGGCGAAAGGAGAAGGGATGGCGCTACTCGAGGTCAAAGACCTGCGGACGTACTTCTACACGCAGGAGGGAGTCGTCAAAGCTGTTGACGGGACCTCCTATGTCGTGGAGGAAGGCGAGACGCTCGGCCTGGTGGGGGAATCGGGGTGTGGGAAGAGTGTCTCGGCCCTCTCGATCCTTCGCCTGATCCCGCAGCCGCCGGGAAAGATCGTCTCGGGAGAGATCATCTTCCAGGGGCGCGACATCCTGAAGCTGGACGAGGATGAGATCCGGAAGATCCGCGGCAACGAGATCGCGATGGTCTTCCAGGAGCCGATGACATCGCTCAACCCGGTGCTGACGATCGGCCGGCAGATGACCGAGGCCCTGGAGCTCCATATGGATCTTCACGGCAAGGCGGCTCGCGACCGGGCGGCCGAGCTGCTGGAGATGGTGGGCATTCCGGAGGCCCGAAATCGTCTCGACGACTATCCGCACCAGTTCTCGGGCGGCATGCGCCAGCGTGTGATGATTGCGATGGCGATGAGCTGCAACCCGAAGCTCCTGCTGGCGGACGAACCGACGACGGCACTCGACGTGACCATCCAGGCCCAGATCCTGGAAGTCATGAGCCGGCTGAGCCGGGAGTTCGGGACTGCCGTCATCATCATCACCCACAACCTCGGGGTGGTGGCGCGTTACGCCGACCGGGTGAACGTGATGTACGCCGGGAAGGTGATCGAGACGGCCTCGGCGGCGGAGCTGTACCGCAACCCGAAGCACCCGTACACCGTTGGCCTGTTGAACTCGGTGCCGCGGCTGGACGAATCGCGAAAGGAGAAGCTGGTCCCGATCGAGGGCCTGCCGCCGGACCTTGCCCATCTGCCGCCGGGATGTCCCTTCTACCCGCGGTGTGCCTGGCGCGTTGACCGGTGCACGGAGGAGTATCCGCCGTTCAACCTGGTCGCAGAAAAGCACTACGCCGCCTGCTGGGAAGCGGAGCGGGTGCAACGGGAGGTGCCAGTTGGCGCAGCAAACTAGCTCGAGCACCCGCCAGCGGACTGGCACCGCTGGCGAGGCCCTGGTCCAGGTCGAAGACCTGCAGGTCTATTTCCCTGTGACAGCGGGCATCATCTTTCAGCGGAAGGTGGCCGATGTCCGCGCTGTGGACGGGATCTCGTTCGAGGTACGGCGAGGCGAAACGCTCGGCCTGGTGGGAGAATCGGGCTGCGGCAAGAGCACAACCGGCAAGGCCATCCTGCAGCTCACGCGTCCCACGGCGGGCAAGGTGAACTTCGAAGGGACGGATCTGACGAGGGTGAAGGGCGGGGAGCTCCGCCGGTTCCGCCGCAAAATGCAGATGATTTTCCAGGACCCGTACGCGAGCCTGAACCCGCGCATGTCGGTGGGGAGCATCATTAGCGAGCCACTGACCATCCACAAGCTCGCGAGCGGGAAAGAGAAGAAGGAGCGAGTCCAGAACCTGCTGCAGACCGTGGGCCTGAACCCCTACTTCGCCAATCGCTTCCCGCACGAGTTTTCGGGCGGCCAGCGCCAGCGTATCGGCATTGCCCGCGCGCTGGCGGTGGAGCCGGACTTCATCGTCTGCGACGAGCCGGTCTCGGCGCTCGATGTATCGATCCAGGCGCAGATCATCAACCTGCTCCAGGACCTGCAGGACCAGTTCAACCTCACTTACCTGTTCATCGCACACGACCTCTCGGTGGTGCGCCACATCAGCGACCGGGTGGGCGTGATGTACCTGGGCCACATGATGGAGCTGACCGACCGGGACTCCATCTTCGAGAACCCGCTTCACCCGTATACCAAGGCCCTCCTCTCTGCCGTGCCTATCCCGGACCCGGACGTGGAGCGCCAGCGCGAGCGCATCATCCTCCTCGGCGACGTGCCGAGCCCACTGCGCCCGCCCAGTGGTTGCGTGTTCCATACCCGCTGCCCCATCGCCATCGACGAGTGCCGCGCGCGCCGGCCCGACTGGCGCAATGTCGGCACGGCCGAAAAGGAGCACTGGGTCTGGTGCCACCGCGTCTAGCGGGAGGGCCACCGAGGCGTGAACCTGGAGAGGGGGCTGCCGGATGGCAGCCCCCTCTTTTCGCCGCGGCCCGGGCGGCCCATGAAGTCAGGGGGTCGGCGACGGCGTTGGCGTGGAAGTCGGGTCGATCGTTGGCGGGGATGTCGGCCCGGGGGTGATCGGCGTGGGCGTTACCTGGGGCGGAGTCGACGTGGTGGCCGCCTGGGTGGGAGCCGGTGTCCGAGCCGGCGAAGGCGCCGGGCTGGGACCCGGGCTGCGGGTGGGAGATGGGGACGGGGACGGGCGAACCGTTGGCGTTGCCGTGGGTTCTAGCTGGCGCGTGGGCGTTGCCGTGGGCGGAGCGGTGGTGGGCGTGGGTGTGGGGGCCGGGGCGCCTGCCTCGTCGCGGTTGCCAAGGAAGATGGCCGCGGCGGCGCCAATGCCGATAGCGACGAGAATGATGCCGATCACTACGAGGATGGTGGCCCCGGTAACGCCGGACGAGTCCCGGCGTGCGGCACCACTGCGAACCCGGGCGGTGGGCTGGCGGCGACGCAGCTGCGGCGGCCTGCCCGGAGGGGCGACGACCGGGGCGGCAGGTGCGGGAGCGAGCGGCACCCGCCGAAGCGCCGCACCAAAGGCTGCTGCCGATGGAAAGCGGTCCTCGGGAGAGAGGGCGAGGGCCCTAGCGAGTACGCCCTCAAGCTCGGCGGAGGTTCCGCGCGCGTGAGTCCGGAGGGGCGGCGCCGGGACGGCAAGGCGTTGGCCAGCGATGGCGGCTGCGGACGTGCCGGTGAAGGGCAGCCGGCCGGCCACCATCTCGTAGATGGTCAAACCGAGGGCATAGACGTCGGCGGATGGGCCGGGCGGGGCTCCCTGGATGACTTCGGGCGCGAGGTAGGCGATGGTGCCAAGCAGGTCCTGGGCCTGGCCTGGCGCGAGCGTGCGGTTGATGGTCTCGGCCACCCCAAAGTCGGTGACCTTCGCGACGCCGGTTTCGTTGATGATGATGTTTTCGGGCTTGATGTCGCAGTGGACAACACCCTGTTCGTGGGCGTACTGCAGAGCCGCCGCGACCTGCATGCCGTAGCGGATGGCCTCGGCTTCGGTCATCCGTCCCTGGGTTTCGAGGAGCTCGCGCAGGGCATAGCCGTGCACGTATTCCATGACGATGAAGCGGCGGCCCTGGTGGATGCCTGCATCGAACACCGCCACGATGTTGGGGTGTTGGAGCCTGGCGATGACGCGGGCCTCGCGTTCGAAGGCAGCGACGGCGCCGGCATCGGATTCGGCGCTGAACGCCTCGCGAAGGAATTTCACCGCGACCCAGCGGCCGAGGCGCTGGTCCTCGGCGAGCCACACCTCGGCCATGCCGCCGGTACCAAGCAAGCGTTCGAGGCGGTATCGTCCATCTATGACGTCCGTGGCGTTCACCGGGAGATGAGCCTCCGGGAGGCCAGCGGCTCGCGCGAGCGCAACATCGAGGTGCTCCTGTTGACCGGGGCGGCGGGGTTCGCCGTCCTTGGGTGGTATGCGCTACGCGCCGCCGAGATCGCGCTTCCAGCCAGCACTGGGCGCATCCTAACCCAGTTTGCCGCTTCCGGTCTGGTCGCTCACGTAGCGGGGAGGATGCTGGCGCCCAGGGCGAGGCCGGAGATCCTTGCGGTGTCAGCGTTCCTGGCGGCCGTGGGGCTGGTATTCGTGATGCGGCTGGCGCCTGAGGTGGCCGCGGACCAGGCGAACTGGGTGAGCGTGGGTGCGGTAGCGTTCACAGCAGGGCTCTGGATGGGCACACGGTACCCACGTCTGAAGCAATACACCTACACCTCGGGCGTGGCCGCGATTGTTGTCCTGGTCGCCACCGGCGTGTTCGGTACGACGATCAACGGGGCCCGCCTCTGGGTCGAAGTGGCAGGCCAGTCGGTGCAGACGACCGAGTTGATCAAGGTGTTCGTGATCGTGTTCCTGGCCGGGTATCTCGCCGACGCGGCGAGCGTCGTGGCGTCGCCCACGCTGCGTGCCGGGGATCGCACATATTCCGGCGCGGCGTACCTGGTGCCACTCGCGGTGGTTCTTTTCGGTGCGGTAGGTGCGCTGGCGCTGCTACGCGACCTCGGGTCGATCGCCATCCTCCTCTTGCTGGCAGTGGGAGCGCTGTACCTGGCAACGGGCCGGGCGCGCTTCGTGCTGGGAGGCATCGGGCTGCTGGCAGCGACGGGAATCATGGGCTATGTGTTGTTCGGCCACGTGCAGGTGCGCATCGAGACGTGGCTGGACCCGGGGGCCGACCCGGCGGGCACGGGGTACCAGGCGATGCAGGCGACCTACGCCATCCAGGCGGGGGGGATAACGGGTGCCGGGCCGGGGCTGGGACAGCCGGACGCCGTACCGGCCGCGCCGACCGACTACATCTACACCGCCATCGCGGAGGAACTCGGCCTGGCTGGCGCAACCGGAGTGGCGCTGCTGTACGTGGCATTGCTCTACGCGGGGCTGCGGGTTTCGGCGGAGGCGGGCGATACGTACGGGCGTCTGCTGGCCGCGTGCATCGCCCTGCTCATGGCGATCCAGGCGGCCGTCATCATCGCGGGTAACCTGAGGATGATCCCGACGACCGGGATCACGCTGCCGTACGTGAGTTACGGCGGATCGAGCCTGGTGGTGAACTTCGGGCTCGCCGGGCTGCTCGCAGGCATTTCGCACGTCTCGCGGCGGGGGCTCACGGCCCGGCGAGCCTGAGCACCACCGCTCCGAGCGTGATACGCTCGCCGCCCCTGAGAAGCACGCCGGCCGGCCCCACCGGGCGCCCGTCCGCGCTGGTCCCGTTGGTGCTGCCGAGGTCGGTGAGCTGCCAACCGCCCTGGACGCGCTCGATGCGTGCGTGCCTGCCCGAGACCGAGGGGTCGCCCAGGACGACGCCGGCTTCGGGGTCGCGGCCGATGGTCATGCTGCCGGCCACCATTATTTCGGTCCCGGGGGCCAGGCCGGTTTCGCCGGGCGCGACCACGATGAGCCGCCAGGAGGGCCGCCGTGCGGGGGAGACCGGGATCGAGCGCCTGGCAGGGGCGAGGCTGCTCCGGAGGGTGAGGGCGACGGCCAGGACAAAGACGAAAACCAGGGCGATCAGCGCGAGGCGCAGGACGAGCAGTTCCGTGCTTCCACTCATTCGTCCGACTCCAGCCAGATGCGAGCGTCTCCGAGGATGAACACGGCTCCCGGAGGGAGCTCGCGCTCGCCGGTGACCCGCTCGCCATCAACGATGACACCGTTGCGGCTGCCCAGGTCGCGTATGGTCAATCCGCCGCCAGGCCCTCCCCCAATTTCGGCGTGGCGGCGGGAGATGCTGAGATCGGGCACGACGAGGTCGCACCCGGCGCCACGTCCGATGACGAACGGGGTATGGGTGAGCGGGACTCGCGTGCCGTCTTCGAGCACAAGGCGCTTGCCCCTGTGGCGGGTGATGACCCGGGTGACGCCAGTGGTGACCGCTTCGGGCCGGTGCGACGGCTCACGGTAAGAGGCCGAGACGCGGAGCGACCCGGGCGCCAGAGAGGCGGCAGCGGCAAATTCGAGCTCCCAGGGGCCGAGCGTGCGCAGTCCGCGGGCAGCCACAAGCTCGTCGAGCATGCGTGCGGCGCCGCGAGTGAGCTGTTCGCGCAGACGAGCGAAGCGTTCGCTTTCGCCGATGGGGAATTCGACCCGGTAGGCGTTGGCGACATCTCCCTCGCGGACGGATCCCTCGGCGGCAGCGTGGACGCGCTGCAGCACCTCGATGGGGTGGATACTGGCCCCGGAGGCGATGCGTGCCGCCTGTTCGAGGAAGCGCTCGAGGCGCGGCTGGTCGCTCACCGGTCCAGCGCCGCGCGAATGACTGCCCCTGCGAGGGGCGATGCGACCACACCGCCCTGGCCACCGTTTTCGACGACGACGGCGACGGCGACCTGCGGGTTGCTGGCAGGTGCGAAGGCAATGAACCACGCGTGCGAGGTGCCATCGCCGGCTTCGGCGGTGCCGGTCTTGCCGGCGACCTCCACGCCCGGGATGGAGACACCGTTGGCCTGGCCGTTTTCGACCACCGAGACCATGAGGTCGCGCATGGTGCGCGCGAGGGTGGCATCGATGACGCGTATGGCGGTGGGCTGTTCAAGCTCCCGCAGGAGCTGGTTGTCCCTGTCGAATGCGCCGAGCGTGAGCCTGGGACGCGCCATTTCGCCATCGTTTGCGATGGCCGCCGCGACGAGGGCCATCTGGAGTGGGGTGGCGAGGAGCTCTCCCTGGCCGAAGGCAGTGCTCGCCAGCAGGACGCGGGAGAGTTCCGCGCCGGGGGCGTAAACCTGGCTGGCGGCCGTCTCGAGGGTGAAATCCAGGGGGCGTTCGAAGCCGAACGAGCGGGCGGTTCGCAAAAGGCGCTCCCAGCCGGTCTTCACGCCGACATCCGCGAAGATGGCATTCACGGAGAAGGTGTAGGCATCGCGGAAGGGGTAAGTCCCAACCCCCTGGGGGACATTCCGGCAGGAGATGGGGAAGCCATCGATGACGATCTCGCCAGGGCATTCCACCATCGTCTCCGGCGTGATGACGCCGCTGCCCAGGGCGGCGATCGCGGTGACAGTCTTGAAGGTGGAGCCGGGCGGGTAGAGGCCCTGGGTTGCACGGTTCAACAGGGGCGCATCGTGGTCATTGAAGAGTGCATCGCCCACCGAAGCGAGCCCGCCCGGGTCGTACGTTGGGACACTGACCATAGCGAGGACATCGCCGGTGCGCGGGTCGAGCGCGATGACCGCACCCTTCCTTGCGCCGAGGGCACGGGCGGCCGCCGCCTGGACAACCGGGTCGATGGTGAGGCGGATGTCGCTTCCCTGGACAGCGGCCCGTTTGAACTCGGCGGAAACGGCGGCGGCCCAGCCACCGGGACGCGTCCCGGTCAGCTCCTGGTTGAAGACGAGTTCAACGCCCTGCGAACCGTAGCGGGGGTCGAGATAGCCGACGGCATGAGCGACGGACGCATCGTGGTAGTAGCGGGTACCGTCGGAAAGGGATTCCGCGAGGACGTTGCCTTCGCGGTCGAGGATCCTGCCACGGCCCGGGTCATGGAACGCAGAAAGGACGCGGGGGTTGCGGTCGTCGTTGGCCAGGCCGGTGCGAAACGCCTGCCAGTAGGCGAGCATGGCGAAGAAGCCAAGGAACACGAGCATCCCGAGGCTGCCAGCGGAGGCAAGGCGGCGTTCGAACGCCCCTGGACTGAGCACAGGGCCATTCTACGAAGTGCGGCGAAAAGGGGCGCCCGGTTGGGCGCCCCTCGTGCGGTTAGCCGCGGGCGGGCTAGCCCCGGGGAAGGCCGAGGCCGCGTGTGGCGATAACGTTGCGCTGGATCTCGTTGGAGCCGCTGTAGATGGTGGATGGCACGGCCTGGATGTAGGACTCGGGCAGGTCGCCGCCGAAGGGAGCGCGGGGCTCCTCGGGGATGAACTGGCCGGAGAGGCCCAGCATGTTGACGCCGAAGTTGTAGATCCGCTGGCCGAGCTCGGACTGGTAGATCTTCACGACGGAAGCCTCGTAGTTGGGCACCATCCCGCTGGCCTGGATGTAGCCGATGCGATACCCGAGGAACCGGCCGACGTTGTTGGCGACCACCAGGTCGGCGAGGCGGGTGCGGTACCGTTCGCGGCGGGCCTTGTCGCCTTCCCGGAGGTTGGCGGTGAGCTTTTCGAGGGTGCGTTTTTGCGCGGCGGTGGTGCCGATACCGGAGCGTTCGAAGTCGAGGAGCGTCATGCCGACGTACCAGCCGCGGTTTTCCTCGCCCACCAGGTTGCGGGCGGGAACGCGCACATCCTCGAAGAACACTTCGTTGAAGTGGTGGCGGTTCGCCATGTTGATGAGTGGCCGGATGGTGAGGCCGGGGGTGTTCTTGATGTCGTCGATGAGCAGGAAGCTGATGCCGCGATGCTTGGGCGCCTCGGGGTCAGTCCGGACGAGGCAGAACATCTGGTTGGCGCGGTGGCCGCCGGAGGTCCAGATCTTCTGGCCGTTGATGACGTACTCATCGCCATCGCGGACAGCGCGGGTCTGGAGGCTGGCGAGGTCTGAGCCGGCGCCGGGCTCGCTGTATCCCTGGCACCAGATGTCCTCGCCGCTGGTGATGCGGGGGAGGTAGCGCTTTTTCTGCTCCTCGTTGCCATGGATGATGAGGGTAGGGCCGATCATGCCGACGCCGAACCCGCGGGTGCCGGTATCGGGCGCGCCCCAGTAGCCGAACTCTTCGTTGAAGACCATCTGCTCGTAGATGCTCGCGCCGAGCCCGCCGTATTCCCTGGGCCAGGCGGGGGCGATCCAGCCGCGCTCGGCCAGCTTGCGATTGAACTCTTTCGCAAACTCGAACTCCTCATCGGTGCGGCTGCCGAGCTGGCCGCTTTCGGGCCGGCTATTGGCCTGCAGGAACGCACGCACTTCCTGCCTGAGCTGTTCTTCCTTCTCGCCGAAACGCAGTTCCACTAATTCCTCCGGGCGGGCGCCACTTGAGCGGTTGACCGCCAACTTTGCGCGTTGATTCTGCCAGACCGGGGGAGCGGTGAAAAACGGCGGGTCAGGATTGGCCGGGTTCGGTAGCGCCGGCTTCTGCGGCGGCAGCCTCCTGGGCCTCGATCCACGCCTGGCGGGTCGCGGCGGCGGTCACGTCGAAATCGAAGCCGCGGCGGCGCAAGAACCCGCCGACCCTGGCGACGAATGCCTCGTAGGTGGTGCGGGGCGCCTTGCGCGCGCGAGCGCGAGCGAGCTCGATCGCTATTTCGCGGTCGTCGATATCGCGAATCGCCTGGTCGGCCGACTCCGGGTCGACCCCGCGGCCAAGGAGCTCGTACTTCAGCATGCGGCGGCCCCGGGGGGCGAGCCGTTTCCGGTCCTCGACCCAGGCGCGGGCGAACTTCTCATCGTCGAGGAGACCGGCGCCGCGGAGACGGGCCACCTCGTCGTCGATGGCCTCGGGGTCGAATCCGCGCATGGCGAGCCGTGTGCGCATTTCGGTCTCGCTGCGGGGCCGGGCAGAGAGGAGGCGAAGCGCGGCTTCGTGGGCGTTGACCCGGATCTCGGCGTTTTCGAGCTGTTGCAGCAGCGCGGCCGGGACTTCAACGCCTTCAGCGATGCCTGCGCGCGCGCAGGCCTCGTCGCTGAACAGGTACTCGCGGCCATCGCTCAGTTCGAGCAGGCGCTGGCGCCCGTGGGCGACGCTGCGGATGCCGGTGATGCGTGGGGTACTGGGAGGCTCGTCCATACCGTGGCCTAGCGGGCGGCCAATGCTTCTCCTGTGTCCTTTCGTGCCGGGGCGGGAAGGCCGACTTCGCGGCGGATTTCCGTCTCGATCTCCAGCGCGAGCTCGGCATTGTCGTCGAGGAACTGTTTGGCGTTCTCCCGGCCCTGACCGATGCGCATGTCGCCGTAGCTGTAGAACGAGCCGCTCTTGCTGAGCACCCCGTGTTCCACCCCGAGGTCGATGATATCGCCGGTGCGGCTGATGCCGCGCGGGACATCGAACATGATATCGAATTCAGCCTGGCGGAACGGCGCGGCCACCTTGTTTTTGACGATCTTCGCGCGCACGCGGCGGCCCACGACGTCGCTTCCGCGCTTGATGGATTCGACCGGGCGGATATCGATACGGACGGACGCATAGAACTTGAGCGCGCGGCCCCCGGGAGTGACTTCAGGGTTGCCGAACACGATGCCGACCTTCTCGCGGAGCTGGTTGATGAAGATGACCGAGGTGCTGGTGCGGGAGATGGTGGCGGTGAGCTTGCGCAGGGCCTGGGACATCAGCCTCGCCTGGAGGCCGACGTGGGCATCGCCCATTTCGCCTTCGATTTCGGCGCGGGGCACCAGGGCGGCAACCGAATCGACGACGATGACATCGACGGCGTTGGAGCGGACGAGGGCCTCGCAGATCTCGAGCGCCTGCTCGCCGGTATCCGGCTGGCTGACGAGCAGGTCTTCGAGGCGGATGCCGAGGTCGCGGGCATAGCCGGGGTCCATGGCGTGTTCGACATCGATGTAGGCGGCGGTGCCACCGAGTTTCTGGGCTTCGGCCATGATGTGCTGCGCGAGCGTGCTTTTCCCGGCGGACTCAGGGCCGAAGATTTCGGTGACGCGGCCCCGCGGGATGCCGCCAACGCCCAGGGCGATATCGAGCGCGAGCGACCCGGAGGAGATGACCTCGATGGGTGCGTTCCCGGCCTCGCCGAGCTTGATCACGGCGCCGCGCCCGAACTGCTTTTCGATCTGGGAAAGGGCGAGCTCGAGAGCGCGAGCGCGGTCGTTGTCTGCCATGGATCACCCGCAACGGATGTTGTACGGCGCCGGATGATACCACCACGGGGAGCCGTCGAGCGCCATGGTAGCGGCCAGCAAACAAATGTTCTAGTCCGGCGGTGCCTGATCGCTGTGGCGATCTCCAATAGGCTGTTGGCATGACGCGACTCCAGGTCAGGGTGACTCCGCGCGCGAGCCGAGACGGGGTCGATGGATTCGACCCGGATGGCACGCTCCGGGTGCGAGTGACCGCGGCCCCGGCCGATGGTGCGGCGAATGCCGCGGTCGTGAAACTCCTCGCCCGTGCGCTTGGCCTTGCGGCGCGCGACGTGGTGCTCGTATCGGGAGCCACGGCACGGCAGAAGGTGTTCGAGGTCCCGCTGGAGCCGGGGGAGGTGCGGACGAGGGTGGGGGTCACCCGGGAATCGCAAAGCGGCGGCCGATGATAAGCTCAGGCTGCCGCGGCGCGCCCGCCAGGCGCGCCGACATTGTTTCCGAAGGATTCCCCAGTGCCTGCACCTGACCTCGAGACGATCGTCTCGCTCGCGAAGCGGCGCGGCTTCGTGTACCCCTCAGCGGAGATCTATGGCGGGTTCGCCAATGCGTATGACTACGGGCCGCTTGGGGTGGAGCTGAAGCGCAACATACGCGAAGCGTGGTGGAGATCGATGGTGCGCGAACGGGACGACGTGGTGGGACTCGACGCCGCGCTCATCACGAACCCGCAGGTGTGGGTGGGGAGCGGCCACGTGGCGAACTTCACGGACCCGCTGGTGGACTGCAAGAAGTGCCAGCGGCGGTTTCGAGCCGACCACCTGGAGGAGGGCGCGTACGGCGAGGTGGTGCGCGATGCCAGCGGGGCCATCGTGTGCCCCTACGACGGGGGCGAGCTGACGGAGCCGCGGCAGTTCAACATGATGTTTCGCACGCAGGTTGGCCCGGTAGCCGATGAATCGGCCATCGCCTACCTGCCGCCGGAGACGGCGCAGGGCATCTTCGTAAACTTCGACAACGTGGCGCAGTCGATGCGGCGGAAGTTGCCGTTCGGGATTGCCCAGGCCCGGGTGAGTTTCCGCAACGAGATCACGCCGGGGCGGTTTATCTTCAGGACGCTCGAGTTCGAGCAGATGGAGATGGAGTACTTCTGCCTGCCGCCGAAGGACCGGGCCAACCCGGCGGAGTACCTGGAGCTCCACCGGTACTGGATCAACGAGCGGCTGAACTGGTACATCAACGTCGTTGGGATCGCGCCGGAGCGTCTGCGCCTGCGGGAGCACGACAAAGAGGAGCTTTCGCACTACAGCGCGGGGACGACCGACATCGAGTACCTGTTCCCCTGGGGCTGGGGCGAGCTTGAGGGCATCGCCGCGAGGACCGATTTCGATCTCTCATCGCACGCGGCACTGAGTGGAAAACCGCTCACCTACTTCAACGAAGAGACGAACGAGCACGTCGTGCCGTGGGTGATTGAGCCGGCGGCCGGGTTGAACCGGACGCTCGCGGTGACGTTGCTGGAGTGCTACACGGAGGAGCCCGACGAGAAGGGTGAGAACCGGGTGGTACTGAAATTCCGGCCGAACATCGCGCCGATCAAGGTGGCCGTGCTCCCACTGTCGAAAAACGAGGCGTTGCGGCCCACGGCCCGGCGCGCCTATGACATGGTCCGTCCGCTGTGGATGAGCCAGTACGACGAGACGCAGTCGATCGGCCGGCGCTACCGTCGCCAGGACGAAATTGGCACGCCGCTCTGCGTGACGGTGGATTTCCAGACAGTCGGGGAGAAGGGCGAGCCGGGGGATGACGCCGTGACCATCCGGGAGCGCGACTCCCAGGCGCAGGTGCGGGTGCCGATCAACCGGCTGGTAGAAGCGCTCCGGGAGCGGCTGGGGAATCCCTGAGGTCAGCGCCCAGGACTGGTGAGCACAACGAGGGGCTGGCATTGCGCCAGCCCCGTCGCGTTGTCCCAACCCGAGTGCGCCGCCGGGTTACTGCTTCTTGCCAGCGGCGCGGCAGGCCTGGCCATATTCGGCCAGGGCATGCACCACCGGGTCGTTCGCAGCGAGGTCGCGCGGGCCGAAGTGGTGGGTGAGCGCCTCGTAGACGTGCGCGCTGGCCTTCTTGATGCCCTCTTCGTCGTGTTCGCGCGAGCGCTGGCCATACTCGGAGATGGCCTTCACCAGCGGTTGATGGGCCGCCAGGTCAAGAGGGCCGAAGTGGTGGGTGAGGGCCTCGTAGAGGTGTGCGCTGGCCTGCTTCACTGCTTCTTCTGCGTTGCTCATGGTCTCCGTAGGCATATCCCTCTCCTGCGAGATTTAATGTGATTGTAACACGGGCGAAACACACAAGAAACAGCCTGTTCCGCGGTCTTTCGGGTATGTTTCGGGGCCCGGAGGACCAATCTATGGCCGCTGATCTCACCGTGCGGCCCGTGCGCCTCGCCGACCTGGATGCCGCCGCCGAATTGCTCGCGGCACGGCACCGGCGAGACCGGGCCCGTATCCCTCATCTTGATGTGCGCCTGGAAGAGCCTGCCGCGGCACAGGGGCTGGTCGGGCCGCTGTTCGAAAACCAGCGCGCGCGTGGCGCCATCGCAGAGGCGGGGAGCCGCCCGGTGGGCTTCCTGTTCGGCGAGCAGATGTTGTTCGGCCCGACCGAGATGGCCTCGATGTTCGTGCCCCCGCATTCCATTTCCATGCCGATCGAAGGGCACGCGGTGGCGGACGGTCATGACCCGGTCGAGGTGTACCGGGCGCTTTATGGCGCGTTGGCCGCGGAGTGGGTCGGTGCCGGGTTCTTTGTCCATCGCTGTGCGATCGCGGCGGGCGATGCGGGCGTACAGGAAGCGTGGGTAAGCCTGGGGTTCGGGCGCGCCATGACGGCGGCGACCCGGACGACGGCGCCGGTTGAGCGGGCGGCGGGCGGACCACTGGAGGTCCAGCGCGCCTCGCCAGAGGACATCGACGTGGTGATGGAACTGGCGGAACAGCTCAACCGCTGGCACCGGGAGAGCCCGATCTTCTGGCCGTTGCTCCGCACGCCTGAGGCTGCGGCGAGAGAGTTCAACCTGGGGCAACTGCGGTCCGGGGACCTGCCCTACTTCGTTGCATACCGGGACGGGACGCCGATTGCGATGCAGACGTTCCTGCGGCCGGGCTTCACGCACCCAATCGTGACGCCGGGCGACAACGTGTACCTGTTCGAGGGCGTGGTGGGCGAGGCCGCACGGGGTGGAGGCGTGGGGACGGCGCTGCTGGCGCGCTCGATGGCATGGGCGCGCAACGCGGGGTACGAGCGGTGCACGCTCCATTTCGCGTCGTCCAATCCATCGGGGGCGCCGTTCTGGCTCGGGCACGGGTTCGTGCCCGTGGAGCATACGATGGAGCGCCGCATCGACGAGCGGGTTGCCTGGGCGCGGTAGCGAAGGGCACGTTTTCGACCCGGGCCGGAGAACCCCCGATACTGGAAGCGTGCTCCTTATCATTGATGGCAACAACGTGGCCTGGGCGGGTTTCCACGCGCTGCGCCGGCCCATGGGCGCCGATACCCCTGAGAAGAAGGTCCGGGCTGCCCTGCTGGGGCTGACGCAAAGCGTGATTGGTTTCGCGGTCCGGGCGGGCGAGCCGCCGGATGACGCGCGGGGCCGCCGCGGAGGGCAGGCGTCGCTGTTCGAGCCGCCCCGGCGCGTGACCCGGGTGGTCGTGGCCTTCGACGAGGGCCGGCCCCTGCGGCGCCGGGGGATTTACCCCCCGTACCAGACCGGCCGGGAGGGCGACCCGTCGTTCATCGAAAACGAACCGTACGTGCTCGCGGGGATCGCGCAGTTCATCGAGTTGAGCGCAGCCCTGCCGCTGACGGTGTTGCGCGGCACGAATACCGAGGCGGACGACCTGATTTCGGCAGCGGTGCACCAGGCGCCGGAAAGCGACGTGCGGATCGCTTCGACCGACAAGGACTTCCTGCAACTTGTCGACGAACGTGTCTCTATCTACTCCCCGGTGAAGCGGCTGGTCATCGATTCGTCCAACTTCGCCGAGGCGGCCTGTCCGCGAGACTCGTCAGAAAGGCCGGTTGCCTTTCCGCGGGAGCGCTACCTGGACTACCGGGCGGCAAGCGGCGACGCGAGCGACAACCTGCCGGGGATTCCCGGCGTGGGCACGCTCTCGGCGGCGCGGCTGCTGGCGGTCGCGCCGCTGGATGCGTATTTGAAGGACCCGTCGCGCGCAACCGGTGCGCTGGGACGGCGCAGCGCGCGTATCGAGGCGGCAATCGCTTCGGGGGAGGCGCGCGAGACGGTCGAGCGAAACCGCCAGCTGATGGACCTCCGTTTGGCGGCGCGGAACTACCCGGACCTGGCACCCTACGCGCAGGAAGGGCGGTGGAACGAGCTGGACTTCAGGACGAGGGTGAAAGCGGAGCGGATTTCGGGGCTGGACATGGAGACATCGGTGGCGGCGCTGACCGCCATCGCGGAGGCGGGATAAGGGCGGTTCGCGGTACACTCGCAGGGCTGGGGGCGATTAGCTCAGTTGGTTAGAGCGTCTCGCTTACACCGAGAAGGCCGGGGGTTCGAGCCCCTCATCGCCCACCACGTATCGCCCGGCGAACTGGGGCAGCGGGTCAGTCCATGAAGACGGTGACGTAGAGCCAGATCCGGCCATCCCTGACCGCGGCGACGCCGACGCGCGAAAAGCGCGGCTCAAGGATGTTTGCGCGGTGACCCGGGCTGGCCA
The DNA here is from genome assembly GCA_964648195.1 of uncultured Anaerolineaceae bacterium. Lineage (GTDB taxonomy): Bacteria > Chloroflexota > Dehalococcoidia > Tepidiformales > Tepidiformaceae > Amarobacter. Next base: position 104,643 of record CAZYLL010000006.1, on the reverse strand, counting down.
TCAGGCCATCGAAGGCTGCGGCGACCGTGCGTGGCTCGGGGTAGTTGTTGCGGGCCAGGTTCTCGCCGGCCAGGGAATAGCCAATCCCACGTGCGGCGAGCTCCGAGAAAGCGCTCTCGCCGTCCGGGCCATAATGATCGAAATAGCCGCCGCGTACGAGATTCCGGGCGCGCGCGTAGGCCACGTCCTCCAGGGCGGCGTCGCGCTCGAGTGGGGGCAGTCCCCCGGCGATGCGGGCAGCATTCATCGCCTCCGCGAGCGCGGCGGCCTTTTCCGGGGCGACGAGGACATCAGTGGGCTGCTCGATGCTCGATGGGAGCGCCTCGACGGATGCCGCGGGAGCGGGGATAGTGGGAGAGGGAGCCGGCGCGGAAGGCAGTCCGCCACGCACTTCAACTGCCGGGGTTGGTGTCGCCGGGACACGGGCGACGGCGGGCGGGGCGGGAGATTCGCTGGCAGCGGGGAGCGCAGGGGTGGCAACGGGTGACGCTTGGGTGACAACCGTTGGAGCGGCGTAGGAAAGGCCGGTGGATGGGCTGTGGAATGCCGAAATACGTGGTGCGGGCTGTTCGGCTTGCACAACCCCGGCGTTGAGGCGCGGAGCCGCCAGGCCGGCGGCGGAACAGATGGCGCCGGCGGCGAGGAAGAGGACGAACGGCCGCGGGTGTCGCATACCAGATAGGTCGGCAGGCGATAGCTGCCGGAACATCGGGGTGCGCACCGATGGGGAGGCGATTCGAATGCAGGCAGCGAACGGCGCGACAGTCCCCGGGCTCCCGCCGCGCGTGGGCACCCAGGTGGCCATCATTTCGCAGGGGCTGGAGCGCGCCTACGACCGCGCGCGGGGCCTGGAGTTCTCGGGATATCGGGCCGTGGCGTGTGGCGACCCGGGGCAGGCCATCGAGTGCATCGAGGAGTCCCGCCCGGATGCCGTCGTTGTCGATCTCGGGCGCGAGCTCGGGTTTCCTGGCGATGTCGTGGCGCGTGTGCGCCAGGTGACCACGGTGCCGGTTCTCGTGGTTGGGTGCGCGGGCACGTCGGCCGAGATGCTGCGCTGCTACGAAGCGGGGGCGGACGACTACTGCCGCCCACGGTGTCCGACGGAGGAGATCGACCTGCGGCTGCGGGCGATCTTCCGGCGCATGGAGATGGAGTCGCCGGCGGCGGGACGGGGGGCTGCGCCGGAACGGATCCGGGTTGGCGACATCGAGATCGACATGGCGGCGCAGACGGTGCGGAAGCGCGGGCACGAGGTGCCGCTTTCGCCGACGGAGTTCAGGCTCCTGGCGACGCTGGCGGAGCGCCCGGGTGAAGTGGTCCCTTCGCGGGCACTGATCGCGAGGGTTTGGGGGAACCAGTACGCGGGCGAGACGCACTACCTGCGGCTGTACGTCCGGTACCTGCGACAGAAGCTGGAGGACGAACCGAGCAGTCCGCGCTACATCGTGAACCGGTGGGGTTCGGGGTATTCGCTCGAAGAACCGAAACGCTCGGCGGCGCGCGCCGGGTAGACGGCGTCCCCGGCAACGTCCAGAATCGGCTCCCACCAACCGCGAGGAGCCAGTATGTCCACACCCCACTCCATCCTCCGCAGCTCGATGCGCTCGATGCACGCCTTGCTCGACAAGGCCGTCGAGGGCATGACCGCGGAACAACTGAACTTCCGTCCGCGGGAAGGTGGAGTGAGCGCGTTCTTCAGCCTGTGGCATTACGTGCGCACCGAGGACAACATCATCAACTGGGTCGCGCAGCAGAAGCCGACGGTATGGCTCGAGGGCGGGTACGATCAGGTCTTCGGGCTGCCGCGGACGAGCCAGGGCACGGGCATGACCACGGACGAGGCGAACGCGGTGCAGATTCGCGATGTGGCGAAATGGCTCGAGTACCAGCAGAAGGTATGGGCCGCGACCGACGCCTACCTGGCCGGGATGTCGCCAGAAGAGTTCGACGTGCGCCAGGTGACGATCAAGCCGCTCGGTCCGATGTCGCTTTGGGACGGGATTTACGGGGTATGCCTGAGCCATGGCTACCGGCACGTTGGCGAGATCGAGTATGTGCGCGGCGTGCAGTGCCTGGGCGGGCTGACGATCTAAGCCGGCGGCTGCTCGCAGCCAACCACCACGTAGTCATCGACGTGGCGGAACCCCATCGCCTGGTAGACGGGAAGCCCGAGCCCGGTCGCTTCGAGGCAGGCGGCGCTGGCCCCTCCAGCCCGGCCAGATTCGATCGCGGCAGCCGTGAGAGCGGCGCCCAGCCCCTGCCTCCTGCGTGACGGGGCGACGTAGACGTTGTGCACCCCAACGACCCCATCGTGGATGACCGCCATCGAGCGCGCGACAGGCACCCCTCCGATGAGCCCGAGGTGCATGCTCACACCCTCCATCGCGGCAGCGGCCGAAACCATCGCGAGCTGGAACGCCTGGTCGGAGTACTCCTCGCGGTCGGCATCGCAGTAGAGGGAGCGATCTTCGGGCGTCTCGACGGTCCGGATCTCGAGCCCTGGCGGTGCGGCGAACCCGGCGGGGAGGGGGTGAAGGGTCATGAGGGGCTCGCGCCACCAGAACTGGAAGCCTTCGAGCATCGAGGTGGCGAGGAGTGGCCCGTCGGCAGCCCCGCGGAGGTCGAGGCGGAGGTTCAGACCGCGAATGGCGAACCAGTCCATGGCATCGCGCAGGGCGCGGCGCGGGTTGGCGACCGGGTCGACGACCACGGCGATGTTGAATTTCGAAACACCGATGCCGGCATTGATGCAGAGGAGTGGACCGACCCGTTCGGCCTCGCCACCCGGACCGAGCCGGGCGATGCGGTGGAGGGCATGGACGTAATTGGCGTGGAGCTGGGCGAGCGTGGGCGGGGTCATGGGTGCCATGGTAACCGTGGCGGGCCCGGGACGCCGGTTTCGGCGATAATGGGGCCCGGAAATCCGGAGGTACCGATGGAACAGCCCAGCCAGGAATCGATCGACAAGATGTGGAACTACGCGAGAAAGTTCGCGGAGAAGTCGGGGACGCACCTGCACCCGGATCGGTTCATCACCGAAGGAGTCATCCTCGGGCTGGCTTCAAACATCGACAACTACGGGCGGCCGCTGTGTCCGTGCAACTTTTATCCTTCGAAGGATGAGAACGGGAACTGGCCTGACGGGCTCTACCTCCCGCGCGAGGAGGAGGTGAAGCGCCGCACGTGGATCTGCGCCTGCGACGAGATGCAGCTGTTCAAGTACTGCCACTGCCTGTTGTTCGTTACCGAGGAGGGGCTGCCGATCACGGAGTACCTGCCGGAGGGCCATGAGGGGCGGGAGATCTACGGCCTGGTGAAGGACCCGACCCCGGGCCAGGGGCGGGCCCTCTGGAAGGCGCTGCAGAAACAGAAAGGGCAGGACGCCGGCCAGCCGCCGGCCCCGTGAGAGCGGCGAGGTTACCCGGTGCCCGACCCACGACTGATCTCCTCGGAAACGGCGTACGCCGGCCGTCTGTTCACCGTTTCGCTCGACAGGATCGAGATGGATGGTGGCGTCATTGCCCTGCGCGAGACCATCCGCCACCCCGGTGCGGTGTGCATGGTGCCCGTGACCCAAGATGGAAATCTGCTCTTTGTGACCCAGTACCGGCATGCGGCGGGGCGGCGGCTGCTGGAGCTGCCTGCCGGCACGCTGGAACCGGGCGAGGACCCGCTGGCGGCGGTTTCGCGGGAGCTCCAGGAGGAGGTCGGGCAGCGGCCGGGCAGGGTCGTGCCGCTGGGAGGGTTCTTCGTGGCGCCCGGCTACACGACCGAGTACATCCACCTGTACATCTGCAGCGAGCTCGAGCCGTCGCGGCTGGACGGGGACGAGGACGAGGATATCGAGGTTGAAGTCCGATCGCCGGCGGAGGCGCTCGCGGCGATCGAGTCCGGCGAGATTTGCGACGCCAAGTCGGTGATTGGCGTGTTGCGGTGGTTGCGGACGGTTGAATCAACCAATCGCTAGGTGAGGCAACCTTCTATAGCAGGCATGCACGCCGCCGCATTGCTGGCCCCAAAGCGCGGTCGTAGGATTCCGCGTGGGGCAGCGGCATGGCGAGTTGCCAGCCGCCTGTTGCGGGACCGGATCAGCGACCGGAATCCGTCCTGGGAACGTCCAAGGAGGGTGAGCATGCTCACAGGTTCAGCGGCGCGCGGCCCGAAGCCGCTGCGACAGCGGCGCGTGCGGCCGCGATTCTGGCTCCTCGATTTCTATGGGTCGGCAGTGGGGAAGAAGGCAGTGATGGCCGTCACGGGCATCCTGCTGCTGGGGTTCGTCCTTGCGCACATGCTCGGCAACCTGCACCTCTACGAATCCGCCGAGAAGATGAACCACTATGGGGAGTACCTGCGGGAGATCGGCTCGCCCATTCTTCCGCACAGCGGTGCGCTTTGGATCCTCCGCGTTGGGCTCATCGTGGCGTTCGTGCTCCACATCCATGCCGCGGCCACGCTCACCATCATGAACCGGCAGTCGCGGCCGGTGGGGTACAAGGGCGGGCGCGACTACATCGCCGCGAACTACGCGGCCCGAACGATGCGGTGGAGCGGCGTCATTGTCGGGTTTTATCTGCTTTTCCACCTGGCCGACCTGACCTGGGGCACGGGGCTGGCAGCGACGGACGAGTTCACGCGCGGGGAGCCGTACCAGAACGTGGTGGCGAGCTTCCAGCGCGAGCCGGTGGCCATCCTCTACATCATCGCGAACCTGCTGCTGGGGCTGCACATCTATCACGGGGCGTGGAGCCTGTTCCAGTCGCTGGGGTGGTCGCACCCCCGGTTCAACCACTGGCGGCGCGGGTTTGCGATCGCGTTCGCCGCTCTCATCGTCATCGGCAACGTTTCGTTCCCGGTCGCCGTGATGACCGGGCTGGTCGAGTAGGAGCTGCCCCATGACTCTCGATGCAAAGATCCCTGCGGGCCCGCTGGCGGAGAAGTGGAGTAACGCGAAGTTCGAAACGAAGCTGGTTGCGCCGCAGAACCGGAGGAAGTTCGAGATCATCGTGGTGGGCACGGGGCTCGCGGGCGGGGCGGCTGCCGCCACGCTCGGCGAGATGGGCTACAACGTGAAGGTGTTCTGCTTCCAGGACAGCCCCCGGCGCGCCCATTCGATTGCCGCGCAGGGCGGAATCAACGCGGCGAAGAACTACAAGAACGACGGCGACAGCGTGCATCGGCTCTTTTACGACACGATCAAGGGCGGCGACTACCGGGCGCGTGAGGCGAACGTCTACCGCCTGGCCGAGATCAGTGTGCAGATCATCGACCAGTGCGTCGCCCAGGGGGTTCCCTTCGCGCGCGAGTACGGCGGGTTGCTGGACAACCGCTCGTTCGGAGGCGCGCAAGTCGCACGGACGTTCTATGCGCGCGGCCAGACGGGCCAGCAGCTATTGCTCGGGGCCTACCAGGCGCTGGAACGCCAGATCGATGCCGGGACGGTCCAGATGTTCCCGCGGCACGAGATGCTGGAGCTCGTGGTCGAGAACGGCCGTGCGTCCGGGATCATCACGCGCGACCTGGTGAGCGGCGAGATTTCGCGGCACTCGGCCCACGCGGTGGTCCTTGGAACCGGTGGCTACGGCAACGTGTTTTACCTTTCGACAAATGCCAAGGGGAGCAATGCGACGGCAATCTGGCGGGCGCACCGGAAGGGCGCGTACTTCGCCAACGCGTGCTACACGCAGATCCATCCGACCTGCATCCCGGTCAGTGGCGACTACCAGTCGAAGCTCACGCTCATGAGCGAGTCGCTCCGGAATGATGGGCGCATCTGGGTGCCGAAGGATAAGAACGACACCCGCCCGCCGAACCAGATCCCGGAATCGGAACGCGACTACTACCTCGAACGGATCTATCCGTCGTTCGCGAACCTGGTCCCGCGCGACGTGGCTTCGCGGGCAGCGAAGCGGATGGTTGACGATGGCTATGGCGTAGGGCCGCTGAAGAACGGGGTGTACCTGGACTTCAAGACGGCCATCGAGCGCCTGGGCCGGAACGTCATCGAACAGCGTTATGGCAACCTGTTCGACATGTATGCGAACATCAGCGGTGAAGACCCTTACCAGGTACCGATGCGGATCTACCCGGCGGTGCACTACACGATGGGCGGGCTGTGGGTCGACTACAACCTGATGTCGAACCTGCCGGGGCTGTTTGTCATCGGCGAAGCGAACTTCTCCGACCACGGGGCGAACCGGCTTGGCGCATCAGCGCTGATGCAGGGGCTGGCAGACGGCTATTTCATCCTGCCGACCACGATCGCCGGGGAGTTGGCCAGCCAGCTCAACCAGCCCGCGCCCTCGACGGACTCCCCGGCTTTCCGGGAAGCCGAGGATGCGGTGAGGGAGCGGACGAGCAAGTTGCTCAGCATCCGGGGGAACCGCACGGTCGATTCGTTCCACAAGGAACTCGGGAAGCTCCTGTGGGAGTACTGCGGGATGGCGCGGAATGCCGCGGGGCTGAAGCACGCGATGACGGAGATCAGCAATCTGCGGGAGGAGTTCTGGCGCGATGTGAAGGTGCTGGGCGACGGGGAATCGTTCAACCAGTCGCTGGAGAAGGCCGGGCGGGTGGCGGACTTCTTCGAGCTGGCGGAGCTCATGTGCCAGGACGCGCTGCATCGCGAGGAATCGTGCGGCGGCCACTTCCGGGAGGAGCACCAGACACCAGAAGGCGAAGCGCAGCGCGACGACGACAACTTCGCGTATGTGGCCGCGTGGGAATTCAACGGCCCGGGCAAGGCGGCCACGCTGCACAGGGAAGACCTGGTGTTCGAAAACGTCCACCTCGCGCAGAGGAGCTACAAATGACCCTGAACCTCACCCTCAAGGTCTGGCGCCAGAAGGGGCCGAACACACCCGGCAACTTCGAAACGTACGAAGCGCGAGACATCGACGAGGATATGTCGTTCCTCGAGATGCTGGACGTAGTCAACGAGCGGCTGATGGCGGAGGACAAGGAGCCAATCGCCTTCGACCACGATTGCCGGGAGGGGATCTGCGGTTCGTGCGGCATGGTGATCAACGGCATCCCGCACGGGATGAAGAAGCTGACGACGACCTGCCAGCTGCACATGCGGAACTTCAAGACGGGCGACACGATCACGGTCGAGCCCTGGCGGGCCGCATCGTTCCCGGTGATCAAGGACCTGGTGGTCGATCGGTCGGCGTTCGACCGGATCATCCAGACGGGCGGTTACATCACCGCGCCGACCGGCGCCGGTCGCGATGCCAACGAGATCCTCATCCCGAAACCGGTGGCCGACCAGGCGTTCGACGCGGCGGCATGCATCGGTTGCGGCGCATGCGTGGCGGCATGCCCGAACGGCGCCGCGCAGCTGTTCACGGCGGCGAAGCTTGCCCACCTGAACCTGCTGCCCCAGGGCCAGCCAGAGCGCTGGAGCCGGACGATCGCGATGGTCGACACGATGGAGGAGTACTTCGGCAGTTGCACGAACTACGCCGAGTGCGAAGCCGCGTGCCCCAAGGGCATCAGCATCGACTTCATCGCAAAGATGAACCGTGACTACCTGCGGGCGAAGTTCAAGGACCGGCGGAGCACCACGAAGATCGACACGAGCGAGGCAAGCGGGTAGCGCGCAAGCACAGCCCCGAACCTCGGCGGTGGAGGCGCGCTTCGCACGGAAGCAGACGCCCGGGCGGTGCAGGCAAGCACTCAGGGCGCGTGGACCTGGATGCTGATTTTTGCTGCGCCACGGCGCTTGTCGAGCGCATGCTCGAAGGCTGCGTTGGCCTCGCCGAGGCCGTAGGTGGCGGTCCTGAGTTGATCGAGCTGGCGAGCGTAGCGGGCGAGCTTGCCGACGGCGGCCCCGAACTCGGGCTGACCTGATTCGTGGCCGTAGACAACGGAGCCGATGAGCTGGACCTCCTGGTTGACAAGCTTGCGGGCGGGGAGGGTGACGTCGCTGGTGAAGACACCGAGGGCGAGCACCGTACCGCCGGCGCGGACCAGGTTCACTGCTTCGGACAGGGTGGACGCGGAGCCTCCGACGGATTCGAAAACGGCATCCACCGGGTTGGACTTCGCCCACGAGGCGAGCTCCTCGGAGCCGGGCTCGAAGACCGAGTCGGCGCCGAGGGCAAGCGCGAGTTCGCGCTGGTGCGGGTAGCGGGCGGTGATGACGACCTCGTTCGCAATGTCGCGAGCGAGGAGGAGGGTGACCAGCCCGATCGTCCCGGCGCCGAGGATTGCCACGCGGTCGCCCTGGACGATTTGGGCGCGGTTCATCGCGCGGACGGCGACGGCGAGGGGCTCAGCAAGTGCGCCCAACTCTGGCGAGACGCCGGGCGGGAGCGGGAAGACGTTCGCTGCGGGGACGGACAGATACTCCTGCAGGCCGCCGGGCTTCGAAATCCCCATGAGGCGAAGCTGCGCGCAGGTTGGCGCCTGGCCGCGCAGACAGGCCGCGCAAGCGCGGCAGGCGATAGTCGGTTGGACTGCGACCGGGGTGCCGGGCGCGAAGCCATCGCCAGCCTCAACGAAGGCGGCGATTTCGTGTCCCGGGACCATGCCGGGGAGGCCGCGGAACTCGCCGCGGTAGAAATGCAGGTCACTCCCGCAGATGCCGACGGTGCCCGCCCGGACGAGGACTTCGCCCGGGGAGAGTTCGGGCGTCGGGAGGTCGACGATGTCGAGGGTGTATGCGGCGTTCCAGGCTGCTGCGCGCATGGGTGCCTATGGTAACCGCAGCCGCTGGCATGCGGGTCGCGGGATGGGCGCGGCGCCGGTACGCTCTGCTCGTGGGCCATAGGAAGAACCGCAAACGCGAACGCCGCCGCGAACAACAGGGCGAACTGCAGTGGCGCCGGCAGCCGCAGGTGAGCGAAGAGGACTTCCTCAAGCCTGAGCCATTCTCAATGTTGGAGATGACCGGGTGGCGCGACCCGCTGGGGCTTCGAACTGAGCAGGCCAGGACGTGCGGAGGGTGCCGCGAGTTCGTGGAGGACCACGAGGGTGGGCGGGGCACCTGCCTGCATCCGGGGAGCGGTATCCTGAACCCGTGGAGCGACACAGCCGCGTGCGATTTCTTTGCGCGCGGGCGGGCGATGAACCGGCGCTAGCCGAGGGCGTGCCGGGCGCGTTCGGCCATCTGTGAATCTGGCCTCGACAATAACTACGAACCAGAACCGCTACAATATCTTGTGGCTGGAGGCTTGACGGGCCACAAGATATTGATCCATACTCGCCCCCGCACCTCGGGAAATGCTAAGGTGCCTAGACGCTTCAGGGGATATTACGTCAACCGTGCGCTGCCCATATTGCCACTTCCGCGACTCGAAGGTCACCGATTCCCGGGCGAACGACGACGGCATCCGGCGGCGGCGCCAGTGCATCTCGTGCGGGGAACGGTTCACCACGGTCGAGACGGTGCAGTTTTCGACCGTGCAGCTGGTGAAGAAAGACGGGAGGCGAGAGGATTTCAATCGCGAGAAGCTGCTCCGGGGCCTGCGGGCGGCATGCGCGAAGCGGAACATCTCCGTGGCGCAGCTGGAAGCGGTGGTGGCCGAGATCGAGGCGCGGGTGATGAGCGACGGCCGGCCGGAAGTGCCATCGCAGTTTGTGGGAGAGCTGGCGATGGACGCACTACGGCGACTGGACCACATCGCCTACATCCGATTCGCCTCGGTGTATCGTGCGTTCACGGACATCGAGTCGTTGAAGCAGGCGGTCGAGGCCCTCGAAGAGGGCCGCGTGCCCACGGTCGAAGAGCGCAACCTGCAACTCGCCCTGCCTGAGGTTGCCGAAGAGCCCCGTGGGCTGCGGCTGCTCCAGGACGTTGAAAGCCGGCACTTCGCCGAGTCGGTGAGCTAGCCATGAAGATCTGGGAAGTCCATTCGCTTTCCACGAACGGCGCTATCCGCACAACCGCGGACGGCGATGCGGATGTGGCCGGCCTGCTGCTCACCGAGAAGGCGTATCTCCTTGCGATGCGCGACTTCCGGCCGGCGCAACTCTTGAGCCTGGTCCAGGAGCGCGGCCCTCACGGCGCCGCCGAGGCGCTTGTGGCGCACTTCGCGGGCTCGCAGCCCGATACCACGGGCCGCACCCTCAGTCGCGGCCGGTCGCGCATGGGCGACCCGGTCATCCAGCGGTCTGACGAAGCGCCCGCCGCGGTGGCCCCCGGACGATTGGCTCCGGGAGACCGCTAGCCATCCAGAACGTTTGTTCGTATCATCACAAGCCCCGCACCCGCCGCGGGACGCCAAAAAATGGGAGGAACGCCAATGGTCACCACAGCATCGGAAGGTCTTGGATTGAACAACGGGGATTTCGAGCCCGCGCCGCTATCGGAGAACGCGAAGGTTGTCATCGAGCGGCGCGTGGCGCGGCGGAACGACCGTGGCGATGCGATGGAGACACCGGACCAGGTGTTCCGGCGCGTGGCCCACAACCTGGCCGAGGCCGAGTTGCGCTTTGGCGGCACGGAGGGTGACCGGGCTGCCGCGGAGGAGAGCTTCTATCGGCTGATGGCCTCGCTCGATTTCCTCCCGAATTCGCCGACGCTGGTGAATGCAGGGCGGGAGCTCCAGCAGCTTTCGGCGTGCTTCGTCCTCCCTGTGCCCGATTCGATCGACGGCATTTTCGAGGCGATCAAGAACACCGCCATCATCCACAAGTCGGGCGGGGGAACGGGATTCTCGTTCTCCCGGCTCCGGCCAGCGCACGACCGCGTGCAGTCGACGATGGGCGTAGCGAGCGGACCCGTCTCGTTCATGAAGGTCTTCGACGCGGCGACGGAGGCGATCAAGCAGGGTGGTACGCGCCGCGGCGCCAACATGGGCATCCTCCGGGTGGACCACCCGGACATCGACGAGTTCATCACGATGAAAGCGGACATGACCACGCTCCAGAACTTCAACATCAGCGTGGCCGTGACCGATGCCTTCATGAAGGCAGTCGAACAAGGGACGACGTACGACATCATCAACCCCACCTCGGGCCAGGTCGTCGCCCAGCGGGATGCGCGCGAGGTGTGGGAGAAGATGCTCGCGAATGCGTGGAAGAACGGGGACCCGGGGGTGATCTTCATCGACCGGATCAACGCCGGGCGGGCGAACCCGGTGCCGAAGCGCGGGCCGGTCGAATCGACCAACCCGTGTGGCGAGCAGCCGCTGTACCCGTTCGATTCGTGCAACCTGGGCTCGATCAACCTGCATCACTTCACGAAGGGTGTGCCGGGGGCGAAGGAAGTCGATTACGAGCGGCTGGGGAAGGTGGTCCGGCGGACGGTGCACCTGCTTGACAACGTGATTGAGATGAACCACTACCCGATCCCGGAGATCGCCGAGACTTCGCACGCGATCCGGCGTATTGGGCTTGGGGTGATGGGCTGGGCCGACATGCTCATCGACCTGCGCATCGCCTACAACTCGGAGGGGGCGCTGAAGCTGGCCCGGGAGGTGATGTCGTTCATCCAGCGCGAAGCCGACGCCGCCTCATCGCAGCTGGCGCAGGTGCGGGGCAACTTCCCGGACTGGGCCGATTCGATCTACGGGCCGAAGGGCCCGGAAGGGCCGCGGCCGATGCGCAATTCGACGCGCACGACGATCGCTCCGACCGGCACGCTCAGCATCATCGCGAACTGCTCGGGCGGGATTGAGCCTGTGTTCTCGCTGGCGTTCATCCGCTCGCACTACCTGGACAAGAACGATCCGACGAAGCGCACCGAGCTTGCGGAGGTGAACGAGCAATTCGAGGAAGTGGCGAAGGCCGAGGGCTTCTACAGCGAGGAGCTCATCCGCTTCCTGGCCGAGGGTGGGCATCTCGCCGAGCGGCCGGAAGTACCGCAGTGGGTGAAGGACACGTTCGTGACGGCGCATGACATCGCGCCGGAGTGGCACGTGCGGATGCAGGCGGCCTTCCAGGAGTTCACGGACAACGCCGTCTCGAAAACGATCAACTTCCCGAACTCGGCGACGGTGGATGACGTGCGCACCGCGTACGAGCTCGCCTACCGGACTGGCTGCAACGGCATCACAATCTACCGCGACGGCTCGCGAGAGCTCCAGGTGCTGAAGCATGCCGAGAAGAGCGAGAGCGAGAAGGCCATCGAAGCGGCCCAGGCAATCGTCACGGGCGCCATGGGCCCGGTGCGCCGCAAGCTGCCCGACGAGCGCCAGGCGATCACGCATAAGTTCCGCGTGGGCGAACAGGAAGGCTACATGACGGTCGGCCTCTTCGATGACGGCACCCCGGGGGAGGTGTTCATCAACGTGAACAAGCAGGGCTCGACGGTCTCGGGCCTGATGGACACCGTGGCGATGCTCACCAGCTACGCGCTCCAGTACGGGGTGCCGATCTCGGAGCTGGCATCGAAGTTGAAGAACACCCGGTTCGAGCCAAGTGGCCCCACCAGCAACAAGCAGATCCCGATCGCGACGAGCATCGTGGACTATGTGTTCCGCTGGCTCGAGCTGAAGTTCGGCGGAGGTGGCGCGGCTGTCCAGCCCATGCTCATCCCGGCGGACCAGGTGGTGGAGAGCACAAACCCGAGTGTGGCGGCGACGAAGCATAGCGACGCGGTGGCGAGCGGTGTGGGCTGCCCGGACTGCGGGGCGGTGCTGTACTACGCGGAGGGCTGCCTCATCTGCCACAACTGCTTCTACAACAAGTGCGGGTGAGGAAGGGGAACAACCGGGCCGGGGCACGGGGCCGCCGTGGCTCCCTTGCCCCGGCTTCTGCGTCGGCCGAGGGGCACGAAGCGCCTCCGCTTGACGCTCTGCCGTTCCTGGCAGCGGGGATGCCGTCGCTCATGCATTGAGCGCCCGGCGCTTACACTTGGCGTATGGGGTTTTACTACGGCCAGAGCACGCCCCCGGATGACGAGCCGAAACCCGGTTCGTGGCGCGAGACGTTCGCGATCATCTGGGTGGTGTTCAAGACCCTCGCCCTTCCGCTCGGATTGCTGTTCGGGTTCGTGTTCGGGCTCATCCTCATTTTCTGGCTGTTCATGATCAGCGGGTGGCTCGGGCTGGCCGCGATCGTGCTGGTCGTGGGCGGGCTGATTGCGCGTGGTGTGTGGGAAGCGAAACACCCGCCGGACCTGCGATGAGTACGGCAGTCGCACGGGATGCGCTCCGCGAAAACCTGCTGGCGGTGCGGGGACGGATCGCGCGGGCGTGTGAGCGCGCGGGACGCGCTCCGGCCGAAGTGACGCTCATCGCGGTCACCAAGACGTGGCCGGCCGGGGTCGTCGTCGAGGCGATGGAGGCCGGGCTGAGCGATTTCGGCGAAAACCGCGTGCAGGAAAGCGTGGCCAAGGCGGCAGCGGTCCGGACTGCGGCCGGCGGGCTCGGGCTCCCTGCCCCCACCTGGCATCTCATCGGGCATCTGCAGACGAACAAAGCCCGGGCCGCCCTGGGGACCTTTGCTATACTCCACGCGGTCGATTCCGAGCGGCTGCTGCGAGCGATCGACGCCGCTGCCACCCAACCCGCGCCATTGATGATCGAAGTGAACGTCGCCGCCGAGCCCACGAAGTACGGCATCGCCCCGGAGCAGTTGCCCGGGCTGCTGGCCGTGGCACGCGAGCTCCCAAACGTCCGGGTGACGGGGCTGATGACGGTTGCGCCGCAGGCTTCCGACGCGGAAGCGGTACGTCCAGTGTTCCGGCAGTTGCGGCGGCTGGCGGCCGAGCATGGGTTGCAGCACCTTTCGATGGGGATGACCGGGGACTTCGAGGTCGCCATCGAGGAGGGCGCGACGCACATCCGGGTGGGGCGGGCCCTGTTTGGAGAACGGCAGTGAAGGTCGCGATTATTGGTGGCGGTGTGATGGGCGAGGCAATCCTCGCCGCAGCCCTCGAACGCGGAGTGTTCGAGGCTTCGCGCGTTTGCGTGTGTGATGTGGTGGAGACGCGGCGTGCCCAGCTCCACAGCGTGTACGGGGTAAGCGTCTCCGGGGACCCGGCAGAGACGATGGCCGAGGCGGACCTGGTCCTGCTCTCGGTGAAGCCCCAGGACATGAAGTCGGTGCGGGGCACGGTGAGGCCGGATGCGTTGTTACTTTCCATCATGGCCGGTGTCCGGATCGAAACGATCGCGGGTGAGTTCAACCACAGTCGCATCGTGCGGGTGATGCCCAACACGCCGGTGGCGGCAAAGGCGGGGATGAGCGTGTGGACGGCGACCGGGGCTGTGCCAGCCGAGCAACGGGAACTCGCTCGCAACCTGCTGGCGTCGATTGGCCGGGAGATTTTTGTCGAGGACGAGAAGAAGCTCGACATGGCGACGGCGGTGAGCGGGAGCGGGCCGGCGTATGTGTTCCTGTTCATCGAGGCGATGGTAGAGGGCGCCGTGGCGGTAGGCCTGACCCGGGCGCAGGCCGAGGAGATGGTGCTGCAGACGGTCTATGGTGCGGCGGTGTACGCCCAGGCCGCGGGGCGCCCCGCGGCAGAGTTGCGGGCGATGGTAACGTCGCCGGCGGGCACCACGGCCGCCGCCCTGCATGAACTGGAGAAGGGGGCGTTCCGGGCGACTGTGGGCGAGGCGATACGGGCCGCCCACCGGCGCGCCGTGGAGCTGGGGAACAGCTGATGAACGAACAGATCGCGAACGTCTTCGTGCTCTTCCTCTATGTGCTTATCTTCGCCATCGTGGTCCGCTCGCTGCTGAGCTGGTTCCCGATCGACCGGAACAACGAGCTGGTGCGGCTGCTGGACATGGTGACGGAGCCGCTGATCGACCCGGTGCGGCGGATCATGCCGAGGACGGGGATGATCGACTTCTCCGCGATGATTGTGATTATCGTGCTCTACGTCATGATAACGGTGGTACGGACGGCGGCGAACCAGTGACCTTCCCGGGGCTTTCGGCCGATCTGGTATTCTGAGGCAACCACATCCCGCCTCCCGGAGACCGGCCATCAACCCGTACGTCGCCCAGCTGACCTATACCTGGCTGAACCTCCTGACGTGGGCAATCATCGCCCGGTCGCTTCTCAGCTGGTTTCCGGTGGACCAGTCGAGCGCGCTTTACCAGATGCTGCACCGGGTGACAGAGCCGATCATCGAGCCGTTCCGGCGGTTCATGCCGAACACCGGGATGATCGACATGAGCCCGCTGATGGCAATCATCGGGCTGCTCGTGATGCAGATGCTCGTGGGCATGCTGGTAGCCCCGGAGTGATGTAGCCCGACAGCGCGAGGGGTGTGACACTGCTTCTCGTGGGTACGGATGAGGCGGCAATCTTCGCGCGAGGCATCGTGCGGGATTACGGGGAACGGCGCGCCCTGGACGGGTTTTCGCTGGAGGTGCCCAGGAGCGGGGTCTTTGGCCTCCTTGGGCCGAATGGAAGCGGCAAGAGCACATTTATCGCCATGGTGGCGGCAATGGAACGCCCGGCCGCCGGCGAGCTCCGGGTACTCGGCCAGGCGCCGCACCGGGCGCTCCGCGCGAGCGTGGGAACCGTGTTCCAGGAGAACAGCGCCGACCCGCTGATGCGCACTTCCGAGTACCTGCGCTTCGCCGGGCGGCTGTTCGGGCTGGACCGGCATGCGCTGCAGGAGCGTGTGCCAAAGCTGCTCGAGCGCTTCGGCCTGCGGGAGCGGGCGAATGACCCGGTTTCGACGCTTTCCGGGGGGATGCGCCGGCGGCTGGAAGTGGCGCGGGCGCTCCTGCACGGCCCGGAGCTGCTCATCCTCGATGAGCCAACGACCGGTGTGGACCCGGAGGAGCGCCGGGTCCTGTGGGAGACGGTGCGGGAGTCCCGCGGCGGCGCGACCGTGCTGCTCGCGACGAACGACCTGGCGGAAGCCGACACCGTGTGCGACCGGGTGGCCTTTGTGCAGGCCGGGCGGGTGATGGCGGTAGGCAGCCCCGCCGAGCTGAAGCAGGGCCTTCGCCGCGATGCGGTTCGCATCACCTGGCCTAACGCAACGGCAGATCAGCTGGCGGTGGTTGCTTCCTGGCCCGGGACAGGGGCCATCGTCCGGAACGATGCCGTCATCCACGTGACAGCGGACGACGCATCGACGCTGGTGCCGCGCCTGTTCGAGCTGGCGGGGCGCGACATCCATGGCGTGAGCATCGAAGCCTCGTCGCTCGAGGACGCCTACTTCCAGCACATCCGGCGGCGCGTGGAGGCGGCGAAGTGAGCACCGTTGTGGCGGTGGCGGCCATGGTCGAGCGCGAGCTGCGGAATATCGCGCGATCGCGTTCGCAGCTCTACTCCTCGATCCTGACGCCGCTCCTCTTCCTGGTGTTCCTCGGCAACGGCGTTTCGAGCGGGCTCGAGCCATCGAACCTTGCGGCGGGAAACTTCACGGCCTACCTGGTCGCCGGCACGGTGGTGATGACGTCGGTGTTCTCATCGACGTTTTCGAGCGCGTCGTACTTCCGGGACCGCGATAACGGGGTCCTGCGGCTCCTGTTCTCGACGCCGCACCATCCCCGCGTGGTCCTCCTGGGGAAATCGTTCGCGAGCCTGGCGATCGGCGTGGCGCAGGCGCTGGTGGTGCTTGCCGTGGCAGCGCCGTTGGTGGAATTCGAGTGGCAATACGGGGTGGCCCCGGGATTCTCGCTCGCGCTGGCCGCGGTGGTATTGCTGAACCTGATGCTGACGGGGATCGCGCAGATCTTCGCATCGCGCATCCAGTCGATGCAGGGGTTCCACCTGCTGATGAACCTGGCGCTGTTCCCGTTGCTGTTCTTCTCGGGCGCGTTCTTCCCGATCGAGGGGCTGCCGCCGTGGCTGCGGATGATGGCTCTATTGAATCCGCTGACGTACGCGGTCGACGCGTTGCAGCTGGCCGTCTACGCGGCGGACGGCGATGGGTTCATTGGGCTTCCGATCGACTTTTCCGTGCTGGGTTCAGTGGCGGTGCTGGTGTATGCGCTTGGGCTGGGGCGCATCCCGAAGCTCACACATTCCGGCCAGTGAGCAAGGTGGCCCCGGGGGCGAGGACCTCATCGGGGCGCCCGTAATCGTCATGCAGGCGGTGGGTGACGCCGACCTCGGGCGTGGAGACCTCAAGGATCTCGCACTCGGTGATGCCCGCGAGGCGGTGCTTGCGGCCAGCGCCGCAGGTGTACCCGGTCGCGGGCTGCATCTCGAATTCAGTGACCACGCCGGTGTCGTCTTCGAGGGTGACAAGCACCCGGCCGGAAAGCAGGAGCCAGGTCTCGGTCTTCGCATCGTGGACCTGGAGGGAGAGCCGGGCGCCAGCCTTGATGTGAATGATCTTGCCGACATAGGGCAGGTCCGGGGTGGTCCAGACGAGCTCATAGCCCCAGGGCTTTTCGACCCGGCGCGCGGAGGCTTTCAGGTGACGTTGGAGCTCCAGCATTCCCTTCCCCGGGAGATGGTCGCAGGTTTTGGCTGAACGCGCAGCGTCCCGGCGGTGGATGCACCGGCACGAGGGACAAGACGACGGGCGCCCCGCGAAGGAGCGCCCGTTCGGCGTGCCGTCGTGCCGGGGTTCAGGCGAGAGCCGCTTTCGCCTGGCCCGCGAGCTCCTCGAACGCATCGGGCCTGGTGACGGCGAGATCGGCGAGGGCTTTGCGGTCGAGCTCGATACCGGCCACCTTCAGGCCGTGGATCAGGCGGCTGTAGGTGAGGCCATGGAGGCGGGCGGCCGCGTTGATGCGCATGATCCACAGCTCGCGGAAGTCGCCCTTGCGATCGCGGCGGTCGACCCAGTTGTAGCGGAGGGCATGCAGCATGCTCTCGTTGGCGCGCTTGATGAGGCGGTGGCGCTGGCCGGAGTGGCCTTTGGTGAGGGATAGGGTTTTCTTGTGGCGGCGATGGGACGTGACGCCACGCTTCACTCGCGACATGGGTGGTGCTCCTCTGCTGCTTCGCTACTGGCCGGCGAGTAGCCGCTTCACGATGGGCGCATGGGAAGGCGCTACTTCGACGGTGCGTCCATAGAGGACGGTGACGGGCTTGCGCTTCTTGCGGCGGAAGTTATTCCGGCTGCCGTACATACGCACTATCTTGCCGCCGCCGGTTACGCGAAAGCGGCTGGCGGCTCCCTTGTGGGTCTTCAGCTTCGGCACGGTTAGTCTCCTTCGTCTCCGGCCTCGTCGTCGTCATCGTCGAGGCCGTCGTCATCTTCCTGGTCGTTGCCATCGTCGCCAACCACGCGCGCCTCGGCGGCGGCGGCAGCGACGGCTTCGTCTTCCTCTTCCTCGGCGGGCGACTGGCCCGCAGCGGCGGCTGCAGCTGCTGCCCGGGCGAGCGCGGCGATCTTCTTCTTGTCGGGAGCGAGGATAATGGTCATGTGCCGGCCTTCGAGCATCGCATCCTTCTCGACGGTCGCGATGTGGTCGAGGCTGGCGGTGACGCGGTCGAGCAGCGCTTTTCCGATCTGGGGGTGGGTAATTTCCCGGCCGCGGAACATCACCGTGACCTTCACCTTGTCTCCCTGTTTCAGCAGTTTGGCCGCGGTGCGGGTCTTGAAGTCGATATCGTGGTCATCGATTTTCGGCTTCATGCGGACTTCGCGGAGCTGGACGTTCTGCTGGTGCTTTTTGGCCTCCCGTTCCTTCTTGGACTGTTCGTACTTGAACCGGCCAAAGTCCATGAGCCGGGCTACAGGCGGGCTGGCCTGCGCGGCGACTTCAACCAGGTCCACATCGCGCTCTTTTGCCATGGCCAGCGCCTCGGCGGTCTTGACGATGCCAACCTGGCGGCCCTCCTCATCGATGAGGCGCACTTCCGGCACGCGGATGCGCTCGTTGATGCGCGGCTCTGGCGGCGCTGGCTTTGGCGGTACCTTCGATCGTTTCCTCAAACTGCTCCCCGGGATTACTTAAAACAGCTTCACATGCTAGCAGGCCGCACCTTTCCTGTATATCCGCTTATCCCGTACGCGACTACGATCCGGGCATGCCAAACCTCACCACCGCCGTCATCCTTGCAGCCGGGCTGGGGACACGCATGCTCCCGGCCACCAAGGCCATCCCCAAGGAGATGCTGCCGATCGTGGACCGGCCGCTCATCCAGTATTGCGTCGAGGAGGCGCTGGACGCTGGGATCACGACGATCGTTTTCGTGGTGGCGGCGGGTAAGGAGTCGATCCTCGAACACTTCCAGGCGGGTGCGCGGGTGGAGACGGCCATCCGCGAAACGGGCAACGAGGCGCTGGCGGATTCGCTCGCGCAAATTGCGCACCGGGCGAGCTTTCACGCCGTGTACCAGGACCGCCAGCTGGGGATTGCGCACGCGGTGAAGTGCGCCCGCGCGTATGTGGAGGGCAAGCCCTTCGCGCTGATGTTCCCTGATGACGTGATCCTTGGGCCGCGCTCGTGCGTGGAGCAGCTTAAAGAGGCCTACGGCGCGACCGGTGGAAGCGTGATTGCGGTGGAGCAGGTTGACGACGCCGATGTGCCGCAATATGGCATCGTCGACCCGGTCGAGGAGGGGAACCCGGCACGGCTGCGCGGAGTGGTGGAGAAGCCGCAGCTGGCCGACGCGCCTTCGCGGCTGGGCATCGTGGGCCGGTATGTCCTCTCGGAGACGATTTTCCGCCACATCGACAGGATTCCCCCGGGCAAGAACGGCGAACTGCAGATTACCGATGCGCTGGCGAGCCAGATCGCCTCTCGCGAGGTGGTGTCGTCGTACCGGTTCGAGGGGACGCGCTACGATACGGGGAGGCCGCTCGGCTACATCGTCGCGAACGTGGCGGCAGCGCTGCAGCGCGAAGACCTCGCGGTGCCGCTCGAGGCCCGGCTCAAATCTCTCCTCACTGGTGGCCGCTGATGCGCATCCTCTCGATCGGGTTTCCGCTCCCGAACGTCGCCATCGACAACTACAGCGCACTGACGGCTGCGAGCTACAACGACTACGACGTGCTGGTGATCGATCCGGCGAGCATTAGCCGCGATGTGCACGACTTGCTGAGCGGTGAGCGGCAATTCGAAGCGCAGGATGGGCGGCCGGTGCTGAACGCCCCGACCACGGCAACGGCGGTGAGTGCCGCCGACCAGCTGCGACGGCGTTTGGACGAGACAGCGCGGCTGCTCGAGGCCGGCGGGCTTGTGGTTGTGCTGGGGCGGCCCGACGCAACCATCGGTGGGCTGCTGGGGTTCGAAGGGTGCGACCGCTACCACTGGCTCCCCGCGCCGGCGGGCCTCGCCTGGGGGCCGCCATTCCTGCGAGCCGCGGAAGGCAAGACGGTCCGCATCGCCGCGGAGCAGCACCCGTTCGCCGAAGTGCTCCGGGAGCACCGGAAGGATGTGGCCTACCGTGCGATGTTCGACGACCGGCAGGCGGAATTCCGGCGGGCCGCGCGTGTGATCGCCCGGGGAGGAGCTGGCATCCCGATCGCGGCCGAGTTCCAGGTGTTGGGTGGCCTCGTGACGTTCATCCCGGTGTTCACCGATACGCCAGGGGCAAACCGCACAGCTCTCGCGCAGGCGATTGTCGACGCTTGCCGGAGGCTCTCAGGGTCGGACTACCTGAGCGAGGCGCCATTCTGGGCGAGGTCGATGGCGCTGCCGGGCCTGGAACAGATCGAAGCGGAACTCGAAGAGGCCGAGGTGGCGGCCGGGCAGGCAGCGGCCCGCGTGGCGGCCGTGCGGGAGCGCCACGACGAGCTGGCACGCCACCGGCGGCTCCTCTGGGAAGACGGGCAGCCGTTCGCGCAGGCGGTGACGGAAGCGCTGCGGATGGCCGGGTTCACGGTGGCCAGCGAGCCGCTTGAGCCGCTGGTCGTGGAGTCGGAGGGGGTCCCGGCATTCGTCGAGCTCGAGAGCGACCGGGGCCGGGTGGTCGAATGGCCGTACGTGCGCCTGCAGCGGCGGCTTGAGGAGCACCTCCTGAAGCAGGGGAGCGCCTTGAAGGGCATCGTGGTCGCCAACGGGTACCGGGAGCAGGACCCGGACCAGCGCGCCGAGGAGCTAAGCGAACCCCTGCGCATCGCATGTGAGAACTACCGGTATGCCCTGGTGACCGCGCGGACGCTGTTCGAAGTTGTGAAGCGGGTGCTCGGTGGGGCCAGCGAAGCGACGCTCCTGGGGCTGCGCCGCCGGCTGATGTCGGGGAACGGCCTGTTGACCCTCGAAGCGTTGCTGGGTGAGACGGCCGGGGAGGCTACGGACGCAGGCCCGATCTTTTGAGCGCGACGGCGCGGACCTCGTCTACAATGCCGGGCATGGTGAAGGTGATACGGCCATTGGAGCGCGACGCGGGGACGGCACAGACCCCCGGAATGAGGCGCGAAGCCGGGATCTCGGCGAAGCTCGCCGGGAGCCAGGGGCTCTGGATGGGGACCGCGGTGAATGCCCCGGGCGCGAGTTCCGGCGCCCACCACCACGGCGAGAACGAGTCCGGCATTTACATCCTTCGGGGCCGCGTACGGTTCCGCTGGGGGCCGAACCTGGAGAACGTGGTCGACACAGAGCCGGGCGACTTTGTCTTCGTACCCCCGTATGAGGTTCACCTTGAAGAGAACCTGGATCCGGAGAACGAAGCGGAACTGTTGCTGGCGCGGAACAGCCAGGAGCAGATCGTGGTGAACGTGCCGGACCCGCGCGAGAGCTGAGCCTTGGCGGCACGCCCAAAGGCCATAATCGATTGCGACCCGGGGCACGACGACGCCGTGGCAATCTTGCTGGCCGCGCGCCACTTCGATCTACTCGGGGTGACCACGGTTGGCGGGAACGCTCCCATCGAGAATGTGACCGCCAACGCGATCAAGGTGCTCGAGCTCGCAGGCCGGACAGATATTCCCGTGGCCAGGGGGATGGAACGCCCGCTGGTAAGGGAGCTTCGAACCGGGACGAAGATCCACGGCCCGTCGGGACTGGATGGAGTCGACCTGCCCGTGCCAGTGACACCAGTTCACCCGAAACACGGCGTTGAGTTCCTGATCGACAACCTCATGGCAAACGACGGAGTGACGCTTCTTCCGGTGGGGCCGTTGACGAACGTGGCCTCGGCGTTGCGCCTTGAACCGCGTATCCGGGAGCACATCGACCACATCAGCCTGATGGGCGGCTCGGCGACCTGGGGCAACGTGACTCCAGTCGCGGAATTCAACATCGGTTGCGACCCGGAAGCGGCGCATATCGTGTGCACGAGCGGGGTGCAGCTGACGATGTGCGGGTTGGACCTGACGCGACAGGCGGACGCTGGTGAGGCCGAGGTGGGGCGAATCCGCGCCCTCGGGACCCGCACCGCCGAGGTCATCTCGGGGTTGCTGGAATCGTACAGGCAGGCGTCATTCGCGATGCACGGCACGCCCTCGGTTCCACTCCACGACCCGTGTGCGGTGGCGGCGATTGCCGCCCCGGAATTGTTCGAGTTCTTCGAGACCCATGTGGCGGTCGAGCTGCGCGGGCAACACACCCGGGGCATGACGGTTGTCGACCGCCGCTATGCGGGGACGGCGAATCCGCGGGAACTGGCGGAGGCCGCCGAGGTGCCGACTCCGAACTGCCGGGTGGCGGTCCGGATCGACAAGGCGCGATTCTTCGACCTCGTGTGTGAAGCGCTCGCTACCTATCCCTGAGCTCCGGTAGCACACCGCTGGCCGAGAGGACGACGGCATACAGCCGGGGCGGTGCTCAGCCTCCTTCGGGGAGCCGCAGAAGGCCCGTGACGGGCGACCGCTCAGCTTGTCTCGGGGAAGGTGACGCAGGTGGTCGTGCTCTCGATGCCTTCGACCGCGCGGATGTGCTTGCTGATGACGGAAGGCACATCGGTGAGGTTCGGGACCTCGACGACGGCGACGATAT
Organism: uncultured Anaerolineaceae bacterium; assembly: GCA_964648195.1. Classification (GTDB taxonomy): domain Bacteria; phylum Chloroflexota; class Dehalococcoidia; order Tepidiformales; family Tepidiformaceae; genus Amarobacter. The sequence continues at coordinate 81,940 of CAZYLL010000006.1, read as the reverse complement.
CGTATGGCCCCATGACCTGGTAGACCTCGGCGATGCCCTCGACCGACCGGAGCTGTTCGTAGACATCGACGGTCTTTGCCGGGTCGACAACGATGAGGACAAAGGCTTTGATCATGACCTTTCCAGCTCCTGCAGCGGCGAAAGGCGGCCGCCCGCGTGATGGCGTTACGGTAGCACGTCGAGGTTTCCGGTGCGTTTCCGGGCGTTCAGCTATCGCGTAGCCGCAGCACGGCCATGAAGGCTTCCTGGGGGATTTCAACGTTGCCGACGCGCTTCATCTTCTTTTTGCCTTCGGCCTGCTTTTCGAGGAGCTTGCGCTTACGGGTGATGTCGCCGCCGTAGCACTTTGCGAGCACGTTCTTGCGCATGGCGCGGATGGTTTCGCGAGCGATGATCTTCCCGCCGACGGCGGCCTGGATCGGGACATCGAACATCTGGCGGGGGATGAGGTCCTTGAGCTTGGACACCAGGAGGCGTCCTTCGCGTTCGGCGTTACTGGCGTGGGTGATGAGCGAGAGGGCATCGACCGGGACGCCGTTGACCAAGATGTCGACCTTGACCAGGCGTGCGGGGCGGTAGTCGGTGAGCTGGTAATCGAGGCTGGCATAGCCGCTGGTTGAGCCCTTCAGCTGGTCGTAGAAGTCGACCAGGATTTCGGCCATGGGCACGTCGTATTCAAGCAGGACGCGGGCCTCGCCGGGGGAGACATCGTTTTCCGCTTCGAGGAATTCCATGCGCAGGAATTGACCGCGGCGAGAGGTGACAAGCTCCATCACCTGCCCGATGTAGCGGCTCGGGGTGATGACATCGATTTTCGCCCAGGGCTCGGAGATGACCGCGATCCTGGAGGGGTCGGGCAAGTCGGCCGGGTTGTCGACCAGGATCTCCTCGCCGGCGGTCGTCTGGACGCGGTATTCAACGCTTGGGGCAGTGGTGAGGAGGCTGAGGCCGTATTCCCGTTCGAGGCGTTCGCCCACGATTTCGAGGTGGAGGAGGCCGAGGAAGCCGCAGCGGAATCCGAAGCCGAGTGCGACGGAGGATTCGGGCTCGTAGACGAGCGAGGCGTCGTTCAGCACGAGCTTGGCGAGCGCCTCGCGGAGTTCCTGGTACTGATCGGAGTCGGTGGGATAGATGCCGGCGAAGACCATGGGCTTGGCCTGGCGGTAGCCGGGGAGGGGTTCGGGGGCCGGGTCGGCTGCCGTGGTGATGGTGTCGCCGACGCGGCACTCGGCCACATCCTTGAGCCCGGTGGCGACGTAGCCAACCTCGCCGCAATCGAGCCCGGGCAGCGGGCGCATGGCGGGGCTGAACGTGCCGAATTCGAGTGGTTCGAAGATGGCGCCGGTCTGCATGAGCTTCATGTTCTTGCGGCCGGTCATTCGGCCCTCGAACACGCGGACGTGGGCAACGACACCTTTGTAGGCGTCGTACTTGGAATCGAAGATGAGCGCTTTCAGGTGGCCTTCCGGGTTGCCTTTCGGCGGGGGAATGCGCTCGACGATGGCCTGGAGGATCTCGGGGACGCCGGTCCCCTCCTTGGCGCTGGCGAGGATGATCTCGGCCGGGTCGAAGCCGATGACGCGCTGGAGCTCGGCGGCCACACGCTCGGGTTCGGCGTGTGGGAGGTCGATCTTGTTGAGGACGGGAATGAGCTTGAGGTCCTGGTTCATGGCCAGGTAGACGTTGGCGAGGGTTTGCGCCTCGATGCCCTGGGACGCATCGACCACGAGGAGGGCGCCTTCACATGCGGCCAGGCTGCGCGAGACCTCGTAGGCGAAGTCGACGTGGCCGGGGGTATCGATGAGGTTGAGCTCGTACTCGATGCCGTCGGCGGCGGTGTAGCTCATCCGGGCCGCTGCCGCCTTGATGGTGATGCCCTTTTCGCGCTCCAGGTCCATGGAGTCGAGGACCTGTTCAGCCATTTCGCGCTTGGAGACCGTGCCGGTGGTTTCGAGGAGGCGGTCGGCGAGGGTCGACTTGCCGTGGTCGATGTGCGCGATGATGCAGAAGTTACGGATGCGGGCCTGGTCCACGTTCTGAGTGTAGGGCGGGCGGGAGTTAGGCGGTGGTGGCGAGTGCCGACATCTGCAGAGCAACAGGCGCAGCGACTGGTTGGCCCGGCAGATCGACGAACTCGCCGACAGCCCCACTCGCGCGATCCGGCCCCGGAGGAGGCCGGCGGGCATCGTCGGTGCGCCACGCCTGGCACAGCCCGGATGGCTGGGCAACTGGCGGCGGGCGAGCCACCCTCATCGAGCCCCGTGACTGGCAGCTTCATCGTCCCACTCGACCATCGAGCAGCCACAGATAAGCCATCGAAACAGCGAATGCCCCCATGGCCGCTGCCCGTGCTAACCTCCCCCCGCATATTCCTCAGATCAGGAGCTTCCCATGCCTCGGAAGAAGGTCACGATTGTCGGCGCCGGGATGACCGGCGGGGCGATGGCCCAGCGTCTCATCGAGCGCGACATTTGCGATGTGGTGTTGCAGGACGACCCGCAATTCGCGGGGACCATGCACTTCGGCAAGGCGCTCGACGAGTCGCAGGCTGCGCCCTGGGAGGGTTACTCGACCCGGATCTCGGCGACCGATGGCTGGGAGGAGACCGCGAATTCCGACGTCGTGATCGTGACTGCAGGCGCCCCGCGGAAGCCGGGCATGAGCCGCGAGGAGCTGCTGAACGGCAACGCCGAGATCGTGAAGGCGAAGGTGGCGGCAGCCGCCAAGGCCTCGCCAAACGCGGTACTGGTGATCTTCTCGAACCCGATGGACGCGATGTGCCAGGTGGCCCTGAAGGCGAGTGGCTTTCCGCGGGAGCGGGTAGTCGGCCAGGGCGGCGCGCTCGATAGCGCGCGCTATCGCTACTTCGTTGCCGATGCGCTCGGCGTCTCGGTACGCGATGTCCACGGCTACGTCATCGGCGGGCATACCGACACGACGATGGTTCCGGTGGTCTCGCAGACGCGTGTCGGGGGTGTGCCGCTCACCGACCTGCTGCCCGCGGACCAGGTGCAGGCGCTGGTGGCGCGCGCGATGCGGGGCGGCGCGGAGATCGGTGAGCTGTACAAGACCGGGTCGGCGTACTTCGCGCCGTCGGCCGCAACGGTCGCGATGGTCGAGGCCATCCTGCTCGACAAGCGGCGGCTCATCCCGTGCTCGGTCTACCACCAGGGCGAATACGGCATCCGCGATGTCTTCAGCGGGACGGTATGCCAGCTCGGCGAAGGCGGCATCCAGCGCACGTTCGAGTTGCCGCTGACAGATGACGAGCGGAGCCGCGTAGTGGCGGCGGCAGAGGCGACCAAGGAGCTGCTGAAGCTGCTGAATTAGGGGAGCCGCGCGCGCTACGCCAGGGCCGCGCGGAGCTGTGCCACAGCCCGGCGCACCTGGTGTGGCGCGGTCCCGCCCGGGATGTCGCGCGCGGCGAGGGCAGAATCGACGGTGATGTCGAGAACGTCCCGCTCGAAGAGGTGGCTGGCGGCTTCGTACGTCTCGAACGGGAGCTCGTTGAGCTCACAGTGGCGGCGTTCGGCCTCGCGCACGAGCCCGCCCACGACGCCGTGCGCTTCGCGGAAGGGCATGCCTTTTTTGACCAGGTAGTCGGCGATGTCGGTCGCGAGCGAGTACCCGAGGCCGGCGGTCTCCCGCATCCGGGCCAGGTCGAACTCCAGCGCGGGAACCATGGCGGCGAAGATGCGGAGCGTGGGGAGCACGACATCGGCGACGGCCAGGATGTACGTCTTGTCCTCCTGGAGGTCGCGGTTGTAGGCCATGGGCAGGCCCTTCATGGTGGTGAGGATGCCCACCAGCTCGCCGAAGACCCGGCCGGCGCGGCCGCGGGCGAGCTCGGCGACATCGGCGTTCTTCTTTTGCGGCATGATGCTCGAGCCGGTTGCGAAGGCATCGGGCAGGCGAACAAATCCGAATTCTGCCGTGGACCAGAGCACAATCTCTTCGGCGAACCGGGACAGGTGGGCCTGGGTGATGGCTGCCGCCGCGCAGAACTCGGCAACAAAATCACGGTCGCCTGTGGCGTCGATGCTGTTCCGGCTGACCGCTTCGAAGCCAAGTTCGGCAGCGACCATCTCGCGGTCGAGCGGGTAGGGCGAGCCGGCGAGCGCGCCTGAGCCAAGGGGGAGGATGTTGGTGCGCTTGCGGCAATCGAGGAAGCGTGCGCGGTCGCGCAGGAGCATCTCGCCGTAGGCGAGGAGGTGGTGGCCAAGCGTGACAGGCTGGGCCCGCTGGACATGGGTGTAGCCGGGCATCGGGTCGGCGGCGTGGCGTTCGGCCAGTTCGCAGAGGACCAGGACCAGGCTCGCGGCGGCTTCCGCAGCGCGGTCGCAGAGGTCGCGGACCAGCATGCGGTTGAGGAGCGCGACCTGGTCGTTGCGGGAGCGGGCGGTGTGGAGGCGGCCCGCAGGCTCGCCGATTTTCTCGCGGAGGAGCACTTCGACGTGGGTGTGGATGTCTTCGAGCTCCGGCCTCCAGGCGACCCGGCCGGCGCGGAAGTCTTCGAGGACGAGGCCAAGCCCGGCGATGATCGCCCCGGCATCCGCCAACGGGATGATCCCCTGTTTGCCGAGCATGCGGGCGTGGGCGATCGAGCCGGCGATGTCATGTTCCCAGAGGTCCCGGTCGGCGCCGGCTGTATAGGCCTGGGTCAGGGCGTCCATCTCACCCTCGAAGCGTCCGCCCCAGGTGCGGTTCCCGGCCATCAGTGCGCCGCCGCTTTCAATGGAGGCCAGTCGAGCAACTCGGAGAGCTCGTCGAACGTCACGTCGGGGGAGACGCCCTCGGCATCGGGGCGTGAGCGCTTCCAGGCAGCGGCGATGCCCAGCGCCCGGGCGCCGGCGACGTCCTCGACGAGGGAGTTGCCGACCATCAACGCCTCGCCCGGGGCCACGGCGAGTGCGCGCAGCGCGTGTTCGAACAGGGCCGGGTGGGGCTTGAGGTAACCGACTTCAACAGAGACGGCGATGACGTCCCATCCCACGTCGAGACCAAGCTCGCGAAGGTCCTCGCGAAATCGTTCACCGCCGAACGCGCGGTTCGTCACGATTCCCAGCTGAAAGCTGCGCCGGCGGAGCTCGATGAGGGTCGAGCGGGCATCGGGGTAGGCCGCCTTACCGCCTTCGGCGCCGGAGACGTAGATAGCTTCCATCAGTTCCGCGGCCTGGCCGGTGGTGAGCAGCACTCCGCAGCGGGCGGCGGCAGCCCGGGCCACGGAGGCGTAATCGGGTTCGACCCGGTCGGTGGCGCGGGCGGCGCGCATCGCGTCCTCCATCGCATCCCAGGCTGAGCGAGCCAGCTGCTCAGGGTCGCGGAAGGGAATGCCCCGGTCGCGGAGGAAGGCGACGGCACGTTCAGCCGCCATCCGGCGAAACTCCGCCGGCTCGGGCGCGCCGGCGGCATGCCAGAGGGTATCGCCCACATCGAACAGGACTGCGCGGAATTGCATACGGCGGAGGTACCTTGGCGGGTGGGAGCCCGGCAGGGTCGATGATCGCATCCAGTTTGCAACGGAACAACGCGGTCCGTTTACGAGCGGGAAGCATGGGCGGGGTACAATGCCCTGATGCGACTTCGCGCCACACGAACGTTCCACGTCGAGCCAACCATACCGCCGGAACTGGAGCCACTCCGGCGCCTTGCCCAGAACTTGTTCTGGACCTGGAACACGGACGCGGCGAGCCTCTTCGAACGGATTGACCGCGACGCCTGGCAAGAGCTGGGCCACAACCCGGTGCGCCTGCTGCAGAACGTCCGACGTGAGCAGTGGGAGAGCCTTGCCCAGGACGACGGCTTCCGCCGGCACCTCGAACGGGTGGTGGAGGCGTTCGACGGGTATATGTCGAGGAAACCGCTGGTCGAGGTCCCGGGGACTTCCCCGCGCGACGTCATTGCGTACTTCTCGATGGAGTTCGCCCTCACCGAGAGCCTGCCGAACTACTCGGGCGGGCTCGGGGTGCTGGCCGGGGACCACCTGCGATCGGCCAGCGACCTGGGCCTGCCACTGGTCGGGGTGGGGCTGCTGTATCACCAGGGATACTTCCGGCAACAGCTCGCCCCCGATGGCTGGCAGCACGAGGAGTACGCGGACATCGAGCTCGCGGGGCAGCCGCTGCGCAGGGTCCGCGATGCCGCCGGAGAGCTCATGCGGGTGCGCGTGCCGTTCGACGGGCGCGACGTGCACGCCTGCGTCTGGCGCATGGAGGTCGGAAAGACGCCGCTGTATCTGCTGGATACAAACATTGAGCCGAATAGCGCGCAGGACCGGCAGATCACGGCCAGGCTCTATGGCGGTGACTCGGAGACGCGAATTCAGCAGGAGATGGTGCTGGGCATTGGGGGCGTGCGGGCGTTGCACGCGCTCGACCTGCACCCGGCCGTGTGCCACATGAACGAAGGGCACTCGGCACTGCTCGGCGTCGAACGGATCAGGATGATGATGGAGGAGTATGGGGCAAGCTTTGAGGAGGCGCGCATCCCTGTGACCTCGGCAACGGTGTTCACCACGCACACAGCCGTCGCAGCAGGGATCGATCTCTTCGCCCCGGACCTGTTACGGCACTACCTGGGGCACTACTACGGCAGCATGGGGCTCGACGACCGCGAGTTTCTGGGCCTGGGCCGGACCAACCCCGCGGACGACACTGAGCCCTTTTCGATGGCGCTGCTCGGTCTGCGGTTAAGCGGCTACCGGAACGGGGTCTCGAAGCTGCACCAGACCGTCTCGAGACGGCTGTGGGAATCGGCCTGGCCTGCCCTGCCGCTGAGCCAGGTGCCCATTGACTCGGTGACCAACGGGGTCCACCTGCCGACGTGGGTGGCGCACGAAGTTGGTGACCTGTTCGACCGCTACGTGGGGCCTGGATGGCGCGATGACCCGGTGAACGCCGACTGGAACCGCGTCCTGGACATCCCGGACGAAGAGCTGTGGAGAGTCCACGAGCGGCAACGCGAGCGGCTCGTGCTGCGAGCACGCGCGCAGCACGAGCAGGACATGGCACGGCGCGGCGCCGCCGCCGGCGGTGAGCGGGCGGGGCAGCCGCTGGATAGCCGGGCGCTGACCATCGGGTTCGCCCGGCGGTTCGCCGGGTACAAGCGCGCAACCCTGCTGTTCCGCGACGCGGACCGCCTGGCCCGGATCCTGAACAACCCGGAGCGGCCAGTGCAGGTGGTGTTTTCGGGAAAGGCGCACCCCCGCGATGAACCGGCGAAGGCGCTGATCCGCGACGTGCTGCAGTTCAGCCGCAGGCCGGAGTTTCGCGACCGCGTGATCCTCCTCGAACGGTACGACGTCGAGCTGGCGAGGACGCTCGTGCAGGGTACGGACGTATGGCTGAACACGCCGCTGCGGCCGCTCGAGGCGAGCGGGACAAGCGGGATGAAGGCTGTCGCGAACGGTGGCCTGCACATGAGTGTGCTCGACGGATGGTGGTGGGAGGCGTACCAGCCGGGCCTGGGCTGGGCAATTGGCCGCGACCGGCTGGACGATGACCCGGAAGCCCAGGACGCGTTCGACGCGAACTCGCTGTACGACCTGCTGGAGAACGAGGTGGCGCCAACGTTCTACGACCGCGATGCCGATGGCATCCCGCGGGCGTGGGTGCAACGGATGAAGGAATCGATCGCCGCGTTCGCTCCGGTTTACAACACCAGCCGGATGGTGGCCGAGTACGCCGAAACGGCCTATGCGCGCGCGGCCGCCAGCTGGGGACGCCTGCGAGAATCTGACCTGGCGCTAGCCCGCGAGCAAGCCGCCTGGCTCAGCCGGGTCCGTGCCGTATGGAGCGACGTGAAGGTCTGCGACGTGGAGGATGACGGCGGCGAGGCGCGGTCCGCGGGCGAACCGGTGCGGGTCACGGTCCAGATCCACCCGGGTGCGCTCTCCCCGGACGATCTGCGCGTGGACCTGGTGTTCGGACCCGCGACGCCGGCCGGCGAACTGACGATCGACGCCACGGCGCCGCTCGTGCTGGAGGAGCGGCGGGCCGACGGCGTGTGCGTGTTCACGGGAACGTTCGCCCCTGGCGCCGGGGGCCGGGTGGGGTATGCGGTGCGGGTCCTGCCCGATCATCCGGGGCTTCACGACCCGTTCGCGAGCGGGCTTGCCCTGTGGGCATAGCGTTAGGATGGAGAGGCCACGCGATGCCGGGAGATAAAGCGAAAGGAGGCTGACCGGGAATGACCTACTGGGCGCAGCTCCTGCACTTCTATCAGCCGCCGACCCAGACCCACGAAATCCTGCACCGGGTGGCCGAGGAATCGTACCGGCCACTCATCGAGGTGATCCGGCAACATCCCAATGCACGGCTGGCCGTGAACATCCAGGGGGTGCTCACCGAGCTGCTGCTGGAGCACGGGCTTGGCGACGTGGTGCTCGGGCTGAAGGAACTTGCAGAGAAGGGCCAGGTGGAGTTCGTGGGGAGCGGGAAATTCCACCCGATCCTGCCGCTGATACCGCCAGCGGAACGCGAGAAGTCCATTGTGGAGAATGCCCGAACGAATAGCCGGGCCTTCGGGAGCGCGTGGCAGCCACGGGGCTTCTTCCCGCCGGAGATGTGCTACAGCGCCGAGATCACGCCGGCGGTCCACGCGGCGGGGCACGAATGGGTCATTTTGAGCGGGGTGGCATGCCCGGAGGAGTGGCCGATCAACATCGTCTACCGGATGCCATCGAACTCGAGCGCGATTGCCGTGCTCTTCCGCGACGACGTGCGCAGCAACCGGGTGTCGTTTCGCGAGACCGACCCGGGGCGATTTATCGACGACCTGGCCAGGGTTGGCGGCCAGGAGGAGGCCTACGTCGTGACGGCGATGGATGCCGAGACCTACGGCCATCACATCCGTGATTGGGAGAAGGAATTCCTGGGCGCCGCGTTCACACTCCTGGCCCAGCACAAGGCGCATGGGCGGAGCAAGGTACGGATGGTGCTCCCCAGCGAGCTGCTCAACCTGTTCCCTGCCGGGCCGACCATCGAGCCGTATCCATCGAGCTGGAGTACAAGCCGGGACGACATCGCTGCGCACAACCCCTACCCGCTGTGGAAGTCGCCAGGCAACCGGCTGCACGAGCTCCAGTGGGAATATGTGGACCATTGCCTGGATCTGGTGTCGGTCGCGAGGAGGTATGCGACGACGGCTTCGGCGCGAAAGTTCTCCTCGATGGCGCAGGAGAAGCTGCAGCCGGCGCTGCATTCGTGCCAGTTCTGGTGGGCCAGCCGGCGGCCCATGTGGGACGTCTCGATGGTCCACCGGGGATTCATGCTGCTGAACGAGGTGGCTGTCTACGCTTCGAAGGCCATCCACGAGGGGTCGGCTTCCGAGGCGGTGAAGCGGAATGCCGCGTGGCGCCTGGCGGCAGCGAACGAAGCGCGCGTGGAGATCGAGCGCGAGCTCATCCGGAGCGAGGGCGGATGAGAATTCTGTTCGCAACGGCAGAAGTCGACCCGTTTTCGAAGGTGGGGGGACTCGCCGATGTGGCGGCGTCACTTCCGCGCCGTCTGATGGAGATCGGGCACGATGTGCGGATCGTGGCGCCATGCCATCGCGATTCGGTGGCGGCCCACGGCGCATCGAGGACGCACCGGGCGTACACGGTTCCGCTCCCGGGGCGCCCGCGGGACGTCGACGTCGCCGTGGCAGAGGGGTACGGCGGCGTTCCGGTACACCTGGTGGCGGACAGCCACTACTTCGGCGACCGGGAGATCTACGGTGAAGCAGATGACCTGCTTCGCTACCAGTTCTTCTGCCGGGTGATCATTGAGATGCTGAAGCAGGATGAATGGGTGCCGGACATCCTGCACCTGAACGATTGGCACACGGCTCCGCTGGCCTTCGCGCTGCGCAACCTGGCGTGGTCCAACCCGAAATTGCGCGGGGTGGCCTCGGTCTTCACCATCCACAACCTGCGCTACCGGGGCCCGGATGAGCTGAACGATTTCCTGGCGCAGGCGATTTACTACAGCGACATCGTGACGACGGTAAGCCCGAGTTATGCCCGGGAGATCCTGACGCAGGAGTACGGCGAGGGACTGGATGCGTTGCTCAAGCTCCGGGAGGACGCGCTCATCGGCATCCTGAACGGGGTGAACTACGACGTGTTCAACCCGCGTACCGACCCGCGCATCCATAGCCAGTTCGACCTCGGGACGCTCGAGGCACGGGCGGCCAACCGGACGGCCCTCCGGGCGGAGCTCAGACTCCCGGAGAGCGGCGGCCCGCTGCTGGGCATGGTGACGCGGCTGACGGAGCAGAAGGGAGTCGACCTGGTGCTCCAGGCGATGCCCGAAATGCTCGCCGCCGGAGCCCAGCTCGTCGTGCTCGGGGATGGAGACCGGTGGTTGAAGGAAGAGCTGGCCCACCTCGAGAGGGAGCACCCGGCGAACGTGCGCTTCGTCGCCCGGTACGATGCCGGCATGGCCCAGCGGATCTACGCGGGCGCGGACCTGTTCCTGATGCCGTCACGCTACGAGCCCTGCGGCCTGGGGCAGATCATCGCCATGCGCTACGGGGCGGTCCCGATCGGACGTCGAACGGGTGGGCTCGGGGACACGATCATCGATGCCGACGAGCACCCGGAGACGGGGACGGGATTCCTCTTCGACGAGTTCAGTTCGTTCGGCCTGGTGAGCGCGTTCGACCGTGCAATGCGGGCGTTCCGGGACCCGGCCGCATGGACCCGGCTGCAGACGAACGGGATGAGCCGGGACTACTCGTGGCGCGCCTCGGCGACCCACTATGTCGAGGCATACATCTCGGCGCTGCGCCGCCGCGGCATCGTGCCCTTTGAATGAGCAGACCCTGCGGCCACGGTGGGCGATTGCTATGCTCGCCTCCATGAAAGCGCACGCGGGAGGCCGGCCGGCATGAGCGACGGAGCGCGCATCCATGTGGCCGGACTCGGCCCCGGCTCTCCGGCGCACCTCACGGCAGAGGTACGTGACCTGCTTGACTCAGGCATGCCGGTGATCCTCCGGACCCGGCATCATCCCGTGGTGGCGGCAATTCCGGGGCTGGCCGCCGCACGCGACTGCGACGACCTGTACACCTCGGCAGAAGACTTCGAAACCGTGTACCTGGCGGCAGCCGAGCGGGTGCTCCAGGCGGCCGCCAATGGCCCTGTGATCTATGCGGTGCCGGGCCACCCGCTCATGGCCGAACAGTCCGTGACCCGGCTCCTGGCGATGGCCGGGGAGCGCGGGATGGCGACCCGGGTGCACCCGGGCGTGAGCTTCGTCGATGTGGCTGCGACCACGCTGGGGCTCGACCTGAGCACGCTCCAGCTGTGCGATGGGCTGGAGCTGCGCATCGACACCTGGCGGCCCGCGCTCATCAGCCAGGTGTACGGCCGCGACGCTGTGACGTCGCTGAAACTACAGCTGCTGGAGATCTACCCCGCCGGCCACCCGGTCACAATGATTTCGGCGGCGGGGACGGCGCAGGAGGCTGTGCGGCAAGTACGCCTGGCTGAATTGGACCACCGCGCATACGGGTACCTGGATTCGATCTATGTGCCGCCGATCGACCCGCTGGACGATGTCCGCCGGTTCGACGGCCTGTACCACATCATCGAGCGCCTGCACGGGCCCGGGGGGTGTCCGTGGGACCGAGAGCAGACGCATGCGAGCCTCCGCCCGCATCTGCTCGAGGAGAGCTACGAGGCGCTCGACGCCATCGACCAGGGAGACCCGGTGGCGCTCACGGAAGAGCTGGGAGACGTGCTGCTCCAGGTGCTGATGCACGCGGCGGTCGCTGAACGGCTCGACGAGTTCACCTTCGGCGACGTAGTCGAGCACATTGCGCGGAAGCTCATCCGGAGGCATCCGCACGTATTCGGCGAAGCGACAGCGACGACGGCAGAGCAGGTCTATCAGAACTGGGAGGCACTGAAGCAGCAGGAGAAGCCCCGCCAGTCGATCCTCGATGGCGTACCGGCGACGCTGCCCGCGCTGGCCGCATCCCAGGCAATCCAGGGGCGCGCCCGGCGCATCGGGTTCGACTGGCCGACGATCGAAGGGCCGCTCGAGAAGCTGCGCGAAGAGATCGACGAGCTCGCCCGGACCAACGATGCCACGGAACGGGAGGACGAGTTTGGCGACATCCTGTTCGTCGCTGTGAACATCGCGGACCACCTGGGGATCGATGCGGAGCAGGCGTTGCGGGGCGCAAACGAGAAATTCCGGAGGCGCTTCGCCGGGGTGGAGCGGCTGGCGATGGAGCGAGGCATCGATCTGAAGGACCTGGACCTGCAAGGGCTCGATGCGCTGTGGGACGAGGCAAAGGCAGCGGAACCCCGGTTGTGAGGCGTAATCGGCACCTGTAGGCTGATTGTTGCACTTTGAAACTTACCCGGAGGGGGCCATGACCCAGGCTGCTGAGTCGGTGATCACGCTCGAACGTTTCGCCAAAGGGAAGACGTTCCAACAGTACCTCGAGAGCGGCATCCGCAATCGCGACCTCTTCGAGGAGAACTACAGGAATCTGATCATCTCGCCCGAGCAGGAACAGGCGCTGAAGGAGCTGGCGGCACGCCCCGACGGGCCCCACCACATGGTCGTCATCGGCGAGGACTGGTGCCCGGACGTGTACCGGGGGGCAGGCGTGGCCCAGCGCATCGCCGAGGCCATGGGCATCGAGCTCAGGTTCTTCGAGCGCGACCAGAACAAGGACATGATCGCGGAGTACCTGAAGGACGGGGAGTTCGAATCGATCCCGGTGTTCATCTTCTACGACCGGAATCATCGCGAGATCGCGCACTTTATCGAGCGGCCGAAGCTGGCCAACGAGCAGATCCACATGACCCGGGAGGTGATCGGCGACACCTCGCCCGAGGGCATCGCGCGGCGGCTCGGGCACGAGCCATCGGAAGAGGAGATCGCGGCGGCGCGCGCCGAGGCACGGAAGCGGTACCTGGAGTGGCAGAAGGGCGAAATCTGGGCCGGCTGGCGGGTGGCAACCGTCGACGAAGTGATTGATCTGCTGCGCGCGAAGCTGGGCTGAGGGAAGCCCCCCGCGAACTCTTGCGAAGTCCCCGCAACCGCGGGGACTTCTTGTTGCAAGGGCGGCCCCGGGCGTGGCTAAATCGGGGCCGTGGAGCGCGACCCCGAAGAGCATCGCAAGGGCACAGGGGCCCAGGTCCTGGCCAGCGTCTTCATCTGCGCCCTGTTTGTTGCGGCGTACGTGGCGGCGATGCACGCGCTGGTCGATGTATCGATCGTTGAGGATGAAGCCGGGCGGGACCGCAGGGACACGGTCTATCTCGGGGTGCACCTCGGATTCCTGGTGCTGGTCCTGGTGGTGGGGTTTGTGACCGGCAAGTGGCTCAACGGGCTGGGGCTGGCCTACGGGTTGCTATTCTTCATCGTGCTGGTGGTTGCGATGTTGACGGTCCTGGGGGGTTCGTACGAGCTGGCATGCAGGGGCCACAACGACCTGGTGCGCCACTGGCAGTGCTGAACCGGGTCAGAGCAGCTCCCAGAGCTGGTCCAGGGAGGCAATGACCGAGACGGGCCCGGTAGTTCCGGGATCCTCGCGGCGGAACTCATGCGTGAGCACGGCACGCATGCCCAGCGCACGTGGACCGAGCACGTCCTCCCGCAGGCGGTCGCCCACGAAGAGCGCCTCGGAAGGCCGGATGCCGAGCGAGTCGAGTGCGGCGCGGTAGATCGGTTCGCCCGGCTTCCGGTAGCCAACCTCCACCGAGAAGACCGCGGTTTCGGTGACGCCCAACAGCCCGAATTCGGCGAGGCGGCGGCTCATGAGGTCCGGTGGCGTCTGCGTATTCGAGACGAAGGCGACGCGGAAGCCGGCATCCACAAACCGCTGAAGAGCAGCATCCCTGCCTGGCGGGAGCACCCAGCGGGCGATGTCGGCCTCCCCGTACAACCGGTCAAGCGCGGCGGCAAGGTCCCCGGCAGCCGGCCCGAAACGGTCGAGATGAGGGCGGGCCAATTCGGTCACCGACGGCTCCTCGATCGCTCCGGCGGCGTACCGGGCAGCGAGGGCGTCCCGGACGCCTCGGCCCGCGGCTTCGGCAACCTGGAGGGCCGCCCCGGGTTCGAGGCCGGTGCTGCCTGCCAGGAACGTAGCGAACCGCCGGTGCGCCATGACGAAGTCCATGGCCTCCAGGCCAAAGACGGTATCGCCGAGGTCGAAGAGGACCGCGCGGACGCCACTCAGCCGAGATTCCAAGGCCGGACCTTCCGGGCGTGAATGCGCAGGACGACGCGCTCGCGCGAGGCGATGCGCTCCTCCATTTCTGGAGGGAGCACGGGGCCGAGGTAGCGGTGGGCAATCGCTCGCATGTGCGACCTTGCGGGATCGTCGAGCACTTCAGCCTCACCCTCGATGGCTACCCCACGGTAAGGCCGCTCTTTCGTGTCGACGATGAAGGAGACGCGTGGATCGAGGCGGGCGTTGCGCGCCTTGGGCCGTCCCGCGGGGGTGGAGATGATGACATCGCCATCGAGGATCCCAAACCAGACGGCGGAGGTGATGGGGGCGCCGCCGGGGTCCAGGGTCGAGAGCACGCCGGGCCACTTCGCCTGTTCGAGGAACGCAAGCACCTGGGGCGGCAGGAGGCGCGGCATGGCTACTTTAGCGCGAGAGCGTTGGGAGGCGAGCCAATCCCGCCAAGCTTGTTGATTGGCGCAGATGTGAGGAAGCAGATGTATCGGCCATCGCCGGCGCAGTCGGCCGCGAGCTTCGAGAGGTCCCAGAGCTCGCCGATGGCCATGCCAAACAGGCCGATGAGCCACTCGTGGAGGAATCCCCCGGTATCGCGCCGTGGGGGCCAGGCTTCGAGCGAGGGGAGGTCGCTTGCGGCGGCGGCGATATGGAGATCCCAGAGATAGCGCGCCATCGTCTCGCCCGAGGCGATGCCCGGCGCGCGGAAGGTGGCCATGTTGGCGAGTGCAACGCGCTGTGGCTGATCGAGAGAGCTGTACCACTCGGTCCAGCCGGTGCGGAGGAGGAGGACATCGCCGGGCTCAAATTCAACCCGTTGCGCGTGGCGGCAGGCCTCGAGCTCTTCGATGGTGAAGCGGCGATCGGTGGTGAAATCGATCGGGTCGCCGCGGGATTCGAGGAAGCGGCCGATATCGAGCAGCACGGCCCGTCCCGCAATGCCACGGCGGGCCCAGTGGTCGATGCCGCCTTTGGAGCCAGGCTTACCGGTCACCTCGGAGGCCTTGATCCCGTTGTAGAAGCCATGCCGGGAGTTGCCGACGTGGACCAGGGTGTCCCATTGGCTGCTCGCCTGCGGGTAGAAGTTGTCGAGCACGTCGTCGTGATGGATTGCCCCGGCGATGATGCTCTGGCGGATGGCGCCCCGGCCGAAGAGTGGCGGGTTCGGGAGCTCCAGGTCCCAGTTGAGCGCGAACATCTTGCCGGCAGTGACGAGCCGCGCGGCGGCAGCGATACGCTCGGGTGTTTGCAGGTTGAAGAGTCCAACCTGGTCATCGCGGCCGAAGAGCCACCACGCGGAGTGGGGCGGGGCGCCGTCGATGGCGGGGAGCTGGTCGAACGTGGGGAGCGGGTCTGGAATCGGCATGGCGCGCATTGTAGCGGCCCGGCCGCACCAAGCGTGTGCCATCAGGGGGTGGCCGTTGCAGGGGTGGGGTGGATGGCAAGCGCCGCAACGATGGAATCCTCCGCGTCGCGGGCGGCCGCTTCCAGGTCGAAGCTGTCGGGGTCGAGTAGCCACTGGAAGGCGAGGCCGATGATGGAGCCAATGTGGCGGGCCGCGGCGAGATCGGGGTCGACGTGACGGAAGTGGCCGGACTCCTGTCCGCGGCGGATGCCATCGGCGATCGCGCGGCGAAATCCGCGGCAGAGGTCGCGGACCTGGCCGGCCAGGTCAGGGGCGCTGCGGGCGCTGGCGGAGAAGTGGAGGAAGACTTCGTAGGACGCCGGGTCGTCGCGGGCCATCAACACGGCACGGCGGGTTGCGGAACGAAGCTGTTCAACCGGGTCCCGGCTGGCGGCAACAGCATCGGCGACCGTGGCGGCAAACGTCTCCCGGCAGCTGGCGAGGACGCCGGAGAGGAGCTGGGCCTTATCCCGGAAGTGGTAGGCGACGAGCCCGCGGGAGACCCCCGCCTCGCGTGTGATTTCGTCGATCGACGTTTCGTTCCATCCCCGGGTGGCCATGACCCGGATGGTGGCGTCGATGATTTGTTGCCTGCGAAGAGAGGCGGTGTTCGTGCGGGCCATGGCTGGCTCCGGTGGGCAAGGTACACGCCGGGGCACGGTCGCGTCCGGAGAAAAATGTAGCAGGTGCCCGGCGCGCATGGCGGCACGGCAGATGGCCTTGACTGGCGCTGTAGCATGAGCGACATCCAGTTCTGGCGTGACGCTGAAAGGTAGTGGAGACGTGCCCTTCGACCCCGCCACGCCTTTACAGGTGCAGGAAGTGAACGAGAGGCGGTGGCGGCTCCTCACAGACCTGCGCTACCACGGCAAGTTCGAGGACTTCGTGGTGCCAGCAGGCGCCCTTACGGACTTTGCCAGCGTGCCACGGTTGTTCACGTGGCTCGTGCCAACCTCAGGCAAGTACACGAAGGCCGCGGTTTTGCACGATTATCTCTGCGAGACGGGGCTCATACCGCGGAACGATGCGGATGGCGTGTTCCGGCGTGCACTCGGTGAAGCCGAGGTGCCCACCGTACGCCGCTACGTCATCTGGGGAGCGGTACGGCTGGCCGCCCTTTTTCGGGGAGCGAAGGCTGGTGATATCGCGGGGATTGTGCTGCTCGCGCTGCTGGTCGTGCCGCTTGCGGCGCCAATCGCGATCGCCGTCATGTGCGTGCTGCTGGGGCTGTCGCTGGTCGAAATCGTTGTGTGGCTTGTGCTGCGCGTGTTTGGGAAGACGCCGCCCGGGCCACTGCGCTGGTGGTGGACATAGCGGAGAGGGGACTTCAGATGGTCTTGCGACCCGCAACCGGGCGGCCCTCCTCGATATCCGCGAAGAAGCGGAGGAGCTCGCGGGCGAACAGCTCCGGCTGACGGGTGGGGATGGAATGGCCGGTGTTCCTGAACACGAGGTGGCGCGCTCCAGGAAGTTCGCGAACCATGACGTCGCTGGCGCTGCGCACGTGGTCGTCCTCGCCGATGCAGACGAGGACGGGCATGGTAAGCCTTTCGCCGATGACCGGGAGCAAGTCGGGGCGCTCCCGGCGGGCGCGCGCACAGCCCACGATGCCGGCGCGGGAGAGGCGGGCGTAGTGGACACGCAATCCCTGGGCGAGGAAGGGGTCCTGGATTGAGCGTGCCGCTCGCCGGCCGGCCTCGGCGGGCCCGAATCGATCGACCGTGGCGACGAATTCAGCGATGGCGGCCTCGCGCTGGTGATAGCGATCGTCGTAGTCGGGGTGGTCGAATGCGGCCGAGGTATCCGAGAGCACGAGGCCCGCGAGGCGCTCGGGCCACGTGACGGCAAACTGGAGGGCGACCATGCCGCCAAAGCTGGAGCCGGCGAGCGCGCAGATGTCGATCTCCAGGTGGTCGAGGAGGGCGGCGACGTCGCCGGCAAGGGCATCGATGGTGTAGGACTCGATGTCCTCGGGCGCGGATGAGAGACCGTGCCCGCGCAGGTCGACGGCGATGGCGCGGTAGTCGGCGGTCAGATTATCGAACAGCGGCGCCCAGCTCCGGAGGTCCGCGGTGAAGCCATGGAGGAGGACGACGGCGGGCGCCTCGCGATCGCCCACGTCTTCGAAGTTGATGGTGATCCCGTCGTGTTCGAACTGCGGCATCCGGCGATAAGACACCCTGAAGGGGAGATGGGCAAGGGGCAGGGTCCGCCATCCGCCGGATACAATCGCGCAGCCAGCACCGGCGAGGAGACCAGCAGATGCCGCGGACCGTGTATGTCGTGCCCCATTGCCACTGGGA
This sequence comes from uncultured Anaerolineaceae bacterium, assembly GCA_964648195.1. Lineage (GTDB taxonomy): Bacteria > Chloroflexota > Dehalococcoidia > Tepidiformales > Tepidiformaceae > Amarobacter. The sequence goes on along the minus strand of CAZYLL010000006.1, from coordinate 64,042 downwards.
CCGGGAGTGGTACCAGCCGCACGAGCTCTTCCGCTGGCGGCTGGTGCAGATGATCGACGAGTTGCTGGACCACATGGAGGCGCACCCGGAGTACCGGTGCTTCAACCTCGATGGGCAATCCATCGTGATCGACGACTACCTGGAGCTCCGGCCCGAGAACGAGGGCCGGTTGCGGGCACTCATCGAATCGGGCCGGATCGTGATCGGTCCCTGGTGGGTACAGCCTGACGAGTTCCTGCCGAGCGGCGAATCACACATCCGCAGCTTTCAGCGCGGTATCCGTTTCGCCGAGCGCATGGGCGGAAGCCTGAAGGTGGGACACTGCGCGGACCAGTTCGGGCACATTGCCCAGATGCCGCAAATCATGGCCCAGCTTGGGCTCACCAGCGCCTGCCTCTGGCGCGGGGTTCCCGACGCCATCCTGGGGTGGGGCTTCTGGTGGGAGGCTCCCGATGGCACGCGCCTCCCGGTGCTCTACCTGCGGAACAGCTACTCGAGCGGGTGGCGGCTTCCGGAGGACCCCGACGACCTGTTGGAGCGCGTGCGCCGCCAGGAGAGGGACCTGCGCGAGGGACTCCCCGCGGTGCTGATGAACGGGACCGACCACTCGCGCATGGAGGCGCACGTCCCCGCGGCGCTCGAACGGGCGGCCGGACGGGGGTACGACTTCAGGATGGCAACGCTGGCGGACTACGAACAGGCGGTGCTCGCGGCGGGGATCGAAGCCGTCACGCACCATGGCGAGCTTCGTTCGCCCGACCGATCGAACGTGCTGGCCGGTGTCCTCTCGGCGCGGATGAACATCAAACAGCGCGATTTCGAGGTCTCGGGCGCGCTGGAAAAGTACGCGGAGCCGCTCGAGTTGCTGGCATACCTGCACCGGGGACCCGACGGTTCGCCGGCCCTGCGCCAGGCATGGCGGCTGCTGCTGGAGAACTCGCCGCACGATTCGATCTGCGGCTGTAGCGTGGACCAGACGCACCGGGAGATGTTCCCTCGCTACGACCGGGCGGAGCAGCTGGCGCGGCAGGTCGCGCGGGAATCGCTCGCGCATCTTGCCAGGAACGCCGCAGTCCCGGCGGGCGGCGGGCTGGCCGTCTTCCGTCCGGTGGCAGGGGCGCCGGCGGTCCTCGAGGCGGACGTCCCGCTGGAGTGGGCCAGCTACGGCCGGCTGCGGCTCCCGGATGGGAGCGTGGTGCCGTACTTCCTCGACGTCGAATCGGCCGCCGGGGGCGAGATCTTCCTGCACGAAGCCGTCTCGCCGCGGGGCGCGCACCGCCACCTGGACTTCCTGCGCGAACAGCGTTATGACAACCACGCGATCGAAGCGATGGAGTGGGAGCTGGATGGCCGCCACCTGCGGGTGACGACGACCGTGGGGCAGGATGTGACGGTGATCGATGAGGCTTCGGTGCGCGAGGGGGTCCGGCAGGTGGCTGCCAACAACCTGGCCGACACGGCGGAGGTGACGGTGCGGCGGAGCCAGCGGGCGCGGTTGCGGGCGGTGCTGCCGGCGAGCCAGGCCATCGGGCTGCAGGTGCTGACGCCGTTCGATTCGGGCCAGGACCACCCGGCGCCCGGGCTGCCGGACCGGGGTATCGCCAACGAGTACTACGAGGTCCGGTTGCGGAAGGGGAAGCTGCTGGTCCGGGACTGGCAGCACGGGATCGACGTCGCCAACGCGAACGCGTTCGTCTCGGAAGGGGACCGGGGCGACGAGTACAACGCCGACATCCTCCCGGATGCGGTGATCGTTCCGATCGCCGTGGAGGAAGTGGAGCGCACAGCGAACCGGGCCTGTTCCACGCTCCGTTACGTCACGTGGTTCCAGCTGCCGGCGCGCCTGAACCGCAAGCGGACACGGCGGGCCCGCCGGGAACAGGTTGTTGTCCCGATCACCACCGAGGTGACCCTGTGGAACGGCGTTCCCCGCGTGGACTTCCGCGTGACAGTGGAGAACCAGGCGCGAGATCACCGGTTGCGTACGCTGTTCCCGCTTCCGTTTGCGGTCGAACACGCCATCACAGAAAACCAGTTTCACGTCTCCGAACGGCCGGTGACGCCACCCCCGTGGAACGGGCTGAGCAACGAGCAGCCGCCGGCAACCTTCCCGCAGAAAACGTTTGCCGCTTTCGAGGCGGGCGGCATGGGCATGGCAGTGTTCAACTGCGGCCTGCAGGAAGGGGAGGTCGTGCGCGGGAGGGACGGGCGCCAGGCCTACGCGCTCACGCTGCTCCGGTGCGTGGGGTGGCTTTCGCGGCCGGACCTGGTCTCGCGGCGTGGCGGCGCCGGGCCCACGATCTCGACGGAGGACAGCCAGATGCAGGGCACCCATTCTTTCGCTTACTCGCTTGCGACATACCGGGGGAGCTGGCGCGAGAACGCGATCCAGGCGCTCGCCCACGCGCTCGCCTACCCGCCCATGGCCATTGGGACGAATGAGCACGAGGGCTCGTTGGGACTCGATATCCCGCTCGCGCGTCTGCCAGCCGGGCTGGTGCCAACGGCCCTCTGCCGGAGTGACCTGGACGGAGCGCCGATCCTGCGGCTCTACAACGCCTCCGGGGCAGAGACCGCCGCCGAAATCCAGGTGCCGGGCGCCGCACCGGGCGCCAGCGTGGTCGACCTGCTCGAGCGGACGGTTGCACCGGCAGAACCCATCAACGCGGGATGGCGCGTGGCCCTCCGGGAGTGGCAGATTGCGTCACTTCGCTTCGGCCGCGCGTAGCCGGGGCGAGTGGCACGGGCAGGCGGTGGCGAGGGATGGCCGAGGCTGAATGCGATATCCACCTGGTTCCCTTCGACGAAGAGAAGGGTTGTGGCTACTGCCTGCGCTTCCTGGCGTCGCCGCCAGACCCGGAGCTCATGGCGCCGGCGATGCGCATCGAGGAACTCGAGCAGTGGCTGATGGCCAGGCGCTCGGCGCCGGAGGAGCTGCTGTATGCGCGCATCGAGCAGCTCCTCGGGAGGAGGCTGAGCATTCATGAACTCGACGACCCCGACACGTTGATCCGGCAAGCACAACGTCCCCGCCGGGACCCGGCCTTGGACTGGTGGTTCGATCCCTGACGGGAAGGGGCCATTGGGCGAAGAAGAACCGACGTGTGGCCGCTGGTTCGGAACGGCGGGCCGGGTTTACTGGGAGGGGAGGTGCCAGCCGTGCGAGACCTCAGCCTTGCCGAGTGCGAAGACATCCTCCGTGCGCATTCCGTCGGCCGGATCGGGGTGCGCGATGCGGATGGCGTGTACGTCGTACCTATCCACTACGCGTTTGCCGAGGGGGCGATCTACGCCCACACGGCTCCGGGGAAGAAGCTCCGTCTGATGCGGCTGTGGCCGCACGTCGCCCTCGAGGTCGACACTATCACGAGCCCCACGGAATGGAAGAGCGTGCTCGTGCAGGGCGCCTTTCATGAGCTCACCGGAGAGGCCGACCAGGTCCATGCCCGCCAGGTGCTGCTGCGGGCGTTCGATGGGAATCACTCGGCGGTGACCGCCGGGCACGGCCACCGGACTACTTTGGCCGAGGCGGTCGTGTTTCGCATCGACCCGGCCCACATCAGCGGGTGCGCGGAGGGCGAGTGAGACGGCAGCGCCTGTAGGGGTGCAACCGTCTAGGATCCGGGCATGGCGGACGCCCCCGCCCGGAGCGAGAGCGACATGCCGGCGCGGGCCGCCGGGGGGCTGGCTATCGCCGCCGCCATCGTTGCTTTCGGGTTCATCGGCTCGCGGCTGTTGGGCGTAGTGCGGACCATCGCCATCGCGAACGCCTTTGGTTCGAGCCCGGAGCTGGACGCCTACAACATTGCCTTTCGCGTCCCGGACCTGATCTTCCAGGTCCTGGCGGGCGCCACGCTGGGGAGCGCCTTCATCCCGGTGTTCGCACGGCTCTACCGCCGGGAGGGAGAAGCGGAGGCGTGGCGGCTGGCGAGCCGGGTGCTGAACCTGGTGACCGTGGCCACGGCGGTGTTGTGCGCGGCGGCGTTCGCGCTTGCGCCGCTGCTCGTGCCGCTGCTCGCGCCGGGGCTGGGCGAGGACATCGGCCGCCGCGATGAGCTGATGGACGAGGCCGTGGAGCTCACCCGGATCATGCTGCTTTCGCCGCTCCTGTTCGCGGTCAGCGGCATTATCACCGGCATACTGAACGGACGGCAGCAGTTCTTCCTGCCCGCGCTGGCGCCAATGTTCTACAACCTGGCGATCATCTTTGGGGCCGTGGTGCTCGCCGACGAGTGGGGCGTGAAAGGACTTGCGGCGGGCGTGGTCATCGGGGCGGGGCTCCACCTCACGGTCCAGGTACCCGGGCTGTTCCGCGAGCGCATGCGATACGAGTTCGGGTTCGGCTGGGGTGATGCGGCCGTGCGCGAGGTCGCGCGGCTGATGGGGCCGCGGGTGGTTGGGCTCGCAGCCGCACAGGTCAACTTCGTCATCACCGGTTTCTTCGCCTCGAAGGTGGGGTCGTCGGCAATTTCGAACCTGACGTACGCCTGGCTGCTCGCCGGGCTACCGCTCGCGCTTTTCGGGATGGCACTCTCGACCGCCGTATTCCCGCGCCTGGCCGACCATGCAGCGGATGAGGACCTGGACGCCCTGACGGCCACGGTGTCGCGAGTGCTCCGGGTCATCATGTTTCTCACGGTACCTGCGGCCCTGGGTCTCGCTATCCTGAGAGAGCCGGCAACCGTGGTCCTGCTCGAACGGGGGGAGTTCTTGCGGGGCGATGCGCTGGTCACGTCGGCTGCGCTGGGGTGGTACTGCCTCGGGATCGTGCCCCAGGCTGGGATCGAGATTCACAGCCGCGGCTTCTACGCGCTTGGCGATACGCGCACGCCGGTGGCACTGGCGGTCATCGCCGTCGCCGTGAACCTGGCGTTGAGCGCGGTGCTCTGGCGTGAATTCGGCACCGAAGGGCTGGCCTTCGCGGTATCGGCAGCTGCGTGGCTGGAGTGGGCGATGCTCTACCTGCTGTATGCGCGCAGGACCGGGGCGAAGGTCGCTGACGACCTGCGTTCACTGGCGACCGTGGCGGTGTGCGGAGGCGTGATGGCCATCGTGCTCGGGGCCTCGTTCGCGCTGTTCGACCTGGACACCTGGGCCGACCACCTGGTGGTCGCGGTAGCCGGGGCCATCGCCGGGGGAGCGGTGTACGCGGGGATGGCGAGCCTGATGGGCGTCGAGGAGTTCCGGGATACGCTCGCGCGCGCCGGGGCGCGGCCGGGGCGCGGGGCGGCGTAGGGCATCCGCGGACCAGGCGGCCCGTCATTCCGGGCCGGGTGGGGCGCGCCCCGAAGCCAGGGGCTGCGGTACGGTTCGGGACGTGATTCGCGACTACCTTCGGTGCAGCGGTCCGGAGAGGATCCGGCGCGTGGCGATCGTGGTGATGATTGTGGCAGTCGCCTATGTGCCGGGCGGCGTGGCGCTGGCCATGCTGCTCAGCGGCGCGGACTGAGGCGCGGATGGACCGTGACCTCGCCGTCCTGCTCCTCATCATCGCCTTCCGGGGAGGCGTGCCGTTCCTGGTCTTCCGGTGGCAGTTCGCGGGCGGGTTGCTCTGCATCCTGGCTGACGCGAGCGATTCGATCCTGCAGGACGCGCTCGGCGCGGAGCCGCTGAAAGGCCACTACCACCTGGTCGACAAATCGTTCGACACGTACTACCTGTTGTTCGAAGCGATCGTGGCGTACCGGTGGGCCGACCCGGTGGCGCGGTGGGCGGCCGTGGGACTCTTCGCGCTGCGTGCGGGAGGCGTGGTGTTCTACGAGCTCACGGAGATCAGGGGCACGTTCGTCGTTACGCCCAACGTGTTCGAGAACTTCTACCTGTTCGTCGCCGGGCTGCGCTCCATCGACCCCGGGTACCAGATCCCCTCGTGGCGCTGGCTGATAGCCATCGTGGTGTTCGTCGGCGCGCCGAAGGTGCTGCAGGAGTACGTGATGCACTACCGCGAGGCGGCCACGTGGCACTTCGTGAAGGAGAACATCCTGATGTGGCGATAGGCCACAACGCCCCGGTTGCGGGGGCTTACGGTTGCTTCGGTGTCAGCCCGGGACGCTCACCGCGAAGGCCGCGGACCGCCAGGTCGACGCCACCGAGCCGGCGCATCCCCTCGACGCGGCCGGTGCCGCGGTTCTGGGCCATGAGCATGTAGTCCGAAAGGCCGGATTCGAGGGAGCCGGTATAGCCCATCAGGTCCTGGGACTTGTTCGCGGCCAGCTTCGACATTCGGACGGCCATGGGGCTGTTCTCGGCCACGCGGAGCGCGTAGTTCACGGTCTCGCGCTCCAGCTCGTCCTGCTCGTAGACGCGGTTGACAAACCCGAGCTGCATCGCTTCTTCGGCAGTGAGGAAGCGGCTCTCGAACATGAGCTCCTTCGCCTTGCGGGTCCCGATGTCGTATGGGAGCGAGAAATACTCGAGGAGCGCAGGGAGAAAGAGCGCGTCTTTCGCGGCGAACACGAGGTCGACGCAGGCTGCCATCATCCAGCCGGCGAAGATGCAGTACCCCTCGACCATGGCGATGGTGGGCTTGGGCGCGTTGCGCCACTTGAGCAGCAGGTCGAGGTTGTAGTGCCTGAAATTGTCGTAGAACTCCAGCCCGGCATCGCCGATGCCACGAGCCTGGCGATCGGCCAGCTGCTCGGGGGTCCCCAAATCGTGACCACTGGAGAAGTTGCCACCTGAGCCGCGGGTGATGATGACGCGCACTTCGGGGTCGGCGACGGCGCGGTCCATGGCGATGTCGTACTCGTCGAGGAGGCGCCACGACTGCGCGTTCCGGTAACGGGGGCGGTTGAAAGTGATCCAGGCGATGGGTCCGTCGGTGCGGTAAAGGATGTCGTTGAGTTCCACGGGTAACTCCAGGTGTTGTTGACGCGCGAGTTTACGCCGGAGGGCTTGACGGCGGAATTCAACAGCTGGAGAATTCACCGTATGATGAAATCTCCAGCACCAGGGAGGACGGGGCGCCGGGCGGGAGCATCGGGGACGCGCGAGGTTATCCTCGGGGCGGCACGCGCACGGTTCGTGGCGTCCGGGTTCCGCGGAGCGACCATTCGCTCGATTGCAGCTGATGCCGGGGTCGACCCTGCCCTTGTGCTGCACTTCTTCGGCACGAAAGAGGCGTTGTTCCGGGAGGCGGTCCAGCTCCCGGTGAGCCCGGCGGATCGACTTCGAGAAGCGCTGGAGGACAACCGTGAGTCAGCGGGGGACGCGCTGGTCGGGTTCCTGGTCGACGCGTGGGAATCCGAGGACACGAGCCGTACCCTGCTCGCCATCGTCCGGTCGGCCGTGACGGAAGAGACCGCGGCGCGTTTGATCCGCGAGCAGGTGGTGGCGGCGGTCGCACAGACGCTCCGGGCATCCGGAATCGACCGGGCGGAGTACCGGGCGGCACTGGTCGCCACGCAAATGGCGGGCCTGGCGCTGGGGCGCTACGTGATCGGCCTGGCTCCACTCGTCGAGGCCAGCCGGGCGGACCTGGTCGTGGCATTCGGCCCCACGCTGCAACGCTACCTGACCGGGCCGCTGGACAGGGAGGAGACGGCATGACGGCTGCGGCGATCACTATCGACGGCTTGCGCGTGTGGCGCGGAGGGAGGGAAGTGCTGCCTGGCCTCTCGCTGTCCATCGCCGGGGGCCGGATAACCGGGCTGCTGGGGCCGAGCGGCTGCGGGAAGACCACGCTGATGCGCGCTGTCGTCGGCGTGCAGGTGGTGGCGGGCGGCAGCGTATCGGTGCTGGGGCTCCCGGCGGGCAGTAAGGCGCTCCGCTCCAGGGTTGGATACGTGACGCAGGCGCCATCGGTGTACGACGACCTGACGGTGAGCGCAAACCTGCGCTATTTCGCCCGGGTGCTCGGCGCGAAGCCGGGCCGGGTGGCAGCGGTGGCTGAGACCGTCGGTCTCGGCGCGTACGGCGACAAGCTGGTGGGGCAGCTCTCCGGCGGGGAGCGGGCGCGGGTTTCGCTGGCCACGGCGATGCTGAACGAACCCGAGGTGCTGGTGCTCGATGAGCCCACGGTGGGGTTGGACCCGGTGCTCCGCCAGGAGCTGTGGACCACGTTTCGTCAGCTTGCCAGCCGGGGGACGACGCTCCTGGTTTCGAGCCATGTGATGGACGAGGCCGAGCGTTGCGACGAGCTCGTCCTGATGCGGGATGGCCGCATACTCATCCGGGCGACCCCGGCGGACGTCCTGGCACAAGCGCAGGCGACCTCCATCGAAGAGGCGTTCCTCCACCTCGTCGGGAAGGAGACCGGTGCATGAACGTGAGGATGACGGTTGCCACCGGCGCTCGCGTGCTTATGCAGCTGCGGCACGACATGAGGACGATTGGACTGCTGGTGCTCGTGCCTGTGGTACTCGAGGCGCTGGTGAAGTGGGTCTTCGCTGACCAGGAGCAGGTGTTCCAGCGGGTGGGGGTCCCGCTGCTGGGCATCTTCCCCCTGACCTCGATGTTCCTGGTCACATCGATCACGATGTTGCGGGAGCGCACTTCCGGCACGCTGGAGCGGCTGCTGACGACGCCGATAGCGAAGCTCGACCTGTTGGCCGGGTATGGGCTGGCATTCGGGTCAGTCGCGGTTGTGCAGGGCGTTGTCGTTTCGATCGTGTCGTTCGGGTTCCTGGGGTTGGAGGTGCAGGGGCCCATTGCGGGCGTGGTGGCACTGGCAGTACTGAACGCCATCCTCGGGACGGCGTTGGGGCTCCTGGTGAGCGCATTCGCCCGGAGCGAGTTCCAGGCCGTGCAGTTCATGCCGGCGTTCCTCTTGCCGCAATTCCTGTTGAGCGGGTTGTTGGCGCCACGCGAGCACATGGCGCCGGCGCTGGAGGCGCTCTCGAACGCGTTGCCGATGACGTACGCCTACGACGCGCTCACCCGTGTAGCGGCGGCCGAGCCGTTCGGAGGGCGCCTGGCGCTGGACGCTGCTGTGCTGGCGGGGACGACGCTCGTATCGCTTGCACTGGGGGCAGCCACGCTCCGGCGGAGGACACCGTGACAAATGCCCCTGGGGGCGAGGAGCGATACCATGACGGTACACACCTCTCCGGGAGCGCCCCTTGGACGCATACAACATCACGGTGGTTGGCGGCGCCGGCATCGTCGGCCGCGAGTTCCTGAGCCTGCTCGATAGCCGGAACGTGCCGGTGAAGCGGCTTCGGCTGCTGGCGACAGCCCGTTCGGCCGGCAAGGTGGTTGAGTTCCGGGGCGAGAAGATCACCGTGGAGGAGACGACGGGGGCGAGCTTCACCGGGGACGACGACATCGTCTTCCTCTCGGCTTCGGGATCGGCCTCGAAACAGTACGCACCGATTGCGCAGGCGAACGGCAGCTTCGTCATCGACGATTCGAGCGCGTACCGGATGGACCCGGAGGTGCCGCTGGTGATCCCGGAGATCAACGCGGACGACCTGGAGTGGCACCGGGGCATTGTGAGCCAGCCGAACTGCACGACGACGCCGATGGTGCTGGCGTTGAACCCGATCCACCGCGTCAACCCGTTGAAGCGGGTGGTGGTGAGCACCTACCAGGCTGTCGCGGGCGCTGGCGGCGCGGCGGTCGAAGGCCTCCGTGCCGAAACAATCGCGGCACTGGACGGCCGGCACGAACCTTCCGGCACGCAAAAGCGCGAGATCGCGTTCAACGCTGTCCCACAAATCGACCTCTTCGCGGAGGACGGCTACACGAAGGAAGAGATCAAGATGGCCAACGAGACGCGGAAGATCCTGCACGCGCCAGACGTGGCGCTGAGTGCCACCTGCGTCCGCATCCCCACGTTCTTCGGGCATGCGATGGCTGTGTGGGCAGAATTCCGGGAGCCGGTCGACGCGGGAGAGGCGCGCCGGCTGATGGCTTCGGCGCCAGGTATTCGTTTAATGGATGACCCGGGGCAAGAGCTCTATCCCACGCCGATGGATGTCGCGGGCACCGATGAGGTGCTCGTGGGCCGCTTGCGGGCGGATTCGTCGCTGCCGGGGGGAATCACGTTCTGGACGGTGACGGACAGCATCCGCAAGGGGGCCGCGACGAACGTGGTGCAGATCATCGAAGAGGCGGCGCGCCGGGGACTGGTGCGGCGGGGCGGATAGTACGCCTTCGCGAGTGAGTGGTGGCCTGAGCCTATAGGCTGCGGCTCTGCCATAATGCGCGCCAATACCTTCGGAGTTTCAGACATGGCATTCACGGTGAATCCCGACAACTTCCGCTTCCCGGGGGAGTTCTCGGCGGGCGTCAAGGGCAAGCGCGTGCTCATTTCCGGGGCGGGCAAGGATGGCGGCCTGGGCCAATCGTTCGCGCTGGCAGCGGGACTGAACGGCGCCGAAAGCGTCGCGGTGCACTTTCACACCTCGTACGACGATGGCCTGGATCTCGTCGACTTCCTCCGGAGCCAGGGCGTCAACGCGTTCCCGCTGCAGGCGGACGTGACGAACATGGGTGACCTCTGGGCGACCCGCTCGTACGTCATTGAAAAAATGGGGGGCATCCCCAACCTGGTGATCTGCAACTCGGGTCTCACGGAAAAGGGGTATTCCTTCGGGCGGTCGCTGCGGGAAGTCGAGGGCGAATCGATGGCGATGCGGCGCGCGCGTGTGCGCCAGGCGTTCATCAACAACCTGACGGAGACGCGGCTGGTGCTCGACACCAAGATCGATGGCTTCATGGCCATGACGCACCTCTGGTCGGGCGAAGCGGTCTACGCGAACGAGCCGCTCCAGATCGTGTATATCTCGTCGCGGCAGTCGATCGATCCGGGGGTGAGCGTGCCGGGGTACGCGATCGCCAACTGGGCGGTGTTACAGCTACCGAAGGTGCTGGCGGTGAACCTCGGGAAGTCGGCCAGCCTGGTGTCGGCTTTCTCGGTGATGTACCCGTTCGTCCGCACCGGGATGACGAACGAATACGCGGAGAACCCGAAGGTATTCGGGCGCTGGCAGCCGCGCATGCTCGAGACGTTCGAGGCCGCGGAAGCGTTCATGCAGCTGCTGGCGCAGCCAAGCGACGTCACGAACCAGGGCATGTTCGAGGTGATGGTGGAAGAGGAGCCCGCGAAGGGCGAGCGTGGCGTGAAGGTGACCTGGAAGGAAGTAAAGCTCAACGTGAGCGAGGAGCTCGCGCCCTGGAGCCAGGCCCCCCTGACCTTCGGGTAGACCCCGGGGAGGCGTGACATCGTGGCGGCCGCGGGCAACCGCGGCCGGTTCCACGTGGGGGTGCTGCAGGGCGATAAGCACATAATGCCCCGAGGGCGGGCGCTTGCGTTCTGTCGCCACGGAGCGTGGTGGCGACGATAAAACGCGGGCACGATCAAGGGTTTGTGAAGGGTGACCCGACGCGTCATAAGATGCTTGGAATCGGGCCTGCGGGCGGCTACATTTCGCGGCGTTGGAGGCGGGGTGGTCGAAAGCCACCACGCAGGCGGGGAAAGGCCAACCGGCCTGGAAACGCTGAAGGCCAGCGCGGGAGTCACGGCTCCCGGGTGGCCGCCGCCAGCGCGGTCTTGCCGCGGGAAACCCGGTGAGGCAGGGTGGTACCGGGGTTTCGCCGCCGAAAGGCAGCGGACCAGGGAAGCCCCCGGGATGCCGCAAGGCCCCGGCAGAGCGCAGCGGCGCAGGTGCGGGATGTTTTGGCAGGCGAGGCGCAAGCCCACGCGGCAAGCCCCGGCACCAGTGGTTTTCGATAGACTACCTCCACGAAGCCAAAAGGGCCGACTTTCACCCGCAGGGGCTGGAAGCGGCCCTTCGGCATTTTGCGGGAGGTGGCGGAGATGGCCGGCGCGGGCTAGAGTTCCGCCAACCCTGGCAGAGGAGCGCACCGCACATGACACTCATCGATATCCCGGCGCCGATGACCGGCACGGTGAAGGAGATCCTGGTCTCGGTTGGCGACCAGGTGGCGGCGGGCCAGGAGATCATGGTGCTGGAATCGATGAAGATGGAGATCCCGATCGAGAGCCCGGCGGCGGGCCGCGTGGCCGAGGTCGCAGTGGAAGTGCCGCAGCGCGTGGAGGAGGGGAACCTGCTCCTGCGGGTGGAGGGCTAAGCAGCGGCCACGAATTCCCCGTTTACGATGGCGGGCGTAGCATGGTCGAACCAGGCCGCCTGCCGGCGCCCCCGGGTGGGTCATGCGCACTGCGAACTACGTGTTCTCTGTTATCTCCATCGTCCTGGGCATCGCTCTCATCCTGTTCATGATGACGCAGGCAGTCGAGTGGAATATCGGTGTGGCGATCGGTGTCGTGCTGATCCTGAATGGAGCGATACGCCTGTGGTTCGCGCAGGATGACCGGTAGTGCCATGCTTGAGATGAACGCCACCGGAGGCCGCTGGCGCCGGGCAGGATAACGAATCACATGGTGATGCCGCAGACGTTCCTGGTCCCCATTACGAACTCGCCGGCGAGCCTGGAAGCCGTCGCGGTTGCCGCGACGATGGCCCGGGCGCGGAAGGGCCGGGTGTACCTCGTGCACGTCATCGAAGTGAACCGGTCACTGCCTCTGAACGCCGAGATGGATGCCGAGGCGAGGCGAGGCGAACAGGTGATCCGGCGGGCCGAGGCGGTGGCCTCGGAGGCTGGCTGCAGCGCGACCGGGACGCTGGTGCAGGCGCGGGAGGCGGGGATGGCAATTGTCGACGAGGCCCGGGACCGCGGCGTTGACGCGATTGTGATGGGGATCGGATACAAGCGGCTCACCGGCTCGTTCCAGGTGGGCCGCACGGTCGAGCATGTCCTGAAGAATGCCACCTGCGCGGTGTGGGTGGTGCGGCAATCGGTGGCGGCGGGCCACCACCACGAATAGCACGGCGGGTACCATGAAGGTCATCATCATGGGCTGCGGAAGGCTTGGCTCACGGATCGCCGGGATACTCGACCGGCAGGGACACCACGTGACGGTCATCGACACGAACGAATCGGCCTTCCGGCGCCTGGGCGACTCGTTCGGAGGGGACCGGGTGGTGGGCAACGGCATGGATGCTTCGACGCTCGAGCGAGCAGGCATCGAAACGGCCGACGCGTTCATGGCCATCACGCAGGGGGACAACCGCAATTACTTCGCCAGCCAGATGGCCCACGAGGTGTACCACGTGAAGCGCGTGTTGTGCCGGGTGTATGACCCGGTGCGGGAGGAGATCTTCCGGGACCTGGGCCTTGAGACCTTCAGCCCAACGAGCTACGGCGCCCAGATCATGGTCGACATGCTGATGCACGAGCCGGCGAGGAGATAGGCGATGTACATCCTGATCGCCGGCGGCGGAAAAGTCGGGTACCACCTTGCGGAGGAACTGCTGAACCAGCACCACGAGGTGCTGGTCATCGAGCGCGACCCGGCGAGGGCTGCGCAAATCCGCGATGAGCTCAACGGAAACGTCCTCACAGGGGACAGCTGCGAGGCGACCACGCTCGACCTTGCGGGGGTCTCGCGTGCCGACCTTGTGGCGGCGGTAACGGGGGACGACGAGGACAACCTGGTGATCTGTGACATCGCGCGCTACCGGGGAGTCGCTCGCACCATTGCCCGGATCAACAACCCCCGCAACGAGCTGCTGTTCCGGAAGCGCGGCATCGAAACCACCATCTCTGCGACGCAGGCAGTGCTGGCCCAGATCGAGCAGGAGCTGCCGACCCAGCTGATGATCCCGCTTCTCCAGCTTCACAGCGGGCTGGAGCTGGTAGAGATCAAGCTCCCGGAGACCTCGCCGGTGGTGGGGCGCTCCGTACGGGAGGTGCTCCTGCCCGCGGAGTCGCTCATCTCGCTCATCGTCGACCCGGGCGGCGTGCCGCGCATGCCGAGCGGGGACACCCGCCTGAACGCGGGCGATGCGCTGGTGGTGGTTAGCCGCAAGGAAAGCCTTGAAACGTTGCGCGAGCAGCTGATCGGCTCGACGCACGGCCTGGACACCTGAGCGATGACCCGGATCGCGTTTCTGGGGCCGCCGGGCACGTGGGGCGAGCTTGCAGCGATGAAGTTCGACCCGAGCGCAGAACTGCTGCCGTTCCCGTCGCACGCCGCGGTGGCGGTGGCGGTGGAATCGGGAATGGCCGATGCCGGGGTAGTGGCCATCGAGAACTCGATCAACGGGTCGGTGCAGGAGACGCTCGATATCCTGATCCACGAGACGAGCCTGCAGATCCAGGCGGAGCTGCTGCTCCCCATCGAACACAACCTGGTGGCTCCACCGGGGGTGCGCGCCGACCAGGTGAAGGTCATCTTTTCGCATCCACAGGCGCTGGGGCAGTGCCGGAAGTTCCTCGAACGGTGCTTCCCGAAGGCCCAGGCCGAAGCGGCGCTCTCGACCACCGAGGCCGTCCAGCTGGCGATGCGGCGCCCTGGCGATGCGGCGGCAATCGCCACCGAGCGTGCGGCCCAGCTGGAGGGCGCGGAGGTTATCGCCCGGAACATCCAGGACACGGACCGGAACGTCACGCGGTTCCTGGTGCTGGGGAGGGGGAACCCGAAGCCCACGGGCCGCGATCGGACCTCGATCGCGTTCACCTTCGCCGAGGACCGGCCGGGGGCGCTGGCCAGTGTACTGGTGGCGTTCGCGGAGGCGAACATCAACTGCACCAAGATCGAAAGCCGGCCGACCAAGGCCACGTTCGGCGAGTATGTATTCCTCATCGATTTCGAGGGGCACCAGGACGATGCGAAGTGCCGGGCAGTGCTCGACCGTATCCGGCCGCTGTGCGCCGAGCTGAAGGTCTTCGGGAGCTACCCTCGCGCCTGATCGGCCCGGGAGCCGATGGAGAACGCGCAACGCGCGCTCAATTCGCACCTGGCGCACCCGGGCGCCCGCTTCACGCACAGGTGCTTGCTATGCATCACCACCAGGGCGTGGTAGCGGGCGAACAGGTCACGGAGGGTTTCGGGACGGGCGGCGGCCCCGGCCTCACGGGTGAGCGCGTCAAGCATCCATCGCTGCCACTCCCCGTAGCCGGTTGAGCGCGGGCCGAGCCCGAGGCGGCCGAAGAGGCGCATGGTATACGCATCCACGGCGAGCGCGGGCTGGCGGGCAGCGTAGCAAACGATGCAATCGGCGGTTTCCGGGCCGATTCCCCAGGTCGCAAGGAGGCGCTGGCGCAGAGCGGGCGCATCGAGCGAGAGGAGCGAATCGAGGCCCCCGGCGGATTCGGCCAGGTCGAGGAAGGCGCGCAGCTTGCGGGCCTTCTGGCGGAACTGGCCGCTGGGGCGGACCAGGTCCTCGAGTTCGGGCAGGGAGAGCGCGGCCATGACCTGCGGTTCGAGGGCGCCCGCGGCGCGCAACCTGCCCAGGGCGCGCTCCACGTTGGTCCACATCGTGTTCTGGACGAGGATTGCGCCCACGCAGACCTCGAATGGGTCGGCATCGGGCCACCAGTGCCATCCCCGCCAGGCGTGCATGCGGTCGAGGGAGGCATAGATGTCGAGGAGAGACAGTGGCGCGCTCATATGTCGGCCGGGAGCACGGCGAGGCTGGCGTCGTCCCGGCCGCGCTCGCTGACGAACGTGCGCGCAGTAACAGCGGCAACGATGATCGCGCCTCCCAATACCGCCCACCAGCCGGGCGTTTCGCCGAGGAAAATGAATACCCAGACCGGGTTGAGGACGGGTTCGAGCATGCCGATGAGGGATGCTTCGAGGGCCTGGACGTGGGCGACACCGAAACCGAACAGCAGGTAGGCGAACCCGATCTGGACCACACCGAGGAACGCCAGGCCGAAGAGGTCGCGCAGGCCAGGCGTAAAGGGTTCGCTCGATCCTCTGGCGACGTTGACCACCAGCAGGCCAGCGACGAGGAGGATGTTGCCGAGCATCATCGCCTCGGGGCGGGTGGCGGGAGTGCAGGAAGGTGCCCGCAGGAGGGTAAACATGGCAGCCAGCGAGACACCGGAGAGCACCGCGAGCACGTTGCCCCCGAGGGCATCGGTTTCGAGCCGGCCGACGAAGAACAGCGCCATGCCGCCGAAGGCAACAGCAACGGTGGCGAGGTCGATGCGCGTCGCCCGTTCGCCCAGGAAGAGCGCGCCGGTGACGAGCAGGTAGAGCGGCGCGGTGTACTGGAGAAAGATGGCGTTCGCGGCGGTGGTGAGCTTGGTGGCCGATACGAACATCACGAGGGTGAGCGCGTAGCTCACGGCGATCGCCCAGGTGATGCCGCTGGTGCGCCAGGGTGCGCGAATCGCTGGCCGCGCGACCACGTACATGGTGATGCCGGCGAGGAGCGAGCGCCACATGGTGACCCCGAGCGCATCGAGGGAGACCCACTTGATGAAGAGCCCACCGGTGCTCCAGAGCACCGCGGCGCCAAGCACGGCAAGCAATCCCTGGCGGTGGGGAGAAAGGGCGCCGAACGCGGCACGGGTGCCAGCGAACGCGGGGGTACTCACCCTGCGGAGTGTGACGCCCCGGGGCGCTGGCGGCTAGCGGCGGACGGGGTTACCGTCCTTGTCGTAGAGGATTTCCGCGGTGCCGAACTTCCGGTCGAGGTAGATGTAGGCAACGAGGGCAGTGACGCCGCCGGCCGCCCCGATGAGGATGCCCAGGAACACGGCATCGGTGTCGAAGCGGACGAACAGGTAGACCACCGCCGTGACGATGAAGCCGATGAGAAACGCGTTGAGATAGCGGCGCAGGGCTCTAAACATGGGGCGGAGTATTCGCGGTGGCGTGGCGGCTGTAAAGGGGTCAGGTGGCGAAGACGAACTTCCGCTCGAGGCGCCCGACTTCGTCGATGATATGGCGGTAACGGCTGAAGACCTGGCGGGCCGCTTCGTTTGCGCGCTCCAAGTCCTTTGCTGAGAACACGCCGGAGCGAGCGAGGGCGTCCAGCTCGTCCCTGTCCTCCTCGATCAGGGTGCCATCGGGGAGGGCCCACCAGTCGAGCGCCAGGTCGCGGTAGCGCACCTCGCCGCCGGTGATGCGCACATCCGTCACGGCATCGAAGCGGTGGGCGATGAGCACGCCCACGGGATCGAGCCAGCGGTAGACGTTGTAGGGGCGGCGGGCCCAGAAGTAGCCGTAGGACACTGAGCCCGGCGGGACAATCACGGGAAGGCGAGGCGGTCCGCCACCGGCCTGCATCAGGAAACGGACGATGACGAGGCCGGCATCGCGATGGACGAGACTGGTGTCGTAGGAGATTTCCGTGCCGTCCGGCTTGAGCTTGACCTCGCGGTAAGCCCGGCCTGTCGCCGGGGGTTCCCCTGGCGGAGTATCCTTCAGGCGCATCGAACTCGCCCGGGACGAGGTGGCATCATGGCGGACCTTTCCTTCCAGAACATCATCTACGAGAAGAAGGGCGCCGTCGCGGTGCTCACCATCAATCGGGAGCCACAACTCAACGCGATCAACGCGCAGACATCGAGCGAGATGTACCGTGCCTGGGAGGACTTCCGGGATGACGACAGCCTGCGGGTGGCGATCCTCACCGGCATGGGCCAGAAGGCGTTTTCAACAGGGATGGACCTGGTGGCGACTGCCCGGGGCGAGAACCAGTTCGAAGGCGGCCGGCCGGTGCCGTTCGGGGGGTTCACCAAGCGGTTGCCCATCTACAAGCCGATCATCGCGGCGATCAACGGCTTCTGCCTGGCGGGCGGCATGGAGCTGGCGCTGACCTGCGATATCCGCATCTGCACGCCGGAGGCCCGCTTCGGGCTGCCAGAAGTGCGCTGGGCCATCATGCCGGGGGCGGGCGGGACGCAGCGGATGCCGCGGGCGATACCGCAGGCGTGGGCCAACTACCTGATCCTCACCGGTGAACAGATAGACGCGGAGACCGCACTGCGCATTGGGCTGGTGTCGCACATCGTCCCGCGGGAAGAGCTCATGGACCGGGCTCATCAGATCGCGAACACCATCTGCGAGCGCGGGCCGCTGGCGGTCCGCGCGGCGAAGGAAGCGATCAGCCGGGGACTCGATATGCCGCTCGATCATGGGCTCGCCTTCGAAGACCTGCTGCTGGGCAGGCTGATGGCGACTGAGGACGCGAAAGAAGGCCCACGCGCTTTCGCCGAGAAGCGAAAGCCGGAATACCGCGGAAGGTAGGAGCGGCATCGTGCCAGCGTGCCGGGGACTTCCACTGGTGTTGGCCATCGTGATGATGGGCCTGGCAATCGCGGCATGCAGCGGAGGGTCCGACGCCGGGCCACCGCCCGAGGTCGTCTCGGCGGTGGCGGAACGCGACGTGGTGAATGGACTGGCCACTCTCCATTCGACGGTCACGGTGCGGTTCGACCGGCCGTTCGAGCTGGCGCCCTCGCGGGTACCGCTCGCATCGTACTTCGAGTTCGAGGTGCCGCAGGCCGCGGGGGGCACGAAGCGCGTGCTGGTCGCCTCGGCCGAGCGAGAATCCCGCGCGATCGTGTTGAAGGTCGACGCGCTCATCCCCGATGGCGCGACGCTGAAGGTCGCCCGGCGTGCGTTCAGCACTGCGGCCACCGGCGAGATGGAGGCCAGGGTCGAGGGTGAGCTGACCCCGGCCCTGGTGTTGCTTGCCTCGACAGCGCTGCAGGTCTCGGACTCCGCGTTCTACGACCCGGCAGTCGTGGCCGAGGTGACAGAGGGGGATCGGGACGCGGTGGTCCAGCGCAAGGCGCTGGAGGCCCACCTTTCGCAGCGGCAGGTAGATCCGCAGACGTTCGCCGACGCGCTCCTCATCTACGATGCGATACCGGCGGAGATCGTGACCTCGGCGAAGCTGCGGGCGGCACTCGCCGCGCTCACGGGAACGTTCGCCGAGCCGGCCATCCAATCGTTGCTCACGGGGGAGAACTGCACCGGTCTTCCCGCAGCCCGAATTGCGTTCGAACCGCCACCGGGAAACGCGGACCTGATCGCCCGGGTGACGCACCGTGGGAATGGGGCGCGGGTGATTTCGCTGAACCCGTTTGCGGAGGGCGAGCGGATTGAGCACCTGATGCCGATCCTGGCGCACGAGGCAGTGCACTGCGACGGCCTCGACGGGCGGGCCGAGGAGTTGGCGGCGACAGCGTTCGATGGGTTGTTGTACCTGAACCTGGTGGCGGCAGAACCGGGCCTGGCGCGGGCGAAGACGCGGGTTGCACGCGAGCTGAACATCGATGCAGTGGCGCTCATCAACAGCGGGGGGCGGCTACCGGAGTCGATCGGCGTCCTGCCCAGCCCGGGGGTCTCGCAGATCCTGCCGGGGACGAATACCACGCACGGGTCGTTCGCGGAGTTCATCGTGGCGGCGTACCCCCAGATCGACCTCGCGACATCGCCAACGGAGGAGCTTGCGCAGGGCTATGCCGACATCCTGGCGCAGGCAGCGGGGATGGAGCGCGGGGACCCGTTCAGCATTCGCTACCTGGACGAGCTGCTGGGGCGGGCGATCCGCCCGGCGGTGCTGGTGGGGGCGATCCAGGCATTTGGGCTTACGCCGGCGGGGTAGATTCGTGAATTCCCAGGTGGACAGACGAGCCGGGAGGGAAGCCCGGCCGACCGTTCTTTGCCGGGCCGGCGCCGGGTGCGTTACGATGTCGTGCAGCACCGCACGTGGCCGCTCATATCAAGATTGGGCAGAGGGACCGGCCCTTTGAAGCCCAGGCAACCTGTCCGCATTAGACAAGGTGCCAAATCCGGCCCCCCGATGCGTCGGGGGAAAGATGAGAGCGACTTCGCTCCAGACAACGGCCCAGCGGAACGAGGAGTTCAGATGGTTTCGTATCCGGGCCGCATGGTCATGCTTTAGCCCCTCACCAGAAGGGGCGCCCCGTACATCCCTACGCTGCAGGCGCGCCATCTTGCCGTGCGCCCGCCCAGTTGGCCCCGGTGTGGGCCGTACGGAGTCTGAGCATGAGCTTTGCTACCAACCTTCGCTGCCGCGAGTGTCACCGCGAATACCCCCTCGAAGCGCGCCATGTGTGCGACTTTTGCTTCGGGCCGGTCGAAGTGACGTATGACTACGAAGGCATCCGCAGGAATGTGACACGGGCACAGATCGAGTCCGGGCCAGCCAGCCTGTGGCGCTACCGCGACTTCCTGCCCTGCGACGGGGACGCCGCAGTCGATATCGGCGCTGGCTTCACGCCCCTGGTGCGCGCGAAGAACCTGGGAAAAGCGCTGGGGCTGAACAACCTCTACATCAAGAACGACACCGTGAACCCGACCTGGTCGTTCAAGGACCGGGTTGTGGCGGTGGCCGCGAGCCGCGCCCGCGAGCTCGGCTACGACAAGCTGGCCTGCGCAAGCACCGGCAACCTGGCGAACAGCGTGAGCGCGCATGCGGCCGCCGCCGGGATGGAGGCGGTGGTGTTCATCCCGCACGACCTGGAGATCGGGAAGGTCATCGGTTCGAGCATCTATGGCCCGACGCTGGTGAAGGTGCGGGGCAACTACGACGCGGTGAACCGCCTCTGCGCAGAGCTCGCGGGGAGCTACAACTGGGCGTTCGTGAACGTCAACGTGCGGCCGTACTACTCCGAGGGTTCGAAGACGCTCGGGTTCGAGGTGGCGGAACAGCTCGGCTGGCGCGCGCCGGACCACTGCGTGGTGCCCATCGCGAGTGGTTCGCTGTTCGTGAAGATCCGCAAGGGGTTCCAGGAGCTGTACAAGGCGGGCCTGATCGACGAGCCGAAGACGCGCATGAGTGGGGCGCAGGCGACGGGCTGCTCGCCGGTGGCAACGGCCTGGCAGGAAGGTTCGATGAACTTCCGTCCGCAGCGGCCGAATACGATCGCGAAGTCGCTGGCGATTGGCAACCCGGCCGATGGGTATTACAGCCTGGTGCAGTTGCAGGAGACGGGCGGCTCGTGCGGGAGCGTGACCGACGAGGAGATCGTGCAGGGCATGAAGTTGCTGGCCGAAACCGAGGGCATCTTCGGGGAGACGGCCGGCGGGGTGACCGTGGCGTCGCTCAAGCAACTGGCGGCTCAGGGTAGAATCGACCCCGACGAGCTCACGGTGGCGTTCATCACGGGCGCCGGGTTCAAGACGCTGGAGGCGGTCTCCGAGGCGCTGAACCCGCCGCTGGAGGTGGATGCCACAATGGAGAGTTTCGAGAGCGCTTATCGCGCCCTCGCGGCGCAGGGAGTTGCCTGATGGCTGTCAAACGTGTGCGGTTTACCTTCCCGGAGAACCTGATCAAGGAACCACTCATCTACAACCTGGGCCACGAGTTCCGCGTGATCACGAATGTGCGCATGGCCGACGTCGACGAGAAGACGGGCTGGGTGCTGCTCGAACTCGAGGGTGAGCCCGACGAGATCGAGCGGAGCCTGGCCTGGGCGCAGGAAAAGGGCGTCCGCATCGACCCGGTGACGGGGGACATCGTCGAAGGCTAACGCGGGCGCAAACGCCCAACCGAACCACCACAGAACCTGGAGACAACCCATGGCGATTACTGTCCGCATCCCTCAGCCGCTGCGAAACCTGACCGGGAACCAGTCGATGGTGACCGGGGAAGGGGCGACGCTCGATTCGCTGGTTGCGAACCTCGAGGGTGCGTACCCCGGGATCAAGGAGCGCATGCTGGATGAAGCCGGCCAGATTCGGCGCTTCGTGAACATCTACGTGAACGGCGACGATGTGCGCTTCATGGATGGCCTGGGGACGGCGCTGAAGGACGGGGATGAAGTGAGCATTGTGCCCGCGGTGGCGGGGGGCTAGGCTGCGGCGCGATCTCGGCGCAGAGGCGAGTACGCCCTGTAGGTCAAGGACGATGCGAAGCAGGCGAGCAGCGCGATCACAACGCAGGTCGGGACGTTGTCGCCGCCCTGCTGTGATTCCGGCGCGAACATCCGCCATGCTCCCGCAGCCATAGGGCACCAGCCCAGGAGAGTGACGGCAACCGTCCAATCACGGCGCCACACATTGTGAGCGCACGCAATTGCAGGCCCGGCGACGAAAAGAAGCATGCCGTTGAGGTAGGTGACGGGAGCGAGGTTCTCGTCCCAGATGTGGAGGTTGATCTCCTCAGATGCATTCGCGATCAAAATCGTAGGTCCGGCAAGCCCGGCAATCTCAGTGGACCTGGACATTCAGCGTGCCTCCTCGGCTGGCCCCTCTCGTAGTCAGGCGGCATCGAGCGCAGTGTTAGGAGAACCCGACAGGGCAGACTGCCTTCCGGGTCACACCGGATGGCGATTCGAGTGAGAACCGTCGGCCAAACGCTTGCTACCCGCAGTTTTCAGCCGGTATTCGCTGTGCCGGCGTATGGACGACCAAGCAACTCAACCTTAAGGGCACCCGGGATCGGCGGTGGAATAGAAAGCCCCCGGGGGTAACCCGGGGGCTTTCTGGGTCTTTGCTGCGGTAGTTGAAACTAGAAGACGTTGGGCGTCTTGGGGTCGCCTTGCTGGGCCGGGGGCTGCTGGGGCGCCTGCGCCTGCGGGGGAGCGGCAGGGGGCGGGACCTGTTGCTGGGTGGACTGCTGGAGATGGGCCTGCTTCGCGGCCTCGGCATCTTCGTCCTTGACGGCGCGGCGGAACTCCTTGATGGAGGTGCCGAGCTCGCGGCCGAGGCCGCTGATCTTGCCGACGCCGAAGATGAGGATGATCACCGCACCGATGATCAGCAGTTCGGGGGCGCCAAGTGAACCAAACATACCGGCCTTCTTCCTGGCTCCGCGTGGGGAGCCACGTCAACATGGTACAGGATAGGCGAACAGCGCAAACGCGCCATGTACCCGTTCTTTCCTAGCCCACCCGTTCCACGAATACGTCCATCACGCCGCCGCAGATCTTGTCTTCGCCGTCGGTGGGCGCGGTGAGGTCGACGGTAACGATGCGCGGCTGGCCATCCTGGAGGACGCTCATCGCCTCCTGCCAGACCTCCGCCTCTCCGCAGCCACCACCGATGGTGCCGAAGAAGGAGCCGTCCTGGCGGACGACCATCTTTGCGCCGGTCTTGCGGGGGGTTGAGCCGCGGGTGCGGGCGACGGTGGCCAGCACGACCGGCTCGCCGCGTTCGAGTGCGCCAGCCAGCGCGCGGTAGATTTCGTCCTGCATGTACCGATCGTGCCTGTTCCGGGGACGCCTTGCAATTCACACGGGTCTGCGGGGCATCCCCGATATGGGGGGCAGACGCTATATCGGCAGGTGGCCGGAGAGAATTGATAGCGGAACAGGTATGCGCGTGCTGACGATCTGATGAATTCTCGCCTGCGAGCCTTTCACCGGGCGGCTACCGCGTCGATTGCAGCGGTGGAGGCCCCGTACCCCGGGGGCTTACATCACAGCGAGGCGGGGAGGACCCGCCCGGTTCGCAGGAGTGCAATCCATGATCATCCGCAACCTCAGGAGTGGCCGGCGGCTCGCCGTGCTGGCCGTCTTCGCCATCGTCGCCGTCTCGGCGCTCGGATTCGCCGCAACCAACACGGTTCCCGGCAGCAAGGCCGGCGACGGCACGGGGGCGATCACCGGGTACACGGTCTCGGGCATTCACTACGTCTTCGATGCCAACAACCCGGCCGAGATCGACGAGGTTCACTTCACGCTCGACGCTGCCGCCACCACGGTCCGGGCAGCGGTCGATGGCACCAACTCGTCGAGTTGCACCAACCCGAGCGGCAACGACTGGGAGTGCACGATGCCCGGCGGAGTCACCGTGAGTGGAGCCACCCAGCTGCGTGTCGTGGCGGCTGACTAGGGGGATCTGAGCACCAGGGGTGCGCGCGCCAGGGGTGGTCAGGCCCCGCGCGCACCCCACCAACTGGGGGATGACAATGGAGCAACGGCGGCGGTTGGTCGCGTCGCTCACCTCGGCGTTCACGCTCATCGCGGTCATCGCGGCGTGGATTGCCCTCGCCCCGCCGCAGCTCGGCGGGCGGACGTCGTACGTGATTGTCAGCGGCAACAGCATGGAGCCCGGGATGCACCGGGGCGACCTGGCGATCGTCCGCGAGCAGGATGTGTACGGCGTGGGCGATGTGGTGACCTACCGGCACCCGAGCATTGGCCCCGTCATCCACCGGATCATCGACACTGACGGCTCGCGGTTCGTCTTCCAGGGCGACAACAACGATTTCATCGACCCGTACCGGCCAGCGCAGGGCGAGCTCATCGGGAAGCTCTGGATCCACATCCCGGGCGCCGGGGCGTGGCTTTCGCGCTTTCATTCGCCGGTGTACATCGCCGGGCTCTTATTCGTCGCTTTCGTGGGGCTGGGATGCGGGACTGCTGCGGTCCACGCCGCCAGGGGGCGCCGGCGGGGGCGGCACGGCCGGATGCGGCCAACAGGATCCGAGGCCAGGGGGGCACCATCCATGAGTCCTTTGCTGCGTGCTTGGCAGGACACACTTTCGATTCTCGTTGCGGCCGCGGCCGGGCTTGGCCTGCTGGCGTGGGCCGCGTTCGGCCGCCCGGCGACTCACGAGGTGCCGGAAAACACTCCGTACAGCCAGTCCGGCGAATTCACCTATACGGCGGCAGCGGCCGACGGCCGGGTGTACGACGCCGGGGAGGCGACGTCGGGCCAGCCTATCTACCGGAGGCTGAGCGAGTCGGTCGCGTTTGGCTTCGACTATACCTTCGAGGGAGCGGGGGCAGAAGAGGTCGGCGGCCACTATCAGCTTGTCGCCGAACTGGGGGACGAGAACGGTTGGCGGCGGACCATCGAGCTCACGCCCGAGACGGCCTTCAGCGGCGCGACGTTCACAGCAAGGGGAATTCTGCACCTCGCGCAGGTCGATGAGCTGGTGACCATCCTCGAAACGCAATCGGGCGTGAAGAACGACCGCTACCTGGTAACGATCTCGCCGCGGGTTTCGGTGGCGGGCCGCATCAACGGCACGCCGTTCGAGGACACGTTCGCGACCGCCGTCCTGGCGATGGAGATCGATCACGTGCAGCTGCGGCTGAGAAGGGGGTCCGGCCAGGACGCGCTCGACCAGCTGACACCCCGGGCCGAAGGCAATGTCTCGACCCGCGTTGAGCGCGCGAACACGATCGGGCTGCTTGTGCTTGACCTCCCGGTGGGCACGGCGCGGGTGCTCTCGCTGGCCGGGCTTGGCGTGGTGCTGATGGCGACAGGCGCATACCTCATCGCACTCGTGAACGCGTGGAAGGGGCCGGCAGCCATCGAGGGGGCGCGGCTCAAGTCGCCCCTGGTGACGGTGCGGGGGCGGGTGCCGGCGGCACGGACGCGCGTGGTCGACGTGGCGAGCCTGGCCGACCTTGAGCGCATCGCGCGGCAGGCGGGAGCGGTGGTCCTGCAGGAAGCGCGGCCGGGCTTCCATGCCTACTTCGTGCACGACGGCGACCTGGCATACCGGTACCAGGCGGTCGGCACGGCCGAGGCGCCATCGACGGTGGCGGGGAGCCGGGGGGCGGCCTGATGTTGCGGGTGCTGCCACGCTACGCCCTGGGCAGCCTTGGGGCCCTTATGGTTGCCACAGTCCTTTCGGCGGCGGCGGCGGCGAACACGGTGCCTCCATCGAGGGCCGGGGAATCCAATCACCCGGCGACACTTGCGCAGCTGACACCGCCCGAGTGCTCGCACCTGACGCTCACGCGTCTGCAGATCGGTCCGGGCGGCAGCGGCGGCGGGGGGGCGCTGATCCTGGGGACACCAGCCGGTGGCACGCTTTCTGGCGGCGGCGGCAATGACTGCATCGTGGGCGGCGCGAACAACAGTGTGCTGCAGGGACAGGGCGGGAACGATGTGCTGATCGCGGGCCCGGCCTTCATCGTGTTCCTGAACGGCGGTGGGGGCAACGACATCTGCTATGGGGGGGCCGGCATCATCGTGATCCCCGCGGGGTGCGAGACGTACGTGCCGTGAGTTCAGGCGCGCAGGAAGACGCGCAGGTCCCCGCCATCAACCTCGATCCGGTCGACCACTTCGCGGAGGGCGGCCTGGAGGTCTGCGAGCGAGAGTTGTTCCCAGTCGCGAACGACACGGAGGCGGAGCTCTTCGAGGTGGCGGCGGCGCTCGGCTTCGGATTGTTGAGCGTGGAGTCGCTCCCTCGCGCTGGCCAACTCGGCTTCAAGGTCCTGGTGTTCGCGCGCAAGGTCGGCGCCGAGCGACTTCATGCGCTCGAGGCTGATGTGGCCGTGAGCTGCGTCGGCCACCAGTTCCTCAACCCGGCGCCGGTTTCGCTTCAACCGGCTTTCGATGCGGTCGACCTGGGCGTGGAGGTCGAGCAGGTAGGAATCGACGTTACCGGCGCGGCGGAGGCGAGTGACCGGCTGCTCCTCTTCAGCGAGGGCGGCCCGGAGCCGCTCTTCTAGCGCGGCCACGCGCTGGGTGTTGTAGGCGCAGCTGTTCTGGTTCGTGCGCGACTCGCACTGGTAGTAGCGGTAGGAGGCGGCCCTGGTATCGCCGTCTTTCGTCATCCACTTCTGGCGGCGGCTGACGCCGATGAGCTTGTTCCCGCAGCGGGCGCAGTACACAAGCCCGCTAAGCAGGAAGGGGTGGACTGTCCGTGTGCGGGCGCCACCGTGGCGCGATTGCAGCCGGTCCTGGACTTTGCGGAAGTCTTCCGGGGAGACCAGGGCCGGGTGGCTGCCGGTGACCGTGGTGCCAAAGCGCGAATAGTGGCCGAGGTAGGCGCGATTGCGAAGGATGTCGCGCACGGTGACCATGCTCCAGCGGCCACCGCGGCGGGTGGGGACGTTTTCGGCGTTCAGCTGGCCGGCGATCTTGCGGATGCCCATGCCTTCCTGGAGGTAGAGGCGGAAGATATAGCGCACGACGACGGCTTCCTCGGGGACCAGCTCGAGCCTGCGGCGAGGCCCGACCCGGTAGCCATAGGGCGGGCGGCCCAGGACTTCACCCTTAACTGCCTTGCGGCGCATGGCCGACCGGACTTTTTCGGAGACCGGGGTGCCTTCGCCACGGTCGGCCCAGGTATCGACGAGCTGGCGGAAGGCTTCGGCCCCGTTGTTCGCGAGGAGGACAGAGGCGCCGGTCTGCTCGATTTCGAGGAGCTTGAGGGCGCCCTGGCCGAGGTCGGGGCCGAGGACGCCCAGGCTATCGACCACCACGACCACGAAGCCGCGGTCTGGGCGGCTGAGGAAGTGGAGCATCTGCGGGAATCCGCCGGACCCCGGTGGCTCGCCCTCAGTATCGAGGAAGGTGGCGGCGACTTCGTAACCGTGGCGCGTGCAGAACTCGAGGAACGCCTGGTTCTGCTCGCCGATGCTGCGCTTCTGACCGTTCTTGCGCGCTCCCTCAACGAAGTACCCGACGGCGCGCATGATGGTGCTACCCCACGTAGAGGATGCGCTCGCAGTTGGGGCACTGGGCGAGCTGGTCGGGCTGGAACGCGCGCCGGCGGATGGCCTCCGGGATGGTAACGCGGCAGCCGGTGCACATGCTGCCCTGGATGTGAGCCACCGCGAGCCCTCCCTTTCGCCGGCGGACATCCTCGTAGAGGTGCAATGCGACCGGGGGAACGGTAAGCTTCTGGGCTTCGCGCCTGGCCTCGGCGCGGGTGAGCGCCGCGACCAACGTTGCGGCCTGTCCCTGGAGCGAACGTTTTTCGGCCTCCCAGGCGGCCTGGGCGCGCGAAAGGTCGCTGGTGGCGGCAGCATGATCGGCTTCGAGAGACTCGATGCGGGAAAGGACCTCGAAGAGCTGATCCTCGAGCTTGCTCCGCTGGTCCTTCAGAAGCTCCAATTCGTGCTGGATGTTGCCGAGCTCCTTGGGGTTGCGGACGGAGCCATCGTAGAGGCGCTTTTCCTCGGGCTGGATGCGCGCGTTGAGCACGCCGATTTCGCCATCGAGCCGGCGTTGCTCGCGGCGTGCAGCGTTCAGTTCGGCGTCGACGGATTCGAACGCCGCCCGGGCGCGGTCAAGGCTTTCGCTGCCCTGGAGGCGGCGCTCGACATCATCAAGCGCCGACCGGAGCCGGGCGACCTCGTCGTCGAGCTCCTGGAGGGTACGGAGGCTGGTGACCTGGGACACCGGCACCTCGATTCGTTGGGAGTGGCGGTGGTAGCGAAGGCTAACCGTAGCACGAAGCGTAGGGAGCAGGCCCGGCGGCGTAAACCGCGATCGGCGCTCGTTCGACGAGTTTTGCAGAATCGTTACGGAAGCGCGGGAGTTATGGCGCGAACGGCTATGCGCGCGGCCCCAGGGTGGTATTTACTGGAGGGAGCACCACGCCACGGATACCCCCCATGTTGTTCAACGTTGCACAGCTGCTGCGCCAGGAAGTGGGCGCGAGCCGCCGCTATGCGCTGGAACCCGAAGAACCGGTGCATACCGGGCGGGTCGAGCTTATCCGGGTGCCGGAGGGTGTGCTTGTGCGGTGCGAGGCGGAGGTGCTGCTGGATGCACAGTGCAGCCGGTGCCTGGCCGCCTTCGCGTACCCGGCGCGGGTGAGCTTCGAGGAAGTGTTCGTGCAACAGGTGGACCTGGTGCACGGGCAGCGGTTGCCCGAGCCGGAAGACCCGGAGAGCTTCCGCATCGCAATGGACAATTCGATCGACATTAGGGAGGCGGTGCGGCAATATAGCGAGACGGTTGCCGATATGCAGCCGCTCTGCCGGCCGGACTGCCCGGGGCTTTGCCCGGTATGCGGAGCCGACCTGAGCATAGAAGCATGCCAGTGCGAACGGGGGCCATTCGACCCAAGGTGGGCGGCCCTTCTCGGACTGAAGCGCACGACAAATGGGTAACGACCTGAAGGAGACCCGCTATGCCCCCGCTGCCAAAGCGGAAGTACGCCTCTTCTCGACAGGGAAAGCGGCGATCGCACCTGAAAATCCGGATGCCGCACGTGGTCGATTGTCCGCGGTGCAAGAGCCCCCGGCTGGCCCACCACGCTTGCCCGATTTGCGGGACGTACCGGGGCAGGGAAGTCATCCAGCTTCCGGAACCCGACCTCGAGAGCTGACGAGCGCGGCACTCGCTGTGGCGCCCTTCCTCACCTTCACGGACCCGGTCCATGCCGACCGGGCTTTCGTGTTTCCCGGGCAGGGGGCGCAGTCCGTGGGGATGGGCAAGGACCTTTACGCGCAGTTCCCCCCGGCACGTGAGCTTTACGATCGTGCGGACGAGATCCTCGGGTTCGGCCTGAGCCGGTTGTGCTTCGAGGGCCCGGAAGAGGAGCTGCAACAGACCCGCAACACCCAGCCAGCAATCGCGGTGACGAGCCTGGCGCTGCTTCGCGTGGCGACCGAGATCAACCCGGCACTGCTGGAACGGCCGGCGTTCGTCGCCGGGCACTCCCTTGGCGAATACTCGGCCCTGGTCGCGGCCGGCTCGTTGCCGTTCGATGAGGCGGTTCGGCTCCTGCGGATGCGCGGCGAGCTGATGCAGGCGGCTGGCGACAAGAACCCGGGCACGATGGCGGCGGTGCTGGGCCTCGACGTCTCGGACTGCGAGGAAGTCTGCCGTGAAGCCGGCGCGGAGATCTGCAACATCAACGCACCGGGGCAAATCGTGATCGGTGGGCGGCGCGAGGCAGTGGTGCGCGCCCTGGACTACGCCAAAGCACGCGGCGCGGTGAAGGTCATCCCGCTGAGCGTGAGTGGCGCATTCCACAGCTCGCTCATGCGACCGGCCGCCGATGGCATGGTCCAGCCGGTGGCGACCGCAGAAATCGGTAACCCGCTGGTCCCGGTGGTGGCCAATTGCACGGCCACGCCGATCGCAGAGGAGATGGCAATCCGGCACGAGCTGGTAGACCAGGTGTGCCGGCCAGTGCAGTGGAGCCAGACGGTCGAGTTCCTCGGGGCGCAGGGCGTGGAGACGTTCATCGAATTCGGCCCCGGACGGGTCCTGACGGCGATCATCAAGCGCATGCTGCGCAAATCGAACTGCATCAACGTGAACGATGCGAGTTCGGTACAGGTCACGCTCTGATGGGAGAGCTGGAGGGGAAGGCAGCACTGGTTACCGGTGGCTCTCGCGGCATCGGGCGGGCCATCTGCCTGGAGCTGGGCCGGCGGGGCGCCCGGGTGGCGGTGAACTACAACAGCAATGCAGCGCTCGCGGACGAGGTGGTGGCGAAAATTGCGGCGGCCGGTGGCGAGGCGTTCGCGGTCCAGGGAGACGTTGCTGAGCCAGACGCGGCGGCCGCCATGGTGAAGGCGACGGTCGAGCGGTTCGGAGGGCTCGACATCCTGGTGAACAACGCCGGGATAACGCGCGATGGACTCTTGATGCGCATGGCGGACGAGGACTGGGATGCGGTCCACCGGACGAACTTGCGTGGCGCGTTCCTGGTGACCAGGGCGGCGATGCGGCCGATGCTCAGGGCGAGGGGCGGACGGATCATCAACATCACGAGCGTGGTGGGAGTGATGGGGAATGCGGGCCAGGCGAATTACGCCGCGGCGAAGGCGGGGCTCATCGGGTTTACGCGTTCGGTCGCTCGGGAGGTTGCCTCGCGGGGCATTACCGTGAACGCGGTCGCGCCCGGATTCATCAACACGGACATCATTACGAGCATGAGTGAGCAGGCGACGGCCGCGGTGATGGGCCAGATTCCGCTGGGCCGGATTGCGGAGCCCGAGGAAGTCGCGCCACTGGTGGCGTTCCTGGCGAGCGACGGGGCGGGCTACATCACCGGCCAGTGCATTCACGTGGATGGCGGTATGGTGATGGCGTGACGGATAACCCGTTTCGCCGCGTGCGCCAGGTGAGCCTGGAAGCGCTGTACGAATCCGAGACCTCGAATCACGAAGCTGAAGCGGCGTTCGAGCGACGGCTGCAGGCGGCTGAGGAGGAAGAGCCGGGCGTGGCCGCACCCGGGCCGAGCGGCTATGGGCGGGGGATGCTGCGCGGAGTTCTCAGGATGCAGCCGGAGATCGATACGTATATCCGCGAGGCGGCAACACAGTACCCGCTAGAGACGATGGCTGTCGTTGACCGGAACATCCTGCGCCTTGCAATATGGGAACTGCTTACCGATAATTCGGCGCCGGTCGCGGCCATCGTGAACGAAGCTGTGGAACTGGCCCACCGGTATGGCGGGGAGAGCTCACCGGCGTTCGTCAACGGGGTGCTCCGGTCCGTAAGCCAACGTATCCGCGCCGGGCGTCCGGCGCAGCCAGGGCCGCGGGAAGCGGCGAACAAAAACCAGCACCATCCACGCTAAACCAGGAGTACTCCTACCGTGCCAACAGTTTTCGAACGGGTCCGTGCCATCGTGGTCGAGCAGCTCGGCGTCGAGGAAGACGAAGTGGTCCCCTCCGCTTCGTTCGTGGACGACCTGAATGCGGACTCGCTCGACCTGGTCGAGCTGATTATGTCTCTGGAGGAGGAGTTCTCGGCCGACGTTGGCGACCTGGAAATCAGCGACGAAGACGCGGAAAAGATCGCGACAGTGCAGGACGCCGTAGACTATCTGAAGGATCACGGCGTCGAGGACAAGTAGGCTGACCGGCCGGCGGCCGTCCCGGCGAACGGGAGGGTGATGTGGAATTCCTGGGCATTGGCTACCAGGAACTCCTGCTGGTGCTCGTGCTTCTGCTCGTTGTAGTAGGGCCCGAGCGCTTGCCCCAAATGGCGTACCAGATCGGCCGTGCCGTGCGGCAGATGCAGATGTACGCCCGCGCTGTCCGGGATGAGTTCCGGGACGAGATTGACTACCTGGATGAGCAGTACCGCACGATCCGTGGAGAGGTCGACCTGGCGCAGCGCACGCTCCGGGAGGAGCAGGCGAAGCTCAACAGCGGCCTCCGCGAAGTGAACGCGACGCTCGAACAGGCCTCCCCGGAGCTTGCGCTCGATGACAAGGTGGTGCCGTTTGCGGGCGCCGCAACATCAAGCGCGGCTTCAGGGGACCCGGCTCCAGCTGCCTCCGAGCCACCCAAGCCCCCGATGGTGTTCTAGGAACTCATGAGCGCAGAACCCGTCCGGGAGAACGCGACCCAACTGGCGCCGGTGAGCGGCTACTCGGGCGGGCCGGAGATGACGCTGATGGAGCACCTGAAGGAGCTCCGCAATCGCGTCATGGTCAGCGCGGTTGCCCTGGTCATTGCGACGGTGGTGTGCTTCCTCTTCTGGGAGACCATCCTCGGATGGCTGCTTGCGCCCGCGCGGGAGCGCATCGAGGACTTCCGGGTTTCGAGCTTTTCGCCGACGGACCGCATCAGCATCATCGTGAAGATCGGCCTGTATGGCGGGCTGATCCTCGCTTCGCCGGTGATCATTTACGAAGTGCTCGCCTTCATCGTCCCGGGGCTGACGCCGCGGGAGAAGCGGCTGTTGCTGCCGGGGATTGCAGGCACCGTCGTATTCCTGGCGGGGGGGATGGCGTTCGCTTACTGGGTGATCCTCCCGGCATCCCTCGGGTTTCTTCTGGAACTCGGAAGCACGGAGATCCAGAACGTGACGGGTGTGAAGCAATACGTCGACTTCGTGGTCAGGATCGTCTTCTGGGTTGGCATCGCCTTCGAGTTGCCGATGGTGCTGGCCCTCGCGGCGCGGCTCGGGTTGGTTCGTGCGAGACAGTTGCTCGGGTTCTGGCGGTACGCGGTCATTGTGATCTTCATCATCGCGGCGGTCGTTACCCCAACGCCGGACCCGATCACGCAGACGATGGTGGCGGGGCCGCTGTTCTTCCTGTATTTCGTGGGCATCGTTTTCGCGTGGCTGGTGCAGCCCAAGCGCCCCGGGGAGGCAGCGCCCCTGGAAGGGGCGCCAGCGTGAGCGCCCGGGCGACGCGGCCTCACGCAGGCATTGCGGGGCTCACCGGCGCTGCCGGTGGAATCCTCAGCGGGATCCTCGGTGGAGGCGGTGGCGCGATCATGGTCCCGCTGATGACGGGGCCGCTGCGCATGCGCCAGCACAGCGCCCACGGGACTTCGCTCGTCGTCATCGTGGTGACCGCACTTGTGGCGGCGATCGCCTACTCGCTCAGCGAGCCGGTGGGCGGAAGGCTGGTCGCAGCGCTGCTGGCAGGTGCGCTGGTTGGCGCGAACATCGGCGCCCGGGCGGTGATGCGCATCCCGGCGATGCGTTTGCGGCAGATATTCGGACTTTTCCTGGTCGCGGTGTCGCTGCGGCTGCTGCTGGTGTCGAACGTGGACCCGTTGCTCGCGCTCGATGGCCCGGCAGAGCTGGCAGCCGGCGCCGGGATCGGCTTCGCTGGAGGGCTCGCGAGCGGCGCGCTCGGAGTAGGCGGGGGCGCGATCTTCGTGCCGGCGCTGGTCCTGGTCCTTGGGGTGGGGCAGCACGAGGCACAGGGGGTGTCGCTGTGGGTTATCGTGGGTGCTTCGCTGACCGGGGCGCTGGCGCACTATCGCCAGGGGACGGTGGACACGGAGGTAGCGAGGTGGGTGGCACCTTTCGCGTTGCCGGGCGCAGTCGCTGGCGCGCTGGTGGCGTCCGCACTGAGCGGACGCTCGCTCCAGGTCGTATTCGCGGTGGTCCTTTCGGCGATCGGCGCGCAGATGATCGTGACAGCGCAGCGCCGGCTCAGGGCGGAACGGGCGGCCATTGCCCGGCTTGCTTCGACCATGGATGCGGCATGATCACGCTGGAGGACCGTGCGGCCGAGCTTTACGAAGTGATCCGTGGTTGCACGCTGTGCGCGCTCGCGTCAACGCGCACGCAAGCGGTGCCGGGCGAAGGCCCGCTGACCGCCGAGGTGATGTGCATCGGCGAGGCTCCAGGGCTCAACGAGGACAGGCAGGGACGGCCGTTTGTTGGCGCCGCGGGCAAGTTTCTCGATGAGCTGCTCGCGGCGGGGGGCCTTCGACGGGACGAGGTGTACATCTGCAATGTGCTGAAGTGCCGGCCGCCGGGCAATCGCGACCCGCTGCCCGGCGAGATCGAGGCCTGTTCGGAGTACCTCGACCTGCAGATTGATATGGTGGACCCGCTGGTGATCGTCACGCTCGGGCGCTTTTCGATGTCGCGGTGGTTTCCCCAGCAGGCGATTTCGCGTATTCATGGGAGCGTGCGAGAGTTCGACGGCCGGTTCGTAATCCCGATGTACCACCCGGCGGCTGCGCTCCACCAGCAGAACCTCCGGCAAGTGCTTATCGAGGATTTCCAGCGGCTGCCGCAGGTGATCGCCCGGGCCAGGGCGCTCAGGTCGTCGCCGGCATCGGCCACGGGAGGCCAGTCGCCGGTGGAAGCTGCGCCAGCGGCCCCGAAAGCGCCGCCGGAGTACGGCGAATCGATTGCGCGGCCAACCGCACCGCAAGGTGCGCAACCTGAACAGATCCGGCTGTTCGAATAAGGATATCCATGGCAGGAAAGACCAGTCTGCGCGTCATCCCGCTCGGCGGGCTTGGCGAAATCGGCCGGAACATGATGGTCCTCGAATACGGCGATGACATCATCGTCGTTGACGTGGGCCTGATGTTCCCGGAAGAAGAGATGCTCGGGGTCGACCTGGTGATCCCCGACTTCACGTACCTCCGCGAACACCGCGAGAAGTTGCGGGCGGTGTTTCTCACGCACGGGCACGAAGACCACGTGGGCGCCCTTCCCTACTTCATGCGCGAGTTCAACGTGCCCGTTTATGGCGCACGCCTCACCGATGGGCTCATCCGGGTGAAGCTGCAGGAGCACCGGCTGCTGCAGGACGCCGAGACCCACGTGGTGGAGCCGGGTGAAGTCA
The DNA here is from genome assembly GCA_964648195.1 of uncultured Anaerolineaceae bacterium. Classification (GTDB taxonomy): domain Bacteria; phylum Chloroflexota; class Dehalococcoidia; order Tepidiformales; family Tepidiformaceae; genus Amarobacter. Next base: position 29,585 of record CAZYLL010000006.1, on the reverse strand, counting down.
TTAACGCGGGCGTCTTCGAGGTGGAGTTCTTTCCCGTGGCGCACAGCATTCCGGATGCGTGCGGGCTCGTCATCCGGACGCCGCTTGGGCTCGTCGTGCACACCGGGGATTTCAAGCTGGACCACACGCCGGTGATGGACCAGCACACGGACCTGATCCGGCTTGCGCAGGTGGGGGCCGAGGGCTGCCTGTTGCTGCTGGCCGATTCGACGTATGCCGAGCAGGAGGGGTACACGCCCAGCGAACAGCTCGTGGGCGAAGCGCTGCGCAACATCATGGTGAACGCCCCGGGGCGGGTGATTGTCGCGACGTTCGCCTCGCTGATTTCGCGGGTGCAGCAGGTGATCGATGCCGCGGTCTTCACGGGGCGGAAGGTATTCGTGACCGGCCGTTCGATGATCGACAACGTGGCAATGGCCCGGCAGCTGGGATATCTGAATGCGCCCGACGGGACGATTGTGGGTGTGGAGGAGATGCGGAACACGCCACCTTCGAAACTGGTGGTGGTGACCACGGGCAGCCAGGGCGAGCCGACGAGCGCCCTCACGCGCATGGCCAATGGCGACCATCGCCACATCACGATCACGAAAGGGGACACGGTGGTGCTCTCGGCCTCGCCCATCCCGGGGAACGAGACGGCGGTGTACCGGAACGTGGACAACCTGTTCCGGCTCGGGGCCGAGGTCCTCTACAACCGCGCGCTCAATACGCACGTCCACGGGCATGCCAGCAGGGAAGAGCTGAAGATCATCCAGGGGCTGTTGCAGCCCGAATACTTCGTGCCCGTCCACGGTGAGTACCGGCACCTCGTCATCCACGCGAAACTGGCGGAATCGGTCGGAGTACCGAAGGGGAACGCGTTCGTGTTGACCGACGGCGATGTGCTCGAGATCGACGAGGAGAGTGCGTGGACGGGCGAGCGGGTCCCCGCGAGTTATGTCTATGTGGATGGGCTGGGTATCGGCGATGTGGACCAGCACATCCTTCGCGACCGGGCGCATCTCTCGACCGATGGCGTGGTCGTCGTCATCGTGACCGTGGACAAGCAGACCGGGAAGCTCGAACGGGCAGCGGAAGTCCTGGCACGCGGATTCATCGACGTGGAGGAGCGCGAGGACCTGCTGGAACGGAGCAAGCAGGTGGTTGCCGACTCCATCCGGGGTGTGGACCACTACGCGGAATTTGGGGATATCAACCTGCGGATCCGCGACGCTGTGAGCAAGTTCCTCTATGATGAGACCCGCAGGCGCCCGATGGTGCTGACCGTGACTGTCGAGGTCTAGTCAGCCGGGCCACAGGGCGCTGCCGTTTCCCGGCCAGCGGGGTGCCGGTAGACGGGTGAAGAGGAGTGCAGAGCCATGGCGGCGAGGGCACGTACTCGGCCCCGCACTGCCCGCGCGAGCAGTAGCTCGCGCAGCAGGAACCGGAAGAGCCGTTACTCACTTGCGAAGCTTGGCAGGCCCGGCGTTGCCGGGGCGGTCGCGGTGGTCGCCATCCTGGTGACGGCGGCCATCGCGTTCGACGGGGCGGAGGTTGGCCGCGACCTGCGGGATTGGCTCCTGCGTACCTTCGGATTCGGATTGCTGGTGCTCTTTGGTTGGGCCGTGTATGGCGCGGCGGCGGCCTGGCGTTGCTGGTATGCCGACCGTGCCAGCTTTGCGCGGCGGACGGCGGGGATGCTCGCCGCCGGCCTGTTCGTATGGGGACTGTTCGGGCTCAACGAGGCGCGATGGACGGCGGGGAACGTGAGCTTCCAGGAGGTCTCGCTGGGGGGCGATATCGGCCGCCGGATCGTCGCGGGGTTCCTCGGCAAGCTGGCGTGGCTCAGCCTGTTCGTGGTGGCCGCGGCACTGCTGGCGCCGGGCCCAACACGCTGGTTTGCAACCAACGTGCCGCTGTGGATGGAGGAGGCATGGGAGCGGCGGTTGCCGCACCGGGCAGCGGCTGCCATCGGCCGCTGGGTCCAGTTCATCCTCCGGCGGCCGGGCGCCGATGACCGCGAGATCGTCATTGGGGCGGGTAGCTACGAGCGGCTGGAGCCCATGGGACGCACCGCGCTGGAAGGGGCCCCGGTCGTTTTCAGGCCATCGATCGACCCGGCATCGCCGAGTTCGCCGGTCGGGGCGGGCGCAGCGGCAACGTTCACGCCGCTGCCGGCCGAAGAGTTGCCCATCGAGGAGCGGGAGACTGAAGCGGAAGAACCCGCGGTAGAGGCGGGAGAGCTGGAAGAGCAACACTCGGAGCCGTTGCAGCTAGGGCTCGAGCTGGAACCGAAGAGTGGCTGGCAGCTGCCCGCGATTGAGCTGTTGAATGCGCCGCAGCCGAGCGTCCATCGCAAGCACGACAACGCGGCCCGGGCGCAGCTTATCGTCGACACGCTGGCGAGCTTTGGCGTCGATGCGACGGTGGTCGAAATCAACGAAGGGCCGACGGTCACACAGTTCGGGGTGGAGCCCGGCTGGGAAGTCCGCTACAAGGACGTGCCACTCCGCGACGAGAACGGCAAGCCGCTGCTCGGGGCGGATGGACGGCCACGCACGGAGCGGGTCGAGGTCTCGCGGACGAGAGTGCGGGTGAACAAGATAACCGCCCTCCAGAACGACCTGGCGCTGGCGCTCGCCGCGCCGAGTTTGCGCATCGAAGCGCCGGTGCCGGGCCGCGCGATCGTAGGCATCGAAGTCCCGAACGATGCCGCGACGGTAGTGACGCTGCGCGCCGTGATGGAGACGAAGGAGTTTCGCGAGCTCGAGAAGAAGAGCAAGCTCGCGATCGCCCTTGGCAAGGGCGTCTCCGGGGTGCCGGTGGTGGCCGACCTGGCGAAGATGCCGCACTTGCTCATCGCGGGTGCGACGGGCTCCGGCAAGAGCGTCTGCATGAACACGATCATCGCCGGGATCATGATGAATGCGACGCCTGACCAGGTGCGGTTTGTAATGATCGACCCGAAGCGGGTAGAGCTGGTGGGCTATTCGGGGATCCCGCACATGGCCTTCAGCGAGGTCATCGTCGACATGGATAAGGTGGTCGGCGTGTTGCAGGCGGTGGTCGGCGAGATGGAATCGCGCTACAAGAAGTTCGCCCAGATGGCCGTGCGGAACATCGAGGGGTACAACAAGCACCCGCGGGTGTTGAAAAAGCTGCCGTACTGGGTGGTGATCATCGACGAGCTCGCTGACCTGATGATGGCGGCCCCGTTCGAGGTTGAGAAGCTGATTTGCCGGCTGGCGCAGCTGGCGCGGGCGACGGGCATCCATCTCGTTGTCGCGACGCAGCGTCCATCCGTGGATGTGGTCACCGGGCTCATCAAAGCGAACTTCCCGACGCGGATCGCGTTCGCGGTGACCTCGCAGACCGACTCGCGGACGATCCTGGACATGGGCGGTGCGGAGAAGCTGCTGGGCCGGGGCGACATGCTGTATATGCCGACCGACGCGGCGAAGCCGATCCGCATCCAGGGCGTGTACCTCTCGGATGCCGAGGTTGAGCGGCTGGTGGAGTTCTGGAAAGACGAGCGCTTTGGGGACCTCGCGCCGGAAACCGCGGACGCGCTTCTGGAAGAGGCCCTTGCGGCCCAGAACGGTGGCGAGGCCGACATCGATGTCGACTTCGACGACCCTGTAGTGGAGAGGGCCAAGGAGTTGGCGTTGCAGCACCAGCGGATCTCGCCATCGCTCTTGCAACGCCGGCTCAGAGTCGGGTACCTGAAGGCCTCGCGGATCATCGAGATCCTCGAGGACGAGGGCATCGTAGGACCACGGGAGGATGGCGAGTCGCGCCGCGTGCTCGCCAGGGCCGCAGTTGAAGACCCTGCCTGATAGACTCTCCGGTGTGAAGAATCTTCGTTCGCTGCTGCGCCGCCACGATGAGGGTGAGGCGCCAGAGGAGCCAGGCGCGCACGAACAGTGCCTGAGTTGTGGAGCCGACCTGGAGGGATCGCGGTCGTACGAACGGTTCCGGGTGTGCCATTCGTGCGGGTTCCACTTCCATTTGAGCGCCGAAGAGCGGCTGGCGACGCTGCTCGACATCGGAAGCTTCCACGAAGATGACCGCGGCGTGACGGCGATCGACCCCCTGTCGTTCCAGGGGCGCCAGTCGTACCGATCGCGCGTGATCCAGGCGCAGCGCCGCACGGGGCTTGCCGAGGCGGCGCTGACGGGCACAGGGACGATCCACGGCCGGGACATTGTCATCGGCGTGATCGACTTCTCGTTCCTGGGGGGCTCCATCGGCGTGGCGGCCGGGGAGCGGCTGGCCCGGGCGTTTGAGAAGGCGACCTCGCGGCGCGTGCCGGTGGTGCTCGTCTGTTCCACCTCGGGTACCCGGATGCAAGAGGGGCTGCTGGCACTGATGCAGGCGCCGCGGATCGCCGCCGCCGTACGCCGGCACGACCGTTCGGGCCTGCCGTACATCGCGGTGCTGACCGACCCGACGACCGGATCATCGTACACCGGCTTCGTGAACCTGGCCGACATCATCCTGGCCGAGCCCAATGCCCTTGTGGGATACGCGGCGCTGCGTTCGCTCCAGGAGGCGACCTCGCAGGATCTGCCCCGCGATGCCCACACCTCGGAGGCGCATCTCCGTCACGGGCTGATCGATGCGGTGGTCCCGCGCCACCAGCTGCGTGATTCGCTCGCGCAGCTGCTGGACCTGCTGGGAAACAGTTTCCGGCTCACCGCGCAGAAGAGCCCGCTAGAGTCGCATATCGCACACTCCCAGCGGAGCGCCTGGCAGCAGGTGCAGATTTCGCGGCACGCCATGCGGCCGACGACGGCAGAACTCATCGCGCGCATGGCCACATCGTTCGTGGAGCTGCATGGGGACCGCAGCGGAGAGGATGACCCGGCGGTTATCACGGGACTGGGCTCGCTGGGCGGCGAGGCGGTGATGTTCGTGGGCCAGGTGCGCGAGCACGAGCCCGGGAACAACGGGGGATGGATAACCGCCGCCGGGTTCCGGAAGGCGACCCGGGCGATGAACCTGGCGGGGAAGTTCCGGCTGCCGCTGGTGACGCTGGTGGACACGGCCGGGGCCCTGCCTTCGCTCGCGAACGAGGAAGCCGGCCTGGGCCATGCGGTGGCCCAGTGCATGGCAACGATGCTGGAAGTCCCGGTGCCGACCATCGCCGTCATCACCGGCGAGGGCAATTCGGAGGCGGCGGTGGCGATGGCGGTGGCTGACCGGGTACTGATGATGGACAACGCGGTCTACGAGGTGGTGCGGCCGGAGGATGCGGCGGCCATCCTCTCCGAAGGAGCGGAGCAGGCGGGGGAGATCGCCGAGCGGTTGCGGCTGACTTCGCACGACTGTTTGCGGCTCGGGATTGTGGACCATACCGTGCCGGAGCCAGGGGAGGGCGCGCACACCGACCACGGGGAAGCGGCGACCCTCCTGCGCCGGAGCATTCTCCGGGAACTTGCGCGCACCCAGCGGGAAAAGGGCAAGCGCCGCGTGGAGCGCCGCTACGCGCGCTACCGGCAGATCGGTTCGACGCGCTCGTGGGTGCGGGGGCGCATCGAGCGGCGGCTGGCCCACCTCCAGGACCGCGCCGGGGGAGTGATCGATCGGCTACGCGGCCGGGCTATCCGGAGGCGCATCGACTTCGGGAGCGAGACAGATATACCCGTATGACCCGGCCGGTTGGACAGGCGCATCGGGCCGCCGGAAACTTGCGCCAGCGATAGGCTGGAGTTCGACCTGAACGCGCAAGATGTGCTGCTGTTGCCCCTCGGGTTCGTCGTTGGCGCGTTTGGCACGCTGGTTGGTGCGGGCGGCGGTTTCGTGCTGGTGCCCGTGTTGCTGCTCCTCTACCCGGAGAAGGACGCGCAGACGATCACGGCGATGTCGCTCTTTGTTGTGGTCGCAAACGCGATTTCGGGAACGGCGGCGTACGCCCGGCAGCGGCGAATCGACTACCGGAGCGGGGCGTGGTTCGCAGCCAGCACGCTCCCTGGTGCAGTGGCGGGTGCCATTGTGGTTGGATTCATTCCCCGGCGCGCATTCGATGGGCTCTTCGCGGTAGTTCTCGCCGGAATTGGCGTGTACCTGCTGCTGCGGAGAACGCAGCAGAGCATCGTGCCTCCGGTCACGGGCCGGGGCGTGGTCCGGCGGCGCGTGACAGACGCCAACGGGAACACGTTCGCATACTCGTTCAAGATGCCCCTGGGGTTGGCATTCTCGGGCGGCATCGGGTTCGTAAGCAGCCTCCTGGGAATCGGTGGCGGTGTCATTCACGTGCCCGTGATGGCGACGATCCTGCACTTTCCGATTCACATCGCGGCAGCCACTTCACAGTTCGTGCTGATGTTCATGGCAGCAGAAGGTGTTACGGTGCACTTCGCGACCGGGACACTGCACTGGGACAACTCCCTGGGGAAGGCCGCAATCCTTGCCGCCGGGGCGGTGCCGGGCGCGCAAGCGGGCGCATGGATCTCTCGAAAGGTTCGCGGAGGAATGATACTCCGCGCGCTGGCGGGGGCACTCATCCTGGTAGGAATCCGCCTCGGACTGAAAGCGGCTTCTCTCTAGCCAACGGAAGGGTGTCAGGGCATGTTCTCCCAGTCGCGCCAGCTGGTGCGGCGCTCGCCGGAGATCTCGATGTAGTGGCCCTCGCCGGGGCGCCTGGGCGCGGGCACGCGCTCCATGCGCTGCAGCAGGAAGTAGACGAGGAAGCTCAGCCCGGCCATTAAGCCCGCGAGGATGGCGAGGCGCTGGATGCCGCGCCGGCTGGCCCCGTCCCAGGTCTCGTAGGCGGACCGGGAGAGTTCGAGCGCGGCCGCGCCGTCGCCGGCGGCATAGGCGGCTTCGGCCTTCTTGAGGTCGCCTGCAGGGTCGCTGAAGAGGGTGCCAATGCGGCCGAGGAACCCCGGCTTGAATGTCGCCTGCTTCTCTTTGGCCAGGGCGATCATCTTGCCGGCGGCCTCCTGGTTGAACACGCCGGTGATCGCTCCCGTGGCAGCGGAGCGCGCGCCGGTGAAGTCGCCGGCGTTGTACTTTTCGCGGGCCTGGGAGAGGGCGGCCTGCACGGCCGGGTCGTCCGAGCGCTCGGCGAGCTGGCTGGTGGCAGCGTTAATGGCGAGGATGGACTGGCGCTGGTCTTCGACCACGACGGCCGTCTGTGCAAGGGTGGCCGAACCCCACGACTTCGCCACGGCATCGGGCGTGCCAAGCCCGGCTTCGGCACTGAGCCTGAGCACGCTCTCGTAGGAATCGAGGAGCTCGTTGGCGGTGGCCACCTGGCGGACGACCGCGTCGAACGACCAGGCCATCAGGTTGTCGTAGATATCCGTGGGGAGGCCCCTGAGGCCAAGCGCCACGGCCCGCACGGTCATGGTGCCGACCTGGTCCTTCGCGGCGCGGCGGGTTTCGAGCAGCGGACGTGCGGTCTCGGCGTTGAACACCCAGTCGAGGAAGAGCTGTTCGAGCTTGCGGTCGCCCACCCACTCGCCCTGGTCGAGGAACCACCGGTCGTCGAGCCGCCACCGCCCGGGGTCATCGTCGATCCGGGAGAGGACTTCGGTCATCTTTTCGCGGCCGCCGATGGCTTCCTCGAAGGCGAACCAGAAGGCGCCCGAACGACCGTACCAGTATTCCGCGGGCCCACCGAGCATGGTGCCCCACTGGGACAGGGGGAAATTGACACCGAAGTTTTTCCAGCCCCAATCGCGCGGCGAGATCCCCAGTTCGGGAGCGACCACGCGGGTGCCCCATTCCGCCAGGCCCTCCCAGAGCCAGGGCTTGTTCAACTGGTTGTTCCCGGCCCACTGGTGGGCGAGTTCGTGGACGGTGACTTCGTCGTCCACGCCCCCGGTATCGGTCGCGAGGAGGACGTCGCCCGTTTTTGAGAAGGCGACGCCAGCGGCGCCGATGGCTTCGATGTGGTGGGACTGTCGCATGGTGACGCGATCCCGGGGATACGGGTAGCCGAACGCTTTTTCGAGCAGCGGGAACGCCCGCTTCGCGATGTCGAACTGGCGGTCGGCCCAGGCCTGGTCGCGCTTGAAGTACTTGAGTGTGAGCGTCACTTCGCGTCCGTCGGGCATCTTGACCGGCGATTCCAGCATCCCGCGCCTGGATTCATCGCTAACGGAGAGCACGTATGCGGAGAAGACGGCGGGGTCGACCCGCTGGCGGCAACGATCGTCGAGAGCGGCGCAGCGGGCCAGGGTGTCGGCATCGTCGGTGGCGAGCGCGATGAGCAGCACATCGCCGCAGACCCAGCGTTCCAGACCGGCATCCTTCACGTCGCGCGGCTGGCCGGCGGCCAGCAGGCAGCCGGGGTCGAGCACGTTGTCGGCGCTCCTGGGGACGTCGATGAAGACGAAGGACCCGTGCCCCTGGCCGATGAACGGGGTTTCGATTGCGCCGGGCTCGATGGTGATCATGGAGCCCGAGTTGGGGCCGAGGGTGTAGGTGGCATCCAGGGTGATGCGGAGGTTCTTCTTCAGCGGCTTCGGGAGCCGGGCCTCGGCGATGCCGGCCTTGCCGGCGGCCTCGGACCCCGGGGTGAGCTGGTGTTCGAGCACCTGGTCGCCAGCCTTCACGACGATGTCCTTTGCGCCCGGCATCACCCACACGGGCAACGAGACAAGGTCGGCCGTCTGCAGGTTGACATACTCGGCGTGGATCGAGACGGAGATGAGGCCAGCTGCGGTATCGAGCCGGTAGTAGGTCTCCGAAGCGACGCCGTAGGGGACACTGGACGCCTGGGCATGTGCGCTGCGGCCGGCTGCTCCCATCGACGCCATGCCCGCGACCAACGCCAGGACAGCAAGAACCGCGAAACGACGCACCCTCATATGTGAGGAATCGGCACCCGGTTCGTGCGGGAGCAGGTCAATCGGGTGACGGTGGTGAATCGCATGTGGATGCCGGGTGCGGACCCGACCACGTAGCGGGAGAGGCGATCGTTTCGCGTGATGAGCGTAAGCAGTGACGGGAGAGAATAACCACGAGGCCCCCTCCCGGGCCGGAGGAATGCGTGAAGAGACTCGCCCGGTCGATGGCGGGGGTCGCTGCGACCGGGCTGGCGCTGGGGCATGCGCCCGGGGAGCACGATGGCGCGCGCCTTGAAGCGAACAAGGTGCCTGCGGCCCTGCGGGCGTTCTGGGCGGACGGGTTTTTCGCCGCAGCGCAGGATGCGTTCATCCTGGCCTATTTGCCCTTGCTGGCGAGCGCCCTTGGAGCGAACGCGCTCCAGATCGGGTTGCTGAGCGCGTCGCAGAGCTTCAGCGCCATGCTGGCGCTGTACCCCGGGGCGCTGGCCGCGCGGAAGGCCAGCTCACGCCGGTGGATGGTGGTGTTCTACGCCGGGATTCTTGGGCGGTTGCTGCTGCTGGCAAGCGCCTTCGCCGTGGCCTTCGCGAGCGGCCAAACCGCGCTCTACCTGGTAATTGGGCTGTTCGCAGTACGGGCCTTCCTCGGGAGTTTCACGGTCCCTGCATGGACATCGCTGGCCGCCGACATCATCCCGGATGGGTTGCGGGCGAAGTACTTCGCATCGCGAAACTTTGCCATCCAGGTGGCGCTGCTCGCGGTCACCCCGGTTGGCGGGCTTGTGCTCGACTGGTGGGGGTTCCCGGGCGGGTATGTCGTGGCGCTCGCGGTATCGTTCGCGCTGGGGATGTGCGCGACGGTGGCCTACGCGCTCATCCCAGAGCCACCGACGAGGGAGGCGCCGAAGTCGGCCCCGCTGCGGCCGGGCGAGCTCTTGCGCAAGCCCCGCTTCCGGACCTTCCTGGTGGCGACGTTTGCCCTGCACTTCGCGACGATGATCGCGGGGCCGTTTTTCAACGTTTACCTGAAGGAACACCTTGGCGCCTCGAACTTCGAGGTAGGGTGGCTGACCACTTCGAGCGCGGTCGCGGCGCTGATTGGGCAGCTGCTGTTCGGCGAGATGATGGCCCGGCGGGGTTCCCTCTGGCTGACGCGGATGTCGCTGCTGGTGCTGCCGACGTTGCCCATCATGTGGGTGTTCATCACGGAGCCGTGGATGGTGCTGGCGCCGAACATCATCGGCGGAATGATGTGGGCTGCGTTCAACCTGGCGAACTTCCAGGGGCTACTCGAGGTCACGCCCGAGGAAGAGCGTGAGCAGTACGTGGCACTCTTCCACATCAGCGTGTTCTTCGCGCTCTTCGTGTCGCCGTTTATTGGGGGCATCATCATCGACACGATCGGGTACCGGGCGGCGTTCGCCATCTCGGGCACAGGACGGCTGGTGGCGACGGCCCTGTTCTTCCTCGCCGTCGTCCCCGCAGTCCGCGGGGGGATGCGGGCGGACGAGTAGCGGCCGGCCTCAGTTCACGAGCACGCCGCCATCGACAGCGAGGACGACGCCGGTGACCCAGCGCGCCTCGTCGGAACAGAGGTAGACCGCGGCATAGGCGACATCCCACGGGGTGCCCTCGATTCCCAGTGCGGTCGCCTTCGTCCGGGCCTGGCGGGCCGCATCGGACATGCCGCGGGCGTAGACCATGGGCGTGTAGGCGGGGCCGGGTGCGATGGCGTTGACACGGATGCCCTCGCGGCCGTGGTCGGCGGCCATGGCGCGTGTGAGGGATTCCACTGCGCCTTTCGAGGCGGCATACGGAGCGAGGCCGCGGCCGCGCTGGGAGGCGATCGACGAGGTGTTGAGGATGGCGCCGCCACCGGATGTGCGCATGGCGATGATCGCGGGCCGGCTGGCGTTCACCATGGAGGTGACATTCACGCGCATCTGGAGGTCCCAGTCGGCATCGGAGACATCGGCGATGGTGCGGGCGACGCCGATGCCGACGTTGTTCACGAGGATGTCGAGGCGGCCCCAGCGTTCGACGGCGGCGGCGACCATTGCGTCGCAGGCGGCCGGGTCGGTTACGTCGGCGGAGTGGGGGACCGCTTCTCCACCGTGCTCGGCGACGAACGCGCGCGTCAATTCGGCTGCTTCGATGCGGCGGTCGACCAGGAGGACGCGGGCGCCTTCGCGGGCGAAGAGGACTGCCATGGCGCGGCCGTTACCGACGCCCTCGTTCTGGGAGCCGGCGCCGGTGATGATGGCGACCTTGCCCGCGAGCCTGCCGGAAGGCGTGCGCCAGCCGCCAGGCGGAGTGAGGTATTCAGTCAAGGTACAGCCCCCCAGAGGATGACGTCCAAAATACCCGGGGAGTGTACCAGCGACCCTGAACTGTGGGGCCACGCCCGCGACGAGTCGAGCGCGGATGGCCACGATGCCACCGGGACGGCAACGCACTGCGTCGCTCTGGCGGTCCCGACGGTCATCGGAGCCGAAGCGCCGGACCGGTCGCCCGCCGTCGCGAACGTGCTGTGAAGTTCCTTCAGGTGGTACCGCACAGCATTCCCGGTGATTCCGAGCCCGGCCGCGATTGCCGGGTTGGTGAGACCACGCTGGGCCAGCGCGAGCACTTCGCGCTCCCGGGGCGCGAGCGATGTGTGCGGTTGCCTGTCGGGGACAATCATCGTGACGAGCTCCTCTCTGTCGTCGCTAGCTCGCGACATCCAACAGGATCGGCCTCACTCGCTGGACTGTCCCTACCCCCGCGGTTATTTCAGGAGGCCGCGGACCTGGAGGGCTTTCTTCATGGTCGAACCGATTTCGGCGGGGGAGTCCGAGACGATGGCTCCGGCGGCGCGGAGGGCGGCCTTCTTGTTCTCGGCTTTGCCGTCCTCGCCGGAGATGATGGCGCCGGCGTGGCCCATGCGGCGTCCGGCAGGTGCGGTAGCACCGGCAATGAAGGCGACGACCGGCTTTTTCACGTGCTCTTTGATGTAGGCGGCGGCTTCCTGCTCGGCCGATCCGCCGATCTCGCCAACCATGACGATCGCATCGGTATCCGGGTCTTCGTTGAGCATGCGGATGGCTTCGACCTGGCGTGTGCCAATGATGGGGTCGCCACCGACGCCGATGCAGGTGCTCTGGCCGATGCCTTCGGCGGTGAGCTGGGCGACGACTTCGTAGACGAGCGTGCCGGAGCGGCTGACGACGCCGACACGACCGGGGAGGAAGACATCGCCGGGCATGATGCCCACGCGGGTCTTCGTGCCGGGAGTGATGACCCCCGGGCAGTTAGGGCCGATGAGGATGCTGTTCGAGCCCCGGAGGGCGGCCTTCACCTTGACCATGTCGAGGACGGGGATGCCTTCGGTGATGCAGACGATGAGCGGGAGGCCGGCGGCTGCCGCTTCGAGGATGGCATCGGCGGCGAACGGCGCGGGGACGAAGATGATCGAGACGTTAGCGCCCGTGGTACGGACGGCTTCATCGACGGTGGTGAAGATGGGTACCCCGTCCTGTTGTTCGCCGCCGCGCCTGGGATGGATGGCAGCGACGACGTTGGTGCCGTAGGCGATGGAGCGGCGCATATGGTTAGCGCCCTCGGTCCCAATGCCCTGGACCATCAGGCGGGTGTTTGCATCGACGAGCACGGCCATGAGGCGAATTCCGAGTGAGCGATTTCCGGTTCCCGGTTGGCGAGCGGCCACGGTGGGTTCGGATTCCCGGACATGGAGGATACAGGCGCCCGGGGCTAGGGGCGATCGACCGTTTGCGCCTGCCGGGCCGGGGCCGCTGGCGCCGGAACCGGACGGCGGGACTCCATCAGCCGGTACAGCTTGCGCCATTCCTCCCCGGTGATGGGTTTGTACACCGAAGGAAACCGGGCGCGGAGCTCCTCGGCGTGGGCCCGGTAGCGTTCGCTGATGACGCCCATGGCCATGAGGGTGGCGGGCCCAAGGCGCCGGCCCGATGAATCCGCTATCTCCTGGAGGAGGTCCATCGCGACGTAGGCATCCTGATGGAGGCCGAGGACATCCTGGAGGGCGGTAACGCGCGCGCTGAAATCGACGGCAGGTTTGCCGTAGATCCCTGTCCCGACGAACTCGAGCGCATACCGCAGCTTTTTGGCGTCGATGCGGAGTGCGTGGTAGAGCTCGGGGGGCGAGGACCGGGAGATCTTGTCGCCCGCCTTTCGGACGGCGCGGTAGCGTTTTTCTACGAGATCGGGAGCCACCGCCAGGACCGGTGCGCGGCCGGGGACGAACGTCCGCGGGGGTCCATGCCGCAACGCGGCGGCGAAACGGTTCGCCAGCCGTTCGTACCGCCGGGAATCGAGGGCAAGCAGCATGCGCTTTCGCGCCGCCACGCGGCGGGCGTGGAGGACATCTTCGAGCGCGTCGAGGGCATGCGCCCGGTCGGGAGGAAAGCTTGCGCGCCATTCGGCCATGCGATCGAGCTGGACATCGAGGTCGCGCACCTCGCCGAGGGCAGCGGCGATCCAGCCGAACTCGTCGCGAAACGCGAGCATGCGCGGGGAGAGGAAGGGGCGGAAGGCGGCCATGGCCGCCCGGAGCCGGCGGGTGGCGACGCGCATGTCATGCAACGCTTCGATGTCCTCGCCGAGGCGTGTGCCCGGCTCGTTCGCGAGGAACACGCCGAACTGCCTGCGAAGAACGGCGTAGGCGACCTGCGCGACGGTCATCTCGGCGTTGACGGCGGTGGGGCCGAAATCCGGCGCCGGCGGTACCTGCTGGCCCGTTGCGATGAGGGCTGACTCGAACTTGGAGGTCAGCGCCTCGGTGAGTCCGTTCGCCGCGACCATGGCCGCGACGAACGGCCGGGCGCGTTCGAGGGCCGGGTGGTCGACTTCGACTTCCACCCGGGCGAGGCGGACCGGGGTGTCTTCGCCGACGGGGATTGCGGTGTCGTCGAGGGCGATTTCGCCGAGCTGCCCCTGCTCGTCGGCGAGGAGGAAAAGCTGGCGGCGAGTCTGGAGGCGAAAGAGGGGCACGAGGTCGTTCCGGCCGGCGATGGCGCGGATGGCGGCGCCACAGGGGCCGGCCGCCTGGGCTGGTGAAGTTGCGCCTGGCGGAAGGGCCTCGGTGACTTCCCGCCGCATCCGCATACCGCCGGATGCGGCGGCCATTGCCTTCAGCGTGAGTTCGGAGTCGTTGCCCCGGTGGCGCACGCGGCAGGTGTAGCCCGCGTGGTGCATCCGCCAATCGGCGGTATCGAAGTAGGTGTCGTCGAGCTCCTTGACGCCGGCGGGTGTGATGCTGAAGCCGGGGACTGCCGCGGACTGCAGCCAGCGCAGGACAGGCCGGGTATCGAGGGCGGCATACTGCCACTCCACCTCGAGCTGGTCGGTTGCCATGTCGGGCATCATACCGTCCCGCCGGGCAAGGGGCCGGGACGGGACGGGCGGTTGCGTCACCCACGCGTGCCACGCATGCTACCGGGCACAATCAGCCCCGAATCGTAAGGAGTTCTCCACCATGGTCATGGCACTCGATGGGATCAAGGTCCTCGACCTTTCGCGGTTGGCGCCCGGTCCGCACTGCTCGATGCTGCTGGCGGATTTCGGCGCGGACGTCACGCTGGTGGAGGCGGTCCCGGGCGCTTCGGCGAAGCTCGGGGGCGGGGGGTTGCGCCGGAGCGAAGCGGCGGACCGGGCGGCGGCGTACAACGCGCTGGGGCGTGGCAAGAAGTCGATTGCCCTCAACCTGAAGGACGAGGCCGCGCGGGAGATCTTCTACACGATGGTGAAGGGCGCGGACGTGGTGATCGAGGGGTTCCGGCCGGGCGTCGTGAAGCGGCTGGGGGTGGATTACGAGACGCTTGCGGCCATCAACCCGCGCATCATCTGCTGTTCGATCTCCGGATTCGGGCAGACCGGCCCGTATTCGAATCTCGTCGGGCACGACATCAACTACATCTCGATCGGCGGAGCTCTCGGGGTGACGGGCCGGCCGGGCCAGCCGCCATCGATCCCGGTCAACCTTGTGGCCGACTTCGCGGGAGGCGGGCTCACGGCAGCGTTCGCCATCTGCCTGGCGATCATCGCGCGGGAGAAGACGGGGCGCGGCCAGAAAATCGACATCGGCATGAGTGACGGCGTCCTTTCGCTGATGACGAGCGCGTTCTCCCAGTACTTCTCCACGGGCGTGGCGATCCGGCCCGGGAGCTACCTGCTGAACGGGGCGGCGCCGTTCTATAACACCTACCAGTGCTCCGACGGGCGGTGGTTTTCGATCGGGAGCATCGAACCCCACTTCTACGAGGCGCTTTGCCGGGTGCTGGGCACCGAGGATCTGCTGACGAAACAGTTCGCCCAGGACGAGTGGCCCGCGATGATCGAACGGTTTGCGGCCATCTTCAGGACGAAGACCGCCGACGAGTGGATGGCGTTGATGTCGCAGTACGACATCTGCGCGGCGCCAGTGCTGGAGATGGAGAACGTGGTGACCAACGAGCACAACCTGGCACGCGGGATGGTGGTGGAGGTCGATTCGCCTGTCGGCAAGGTGAAACAGATCGGCATCGGACCAAAGCTGAGTGACACGCCCGGCCAGGTGCGGTCGACTGCGCCGCTCATCGGGCAGAACACCGATGAGATCCTGCAATCGCTCGGGTATGACGAAGCGAGAATCGCGGCGCTGCGAGAAGCCGGGACGGTCGGCTAAGGGAGCGGATTGCGTTCGAGGGGCGCGAGCTCCTCGGCGTAGACGGCGCGAAGGGCTTCGTCCATGCGCTGGCTGAAGCGGCGGTAGGCGGCGAGCAGGGCCTCTCCTTCGGGGGTGATGCGCGTATGCCCGCCGCCGGCGCCGCCAACTTCGGAGCGCACGAGCGGGTAGCCGAGGTTTGCTTCGAGCTCTTTCACCTTGCCCCAGGCGCGGCGGTACGAGAGTCCCATCGCGGCGGCAGCCTGGGAAAGCGAACCCGTATCGGAGACGAGCTGGAGCAGCCGGAGGCGGTAGTCGGACATCACCAGCCTTCCGCCGGCTTCGAGCCAGAGCTTCTGCCGTGGTTCGAACGAGCTCACGTGGGCAGCCTAGCGCCGGAAGCCAGCTATGTCAGCGATCGGGCCACGCCTGCGCTCAGGGAAGGTGACAGATGTCCCGGTAAGTCTTCCCCGGCTGGTTCGCGTAGCCGTAGTCGAAGAGCCGGGCGATGTACGCGGGGGTATCGGCGCCATCGCCGATGGTGCCGAGGTATCTGGTTGCGGCGGCACACCCGGCGATGACGTTGCCGTGTTCCTGGTAGCCTTTGCGGAACTCCTGGGCGGCGATGGAAAACACGATCTCCTTGCCTTCGCGGATCGCACGGTCGATTGCCTCGGTCGGGTCGTGCCCGAGGGCGGCGGTGGCGACGGCGATGCGAAAGAGGGCGTACCCCTCGAGCGCAGGCCGGCCCGCGCCACGGCCGGTCTCGGCCTTCCAGTCGCGCAGGCCGGAAGCGCCGATGAGGCGGTTGTATGCGGCGATGGCCTCTTCGAACCTGGCTTTCGCAAAGAGCGCATCGGCGTCGAGGACGGCGTGGAAGAGGTACTCCGGCGGATCGTACTCAGTGGCCGCCAGGCGGTAGCGGCCGCCGGAAAGTTCATAGACGTAGGTAGCGGCACGCGTGGGGCCGGCTGCGATATCGAGCTTGCCGCCGTGGATGAGCAGGCGGCTGAGCGCAGCCTCGCCCTCGAACTGGACGCGGTCGATGTTGGGGATGCCGTTGTCGGCCGGGCCGATGTCCCGCCATGCCGTCCCGTCCCACGATTGCACTCTGACAAAGCTGGTGCAGATGTTGGCGGTGCAGGTGTTTACCAGGTAGCTGATTTCGGCGCCTGGCTCGCCGTCGCGGTCGGCCACCTGGAAGAGCGCGGCGCCAAGGAGCGAGACATCAGCGGAGCCATCGGAGGCGAACTCTTCGAGCTTCTGCGAGCCGGACGGACGGAAAAGCACCACCGCGGGAAATGGCGTGCGGGGAGCCGGAGAGTGCAGGGGGATGAACCACGCGGGATCAGGGAGGCCGTCCCCGTCCACGTCTCCCGCCGCGCAGAACACGCCCCACTGCTCCTGCAGGCCCAGGGGACATGGGTCGGCGTCCCGCGAGGGGCCGAGGAATGCCTGGAGCCTGGTCCGGGCATCGTTCGCCCGGGTGGGGGGAGGGCCGAGCGGATCGGGCGTCGGCGTGGGCGAAGGTGGCGGCAGCGAGCCAGCGACCGAAGGAGCTGGTGATGGCGCCGGGCTCGGCTCAACGGCATCGCCTCCGCCCCAGCAAGCTCCGAGCAGGACAGCCGCGATCGCGGCAGCGGCGATGCGGCCTACGGTTTTTTCACGAGGTAGTCTTCGGCCGCCCATCCTTCACCAAGCCTCGTTTCGACCTTCCACCACGTGAGCCCGCCGGCCTGGCGGGGACCGCCGGTCACTTTCACCTCGGTCGCATCGGCGATACAGATGATGGCATCGTTTTCGATGCCCGGGTTGGTACGCACATTCAGGCAGTCGCCGGTGCCGGTCACTACCAGGATGTCGCCTGCCGTGAATTTGCCCGGCCCGGTGGTGTTGACCGGCGAAGGTGGGACGGACGAGGTCGCGGGTGGCGTGACGGTTGAGGCCGGCGGTGAAGTCCCGGCGGGCGAGGCGGTGGTCGCGGACGCAGGCGGGGCGGGGCCGGGGCCGGCCTCGCTGTCGCCACCTCCGAAGAGGCGGCCGGCTGTCCAGATGACGCCAAGTGCGACGACGATGGCGAGGGCGGCAGCGGCCGGCACGTACCAGTAGGCAAACAGGCGGTGCCGCTCGTAGATGCGCGGAAGGGGCTTCCGGGGCAAGTGCTCGGCAGCAGGTGGCACGTAGCGCCTGGGCGGCGCCGGCGGGACAACGGTCCCGGTTGGCCGACGATGAATGACCTCCGGCGTGGCGCCGATGGCTCCGTCGTCGCGCTCTTCCGTTGGTGGCAGCGGGTGAGGCCGGCCGGGCTGGCGGAATGGAATTGGAGCGGGCGCCTCTTCTGCAGGAGGAGGGGCCGTGGGCGCGGACCGCGTGCCCTCGCCCGGGTGGGGGGCCGGGGCGCCGGGCGGGCGGGCGCCGGTGGTGTATGCCATGGCCTGGGGCGCCACGCGATGCTCTGCCTGGGTGGCGCATCCGGCGTTGGTCACCCAGCAACCGGGGTGGTGGAGAACACCGCAGCCCTCGCAGCGCAACACGGCCTCGCCTTCCTGGAAGGATCGGTCGCAGAGCGGACAGAATCGCTGTTGGGGGTTCAAGACACCTACCCGGGGCCGCCACGCTCAGTATCGAACTCAGGATCCCCATCATCAACAGGAACGCTGCGGAGAGGGCCAAAGTTCCTCCGCCGATTGTAAAATTCCTCAACCTCGCCACGAGAGGGGAGGGAAGCGGCGGCCCCGGGCCTGGTGACCGACAACGCCGCCGCAGCCGCCGCGAACCGGCTGGAGTCTCCGAGGCTGTGACCTTCGCCCAAAGCGACGGCAAACGCCCCGCAGAAGGCATCGCCAGCGCCGACCGAATCGACCGCCGCGACCGGGAAGGCCGGGATGAATGTGGACCCGGCGGGTTCAGCGGCAAGCGCACCGCGGTCTCCAAGCGTTATGACGACGGCACTCGCTCCCCAGCTGAGGATGGTCTCCGCCTCGCGCGCATGGTCGCCCATGGCGCCGGGGACGATGGCGGCAGCCTCGACTTCGTTCGGGATGATCACGCCGGCCAGTGAGAGGAGGCTGGCACAGTTGGGCGCAATGGGTGCGGGGTTCAGGAGCACGGTACGGCCTGCGCCCCGGGCGATCCGCATCGCGGCTTCGGTGGCCGCCATGCCGACTTCGAACTGGACCATGAGGATATCCGCCGATTCGATCACCGCCCGGGACCTTTCGACATCCGCGGCGGAGAGCGCGAGGTTGGCACGGGGCACCGCAAGAATCGCGTTGCTGGCATCGTCGAGGACCACCGGCACCGCCACCCCCGTGCCCACCGCGGCATCCATGGAGACGCCGGCGGTATCGATGCCGTTTCGCGCCAGGCTCGCGATGATGGCACGGCCAAAGTCGTCATCGCCGACGCGGCCGATCATCGCGACTTCGGCGCCAAGCCGGGCGGCAGCGGTGGCCTGGTTCCCGCCCTTGCCGCCGATGAAGGTCTCGAAGCTGTGAGCGATGAGCGACTCGCCGGACGCCGGCAGGCGCGGTGCGCGGACGACGAGGTCCATCATCAGGGAGCCGACGACGGCGATGCGTACCACGTGCCCAGTCTAGCGGGGCGACGCGATCGCATGTTCGGTGGCAGGTCTTTACGCTGGAGGCATGACGCGCGTCCTTGGCATCAACGGCAGCATTCGCCCTCGCAGCTCGGCAGACCGGGCACTCCAGTTCACGTTGCGCCAGCTGGAGGCTCGTGGGGCCCAGTGCGAGACATTCGAGATCGCCTCGCTGCCGCTGCTCGACGGGCGGCCTGAGGACCAGTACCCGGCCATTGTCGGGGCCTGGCGGGCAGCCTGTTCGGCAGCCGACGCGTTCCTGATCGTGGTCCCTTCGTATCACGGCGCGATGCCGGGCGGCCTGAAGAACGCGCTCGATTTCATCGACATGCCGCACGCGGGGGGAAAGCCAGTGGCGGTCATCGGTATCGCCGGTGGGGACGCGGAGCCCCCGGTTACCGACGTGATGCGGGTGATGCGGCACATTGGGGCAATCGCGGCCGTCCCCGACGTGGTGATTTCGCGGGCGGCGGACCACTGGGGGCCGGGCGATGAGCCATCGAACGCCAGTGTGAAGGTGGCGATCGCCAAGGTCGCCCAGGACCTCGTGGCGGTAGCTTCGCTGCGGTCCTCAGGGCAGCTGCCGCAGCCGTGAGCGAGCCGGGCATGGCGCGGAGGGTGCAGCAATCGCCACAACCACGCGGGCAGTTCTGCCCGGACTGCGGCGGCGTGTTGTCTTTCCAGGGCGGGAACGGGCAGGGGCGTGGATCGTGCCCGGCTTGTGGATATGTGCGCGTTCGCTACCCCGGCGTTGGGGTGGCGGTCATCGTGCGGGACGATGCGGGGCGGGTGTTGATGGGGCGGCGCGCGCAAGGCCGTTACGGGGGGCTATGGTGCATTCCCTGCGGCAGGCTGGAGTGGGACGAGGACGTCCGCGAGGCGGCCATAAGGGAATTCCGTGAAGAGACGGGACTCGAGGTGGAGATCACCGGCATTGCGGCGGTGCATTCAAACTTCCACGACCGGGAGCGGCAGACGGTTGGGATCTGGTTCGCCGGGCGGGTCATCGGCGGCCACCTGCACCCGGCCGACGGTGAGCTCTCCGAACTGAGGTACTTCGACCCGGGGCAGCCGCCCCCGCTCGCATTCCCGACGGATGGGCTGGTGCTGCAGGAGCTGGCGAGCCGCTGACCGGCGCTTGTGGGGCCGCGCGGGGCGGGCTATCGTCGACGCGATAGTCACCAGGAGAGCTTGTGGAGCGTCCCATGGCGATCGAACCTCCGCGTTCCTACCCCGATACTCGCTTCATCGATGGACGGGAGGTGACGCTCCGCCCGATGACGGCCGCTGACCGGCAGGCCGTCATCGACTTTGCCCGGAAGCTCCCGGAGCACGACCTGCTCTTCCTGCGCCGCGATATCACGCAGGAGTCCGCGGTCGATGAGTGGATTGGCGAAATCGGGCGGGGTGAGGTGTTCACCATCCTCGCCCTTTCGGGCGGCGAGGTCATCGGCTATGCGACCATCCACCGGAATCAGCTGCGCTGGACCGCCCACGTCGCCGAGCTGCGGGTGGTGGTAGCGGAGAGTGCCCGCGGGCTCGGACTTGGCCGCATCCTGACCCAAGAAGCATTCGCGAACGCAGTCGGCCTGGGCATCGAGAAGATGGTTGCCCAGATGACGGTGGACCAGAAGGGCGCCATCGCGGTGTTCGAGAGTCTTGGGTTCAGGCCAGAGGCCATCCTCCGGGACCAGGTGAAGGACCGGGCTGGCCAGAAACACGACTTGCTCGTGCTGAGCCACGATGTCTCGAAGTTCGAGCGGGAGCGGCGTGTGTACGGGATCGACAAGGCGTTCGGCCCCTGAACGGGCGAGCCTCAATCGGACCGTTCGGCGAGGACGACCGTGCGGAAGGCATATTCGCCCTCGTTCGCCGGCCCGCTACAGGTCATCAGGGTGATGCTTTCGATCCCCTCGCGGCCGTGCAGCAAGGCGCCCATGTCGATGGTGGCGAGGGCGTACTCGACGGTGGAAGTGACCCGGTAGCGGTGCAGCGTGCCATCGGTGAGCGTGACTTCGATGGAGTCGCCGGGGCGGAGTGTCGAGAGGCGGTAGAACACGCCCGGACGGCCGGCATATTCGTAGTGTGCTGCGAAGAACGTGGCCCCGCCTTGCCCGGGGAGGTCGTTGTACGCGGGGCTCCAGCCGATTGTGGTCGTGTCCTGGGGAACATCGAGCCGGCCGAAGGCATCGAGGCCGTACCGTCCGACGGGGGCGGCCGAGATGCCAAGGCGCTCGATAGTGACATTCGCGATCTCGAGCGGTCCCGGCGGTGGAGGCGGGACGGGCGTCCCGGGATCCTTGCCATACCGTTCGATGGCGCGCTCGGATTCGGCGATGAACCGGTCGTCGATGCGCGCAGGCATGCCGGTCAGCGGGTCGCGGCCGATGTACCGCAACTCGGCGCCGAGGGAATCGCCGCGGTTCGCCTCCACGGGCGACGGCGGCACGCTGACAGATGCCAGGGCAAGCAGCCCGGGAGCAGCGGCTAGGGCGAATGCGCTGAGACGCGCCAGCATGGAGCCAGTGTAGCGTCCCGGCAGCAGCGAGTGGCGGAGCGGCCCCTGTGAATGTGGTCACACTGTTAACGTTGGGCCCGCTTTTTCCCATTGACAGTTAACCTTCGTGCGGGTACGTTCGTTTCCAGCAATAACAGCGGCAACGCCGGAGGAATTTGACATGGTGATCGGCAATGTGTTCGCGGCGACCGCACGCGGGGACGCATCGATTCGTTAGCGTTCTTCCCTGGAAGAACGGCATCGATGCCGTACCGCCAGGCGGTACGGCTTTTTTCTTGTCTCGATCGGCTCAGCTGGAGTAGCTAACCAAACCCCGGGTTAGCCGACCACGCAGTCATCCGAGCTATCCGCAACGGATTTCGACCTGGCAAAGCACCTGGACCGGGGTCGCCAGTGCTGGCTGCAGCATTCGCCCGCGACTTTCAAGAAGTGCATAAGAAGCGAAGGAGTTACATGCAATGTTGAACCTGATCATGACGCATTCTCCACGCATGGCTGCGATGACCACCAACAAGCGATACGGAGAGGATGCTGTGAAAAACCAGATGGTGTTGCATCGTCTGGCGATCCGAATGCTTCGGGACCAGCGAGCCGATGAATCGAAGCCTGCGACAGCGGAACAGCTCCGCGAGCAGACAGCCTGAGAGGTACACGATGGAGGTGACCGACATGTACCGTTCGTTGGCGCAGATCACCCATGGCCTTTCCGTCACACACGACGGGCGGCTGTATGCACACGGCCAGCCGGAGCCGGCGTGGCTCCTGCGCAAATACCGGGACGCCCAGGCGCTCCGGGAGTACCGGAGACTGGCAAGGCTCGAGGGCGGGAGCCCAAAGGCGAAAGGGCAAGGGCTGGTCGCCCGGCTGCGGATGGCGTTCGGAATCGCGTAGCGCCGGCCGCGGGCCGAAAAGGAAAGGGCTCCCTATCCGGGGAGCCCCTTTTGTTGCGCCGCCTGGTCGAGGGGCTAGGAGTCGAGGAGTTCCTTCAGGCGCCCGTTGAGATTCTTCCGCTGGAACGTGGCCTTTTCGAGGTCGGCAAGGTAGTTGGTGACCTGGAGCTTGCGAAGTTCCCTCAGCCTGGCCTGGCCTTCGGCCATGCGGTCGCGCCCGCCGCCAAGCATCATGGCGAGCGGCTCGTTGACAGCGGCGTCCGACCAGTCGCGGACCATGCGCGATTCGGCTTTGTTGAGGTACAGGTTCTGCTCCTGGCGGCGCTCCGGGAGCTTAAAGAGCATGTGCTTCAGGCGCTCGATGTGGTAGTCCATCATCCGCTTCCGATCCTTCGCCACGAGCCGGTACATTTCGCGTTCGAGTGGCGTCTGGGCGAACGAATCGCCGTGGCTGAACAGCGTGTAGAGCATGCTGTCCTGGACGAAGAGGATCATGGCGAGCTCGGGGAAGCTGCGGGCCTCCTGGGCGGCGCGGGAGAAGTCGGTCGGGGCCTGCAGTCCGAGCCCGCCGCCGTTGGCGAGCGCGCGCTTCCGGAAGGCTTCGGAATGGCGTGCCAGGTCGTAGATTACGGTGGAGAGGAAGAGCTTTAGCTCGAGGTAGCCGTAGCTGATCTCCGGGAGCCAGCCCGACCACAGGGCGCCGGTGTAGTAGGCGCGCTCGCTCTGCTCGGTCAGGAACTGGCAGACGGCCTTCTCCATGCGGGGGTCGATAGGTTTGAGGCTGGCCCAGTCGAGGTCAGTGGCAGAGACCCAGCGATCGCGGATGGCCTCCTCGTACAGGGGCACGCAGCAGTCGGCCCAGACGATCGCCTTATCAAAGATGGTGTATCCCATGTCTTCCACGACCGGAGCAGGATAGGAGCCACGGGCGATCTCGGAGCGGTTGTACCAGACATCGGGGATGTCGCCGTAGGTACCGACGTTCAGGTCGCCGATGGTGAGGCCCATTTCAGGGTCGCTGGCGCGGGCGCGGATGCCCCATTCGGTGGGGACCTTCATCCAGGAGAGGTCGCGCGGGACAGCGGCCTGGCCCCCCTGGAGGAATTCCTTCGCGCGCTTGCCATCGACCTCTGCGCGGAGCGCCTGCCAGATGACCTGGAGGCTGTGGCCCTTGGCCAGGGCGAGTTCGATGAGGCCTTCTTCCCAGCCAAGCTGGCGGGCCTTGTCACGGGCTTCCTGAGGGATTTCGACCTGGGTCGCCTGGGCGGCCTGGGCGAGTGCTTCTCCAGTAGACATGTGTTAACTCCGGTTGGTGGCGGGCGTGTTGGTTTCGCGCCCGGCGGGCACCGGGCGCGCGAGGTTGCGACGAGGGACCAGGCCTAGGCCGGGTCGAGGAACTGGGCCATCAACGGCCCAAGCCGCTGGCGGCGGTCTCCAAGGCCGGCGACAGTGAGCCGGTGCACGTATTCGTTGATCTGGCGCTTGCGCAGCAGGAGGAACTTCTGGAGGCCCTCATCGAACTTGTCGACGCCGCCGCCGAGGAGGATGCAAAGCGATTCGAAGACGGGCGGGAAGGTGACATCGCCCGACCCGCCGCCGGCGGCGTCACCTTCAGCCTTATCGAGGTAGTGATGGATCTCTTCGCGGCGCTCGGGCTCGGTATCGAGCACGTACTTGAGGTGCATGACGCCGAAGGCCAGGTGGCGGGACTCATCCTGGGCGCTCATGCGGAAGATGCGCTTATCGGCCTCGGTCTGGCCGATGAGCTCGCCCATGCGGAACATGGACTGGACGAAGCCTTCGGCCTGGACGTGCATCAGGACAGACATCTCGGTGAAATCACGGGCCTCGATGAGGGTGCGGAGGCCGAGGCCGGCGCCCTGGGCGAGGAGCCCGCCGCCATTGGCGAGCGCCCGCTTGCGGAAGACATCGGTATGGCGCGCCTCATCCATGATCTGGGACATGAGGAAGAGGCCGGCTTCGAAGTCCTGGGCGCTGACGAAGGGCATCCACTGGCCGGGCACGTCGCCGGCGATGAATTCGACCTCGGTGAGCATGGTGCAGAGCTGGCACATGGCCCGCTCCATCTCGTCGGGGAGCTCCTCGAGGGTATCCCAGGGGATATCGCGCGCGGAGGACCACTGCCGCTGTGTGGCCTCTTCGTAGAGCATGATGCAGTTTTCGGACCACACGTCGGACTTCGACTGGTAGTTGGGCCCGAAACGCTGGGCGCCCGGGCGGGAAACCGCGCCGCGCATGCGGTACGTCATATCGCCCGCACCCCGAGCCGCGTCAGCATAGCGCCCGAGGTTGATTTCCTTGAGCGTCAGCCCCTTCTTCCCGGGGACGGCTGAGGCTGCGTCGTCGTAGAGGTTGAGCCAGGACAGGTCGAGACCGGACTCGGTCGCGGCATTTGCGGCCATGGGGTGAACTCCTTCTGCTAGCATCAATAGCCGCCATAGTCTACGTCGAATGCGAACTGACTGGGAAGAGCGAATTACCGTCAGGTAAGTTTCCGGTGCCCTAACAAAGTTAATTGTGCTCACCCGGCCAATTCCCGCGGGGGGTGACGTTGTTACCCCTCATCCACCGGGGCGTGACGGTCGATACCTCCTGATAGCAACCGGGAGGTCACCCCATGTCCGCTGTTGAAGATTCCTGCCCGTTCGACCCGGGAAACCGGGCGCAGCGTTGCATTTCGTGCTGTGCCACGATCCAGCCGGTACCGCCATGCGTGGCCGCCTACCTGGGCGGCCATTCGCGGAAGGTGCCTGCGAACGTGATCCCCCTCCAGATCGTCCCCAGGGCGCCCGGGAAGAAGGCTGCCTGAACGGACGAGATCCTCGGGGCAGCCTGCCTGCGCTGAAACCCCGGGATGGCCGCGGAACGCCGGACATGTGATGATCGGCGGGCCATGCCGAAGCAGGTCTCGAACGTCGCGACGGACGACTATCTGACGGCGATTTACCGGTTGAGCCACGATGAGGGGCTCGATGTCATCGCGGTGCGCCTTGCCGACCGGCTGGATATCACGCCACCCTCGGTTGCGGGGATGTTGAAGCGGCTGGTGCGCGACGGCCTGGTGACGATCGACCCAAAGAAGAACATCCACCTGACGGCGGAGGGGCTGCGCCGGGCGGAGCAGATGGTCCGCCGCCATCGGTTGGCTGAGTGCCTGATCACCAACGTGTTGAAAGTGCCGTGGTGGCGCGCCTACGAAGAGGCGCATCTGCTGGAGCACGGGATTTCGGACGTGACGGAGCCGCACCTGTATGAAATGCTCGGGCGGCCACAGCGGAGCCCCTTCGGGTACCCGATCCCGGGCCATGGTCCGAACCGGAAGCTTTCGATGGTCACGCTTGCCGACATCAAGGAAGGGGAGCGAGCGACGATCGACCGGGTATTCGAGGAAGACGAACAGCTGCTCCAGTTTTTCGATGAGGAGGGCATCCGGCCCGGACAGACGGTACGGCTGGAATCGGTGGCGCCCTACCGGGGGACGATCACGGTGCAGATCGAGGGCCGGTCGGTGGTGATGGGGACGCAGGTTGCGCGCCGGATCTGGGTGGTGCCGGCAAAGTAGGGGTCGGAGGAATTCGCCTTCCTCGCTACTTCACATCCGGAGTGCACGGCCGACAATCACGACGTGGAACCCCTGCATCTGCACAGAGCGCGAGGCCCGATGCGGGTCCTGGTGATCGAGGACGACCCGGCGCTTGGGCGGCTCATCCAGCTGGTGCTGGGGCAGCATACCGGCGATGTGACGGTCGTGCGGTCGGGTTCGAGCGCGATCCAGGCGATCGCAAACGCCCGGTTCGATGCCATCGCCTCGGATATCAGCCTTCCCGACATGTCGGGGCTCGACGTCATCGCCAAGGCACGTGAACTTTCGCCGTCATCGGGCATCGTGGCGATCACGGGGTTTGTCGATGTGGACGTTGCCGTACGTTCGATGAAGGCCGGGGCCGATGACTTCCTGGGGAAGCCTTTTGACGCCGAGATCCTGTGGCACCTGCTGAACAAGGCCGTGGATAGCCGGGAACGGCAGATCGCCGCGGAGCAGGCCGCCGTGTACCGCAAGCTGGCCTATACCGATGCCCTGACGGGGAGCCCGAACCGGCGGTACATCGATGAGTTCATCGTCGAAGCGGTGGCGGCATCGCAACGCCACAACCGGCCGCTGGCGGTGGCGTACCTCGATATCGACAACTTCAAGCTGCTGAACGACTTTGTGGGCCACGAAGAAGGTGACCAGGTGCTGAAGCGCGTGGCCTCGGCGCTGGCGCGGTTCGTCGAGCCGCCAGCCCAGTTCGCACGCTTCGGAGGCGATGAGTTTGTCGTGGTGTTTCCCGATACCACTGCGCCTCAGGCGCGGCAGGCGATGGAGCGGGTCCGCCGGGCGGTAGCGGAGATCGAGGTGGTGAACGGGGCACGCATCACCCTGCCGACCCGGATCAGCTGCGGGGTGGCGGAATACCGGGGGGTGGAATCGCCTCGCGACCTCATCGCCGAAGCCGAAGACCACATGTACCTGGACAAGGCGATTACGCCGACGGTCGCGCCGGTGGCTGGCGTCCCCGCCTCGCCCGAATCGCTGCTGAAGGTGGGAAACCTGAAGGCGCTGCGAAACCTCGTGAAGGCGATCGACCGGCGGGACAGCTACACCCGGTTCCACAGCGACCACGCGACCCAGCTCGCGATGACACTCGCGCTGGAGCTCGGGCTCGAAGAGGACCAGCTGAACGCGGTTGCGATCGGCGGGCCGATCCACGACCTGGGGAAGATCGTGGTGCCCGATGAGATCCTCCGGAAGCCGGGGCCCCTGACTGCAGCGGAGCGGCGAAGCATGGAAGAGCATGCGCTGATGGGGGCCGCCATCACCGCTGCGGTGACTGACTACGACACGGTGGTGAACCTGGTGCGGCATCACCACGAACGCTTCGACGGCAACGGATACCCCGGACACCTGAAAGGCACCGAAATCACGCTGCCTACGCGCCTGTTCACCCTCTCCGACGCCTACAGCGCGATGACCACCGACCGTCCCTATCGCAAGGGGCTGACGTTCGAGCGGGCGGTTGAAGAGATCCTCAATGGGCGTGGCACGCAGTTCGACCCGGACCTTGCCACGGCGTTTGTGGGGATGATCGAGCGCGAGTTCGGTGCGAAGGAGACCGCCGCATGAGGCGCCGCGCCTACTTCGCGTTTGAGCTGATGGCGTGGCCCGCAGCGGTATGGTCGGCCGTAGAGATTGGCCTGCGGGCGGCGACCGGTACGAGCGGGGGCGCCGCTGCCACGGCGCTCACGGGAGCGTGCGCGGCCGCAACCATCGTGCTCTGCCGGTGGCGAACGGCGATGCTCGCGCCCCAGGGAAGTGAAGCCCTGTCGCTGGATCGGCGACGCTAGCAGTAGAACAGCCGGGCGATGGCCGCCGCATAGGCCATCACCTGCTCCGGGGCGAGGGCGCAGGCGGGCGGCATGAGCGCGACCGAGTCCACCACGTCCCAGAGCTTTTCGACCCTCGCCTTCACCTCGCCGGGGTGCCGCAGACGACGAACGTCCGGGCCGTCTCGCCGGTCACCAGGTGCTTCACGCCGAGGTAGTCACCGCGCTTGACGCCTTCCTGCAGGGCCCGGGCCTCGCTGGCGAAGCCGTGCGCCGCGAAGTACGGCTCATACTGCTCAACGCCCGCGTACGCCGCCACAGTGATGCGCTGGCGCACTGTGGCGGCGGGGGAGCTATGCTTCGGCTCAACCCCTTCCCGTAGAGGAGTGGAGCATGGCCCGCCTTCCCTTTGCCGAACGCTCGGATATCCCGGAGAGCCTGCAGTATGTTTGGGACCGGAATACCACAAACGGCGCCCTCCCCAACATCTTCCGGGTGATGGCGAACAACCCGCTCGTATGGCGGGCGTACCTGCGCATGGGGAATGCGCTGTGGAACGACTGCGGGCTCGATGTGGCCACGCGCGAACTGGCTATCCTCCGGGTCGCTATCCTTCACCACAGCACGTACGAATGGCACCAGCATGTGCGCATCGGCCGGCAGGCGGGACTCAGCGATGACCGGATCGCGGCACTTCACCACTGGCGGACAAGCGACCTGTTTTCGGAGCGCGAGCGCGCCGTCCTGAGCTACGTGGATGCCCTGATCGCGAGCGACCACCCTCCCGCGGAGGTGCACAACGGGCTTGCGGTGTACTTCGGCCCGGCGGCGATCGCCGGGATCGCGCTGCTGGTGGGCTACTACATGATGACCGCGAAGTTCCTCGGCGCGATGGAGGTGGAGACGGAGGGGACGTTCGCCGGCTGGCAGCCGGGGCAATAACGGGCGAGGCGGCCGTGGCTCGTGCGGCCGGGTGGTAGGATTCCGCAACCAGCGCCAGGAGGACCGCGTGACCGCTGCCATGGGCACCCCTTCGACCGAACTCGTCGGCCCCGAACGCGAGGGCGGCCAGGGTCTCGACCATCACCAGGAGGAGTCGGGCAACCTCGCCATCCACAAGCTACTGACGACGAAGGAGGGCGAAGCCTGGACCGACTTCGTGGCGACAGCGCGGCTGGTGCGCGACGGGAGCTGGAGCTATGAGGCGTGGGCGCTCCGCGGGATGGTCCGGTGGGTGCGGCGATACGGGCCGCACGGCCACGAATACGCCGTGGTTGAGGTCCTGGGGCAAAATCCGATCGAACGCCAGGACTACCGTGCGCTGAGCACGCTCGCCGAAGAACTCGCGGCGGCGGGGAACCCCGAGGATGTTCAGCGGGCATTTGTCGAGCCCGATCGCCTCACCTATCCCTTCGCCTACGAACGGATCTCCCAGTTGTTCGACAGCCCTAACGGGCCCGACCTCGTGGTGAACCCGAAGAGTTACGCCTATGGGCGGCAGCCGGGCCAGCACGGCGCACTCGACGTGATCCAATCGCGGTCGCCACTGGTGTTTTCAGGCCCAGGGGTCAAGCGCAGCGCGCTCATCGACGCCGAGGCGAAGCAGGTGGATATTGCACCGACAATTGCCCGGCTGATGGAGTTCCCGCTGATCGACGGGAAAGACGAAACAGGAAGGACGAGCAGCGAGCGCGGAGTGGCTCCTGACGTGTACCTGGAACGCCAGGACGGGCGGGTGCTCGAAGAAGTGCTCGAC
>CAZYLL010000005.1:0-166467 GCA_964648195.1 uncultured Anaerolineaceae bacterium | reverse complement strand
CACCGTCGGCGCCGGCGTCGTCACCAAGATCCTCGCCTAGGCGAGCGGGAGCAGACCGAGGGGTTCGGCACCATGGCACGTCAACAGATACGCATCAAGCTCAAGGCATACGACCACCGGCTCCTGGACCAGTCCGCGCGGCAGATCGTTGAAGCTGCCGAGCGCACTGGCGCGGCCGTCGCCGGGCCGGTGCCGCTCCCCACGTCCATCGACAAGTTCACGGTCCTCAAAGGCCCGCACATCCATAAGGATGCCCGCGAGCAATTCGAGATCCGGACGCACAAGCGGCTCATCGACATCATGGAGCCGACTTCCAAGACGGTAGACACGCTCATGCGGCTTCAGTTGCCCAGCGGCGTCGATATCGAGATCAAGCTGTAACACCATGAGCATTGAAGGATTGCTTGGCCGCAAACTGGGCGCCACCCAGGTGTTCGACGCGAAGGGACGCCTGCGCGGCGTCACCGCCGTCGAGGTGGGGCCCTGCTTTGTCACACACATCCGCTCACCCGAAGCCGATGGCTACACCGCCATCCAGGTCGGGTTCCAGCACGACCGCAAGCTCAACAAGCCCGAGGCCGGCCACCTCAAGGCCGCGGGGAACTTGAAGCTGCGCCACCTGGCCGAATTCCCCGTCACCGATGCCTCCGCCTACTCGCTCGGCGACCGCCTCGGCGCGGAGCTGTTCGAAACCGGCAACCGCGTCGATGTCACCGCCACCTCCAAGGGACGCGGATACCAGGGCGGCGTCCGCCGGCACAACTTCCGCGGCGGCCCCAAGACCCACGGCCAGAGCGACAGGCACCGCGCCCCGGGCTCGATCGGCTCGGGCACCACGCCAGGCCGTGTCTACAAGGGCACGCGCATGGCCGGGCACATGGGCGCGGCGCGCACCACCATCATGAACCTCGAAGTGGTCGCCCGGAACGATGAGCGAGGAGTCATCTTCGTCGCCGGCTCGGTCCCCGGTCCGGTCGGCGGTCTCGTCCGCGTTCGCAAAGCAAGGAAGGTATCGAAATGAAGCTGAAAGTCTTCGATACCGCCGGGACCCACGTCCGTGAAATCGATGCCGCCGACGAAGTCTTCGGCATCGAGCCAAACCGCGCGGTCCTCCACCAGGCGTACGTCGCCCAGATGGCGAACCGCCGCGCTGGCCTCGCCAACACCAGGCGGCGGGGCGAGGTCCAGGGCTCCACGGTGAAGATTCGCAAGCAGAAAGGCCTCGGCCGCTCGCGCCAGGGATCCATCCGCGCATCCCACCACGTCGGCGGTGGCGTGGCCCATGGCCCGAAGCCGCACAGCTTCGCCAGGGACCTTCCCCGCACCATGCGCCGGCTCGCGCTCCGCTCCGCTCTCAGCAGCCACGCGGCGAGCGGCACCCTCATCGTGGTCGATGGCCTGGCTGCACCCGATGGCAAAACCCGCACCATCCAGGCTGCCCTGCGCGCCCTCGGGGTCGAACGCACCGCGCTTGTGGTGACCGGCGAATACGTGCCCGAACTCACCCGCGCTACCCGGAACATCGGGGCCGCCAGGGCCCTTCCCGCACAGAACCTGAACGTGGTCGACCTGGTTAACGCCCACCGGCTGGTCATGTCCGAAGATGCCATCCGCAAGTGCGAGGCACTCTGGGGCGGCGCCAACGTGAAGCCGCAGCGCGGCCGCGTCAAGGAGGCCGTGTAATGCCGAAGGAACTGCACCCCTACGCCGTCCTGCTGCGGCCCATCATCACCGAGAAGAGCACGCTCCTCACCGGCCAGGACAAGTACGTCTTCGAGGTCGATATCCGCGCCAACAAAAACCAGATCAAGGAAGCCGTCCAGGTCGCGTTCAACGTCCGCGTTTCGAACGTCAACACGATGACCATGAAGGGCAAGCCCAAGCGCTTCGGCCGCCGCATCGTCAACCGCCCGGACTGGAAGAAAGCCGTGGTCACGCTCGTGCCCGGCGACAAGATCGAGCTCTTCGAGGGGATCTAGGGCATGCCAATCAAGCAGTACAAGCCAACCTCCCCCGGGCGCCGTAACGCCAGCGGCCAGGTCTATTCGGAAGTCACCAGGAAGACTCCCGAGAAGTCGCTGACCGTCTCGCTCAAGAGCAAGTCCGGCGGGCGCAACAACCAGGGACGGATCACCGTGCGCAGCCGCGGCGGCGGCAATCGCCGCCTTTACCGCATCATCGATTGGAAGCGCGATAAGGCCGGCATCCCGGCGAAGGTCGCCGCCATCGAATACGACCCGAACCGGACCGCCCGCATCGCCCTTCTCCAGTACGTCGATGGTGAAAAGCGCTACATCCTCGCGCCAAACGGCCTCGCTGTTGGTGCCGTCCTGGTAAGCGGTCCAGACGCCGAAGTCCGCGTGGGCAACGCGCTTCCACTCGCGAACATGCCCACCGGTACCCAGGTGCACAACGTCGAGCTCACGCCCGGGAAGGGCGGCCAGATTGTGCGCAGCGCCGGCGCCGCCGCCCAGCTCATGGCCAAGGAAGGCGACTACGCCCTGCTTCGCCTCCCCAGCGGCGAGATGCGGCGCGTCCGCATCGAGTGCATGGCCACGATCGGCCAGGTCGGCAATGTCGAGCACTCGCTCGTCAAGCTGGGCAAGGCCGGGCGTACCCGCCATCGCGGCCGCCGGCCCGAAGTTCGCGGCGCCGTGATGAACCCGCGCGACCATCCCCACGGAGGCGGCGAAGGCCGTGCCCCCGTGGGCATGCCGGGCCCGAAAACCCCCTGGGGCAAGCCGACCCTCGGCTACCGCACCCGCAACAACAAGCGCACCGACAAGTACGTCGTTCGGCGGCGAAGCTAGGAGTAGGACATGTCACGTTCCATTAAGAAGGGCCCCTACATCCACCCTTCGCTCGAAAAAAAGGTCATGGCCATGCGCAACGCCCAGCAGCGTTCGGTCATTAAGACCTGGTCGCGCGCCTCAACCATC
Organism: uncultured Anaerolineaceae bacterium; assembly: GCA_964648195.1. Classification (GTDB taxonomy): domain Bacteria; phylum Chloroflexota; class Dehalococcoidia; order Tepidiformales; family Tepidiformaceae; genus Amarobacter. The sequence goes on along the minus strand of CAZYLL010000005.1, from coordinate 163,528 downwards.
CTGCCCGAGATGATCGGCCTGACCATCGCCGTCCACGATGGCCGCCGCCACGTACCGGTGTTCGTCACCGAAAACATGGTCGGCCACAAGCTGGGCGAATTCGCGCTCACGCGGACCTTCCGGGGTCACGTCTCGAAGAGCGACCGCCAGAGCAAGGTGAGGCGCTAACCATGGAAGTACGAGCAACCACCAAGGGGATGGGCGCATCGCCCCGCAAGGTGCGGCTCATCCTCGATCGGCTCCCCGGGCTCACGGTCGATCAGGCGCTGGCGCTCCTCCGCTACGTCCAGTCGCCCCATGCCCGCACGGTCTCGAAGGTCGTGCTCTCCGCCGCCTCGAACGCCGAGAACAACTTCGACCTGGATGTGGATAACATGGTCATCAAGCGCGCCTACGCCGATGACGGCCCCACCATGCGGCGCTTCCGTCCCCGCTCACGCGGCCGCGTCAGCCCTATCCTCAAGCGCTCCAGCCACATCACCATCATTCTCGACGAGCGGGAGGACTAACCGTGGGACAGAAAATCCATCCGCACGGCTTCCGCCTGGGTGTCATCTACGACTGGGAGTCGAAATGGTTCGCCGAGCGCGACTATACCGAACGCCTCCACCAGGACCTGGAGCTTCGCCGCTTCGTCCTGGATGAGCTGCCCGATGCCGCCATCAGCCGGATTGAGATCGACCGCAACGCCAATCTCGTGACGGTCACCATCCACACCGCCAAGCCCGGCATCGTCATCGGCCGCGGTGGCGCCAAGGTCGAAGACCTGCGCAACGCGCTCGAGCGATTTACTGGCGGCCGCGTCCGCGTGAACATCCAGGAAATCCGCGTCCCCGAGCTCGACGCCTATCTGGTCGCCCGCTCCGTCGCTGACCAGCTCGAGCGCCGGGTCGCCTTCCGGCGTGCCATCAAACAATCGGTCCAGCGCACCATGCAGCGCGGCGCCCAGGGATGCCGCGTGGCTATCGCCGGCCGCCTGGGTGGCTCGGAAATGTCCCGCCGCGAAAGCGAAACCCAGGGACGCGTGCCCCGCCACACCCTCCGCGCCGATATCGACTACGGTCTCGCCGAGGCACACACCACCTTCGGCCGCATCGGCGTGAAGGTCTGGATTTACAAGGGCGAAATCCTGCCCGAGAGGGGCGCTCCCGCAGTCGAGGAAGAGATTCCCGAGCCGGTCGCGGCCCCGGCGCGCCCGGTGTCGGAGGTCGAGGCAGCTGGCCCCGCGCATACCGCCATCTCCATGGAGCAGCAGGCCGCCCGCCGCGAAACCACCGAGGGAGACGCATAATGCTGCAACCCCGTCGAGTGAAGCACCGCAAGCAGCACCGTGGCCGCCGCCAGGGTATCGCCAACGCCGGCAACTACGTCGCGTTCGGCGAGTATGGCCTGCAGGCCCAGGGCGCTGCCTGGATCGACTCCCGCCACATCGAAAGCGCCCGCCGCGCCATGACCCACGAGATGAAGCGTGGAGGCAAGGTGTGGATCCGCATCTTCCCGGATAAGCCGGTGACGGCGAAACCGGCTGAGACGCGGATGGGCTCCGGCAAGGGCGCCCCCGACCGCTGGGTCGCCGTCGTCAAGCCCAACCGCATCATGTTCGAAATTGCCGGCGTGCCCGAGCACGTCGCCCGCGAAGCCCTTCGTCTCGCGGCCCATAAGCTCCCCGTGCCCACCCGCGTGGTGGTTCGCGAAGAGGCGGTGATCTGATGGCCCGACAGACTGCTGAAGACCTGCGCCGGCTCGACGATTCCCGGCTGGATCACGAGATCAACGAGGCGTACCGCGCCCTCTTCACCCTCCGCTTCCAGCACGCCAGCCGCCAGCTCCAGAACTACCGCGAGCTCCGCAACGCGAAGCGCCGCATCGCCCGCCTCCGCACCATCAAGCGGGAGCGCCAGATCGAAGCCATGCTGGGTGGGGAGTAGCCATGGGAACGCAACGCGTCATCCAGGGAACTGTCGTTTCGGACAAAATGCAGAAGACCATCGTCGTCTCCGTCGAGCGCAAGAAGAAACACCGCCTCTACCACAAGGTCGTGACGGTGACCGAGCGCTACAAGGCCCACGATGAGAACGAGTCGTGCAAGCTCGGCGATGTCGTACGCATCCAGGAATGCCGGCCCATCTCCAGGGACAAGCGCTGGCGCGTCATCGAAATCCTCGCAAGGGGCGATGTCGCTGAAATCGCGCCCGAGACCATCGGCCGGGAGATTGAAGTCACAGCCCAGGTGGCACCCAAGTCGGAGGTACAGGAGTGATCCAGCAGGAAACCCGCCTCAAGGCAGCCGATAACAGCGGCGCCCGCTCGCTCCTCTGCATCCGCGTGCTCGGCGGCAGCCGCCGCCGCTACGCCCGCCCGGGCGATGTCATCGTCGCCAGCGTCAAGGTCGCCCAGCCCAACGCCGCGGTGAAAAAGGGCGATGTCGTCAAGGCCGTCGTGGTCCGTGTCAGCAAGGAATACGGCCGCCCCGATGGCTCCTACATCCGCTTCGACGAAAACGCCGCCGTCCTCCTCGCCAATGACGGCGAAAACCCGCGCGGTACCCGCATCTTCGGCCCCGTGGCCCGCGAACTGCGCGACCGCAACTTCATGAAAATCGTCTCGCTTGCACCGGAGGTACTGTAGTGCCTGCCAAGATTAAACGCGGCGACAAAGTCGTCGTCCTGGCCGGGAAGGACCGCGGCAAGCGCGGCACCGTCCGCGCCGTTATCACCAAGCACAACCGCGTGCTCGTTGAAGGCGTCAACATCGTCAAGAAACACCAGCGCGCGCGCCAGCAGGGCCAGGCCTCGGCAATCGTCGAACGCGAAGCCCCGATCCACATCAGCAACGTCATGCTCATCGACCCGAACAACGATGAGCCGACCCGCGTCACCTTCCGGCGGCGCGAGGACGGCACCATGGTCCGGGTGGGCAAGCGCAGCGGAGAGGATATCGAGTGATGCCGCCGCGATTGAAGGAACGCTACAAGTCGGAAGTGGCGCCCGCACTGCGCGAGCAGTACGGCTATGCCAACGTCATGCAGGTCCCGCGCATCACCAAGATCAACGTCAACGTCGGCCTCGGCGAAGCGCTGACCGATGCCAATGCGCTCGATCGCGCGTCCGAGGAAGTCTCCGCCATTACCGGCCAGAAGGCGATGATCACCCGCGCCAGGCGCTCGATCGCCAACTTCCGCCTCCGCGAAGGCAACCCCATCGGCGTCATGACCACGCTGCGGGGCGACCGCATGTACGAATTCCTGGACCGGCTCGTCAGCGCCGCGCTGCCGCGCATCCGCGATTTCCAGGGCCTCAACCCCAACGCCTTCGATGGACGCGGCAACTATAGCCTCGGCGTCCGCGAACAGCTGATCTTCCCCGAGATCGAGTACGACCGCGTCGACAAGGTCCGGGGCTTGCAGGTCACCATCGTTACGACCGCCAAGACCGACGAAGAAGGCCGCAGGCTCCTCGAGCTCATGGGCCTCCCCTTCCGGAAGAACTAGGAGCACGACGGAATGGCCTCGAAAGGCATTGTGAATCGCGACAACCGCCGCAAAGAGCTCAACGCCAGGTACGCCGCCCGCCGGGCCGAACTGAAGCGCGAACTCAAGAAGTCGTGGGACGACCCGGCGAAGGTGGCCGCGCTCTACGATGAACTCCGCAAGCTGCCGCTCAACAGCAGCCCAACCCGCATCCACAACCGGTGCATCGTCACCGGCCGCCCAAAGGGGTACATCCGCCGGTTCGGCCTCTCGCGCATCACCATGCGCGAATACGCCCACCGCGGTCTGCTCCCCGGAGTGACCAAATCCAGCTGGTAAGTGCGAAAGCAAACGCCAGAGGGGAAGTGCAATGAATGTGAGTGATCCCATCGCCGACATGCTGACGCGAATCAGGAATGCGGCCGCCGCCCGCCATGATTCCGTCATGATCCCGGCATCGAAGATCAAGGTCGCCATCGCGAAGGTTCTGAAGGAAGAAGGCTTCATCAAGGACTTCTCGGTCATCTCCGAAGAAGGCCGCCCCCAGCCCAACCTGAAGGTCGAACTCAGCTATGGCGGCCGCAAGCAGCCCGTGCTCAACGGGCTTCAGCGAGTCTCCAAGCCGGGCTTGCGCGTCTACGTCCAGCGCCGCGAAATCCCGCGCGTCTACGGCGGACTGGGTATTGCCATCATCTCGACGCCCAAGGGCGTCATGTCCGGGCAGGAGGCCCGCCGCCAGGAAGTTGGCGGCGAGGTCCTCTGCTACGTGTGGTAGGAGGACGGCTCGATGTCTCGTATTGGCCGCCAGCCGATCACCATCCCCGCGGGGGTCCAGGTCTCCATCGATGAGTCAAACCTCGTCGAAGTCAGGGGACCGAAGGGCGAACTCAAGCGCCAGTTCCCCCGCACCATCTCGTTCGAGCGCCAGGATGGCGTCATCTCCGTCACCCGCCCGAACGATGAAGGCAAGCAGCGCGCGCTCCACGGGCTCTCGCGCTCGCTCCTCAACAACATGGTCACCGGGGTCACCACCGGCTTCACCCGCACCCTCGAAGTCCAGGGCGTCGGCTACCGCGCCCAGATGCAGGGCTCGAACCTCCAGCTCGCCCTCGGCTTCTCGCACCCGGTCATCGTGAATCCGCCCGAAGGCATCACCTTCGCCGTCGAAGGGCCCCGCGTCCACGTGCAGGGCATCGATAAGGAACGCGTCGGCCAGGTCGCGGCCAACATCCGCAAGCTCCGGCCACCCGAGCCCTACAAGGGCAAAGGCATCCGCTACCTCGGCGAGCGCGTCCGCCGCAAGGCTGGCAAGGCCGGGAAGGTAGGCAAGTAATGAGCAAGGCAACTCCCGTTCTCGCCCGCCAGCGCCGGCACGCGCGCGTCCGCAAGTCCGTCTCCGGCACGCCCGCCCGCCCGCGGCTCAACGTCTTCCGCAGCGCGCAGCACATCTACGCGCAGGTCATCGATGACGTCGCGGGCCACACCCTCGCCGCCGCCAGCGATGCCGATAAGGAGCTCGCCGCCGAGGTGAGGGGAAAGACCAAGACCGAGCGCGCCGCCGTCGTTGGCAAGGCCATCGCCGAACGCGCCAAAGCCAACGGCATCTCCCTCGTGGTCTTTGACCGCGGTGGCTACAAGTACCACGGCCGCGTGCAGGCACTCGCCGATGCCGCCCGCGAAGCAGGATTGGGGTTCTAGATGGCCGACAACCGATTCGACCGCTCCGAACAGGGACAGGAAGAGCTGACCGAAAAGGTCATCTACATCAACCGCGTCGCCAAGGTCGTCAAAGGCGGCCGCCGCTTCAGCTTCAGCGCCCTCGTAGTCGTCGGCGATGGCCACGGCAGCGTCGGTGTGGGCCTTGGCAAGGCCAACGAAGTCCCAGAGGCCATCCGTAAGGGCTCGACCCAGGCGCGCCGTAGCATGATCAAAATCCCCATGCGCGGTGGCACCATTGCACACCCGGTGTGGCACCGCTTCTCCGCGGCTCGCGTCATGCTGAAGCCTGCAAGCCACGGTACCGGCGTCATCGCGGGCGGCGCCGTGCGCGCCATCATGGAGGCGGCCGGCGTCACCGACGTGCTCGCCAAGACCTTCGGCAGCCGCAACCCGGTGAACGTCTCTCGCGCTACGATCAACGGGCTCGCCACCCTCCAGGACCCGGCTGGCGCCCGCGAGCGCCGTCTCGCCATCGCCCGGGGAGAGCAGTAGCCATGGCAGCACGGCTCGCAATCACCTGGCGCAAGAGCGCCATCGGCTACAACCAGGACCAGAAAGACACGATCCGGAAGCTCGGTCTGCGCCGGCTCAACCAGACCGTGGAACTCGACGATACCCCCGCTCTCCGCGGGATGATCAACAAAGTCCAGCACCTCATCGATGTCCGGGAGGGTGAGTCCAGATGAGCATTGGCGCACACGACCTCCGCCCCCCGCAGGGCGCGACTCACGCGAAGAAGCGCGTTGGCCGCGGCAACAGCAGCGGCCATGGCACCTACGCGGGCCGCGGCCTCAAAGGCCAGAAATCCCGCAGCGGAAAGAAAAAGGCCTACGACGCCTTCGAAGGTGGCCAGTTCCCCATCTCGCGGAAATTCCACGTCCTTCGCGGCTTCAACAACAAGTGGCGTGTCGAATTCCAGCCGGTCAACGTCAGCGCCTTCGAGCGCTTCGATGCAGGCGCCACGGTCACGCCCGAGACGCTCCGCGAGGCCGGCGTCCTCAAGCACCTGCGCGAGCCCGTGAAGGTGCTCGGCCAGGGCGAGCTCTCCAAAAAGCTCACCATCTCCGCCCACCGCTTCAGCGAAGCGGCAAAGGCGAAAATCGAGGCGGCCGGCGGTACAGCCGTCGTCATCGGCCCCGAAACGGACGAAGCAAAGGACAGCTGAGGATGAGTGTTCAGCCGGCTCAGCGGCCGCGGCTCTTGCAAGCAATGGTCGATGCCTTCCGCCAGGAAGACGTCCGCCGCAAGCTGCTCTTCACCATCGCCATGCTCGTCGTGTTCCGCTTCGTCGCCCACGTGCCGCTGCCGAACATCGACCGCGATGCGCTCGAGGCCGCGTTCGAAGGCAACGCGCTGCTCGACTTCCTCAGCATCTTTTCCGGTGGCGCCCTTCAAAACCTTAGCGTCGCCGCCCTCGGCGTGTACCCCTATATCACCGCGTCCATCATCATGCAGATCCTCCAGCCGCTCGTGCCCTCCCTCAGGGCACTGGCCGAGGAGGGCGAGCAGGGCAGGCGCCGGCTACAGCTCTACACGCACTGGCTCGCCGTGCCCATGGCATTCGTCCAGGGCTACGGCCAGATCGTCTTTATCAACGGCCAGGGCGCCGATGTCGTCCAGGATTTCGGCTTCCAGAACGACTTTGTCGGCACCTGGGCCACGCTCTTCACCCTTGCTGCTGGGACCATGTTCCTGGTCTGGCTCGGCGAACTGATCACCGAGAACGGCATCGGCAACGGCGTCTCCGTCATCATCTTCGGGGGCATCGTGGCGAACCTGCCTGGCCTCATCCCCAGCCTCACCACGCAGTCCATCCTCGCCGTTCTCGGCTTCGCCGGGTTCGCCCTGGCACTCATCTACCTCATCGTCTTCTTCCAGGAGGCACAGCGCCGGGTCCCCGTGCAGTACGCCCGCTCCGCCTTCCGTGGGGGCCGCATGTACCGGCAACAGGGACAGAGCCACATTCCCCTCCGCGTGAACATGGCCGGCATGATCCCCCTGATCTTCGCCTTCTCCATCATGATCATGCCCGCGACGATCGCCTCCTACTTCACCAACGCCGGCGGATTCCTCGAAACTGTCGCCGACTTCTTCGTCGACCAGTTCCAGGGCGGCCGCGGCGGCAGCGGCACCGGCTGGTACTGGCTCATCCTCTTCCTGCTCGTCATCGTCTTCACCTTCTTCTACACCATGGTGCAGTACCAGCAGCAGCAGATGGCCAAGAACCTCCAGCGCCAGGGCGCGTTCATCCCCGGCATTCGCCCCGGTCCGCCCACCGAGGCCTACCTCATGCGGGTCGTCACGCGCATCACCTGGGCCGGGGCGTTCTTCCTCGGGTTCGTCGCGGTCATCCCATTCTTCATCGGCCTCCTCACCGATGTCCGCGCCCTCACCATCTCCAGCACCGGCTTCCTCATCGTCGTGGCCGTCGTCCTCGATACCATGAAGCAACTCGAAGCTCAGCTTCTGATGCGCAACTACGAAGGATTCATTCGCTAACGTGTACATCGTTCTGCTTGGCCCCCCTGGCGCCGGAAAAGGCACGCAGGCACAGCGCATCGCGAGTGCCACGAAGCTCGTCCACATCTCCACTGGCGACATGTTCCGCGAAAACGTGAAGAACCAGACCGAGCTGGGCAAGCTCGCCAATGAGTACATGTCCAGAGGCGAGCTCGTGCCCGACGCAGTCACCATCAAGATGCTTCTCGAACGCATCTCGCGCGACGACGCGAAGGCCGGCGCCATGTTCGATGGGTTCCCGCGCAACGTGGTCCAGGCCCAGGCGCTCGACGCCGCACTCAAAGAGAATGGCGCCCGCGTCGACCGTGCCCTCCTCATCTCCGTCTCCGATGAGGAGCTCGTCGCACGCCTCGGCGGCCGCTGGATCTGCCGCAACTGCGGCAAGCTCTATCACGAACGCAACGACCCGCCGAAAACCGCCGGCATCTGCGACGCCTGCGGCGGCGAGCTCTACCAGCGCGAGGACGACCGCCCCGAAGTCGTCCGTGCCCGCCTCGAAAAGCAAAAGCCCCCGGCCGGCCTCATCGAACACTACCGCGCCGCCGGCGTGCTCAAGGAAATCGATGGCGAGCGCCCGCTCGACGAAGTGACCGCGTCCCTCCTGGAGGCGATCAAGTAGCATCATGGCGATCAAGCTGAAGTCCGAGGACGAAATCCAGATCATGCGCGAGGCTGGCCGCATCGTGGCGAACACGCTTGCCCAGATTCGTGAAATGGTCCGTCCCGGGCTCAACCTGCTCGATGTAGAGCGCTTCGTCCGCGAGGAGTTCAAGCGCCTCGGCGCCAGGGAGACCTTTCTTCACTACTCCCCGGCCCCGAAGTATCCCCCTTACCCCTCGAACATCTGCATCAGCATCAACGAGCAGCTCGTCCATGGCATCCCCACCAATAGGGAGCTCCAGGAAGGCGACATTGTCACGTTCGACCTCGGGGCGACCTACAAGGGGTACGTCGGCGATGCGGCCATTACCGTCGGAGTTGGCAACGTGAGCCCTCTCGCTCAGCGGCTGATGGAGGTAACCGAGGCGGCGCTCTGGGCCGGCATCAAAGCTGCCCGCGCAGGCGCCCACCTCAACGACGTGCGGGGCGCTATCGAGGACACGATCCGGCCCAGCGGCTTCGGGATCGTCAAAGGCTATGGTGGACATGGCGTGGGGCGTGATATGCACGAAGAACCCCACGTGGAGAACTTCCGTCAACGGTTTCGGGGCCCCGAGCTCCGGCCAGGGCTCGTCATCGCACTCGAGCCGATGGTGACCGCTGGCGGGCCAGAGGTTGGCGAAGGGCCCGACGGGTGGACTGTAACGACGAAAGACGGTAGCCTATGCTGTCATTTCGAACATACAATCGCCATTCGGCCGGGAGGTGAGGCGGAAGTCCTCACACTCCCCTGATGCCATCTGTGCGAACGTCGAGAGGATATGGCCAAAAAGGACGCTATCGAAGTCGAAGGGACTGTGACAGAGCCGCTGCCGAACGCAATGTTCAAAGTCGAACTCGCGAACGGCCACGAGGTACTCGCCCACGTGAGCGGCAAGATCCGGATGAATTTCATCAAGATCCTCCCCGGCGACCGCGTCCTGGTCGAACTCTCGCCTTACGACCTCGGTCGTGGGCGCATCACCTATCGCTTCAAGTAGGCCGGCCCCCGCCGTCCTTCCTACAGGAGAACCATGAAAGTCCGAGCATCCGTCAAGCCACGCTGCGACAAGTGCAAGGTAATCCGCCGGCACGGTCGCGTCATGGTGATCTGCGAAAATCCTAAGCATAAGCAGCGGCAGGGGTAGCCCATATGGCACGCATCTCCGGGGTCGATATCCCAAACGACAAGCGAGTCGAAATCGCGCTAACCTATATCTACGGCATCGGGCTCACCCGGTCCCAGGCCATCCTCGCGGCCACCGGCATCAACCCCGATACCCGCGCACGGGACCTCACCGACGAGGAAATCCTGCGCATCCGCGACTTCATCGATAAGAACTACGTCGTTGAAGGCGACCTCCGCCGCGAAGTCCGCCAGAACATCGGGCGGCTCATCGAAATCAACTGCTATCGCGGGCAGCGCCACCGCCGCAACCTCCCGGTCCACGGCCAGCGCACCCGCACCAACGCGCGCCAGAAGCGCGGCGCACGCAAGACCGTCGCCGGCAAGAAGCGGGCAGGAAAGAAGTAAGAGGGGCTGACCACGAATGGCTGATGCAAAACGCGGTGCTGCTGATAAGACCCGCCGCCTGAAGCGGCGAGAACGAAAGGCCATCCCTCGCGGCAGGGCCTACATCAAGAGCACCTTCAACAACACGCTCGTCACCCTCACCGACCCCAACGGGAACGTGATCTCCTGGGCAAGCGCAGGTGGCTCCGGCTTCAAGGGCTCTCGCAAGGGCACCCCCTTCGCTGCCCAGCTGGCCAGCGAGAACGCCGCCCGCCGCGCCATGGAACACGGACTCCAATCCGTCGAAGTCTACGTCCGCGGCGCCGGCAGCGGCCGCGAAGCCGCCATCCGGTCGCTCCAGGGCGCCGGCCTCACCATCACCGCCATCCGCGATGTCACCCCCATCCCCCACAACGGCTGCCGCCCGCCCAAGCGGCGCCGCGTCTAGGAGCGCCACAAACCTATGGCTCGTTACACAGGCCCTGTCTGCCGCCTTTGCCGCCGCCACGGCGAAAAGCTGTTCCTCAAGGGTGAACGCTGCTTCACCCCGAAGTGCGCCTTCGACCGCCGGCCCAACCCCCCTGGCCCGCGTCCTGCTCGCCGCCGCAAGGTCAGCGACCGCGGCCTCCAGCTCCGCGAAAAGCAGCGCGCACGCGCATCCTACGGGGTGCTGGAGAAGCAGTTCGTGCGCTACTACAAGGAAGCCATCCGCCGCCCCGGCGTCTCCGGCGAAAACCTTGTCCGGCTGCTCGAAACGCGCCTCGATAACATCGTCTACCGGCTTGGCTTCGCCGATTCGCGCAGCCAGGCCCGCCAGATCGTCCGCCACGGCCTCATCGCCGTGAATGGCCGCAAGCTCGATGTCCCCTCCGCCCACCTCAAAGAAGGCGATACCGTCAGCTTCACGCCACGCGGCGTCCGCAGCGAGTTCTACAAAATCGTCCAGGAAACCCTGAAGTCGAAGAACCCGCCCACCTGGCTGGCGCTCGACATCGCCAACATGTCCGGGCGCATCACCGCGCCGCCAACCGTTGCCCAGGGCGAATCGCACCTGTTCAACGAAAACGTCATCATCGAGTACTACTCACGCTAACCAGCGCCAGTACCCGCCAGAGTTGAGGAACGCACCAGCATGATGGATTCCCTCGAGTTGATCGGCCAAACGACCGAGCACGTCGTCCCGCAGCTCACGATTGAAGAAGAGACGGAGAAGTACGCCCGTCTGATCGCCGAGCCCCTCGAAAGCGGGTACGGCATCACCCTCGGCAACGCCCTCCGCCGCGTCCTCCTCAGCTCGCTCGAGGGGGCCGCCATCACCTCCGTACGGATCGACCAGGTCCAGCACGAGTTCTCCACCATCCCCGGCATGGCCGAGGACACCACCGAGTTCCTCCTCAACGTCAAGGAGATCCGCCTCCGTGCCCTCAGCAATCGCAGCGGCACACTCTCCCTCGACGTCGAAGGCCCTGCCCACATCACCGCCGGCGACCTCCAGGTCCCCGCCGATTTCGAAATCGTCAACCCCGAACTCCACCTCGCCACCCTCGATGTCCCGAAGGCCCGCCTCAACGTCGAATTCCACGCCGAACTCGGCAAGGGGTATGTCCCGGCGGGCTCAGTCGAAGGCCTGCCCATCGGCGTCATCCCCGTCGATGCCGTCTTCACCCCCGTGCGCAAGGTCAACTACCGCGTCGAAAAGACCCGCGTCGGCCAGTCCACCGATTTCGACCGCCTTGTCCTCGAGGTCTGGACCGACGGCACCGTTGGCCCGGTCGACGCCGTGGGCCAGAGCGCCGATATCCTCATCGACCAGTTTGCCCTCTTCAGCCAGATGGGCCGGCCCGAGATCGCCATCTCGCACGGCGGCGGCCCCGCCGTGGGTGTTACTTCCGTTGGCGGCCTCCTCATGGCCCCCGACCGGTACAACACCCCCATCGAGGACCTCGCCCTCTCCGTCCGCGCCTACAACTGCCTCAAGCGGAGTGGGCTCATGACCGTTGGGCAGGTGCTCGAGAAGACCGAGGACGAACTCCTGGCCCTGCGGAACTTCGGCCGCAAGTCGTACGACGAACTGCGCGAGCGCCTCATCGAACTCGGCTACGTCGATGGCACGGCCGAAGGCCTCGTTCCTATCGTCGATACGCCAGCCCGCGGCGGCGCCGCTCCCTCGCGGACCACGCCACATGCCCGGCCCGGCCGCACCACCGTACGCACCAGCGCCGTCATCATCGATGAGGACGACGACGAAGAAAACCTGAGCGCCCTGGGCAAGGCCCTGAAGGAAGCTCTCCTGAAAGATGGAAGCGCCGAAGACCTCATCGGCGCCGACGACGAGGACTGATCACCATGCGACACCGCGTAGCCGGCCGCCATCTCGGCCGCGAAACCAGCCACCGCCTCTCCCTCTACCGCAACCTGGTCACCGACCTGCTGCGGTATGAGCGCATCACAACCACCGAAGCCAAGGCGAAAGAGATTCGCCCCATGGCCGAGCGCATCATCACCCTCGGCCGCCGTGGAGACCTCCATGCCCGCCGCCAGGCCATGCGCTTCGTCTACGACCCGAAGGTCGTGAAGAAGGTCTTCGATGTCATCGGGCCGCGTATGGCCTCCCGCCCGGGCGGGTACCTGCGCATCACCGGGCTGGAGCCCCGCAAGGGCGACGGCGCCAGGATGGCCACCATCGAACTCGTCGATGTCGTCGACGCGCCGCCTACCCCGCGGCCGAACCGGGTGACCGCCGCCCCATCGGCTCGAACCGCAACTCCTCCTCCGGCGCCTGCCCCCGCACCGGCCGCCCCCGAGGAGCCGTCGGTCGAGGAGCCCGAATCCGTGCTCAAGGAACCTGCCGCCGCAGCGGCCGAAGAAGCTGCCGCCGAAACTGAAGCCGAAGAGCCCGTGGCCGAGGCCGAAGCTCCCGTCGAAGCCGCCGGCGGGGCCGGGGAGGATCAAGGCGCGGAGGACTGAGCCAGCGTGACCGCGAAACGCTTCGCGGCCACGGTCTCCTACGACGGTACCGCGTTCGCCGGCTCCCAGCTCCAGCCGAACGCCCGGACCGTCCAGCACGAACTGGAACGCGCCGCGGGAGTGCTCTTCGGAGTCCCAACGCGTGTCGCCCTGGCAGGGCGCACCGATGCCGGTGTCCACGCCAGGGGCCAGGTCGCCGCCTTCTCCGCGGAAACGCGGCACGAGGCGGCAACCGTCAGGAAGGCGCTTAACGCCAACCTGCCGGAAGATGTAGCGGTTCGCGCCGTGCGCGAAGTGCCCGCGGATTTCGACCCGCGGCGCTGGGCACGCAGGCGCTGGTACCGCTACACCATCGCCACCGGCGAAGCGCGCGAGCCGCTCGTGCGCCGCACCGCCTGGTTCATTGAGGGCGACCTCGATCTCCAGGCGATGCAGCTCGCCGCCGGCGCCCTGCCCGGGAAGCGCGACTTTATCGCGTGCTCCGGGCCACTCGAACCGGGACGCACGCCGGTGCGCACCGTGTTCGCCGCGGGATGGCGCAGCGAAGGCTGCACCTTCCTGTTCGACATCGAGGCAGACGCGTTCCTGCCCCAGATGGTCCGCCGGATCACCGGCGAACTGGTCAGGGTCGGGCGCCACGCCGCCAACGTGGAGGATTTCGTCCGCCTGCTCCAGCAGGCACGGCCAGGTTCGATGGCGCATGTCGCCCCGCCTCATGGCCTTTCCCTGGAGCGCGTGTGGTACGACGAGGGTTACGTGGTATGAACTCAACCGTTCGCATCAAGGCCTCGGAGGTCTACAAGGACTGGCACGTCATCGACGCGGCCGGCCGGCCCCTGGGCCGTGTCGCCAGCGAGGCCGCGCGCCTGCTCCGTGGCAAGCACAAGCCAACCTATGAGCCCCATCTCGACGATGGTGATTTCGTCATCATCATCAACGCCTCGCAGGTGAAGGTGAGCGGCAAAAAGGCCGAGCAGAACGTCTACTACACGCACTCCGGTTACCCGGGCGGCCTCAAGGCGCGCTCCTTCACCGAGCAGATGGCCCGCTTCCCCGCACGCGTCGTCGAACAGGCGGTCTGGGGCATGCTCCCCGCTGGCCCACTCGGCAAGAAGATGTTCAAGCACCTGAAGGTGTACGCCGGCCCCACGCATCCGCACCAGTCGCAGATCGCCGGCAGCCTGAAGGCCCAGGAAGCGCGCAAGGCCGCACTCGCTGCCCTCGCCACCGCCGCGCCGAGGGTGAAGCGACTCCGGCCCCTTGGCGTCCCGCAGGTTGCCGCGGTCGAACCCGCCCCCGCAGCGCCCGCCCCCGCGGCGCCCTCGCCTGCAGCCGAGGCCGCCCGCCAGGCGCGCGCCCGCGTCCGCAAGAAGGTTGAGGAAGCCCCGGCAGCGGAGGAAGCTGCGGCTGAAGCGCCAGCTCCGGCGCCGCCCGCTGAGGTGCCAGCCGTGGAGACGCCCGCCGCCGAAGCACCCAAGCGCACGCGCCGCAAGGCCGCAGCCGGGGCGGCTGAAGCACCCGCCGAGCCCACCAGCGACACACTTGAGGCTCCCCGGAAGCCCGCACGCCGCCGCTCGACGGCCAAGAGCGAATCGAGCGAGGAGTAACCCATGGCAGACCAGCAGTACTTCTACGGCACCGGCCGCCGCAAGACCGCGGTCGCCCGCGTCCGCCTCTACCCCGGCAACGGTGCGATCGTCGTCAACGGCAAGCCCTTTGAGGAGATCTTCACGCGCGATACCCACCGCGCCGAGATCCTCTCGCCACTTACCCGCCTCGGGCGCGAAGGGCGCTTCAGCGCCCAGATCAAGTGCGAAGGCGGTGGCATCAGTGGTTGGGCCGGGGCCATCCAGATGGGCATCGCCCGCGCCCTCGTTGCCTCCGACCCGGCGACCAAGCCGGCCCTGAAGCGCCCCGAAAACCTCCTCACCCGCGACCCCCGCATGAAGGAGCGCAAGAAGGCCGGCCTCAAGCGGGCCCGCAAGGCGCCGCAGTTCACCAAGCGCTAACCCGCACCCCACCGCGCCTCACCCAGACGCCCCTCCCAGGAGGGGCGTCCGCCGTTTCCACAGGCCGCACAGTCACCTCCTGCACACCTCCGCGTTACCCTGCTCCCCCCACAACCTGCTCCCCGGAATGACGATCCCCACAGCGGGGGAGGACTGGTGAATTCCGGCACGTTCATCCTTGTCGGCGCCCTTGTTGCCACCGGCGCGATCGTTTACCACGGGACGATGGCCGGCGCGTCGCAGCGCCCCCTGGAGCCCACCGCCACCGCGACATCCACCGAGCTGGCCCGCTCCCAGACCCACAGCGCGACACCGGACTCCCGCGCCACGGCGACACCTCCCCTGGCTGCAGCGGCAACACCCGCCCTCAGGATTACGCTCGACCAGGTGCGCCGGCTCCCCCGGCCGGTCGCTCCCCCTGCATCGGTGGGGTACCTGCCACCCACCTACCCGGTGGCAACCTCCACCCCATCACCCACGGCCAGCCCGGAGCCGCCCTCCGAGGTCCCGTCCACACCGGGTACTCCCACGGCCACTCCTACCCTCGCGATCCCCATGCCAACGGCGACACCGGAGCCCTGGAACATCCCCACGCCTCCGCCGCTCCCGTCGCCGCCCGATAACTGGATGGTGCCCCAGCCGCCGACCGAGTGACCCGCGGCCCTCAGTGCAGCTCACGCTCTCCGAGGATGGCCTCCATCAGGTCGGTGGGGAAGTCAAACCCGTGCCGCCGATAGAGCGCGATGCTCCTGCTTGTGGGCCAGAGAATCACCGAGTCGACCCCCTCGGCCCTGCAGAACGCCAGCGCCGCCTCGACCAGTCCCGCCCCCACACCGGCCCCCCGCATCCCGGGCCGCACGTACACGTTGGTAATGTAGCCATGCAGCTCTTGCTCCGGGGCCGGGTTCGGGACCTTCTCGATGAGCTGCAACCAGAGATGTCCGCAGATCGCGCCCGCCTCTTCCGCCACCCAGCAGCGCCAGTTCGAGTGCGGCGCGAGACGTTCGCCCATCCACGCAGCGCAGCGCTTCACAAACTCGGATTCCGGTTCCGAAGGCGGGTTCAGGGCCGCCCGGAACTCGTACCGCATTCGCGCGAGCTCGCCGGCGTCCGCAGGGGCTGCAAGGCGGATGATGGACACAGGAACGGCATGCCTCCCGGGTTGCTACTCGCTCGTGGGGTCACTCCTGATCCGCTTCCTCGTCCAGCGCCGCGTTGAGCCGCTCGTTCGCCCAGTCCACAAACCACTTCGCGTGTTCCGCTGTGGGCACCATTTTCGGCTTGTTGCGGTGCACACGCAGCGCGTACTGCACCAGCATCGGCCGGTGACGGTGCTCGATCGCCCAGTGACCGCCCTCGAACTTGCTGGTCAGTTGGCCGGTCTCAGCGTATTGCACGGCGCGGCACGCGTTCAGGATGGTGGTCGCGTTGTCGGAATTGATGTAGTCCCAGGCCACCTGGTCGAGCATCGCTTCCAGCACCCAGCTGCGCGGCACCACGGGAAACACCTCGCGGGGCGCAGGTCCCACCGTCGCGTACCCCCGGTCGTGGCACATGGCGTAGTGCAGCACCAGGTCCGGGTCGCCCGGGTGCCCCCGTCCATCCACAAACTTCCGCCGTTCCGGCACGGTGCACACGTGCACCTCGAATGCCGGCGACTTGCTGGGGATGTTCAGCGAATCATCCGTCACCAGGCTGAACTCAAGCCCCGATCCGGGGCACGGCATCCCCGGGTCCAGGAGCACTTCGCCCACCTGGCGCCGCTCCACGTCGGTGAGTTCGCGGGTACTCACCGCCAGCATGTCGATATCGCTCGTCGGATACACAAACGCGTCCATCGAACACGAGCCGTGGACGTACACGCCGATGAGCGCATCGTCGAGCACCCGGGTCAACCTCCGGGTCACGTCTTTGGTGAAGCCTATGACTTTGCGGTTCGCCTCCATGTCTCAGCCCAGCCTGTGTCGTTGGAGGAAGTCCAAGACGACACCGCCAGCTTCGTCACTGAACTCCAGGAAGTACCCGTGCCGCCCGCCCGCTACAAGATACAACTCCGCGCCGGGAATGCGCTCCGCCAGCAGCATCGCATTCGCTGTCGGATTGATGAAGTCCTCCGTGCCATGGATCACGAGGACGGGCGCCTTGATCTCCGGGAGCCGGTCCCAGCTATCGTGGCCCTCGCTCGCCTGGTAGTGCATCCTCTGGGCGAACCCCGGGATGGGATTGCGTGCCCGCTCCTCGAGTTGCCGGCGATACTCAGGATGCCGCTCCAGCCAGACCGGTGAAACCATCTGCTCGGCAAGAAATCGCACCGCCGTCTCCGGGTCGGCCGGCCGGTTGGCCATCATCGCGTCTACTTCGGCCGGCCTGGCGACACCATGCACATTGCCAGGCGTCGTGCAGCCGAGCACCACGGCGCCCACCCGTTCCGGGTAATCAATCGCCAGCCACTGGCAGATCCGCCCGCCCATCGAAACGCCGTAACAGTGCGCACGCTCGACCTCGAGGTGGTCCAGCAGCGCTATCGCGTCGGCCGCGAAGCTGCGCGTCGTGTAAGGCGGTTCGGCCGGCTTGTCGCTTTGCCCTGTGCCCCGGTGGTCGTACACGATGGCACGGTAACGAGCGGAGAACTGGTCGCGGACCATGTCCCAACCGTGGTGGTCGCTCCCCTGTCCCGCTATCAACAGGAGTGGCTCGCCCGCCCCGTGGACCTCGTAATACAGCTTCGCTCCATTGCAAACCGCGAACGGCATGGCGGAAAGCTAACCGACCTCGCGCGCCAGCACAATGCTACTCCCGCCGCCCGCCGATTCGATCGCGCCCAGCAGGTAGTCGAGCGCGCGATGAATCGCCTTTCGCGGCTCTCCACCCATCTGGAACTGCTCGCTCAGCGCGAGCGTGGTGTATCCGTGCACGAGCGACCAGAGCGCCATGGCGATATCCAGCACGTCCTCCCCCGCGACCAGCTCGGCGGCCGCCTCAAGCAGCGGCCGGGCCGCGGCCTCGGCCGCGCTCGCCTCCGCCCGCCGCTCTTCGGGACACGGACCGAAGATCAAGCGGAAGAGCTGCGGCGCGCCGAAGGCGAAACTGGCGTAAGCATCCGCCATCGCGTGCAGGCGGGCCCCGCAAGTTGCTTCCCCGCTCGCCGCGGCCGTCAGCATCGCTCCAAGTTCACGCAGCCCGGCCGAATTGAGCAGCCGGAGCAGGTCGTCCCGGCTTCTCACATAGAAGTAGAGGGATGGCGCCTGCACGCCCAGCCGCCGAGCCAGTTCGCGCATCGATAGCCCTTCGATGCCTTCTTCCTCGAGGAGCGCCCGGGCGGCTTCGGCGATGGCGGTTTCAGAAATCCTGGCGGGGTGCGGCATGCTTAACACTGTAAGGCTTGACATCGCCCGTGCAAACCTTACACTGTTAGTCATCACCCCCCGGAGCTCCCCCATGCGATACCAGGAACCCGATTTCCTCACCCGAACCATCTTCAACCCGGCCGTGGCGTTCTTCACCGGGACGCTTGGCCTCAGCCTCCGCGGCTCCCGCGTCCTGGCCGTCCGCGGCCGCAAATCGGGCGAATGGCGCACCACCCCGGTGAACCCGCTCACGTTAGAAGGCCACCGCTACCTGGTGGCACCGCGCGGCGTCACGCACTGGGTCCGCAACATCCGGGCCTCGGGCGAGGGAGTCCTCCGCAAGGGCCGCCACGAAGAGCCCATTCGTGTCGTCGAACTGTCCGACGCTGAAAAGCCGCCCGTCATTCGCGCCTACCTCCAGCTCTGGGGCATGGAGACAAGAAAGTTCTTCGGCCTGAAGGATGCCAACGTCCCCGACGCGGAAATCGCCCGGATTGCGCCCAACCACCCGGTCTTCCGCATCCTCTAGCCGGGTGCCAGTAAACCAAAAAGGGCCACCGCCGCGGTGGCCCTTTCTTGTTGGTGCGCTATACGGCGCTAGCCGTGAAGTGCGGCTGCAACCTCCGGCAGCCCGAGCGATTCCAGCTTCGCCTTCGATGGCTTGCACGTCTCCGTGTCCCAATCGCAGGCCTTCAGGAACTCCCTCTCGAGTGTCTCAGTATCGAGCTTGATGCCCTGCAGCGGCCCGGTGTAAGTCGCCTCGGTCGTCTCACCCGTGACTCGCGTGGGCACCGCGCGCTTGCGCGGGTTGCCCCCCTCGCGCACCTCGTAGGCCATGCGCATGTTCGCGATGCGCTCGCCAATAGCCATCATCTCG
Organism: uncultured Anaerolineaceae bacterium; assembly: GCA_964648195.1. GTDB lineage: Bacteria > Chloroflexota > Dehalococcoidia > Tepidiformales > Tepidiformaceae > Amarobacter. The sequence goes on along the minus strand of CAZYLL010000005.1, from coordinate 144,468 downwards.
TCCAGGTCCATGTCCCATCCCGTGACGGCGTTGAACCAGCCCGGCATGTTCGCGGTATTCGCCATCATCATCACGAACTGGCACATGCCGCCCGAGTTCACCACGTGCATGTACTCGCTGGCGCCCTTGTGGTGCTCGCCACGCCCCGAATACACGGTCTTGTCGGCCGGTGCCGGCGGGATCTTCCCGAGCCGCTTGTTCCCTTCGTACTGCGTGTGCCGGGCCGGCGTCGGGTCGAGCTTGTAGGTGGTGTGGTATTCGGGCTGGAGCTTCGGGTCGTGCATGGGCAGTTCCTGTCCGCCGATGTGCATGGCGAACTTCTCGGCGCCCCGCCCGATCTTCTCGCCCGCAACCTTCACCCCGTCCGCGAAGACCGCCGCGATGCCCTTGCGCTCGCCCATCATCTTCAGGAAGCCAATGACTGAGTCGGGGTCGCCCCAGTTCAGCTCCAGGCCTTCCGTGTCTTCCTTCGTGATGATGCCGTTCTGGTAGCACTCGATGGCCATCGAAATCGCCCCGCCCGCGCTGATCACATCGAAGCCGTACTCGTTGCTCAGGTGGTTGGCATAGATCAGCGCGTCCGGGTCGGCCATCAGGTTCATCGTCCCAAACGCGCCCATCGCCTCGTACTCGGGCCGGTGCGTGTGGTGCGGGTAGGGGTACTTCTCGTTGGTCGATTCGACCGACTCCGCCCCGCAGGCGACCGGGCAGCGCCAGCACCCATACGCCTTTTCCATCCGCGGGTTGATGGCGGTTCCCCCGTTGATCTTCCCGCTCACCTCCGCCGGAAAGTCGACCACGCCGACGCCGCCCCAGTTCTTCACCGGCGAGTCGCCATTCAGCGCGCTCATGCTGGTGATGCCGGTCGTCCCGAACGTGTGGAAGAAGTCCTTCAGCGGCTTCACGAAGTCGTCCAGGTTCGCGCGCAGCATCTTGATCGTCTCCGGCGTCTGCGCGATCACCTTCCGGTCGGCGATCGCGACGACCGCCTTCAGGTTCTTCGAACCCATGACCGCACCCACACCGGAACGCGCCGCCAGGCGTCCGTGGTCGTTGCAAACCCCGCTGATGAGCGAGAGCGTCTCGCCCGCCGGGCCAATGTTCGCCACGCTCGCGCGCTTCCCATGGCGCGCCTTCAGAAACGTCTCGTTCTCGATTGCGCCCTGGCCCCACTGGTCGCTGGCGTCCCGCAACTCGACCTTGTCGTTCTCGATGACCAGGTAGACCGGCTTTTCGGCTTTGCCGAAGAACATGATCCCGTCCCAGCCCGAAAGCTTCAGGACGCCACCGAAGTCACCCCCGCAGTTGGCATCGCCCCAGCCCCCTGTCAGCGGGCTCTTGCAGACAACCTGCCAGCGCTGGCCGAACAGCGGTGTGCCGGTGAGCAGTCCGGCGAACATGCCGAGCATGTTTTCCGGTCCGAGCGGGTCGGCCCCCTTCGGCACGCGGTCCCAAAGCATGCGCGCACCGATCCCGTATCCGCCCAGGTACTTGCGGTAGAGCGATTCGTCGGGCCGCTCGACCGTGATCTCCCCGGTGGAGAGATTCACATTCAGCATCTTCCCGTTGTAGCCCTTCTCGGCGACGGTGCCACTGGTGGCAGCAGTAGTCAAAAGTCACGCCTCCCTGCGGCACGGTTATGCCCGTGCCGAATTCTGCAGCCTGCATGGTACGGGCTTCACCAACCCCCGCAATATGCTGGAGGCGGCATAGCGTACACCCCTCTGGTCCGAACCTCCGCCACACTCCCCGTTACCCCGTCCGCCTCACGAGGCTCGCACAGCCGCCGCCGGGCAGGCAATCGCCCCCTGGGCACGCCGGAACACGTGCGCGCGCACCTGCCAGCGCCCGTTCTGAAAGCGGATATGCCGCGCGATCGGCTCGCGCTCCTGGGGAGAAACGCGCCACAGCCGCTCCGCGATCTCCCGGTCGTAGTGCCAGCGCGTCTCCACGATTTCGAAACCCAGCGCCCGGTACGTCCGGTGGGCCTGCTCCGCAAAGCTGTTCGAGGTCAGCACGAAATCCCGCCCCGGGTGCGCTTCCTCCAGCCACCCCATCAGGGCCCGCAACATGCGCTGCGCAACGCCCCGCCCCTGGTGTTCGGGAGGTACGTGTACCGCCCAGAGGTACAGCCCCGCCGAATCCTGCAGATTCACCGAGACGCGGCCCACCGCGGCTTCGCCCTCACACGCGACGAAGAATCGATGGCGGCCGCCTTCGTGCGCCCGCGCCAGCGCCGCCGCCGCCTGGACCGGGTCGGCCAGGTGCGAAAGGTCGAACGCGTGGTACGGGAATCCGTATTCGCGCCATGCCGCCATCTGGCGGACCAGCCCGGCGTCCCACGGCCGGAGCACCAGCCCATCACCCCCGATCGGCGGCGGGTAAATCCCATCGGCCATGCGCAACAAACCTGCCTGTTCCGGACGGCGCGCCTGGAAATGCCGCCCGGTCCCCCCGGAAAGTGCCGGTAGTATACCCACCATGGCCATGTGCAGGTGCCCGGCTTCACCCGGCCCCACGCCACCCTTTCCCTGTGCCCGCTGCCTGCCAGCGTGGCGCCCCTCCTAAAGACCCGGCCGCCGGTCGTTCTCCCGCCAGGCCACATCATTCAGGGCCATCAGGCCTCCCGACACCAGCGAGTGGCCCCCAAGCAGCACCGGCACCGGGGCAGCCGCTGCTGCGGCCGTGAACCGCCGTAGGAACGGATCATCGATCCTTGTGGCCGCCAGCAAATCGCTCTGGAAACGGTCCTCGCGCGAAGGCGTCACCCCCAGGTGCGCCTCGATCACCCGCGTGTCGATGACCGCGGCATCGCCCAGCTCGCCGATGCGTTCGAAGAACCGCTCAACACCAGCGTCTTCGATCAGAAACCCGAGCACCGAACGCGGCCGATGCTCGGGCCCGGCCGTCGCGAGCCCCCGCTCCTCGCTGATTACGCGCACGCGGCAGGCCGTCTCGCGTTCCAGGTACTGCCAGGCCTGGCTGCCGATCCTCCCGGCCACCAGCACCTCCGCGGTCCGGTCACAGAGAAACGGCAGCAGCGCCCGGTAGCACACCGCCGCCTCTGCCGCCGGGCTGGTTGCCTGCGCGAGTTCCAGGTCCAACCCTTCTACCAGCGAGAGCACCGCCAGGTCCGAGGGCGTGTCGAGGTCGAACTGCGTCGCCGTCGTCCGCGGGAGGATGACCGGCGATAGCCCCGCGTCGTCGCGCAGCCGCCGCGGCAGGACATTGTCCCGCGCGAACGCCCCACACCGCTCGATCGCATCGCCGGGCGTCCACGCCGTGAGGTCTGCCGAAAAGAAGTTGTTCGTCACGAACCGGGCGTCGCGCGCTTCGAGCTGTTCGACAACCAGCCGCAACTCGTCCACCCCGAGCAACGGCACCGACCCCGAGCCCATCACCGCCGGCTTCTCCAGCCCGTAGTGAGAGACGAGCCAGCGCAGCCGGGCCGCAAAGTCGAACGGCTCTCCCGGCAGGTCGCTATCGATGAGCAGGCCGGGAAACTCGGGCTCGAACGACGCTGCATTGTCGGTCGCGACGATCACCGCCTCGAAGCCCGCAACCAGCGCCGCCCGCGCCGTGTTTCGCGCCGCCGCAACGCGCGCCGCCGCCATCATCCGCTCCGCGGCGCCTTCCCCGGTCCCCCCGTGGAAAATCACCAGCACCGGGCGTTCGTAGGTCACGCCTACAGCGTAGTGCCCGCGGCCCGTGGCCGCGAAGCCCGGGCCATGCACGCATAAGGTCCACCATCGGCGCATCGATCGATCGCGACAGGTTCTGTCGCGATCACACGCTATCCATAACCCGTGATCTCCGTGAATCCTCCATCAAGGAACGCGCGACAAGACGATAACCCATGGTTCGGCTATCCTGATTGGTCTACGGTGCCCCCGGGATTGCACCGGGCGGGCCCCTCACCCCGCCGAGTCCCGGCCCGGCCATCCCGAACCCTGGAGTCAGTATGAAAGTCGTCTTTTTTGAAGACGTTGAAGGCACCGCGCAGGTCGGTGAAGTGAAGGAAGTGAAGAACGGCTTTGCCCGGAACTTCCTCCTGCCCCGCGGCATCGCCGGCGCCACCACCAAGGATAACCTCCAGCGTGCCAACTCCCTCGCCCAGAAGGAAACCCGCCGCCAGGAGAAGCTCGACGGCGAGGCCCGCGGCATCTCCAGCAAGCTCGAAGGCTACACCGTCACCCTCGAAGCCCGTGTTGGCGAGACCGGCCGCCTCTTCGGTTCCATCACCAACCGCGACATTGCCGAAGCCCTCACCGCAAAGGCCGGTGTCGAAATCGACCCCCACACGGTCCTCCTCCCCGAACCCATCCGCGATATCGGCCCTCGCCCGGTCACCATCAAGTTCACCCGCAACGTCACCGCCGAGGTGACGGTGGATGTGGTGCCCGATGAGGCCTCGAAGCCTGCCGTCGAGAAGCTCATGGCCGAACGAGCCGCCCAGGCTGCCGCCGAAGCGAAGGCCGCCGCCGAGGCGAAGTACCGCGCCGAAGCCGGGGCGAAGGCCGCGGGCGCACCTCCCGCTGGCGAATCGGAATCCAGCGAACCAGCCGAATAACACCGAAAGGAGGACGACAGGGACCGGTCTACCTCGCTGCCGCGCACTGGCGCTTTCCCGCCTTCCCGGTCTCCTCCTTCCCGAATGACCCTCGCTCAGCTCGAACGTCTACCCCCGCACGATATCGAAGCCGAAGAGGCCGTCATCGCGTCGCTCATGGTCGATCCCCAGGCCATGCTCGCCGTCGTCGGCATCCTCAAGCCCCACGACTTCTTCCGCGAGAAGAACGGCTGGATCTACGACGCGTGCGTCTCGCTCTGGAATCGCGATGAGGTGATCAACCAGATCACCGTTGCCCACGAACTCGCCACCCGCGACCAGCTCGAGGAGTGCGGCGGCCAGACCTACCTCTCCGATGTCATCCGCAGGCTCCCAACGTCCCTGGGTGTGGAGTTCTACGCCCGCATCGTTAAGCGCGATGCAACCTATCGCGGCCTCATCCACGCCTCAACCGCCATCATGCAGATGGCATACGAGGCACCCGCAGAGATTGAGACCGTCTTCTCCCGCGCCGAAGACCTCATCCAGCGCCTTCGCGGCGGCGAAAACTTCCGCGATTTCGTCCATATCCGCCAGCTGCTCGATGCCTACCTCGACCAGGATCCCGCCGAGGTCGAGCGCATCGAGCTCTCCGCCATCCGCACGGGCTTTACCGATCTCGATACGCTCCTGACCGGGCTCAAGCGCTCCGACCTCGTCATCGTGGGCGCCCGCCCCAGCGTCGGCAAGTCGAGCTTCGCGCTCGGTATCGCCCGCAACGCCGCCATCATGCAAAAGGCCAACGTCGCGGTGTTCTCGCTCGAAATGTCCGCCGAGCAGCTGGCCATCCGCCTGCTTTCGGCGGAGTCCGGTGTCGATAGCAGCCGCCTCAGGCTCGGCCAGAACACGGAGATCGAGGAGCGCCGCGTCGTCGCCGCCGCCGCACGCCTCTCCGAGGCCAACATCTGGTTCGATGACTCGCCCATGCTCACCGCCGCCGAGCTCCGGGCCAAGGCACGCCGCCTCGCCGGCGAGTCCAGGCGCCTCGACCTCATCATCATCGACTACCTCCAGCTCATGCAGGGCGAAACCACCGGCGGCCGCGAAAACCGCGTCCAGGAAATCAGCTACATCTCGCGAACGCTCAAAGGGCTCGCCCGCGAGCTCGATGTCCCCATCATCGCGCTCGCCCAGCTCTCCCGCGCCATCGAAAACCGCCACCCCCGCACACCCATGCTCTCCGACCTGCGCGATTCTGGCTCCATCGAGCAGGATGCCGATATCGTGATGTTCCTCAGCCGCGAAGAGCTCTACACCACCCCCGAACAGTGGGCCCAGCAACACCCCGACCTCCCCGAAAGCGCCTACCCGAAAGGTGTCGCCCAGGTCCACGTCGCCAAGCACCGGAACGGCCCGACCGGAACGGTCGAACTCCGCTTCCGCGAACGCCTCGCCAAGTTCGAAGACTGGGTGCTCCGTACCGATGACATCCGCGACTGACTCCTTCACTGGCTTCCCTGGCATTGGCAAGGCAACAGCCATCCCCAACCTCTTCTTCACCGATGTCCTGCCAAGGCTCCAGTCCCCGGGGGCGCTCCTGGCGTTCCTCTGGGTTGCCCGCCTCGTCCAGGAGCAGCACGGCGACGCCCCCCGCTGCGTCTCCGCCGATGAGATCTGGGCACACCCCGCGGCACGCGCCAGCTTCGAGGCGCTCGGGGACGGTCGCGAAGGGCTCGAAGCTGGCCTCCTGCACTGCCTCGAACTCCGTGCGCTACTTGGACTCGAGCTCAGCGGGGGACCGGCCCCCGAAGCTGTCTACTTCGTGAACAACCCGTCGTCGCGCCGCGCTGTCGTCCGCGCCCGGGCGGGCGAGCTGCGCATTCGCCCCGAAACCACCGCCCGCCCGCTCGCTGTTCGCGAGGAGCGCCCGGGCATCTTCCGCCTGTACGAAGAGCACATCGGCACCATCACCCCCATGATCGGCGACCGGCTGGTCGAAGCTGAGCAGACCTATGCCCCGGAGTGGATCGAGGATGCCTTCCGCGAGGCAGCCGAGCTCAACATCCGCAACTGGCGCTACATCGAACGCATTCTGCGCACCTGGGCCGAGGAGGGACGCCCCAATGAAACGGCTGGACGAGATTCTTTCGAAGACCAGAAGCGCCGCTACCTCGGCGGAAGTCTCGGCCACATCGTCCGCTACCGCTGACGAAGCTGAGTCGGCCACCTGCCCCATCTGCGGCGGCGCCGGCTTCGTCCGCCGTCCCTACCCGGTCGACCACCCCCGCTTCGGCAAAGCCGAACCCTGCGAGTGCGTCCTCGCCGAGGAGGAGACCGTCCGCCGTAACCGCCTCGAGCGCATAAGCAACATCGGCGCCCTCCGCCGCTTCACCTTCGAGACGCTCGTCCCCGGCGGCCGCCATGGCGAAAGCGACTGGTTCGAGCGCGCCTTCACGGCCGCCCGGGAATACGCGGCCGATCCACGCGGCTGGCTCGTCCTGACCGGGAGTTCTGGAAGCGGAAAGACCCACCTCGCCGCCGCCCTCGCCAACGAGCGCATCGCCCTCGGCCAGCCCGTCCTCTTCATGGTCGTGCCCGACCTGCTCGATGCCCTTCGTGGCAGCTACGAGGCCACCGGCGACGACCTCGGCTTCGACCAGCTCTTCGAACAGGTCCGCAACGCGCCCCTGCTTGTGCTCGACGACATTGACACCGGTGCGGGGACGCCCTGGGCCCGAGAGAAACTGCTCCAGGTGGTGAACCACCGCTACAACACTGGCCTTCCCACGGTGTTCACCACCACCACGCGCCCCCAGCAGCTCGATGAGCGCCTCGCCACGCGCCTCTGCGACGAAGAACTCTCCCGCGTGCTCGTGCTCGATGGCGCCGGCCGGGCCGGCTACGCCCAGGTCGGCGGCATGACCCGCGAGCGGCTCGCCGAACACCAGTTCCGCAACTTCGACGTGCGCGCGCCCGGCCTCCGCATCGAGGAGCGCGAATCGCTCCACGCTGCCCTCCGCGCCTCGATGGCGTTCGCCGATGACCCTCGCGGCTGGCTCACCCTCCACGGCCCGAACGGCTGCGGCAAGACGCATCTCGCCTGCGCCATCGCTAACCGCGCGCTTGCCCGGGGCACGGGGGTCTTCTTTGCCGTCGTCCCCGACCTCCTGGACCATCTCCGCGCATCCTTCGCGCCAGGAAGGGAAGCACCCTACGACGAGCTGTTCGACCGCATTCGGAACGCCCCCCTGCTCATCCTTGATGATCTCGGCGCACAGGCGACCACCCAGTGGGCGCAGGAAAAGCTTTACCAGCTCGTGAACTACCGCCACGTCGCTGGCCTCCCCACCGTCGTGACCACCGACCAGCCGATCGAGGGGCTCCAGGCGGCGCACCCCCGCATCGTCGCGCGCATCGCCGATCCCCACGCAGGGACTATCCTGGTTATCCTCGCCCCGCACTACCGTCTCGGCCGGCCAGCCGAGACGCCCTCTACCGCGAGCCACTACCGCAATCCCCGTAGACCTCCGCGCGCGTAGGATTACCCGCATGACCATGCCCCGGGCCATCGCCCTGCTCGTGGCCTCGATCGCGGTCTTCGCTGGCGGTATCGCCCTCCTCGCCGTCCGGGCCGATGCCGGGTTCTTCAGCGCCGATGCACCCAGGCTTTCCACGGGCGCCCGCACGGGCGACCGCGCCGCAACTCCGGCCGGGTCCGGGAGCGCCGGCGTGCAGGAGGCGCGCGCCACCCTTACCGCCGCCGCCGGGACCCTCACCGCCACGGCGCCGGGTGCGGCCACGTCCCGTCCGGGTGGAGCCACGCCCGTCCCCGGGCCGGGCACCGCGGTCGCGATCGGGCAGTCCATCACCCTGGGCGACTCCACCTACACCGTGCTCGAAGTCATCGATCCCGAACCGCCCGGCTTCTTCGTGACGAACCCGGGCATGCGGCGCGTCGCGGTGCTGGTGCAGCAGCAAGCTACCGGTGGCACCGCCCGGTACAGCTTCGGCCTGTTCCGCATCCGCGATAGCGCTGGCGACGAGCATTCCTGGGCAATCACCAACTCCGAGCCCAATTTCGGTTCCGGCCAGCTCGCCCGGGGCGAGATGCGCACCGGCTGGGTGAGCTTTCAGATCCCCGAAGGCCGCCAGCCCTCGATGCTGCTCCTGAACAACGGCCGCGGATTCGTCGAGATCGCCCGGCTGGATTGACCCCGCGAGCCGGGGTGGCCCCGCGACAAACCGGTGCAATGGTTCGAGACGGAGCCGGTCCCTTGCTGGCACGATCACCGCATCCCCCTGGCGAAGGTGCCCCATGCCAACGCAGCGTGAAAAAGCCGAACGCTTCCGCGAACTCCACGAAGCGCCCGGGGCGTTCATCATCCCGAACCCATGGGACGGCGCTTCGGCCCGTATCCTCGAGGCCATGGGCTTCCCCGCCCTCGCGACTTCCAGCGGCGCCTGCGCCGCCACCCTCGGACGCCGCGATGGCGCCGTCTCACGCGGCGAGGCCCTCTCCCACGCCAGCCTCATCGTCGAAAGCTCCAGTCTCCCCGTCTCGGCTGACCTCGAAAAGTGCTTTGCCGATGATCCTGCGGAACCAGCCGAGACCATCCGCCTCGCGGCCGGGGTGGGCCTCGTGGGCGGCTCGATCGAAGATTCCACTGGCGATTCGGCGAACCCGCTTTTCGACTTCGACCTCGCCGTCGAACGCGTCGCTGCTGCCGCCGCAGTTGCACGCACGCTCCCGTTTCCGTTCACTCTCGCCGCCCGCGCTCAGAACTTCGTTGGCGGGAATCCCGACCTCAACGAAACCATCAAGCGGCTGCAGGCGTTCGAAAAGGCCGGCGCCGATGTCCTCTTCGCGCCCGGCCTGCCAGATATCGAAGCCGTGCGCACGGTGTGCCGGTCGGTCTCGAAGCCGGTGAACTTCATGGTTGGCATCCCCGGCCGCTCCTTCACCGTTGCCGAGCTCTCAGCAGCCGGCGTGAAGCGCATCAGCCTGGCAACCTCGCTCTACAAAGCGGCCATCACGGGGTTCCTGTCGGCGATCAACGAGGTCCGCGACCACGGCACGTTCGCCTACGTCGAATCGTCGATCTCCACGCGCGACCTGGCCGGTTACCTCACCTGATCAAAGTTCTAAGTCCCGCGCCGGGCCGCCCAGCGCCGCAACGCCCATTCCGTGCTGTCGAACGCCAGCTGCTCCCACGGGATCTCCGCCGGCCGGAACCAGCGCACCTCGCTCGTTTCATGCCCGGCTTCGCCCTCGCCCAGCGCGATCCCCTCGTAGACGATCACCACGATGCCCGGCCCAGTGCGCGTAAAGACGCCCACCAGCTCCAGGTCGGCCACCTCGAGCCTCGCCTCTTCGCGCGTCTCCCGTGCCGCTGCTTCCTCGGCCGTCTCCCCCAGGTCCATGTAGCCGCCGGGGAATACCCAGAATCCTGAGCGGGGCTCGATACTGCGTCGCACCAGGAGAATGCTGCCATCTTCGCGCACCGGGATGGCCCCGGCGACCGGGCGCGGGTTCAGGTAGTGGATGAACCCGCAGTCCAGGCACACCATGCGGCGCTTGTTGTCGCCCTCCGGCACCGCCGAAGTGAGCCGCTGGCCACAATGCATGCAGTAGCGGCTGAACGCGTGCGGATGGCTGTTTCCCCCGTTCATCGCGCGCCTAGCGCATGCTCGCGGGAGCCTGCTGCATCCCGAGCGATTCCGGGCCCTCGATCCACGCCTCGCCGTCCTCCCACACTTCCTTCTTCCACACCGGCACTTTCTTCTTGATTTCGTCCACCAGCCAGTGCCCTGCCTCGAACGACTCGGCCCGATGGCCGCAACTGACCGCGATTAACAGGCTCGTCTCGCCAATCTCCAGCCGCCCGGTCCGGTGCAGTACCGCGCAGTCCTCCAGGCCAAAGCGCTCTTTCGCCTCATCGGCGAGCTCCCGCATCACCTTCTCAGCCATCGATGGGTAGGCGTCGTACTCCAGGTACTGCACCTTGCGCCCCAGGTTGTTATCGCGGACGACGCCAAGGAACACGCTGATGGCGCCGGCCGCCGGCGAAGCCACCGCTCCAATGGCCTCCCCAGTGTTGAGCTCGTCGGGAGTCACTCGAATCAGCACCGGTCAGCCTCCAGAAACTGGCGGGATAAGCGCGACCGTCGCACCGGCGGGAACGGCGTCGGTCTCCCGCGCGTACTCCTCGTCGATCGCGTACATCAAGGTCGGGATCGAATCCGCGAGCTGGGGGAAACGTTCGATCACCCGGTCGCGGATAGCGCCCACGGTGTCGCCGTCCCTGTGCGGCAGCTCCAGCCGCCGCGTCCCTGCGCGGTCCGCCACCGAAGCGAAGAGCAGCACGGTTACGTTCACCCCTCCATTGTAGAGACAAACACCTCCCGGTCGCCTTCCCGTACACTTCCGTCCATGTCGCGCGGGCTTGTCACCGCCGCCGTCGACCTGCTCTTACCCCTCCGCTGCGCCGGGTGCGGGGCGTTCGATACCGCGCTCTGCAACGCCTGCGAATCCTCCCTCGAACCCGCCACAGGCCCGGGCCGGTGCGGGCATTGCTCTGCCCGCTGGGAGGGAACCGGCTTCTGTCCGCGCTGCTTCCACCTTCAGCACATCGCGGGCGTCCGTGCTGCCTTCGAAATGACCGGTCCCGCGCGAAGGCTCGTCCACCGCCTGAAGTACCGCTACTACCGCGCGCTCGCGCCTGTGATGGGCCGGCTGCTGAAGGAGGCGCTCACCGACACCGCCTTCGATGCGTGCTTCGCCGTGCCCCTCCACCCCTCGCGCCTCCGCGAGCGCGGCTTCAACCAGTCCGAGCTGCTCCTGCGCGCAAGCTCCCTCCCCTCACCCTCGCCCGGGCTCGTCCGCGTCCGCCGCACCGAGCGCCAGGTGGGCCAGCGCCTGGCCGAACGGCGGTCCAACGTCGCCGGCGCGTTCGCTTATTCGGGCCCGGGCCTCGCCGGGTGCCGTGTCGCGCTCGTCGACGATGTGGTCACCACTGGCGCCACCGCGCAGGAATGCGCCCTGGTCCTGCGTGATGCCGGCGCCCGTGAGGTCTGGGTCATCGCATTCGCCCGCGCCAGCTACGAGCCGGCGAGCCCGGACCCCATCGACGACTGAGCCCGCACCTCCCCTCCCCCGCGACCCGCGCCCGGCCTCGCGTCCGGTGCCCATGGGGGCACACTTCCCTCGCCCTTACCTGGGCTCAACAACGGCCAACCGGATCGCTCGCCGGGCCCGTACAATGCAGGAACCACATCCGCCCCGGAGCAGCCATTGGCCACCGGAGCCCTCTCCCTTTCTGCCACCGCCACCCGGGCCTCGGAAACCCTCGCGCGTGTCCGCGACGAGGTCCACCGCGTCATCGTCGGCCAGGACGATCTGATCGACCGTCTGCTCGTCGGCATGCTCTGTCATGGCCACATCCTTGTCGAGGGTGTCCCCGGCCTGGCAAAAACGCTGACCGTTTCGACCGTCGCCCGCACCCTCGACCTCAAATACGTGCGCATCCAGTTCACTCCGGATCTCCTGCCCGCCGACCTCATGGGGACCGAGATTTTCAACGCCGTCGAGGGCCGGTTCACGGTGCGCCAGGGGCCCATCTTCGCCAACCTGGTGCTCGCCGATGAGGTGAACCGCGCCCCGGCCAAGGTCCAGTCCGCCCTGCTCGAGGCCATGCAGGAACGCCAGGTCTCAATCGGCGGCGAGACGTTCCCGATCGAGGAGCCGTTCCTGGTAATGGCAACCATGAATCCGATCGAGCAGGAAGGGACCTACCCCCTCCCCGAGGCCCAGCTCGACCGGTTCCTCCTCAAGGTGAAGGTCGACTACCCCTCCCGGCAGGAGGAACGCCAGATCCTCGAGATGAGCCTCGATGGCGCCGGACCCGATGCCCGCGTCGTCGCCACCCGCGAGGCCCTCGCCGAGGCGAGCCGCGCCGTCCGCGAGGTGGCCATCGACGACGCGCTCAAGGACTACATCGTCCAGCTGGTCTACGCCACGCGTCGGCCCGCTGCCTACCGCCTTCCCGAGCTCCAGTCGCTCATTGCCTTCGGCGCTTCCCCCCGCGCGAGCATCGCCCTCGCCCGGGCTGCCCGTGCCCACGCTTTCCTCCAGGGCCGCGCCTACACCACTCCTGATGACGTGAAAGCTCTTGCCCACGATGTGCTTCGCCACCGTATCGTCACCACCTACGAAGCCGAAGCGGAGGAACTCACCACCGATGACCTCATCGACCGCGTGCTCGATGGCGTCGACGTTCCTTAGCCGAATGGGGACCCGCCGATGAGGCTGCCCTTCCGCCACCGCTCGCCAGCTGACCACCGCCACAATCGCCCGGGCAAGCACCCTGCCCATGGCCCGGGCCCCGGAAGCATCCCCCCCGAACTGCTCGAACGCGTCCGCGCCATCGAAATCAAGGCGCGCCGGCTGGTGAACAGCCTCTTCCTCGGCGAATACCACGCCGTCTTCCGCGGCCGCGGCATCGAATTCGATGAACTGCGGCCCTATGTCCCCGGCGACGATGTCCGTTCGCTCGATTGGAAAGCCTACGCTCGCACCGGCCAGGCCTCCGTCCGCCGCTACCGCGAGGATCGCGACCTCACGGTCATGTTCGTTGTCGATGTCAGCGCATCGCAGCGGGCCGGGGCCCTCCCCCAGACCAAGGCCGACCTCGCCGCCGAGGTCTGCGCCGTGCTCGCGCTCGCAGCCATCCGCAACAAGGACCGGGTCGGTCTCCTCTTGTTCGCCAGCAGGCCGGAGCGGTACGTGCGCCCCTCCGGCGGTGCGACCCACGTCCTCCGTGTCGTGCGCGAAATGCTCTGGGCACGCCCGCAAACCACCGGCACCGGGATCGGGGCCGCCCTGGAATACCTCACCGGTGTCCAGAAACGCCGCGCGACCGTGTTCCTCGTCTCCGACTTCCTGGCGGCCATCGACGCACGCCAGCTCCGGGCTGCGGCCCGCCGCCACGACATCATCGCCCTTCGCGTCCGCGAACCCCTGGATGAGCAACTCCCCGATGCTGGCCTCATCACCATCGCCGATAGCGAAACCGGACAGCCGGTGGAGCTCGACACCGGCAGCCGCACCGTCCGCGAAGCCTATGCCAGCCGCGTCGCCGCGCTCGACGAGGAGCGAAAGCGCCTCTTCGGCAGCATCGGCATCGACGAGATCCCGCTGATGGTCGGCGTCGACTACGTCCCGGCGCTGCTGCAGTTCTTCAAGCGCCGGGCAGTGAGCGCCGCGTGAAGCGCGCTGCCGCCGTGGCCGCCGTCCTTGGCCTCTGCGGGCTGCTGCCCGCAGTGCTTTCGGCGCAGGAACCTGGCGCCGATAGCGTCGAGCTCCGCCGTTCCTCGGCACTCATTGGCGAGCACCTCCCGGCGACGATCTTCGTCTCCGCCCCAGCCGGCACGGAGGTCGAGCTCACACCGGGCACCCCGTCCTGGGCCGGTTTCGAGCTCGTCTCGGCCGAATCGCCGGCGGTCGTCAACCGCGGCGCCGAATCGCTCTGGGTGTTCGAAGTTGTGTTCGCGCCGTTCCTCCCCGGCGATGTCTCGCTCTCCCCCACCGTCGCCATTGTTTCGGGCGCCGACGTCACCACCCGCACCCTCCCGGCTGTCCCGATTACGGTGCTCCCCACACTGGGGCCGGATGACCCGCTCGAATTGACCCCGCTCGCCGCGCCGGTGCCCATCGATGGTGCCGAATCGCCGCTGCTCCGGCCAGCCCTTGTACTGGCCGGCGCAGCCGCCGTCGCACTCATCGCCACCGGAAGCTCGCTGCTCGCCAGGCGCTGGGCGCGCCGGGCGCGGCCGCCGACCGCGCTCCCACCTGCCGTTCCGGAGACCCCGGGCCTTGCGACCGCCGAAACCGTGATCGACTCCGACCCGGTCTCTGCCTACAGGGTGATGTCGCTGGTCGTCAAAACCGAGCTCGCCCGCCGCTACGGCCTCCGTGCCACCGCCCTCACCAGCACCGAGCTCCGCCGCCGCCTCGAAGAACGGGGAGTCGATCGCTGGCAGGCGCGCCTCGTCGGTGGCCTGCTTGATGAATGCGACGCCGTCATCTACGCCGGCTACCGGCCCGCCCCCGAGCGCCGCCAGGCGGACCTCACGATGGCCCGGGAAATCGTGGAGGTGGAAGCCTGATGGAGTTCGCGCTCCCCTCTGCCCTTGGCCTCGTGCTCCTCGCCTTGCCGGTCGCCTGGCTCGCGCGTCGGCGCGCACGCGGCTACCCGGTCCCCACGGTTGCCCCTGTCGCCGGCATCCCACCCGGCTGGCGACTGCGTGCAGCCCGCGCGCTGCCCGTCCTCCGCGTGCTCGCCGTGGTGGCGCTGGCGGTCGCGGTCGCCGGCCCCCGCAAAGGCAACGCGACGGCCGTCATCCCTGGAGAAGGCATCGACATAGCGCTCTCCTTCGATATCTCTAGCTCTATGCAACAGCGCTTCGGCGATTCGACGCGTCTCGAGGTCACCAAGGACGTCATCCGCGAGTTCATCCGCGGCAGGGAAAACGACCGGATCGGGCTCGTCGTGTTCCAGAAGGACTCGCTGGCTCTCTCGCCGCCAAGCCTCGACTACGCCGCCCTCGACCGGATGATCGCCGAACTCGAAAGCGGCCTTCTGCCTGACGGCACCGGTATCGGCGTTGGCCTTGCCGATGCGCTCAATATGCTCCAGGATTCCACGGCTGCCAGTCGTGTGGTCATCCTCCTCACTGATGGTGAACATAACGCTGACTCCATCAGCCCCGAGGCCGCCGCCGGCCTCGCCGTCGCCCTGAAGATCCGGGTCTACACCATCGGCGTCGTCTCGGACGATAGCCCCTTCAGCCGCCGCGAAATCGATGAGGCGCTCCTGCAGGAAATCGCCGATCGCACCAACGCCCGCTACTTCGCTGCCAGCAGCCCGGAAGCCCTCGCCGATGTCTACGACGAGATCGGCAAACTCGAAACGAGCCGGATCAACCGCGAGTCTTTCGAACGTTTCACCGAGCTCGCACCCTGGTTCGCCGCAGCTGCCGCAGGCCTCCTCCTCCTCGAACTCATCTTGCGGGGCACCGCGTTGCGGAGGTCGCCAGCATGAACGGCCTCACCTTCGCCCACGCCTGGGTTCTCGCCACCCTTCCGCTTGTGCCTGTCGCCCTTGCCGCCTGGCTGTGGGGCGTGCGCCGCGGCCACCGTCGTGCCGCCCGCGTCTCACGCGTCCCTGCCGCCGCGCCGCCGTACCTGGCCGCATCGCTGTTCTCGCTCGCGGTGCTCGCGGCCCTCGGGGCCGCGGCTCAACCTCGCTGGGGCACCAGGGATTCCCGCATCCCGCGTACCGGCGCCGACCTGGTTGTGGTGATGGATGTCTCTCGCAGCATGGACGCGCGCGACATCACTCCCAGCCGCCTCCAGGCCGCCAAGGACACCGTCAAGGCCACCCTCACCCGCCTGGGCGGCGACCGCGTCGGCCTTGTCGTCTTTGCTGGCAGCGCCCGCACCCGCTTCCCTCTCACGACCGACTTTGCCGCCGCCAGCAGCGTGATTGACTCCCTCGCCACGGGCGTCGTCTTCGTCGAGGGCGGCACCGCCGCCGGGCTCGGCCTCCGGGAAGCGGTGGGCCTCCTTAGCGACCAGAGCGCCTCCGGCCGCGTCATCCTGCTCCTCACCGACGGCGACGATCTCGGCGGCGACCCTGCCGCGGCGGCGCTCGCAGTCAAGCAGTCAGGCGCCGAGCTGTTGATCGCCGGTGTGGGCACGCCCGAGGGAACGACCGTCCCCGTCCTCGATTTCCGCACGCGCACCGAACAGCCACTGCGCGATGCCACCGGCCAGCCCATCGTCACCCGCCTGAACGAGCCCTTCCTCCGGGCGCTCGCGGCCGCCGCCGGGGGCCGGTACCTCGGGTCCGACCTCTCGGTGATTCCTGGGATCGTCGATGGCAGGCTCCAGGCGGCCGAGCGCGCACAGATCGACGCCCGGCCCACGACCATCCCCATCGAGCGGTACCAGTACTTCGTCGGCGCCGCCCTGGTCCTGGTTTTCCTCGGCGCGCTGGCGGAACGCCTCGGCCGCGGCGGCCGGCGAAAAGCAGGCGCGCTGGCCGTAGCGGCGCTCCTGCTCTCCGGCTGCGCCACGAGCGCCTACGAGGCCAACGAGGCGGGCCGCGATGCCCTGGTTCGAGGCGAACCAGGCCAGGCGATCGAGAAGTTCCTGGAAGCGCAGGTCGACCGCCCCGATGACCCCGACGTCGCCATCAACCTCGCTGCCGCCTACCACGCCGCCGGCCGCTACGACGAGGCCATTTTCACCGCTCGCCGGGCCCTCCAGTCCAACAACTCCGGCATCCGCGCTCGCGCTTACGCGAGCATCGGCCATCACCAGTTCTCTGCGGGCCGCCTCCCCGAGGCGCTCGAAGCATTCCGGCGCGCTCTGCTCGAACTCCCATCCGACGATTCGCGCCACGACTATGAGGTCGTGCTCCGGCTGCTTTACCCTCCCACTCCCACCCTTACGCCCGCCGCCGGGAGCCCCACGCCCGGGCCAGGCGATGCGACACCTCAACCCGGCGAACAGCCAACCGGGGAGCCGGGCGCCTCGCCGTCCGCTCCAGCCGCCCGGGGCACACCCACTCCCGGCCAGGGTGCCCGGCCCGGGCAGGGTTCGCCGACGGCCGGCGCCGGCACACCCGGGGCCGGCTCACCTTCTCCTGGCCCGGGCACGCCGGCCCCAGGCGGCGACAGCAACCCGCCCCCCACCCTCGACCAGGTCGAACGCCAGATCCGGGACATCGACCGGCAGGTCACGCGTCTCATCGAAGAAGCCGGCGAGACGCCCACACCCGCACAGGCGCTGCAAATCCTGGACCTGCTGGCCGAGCGCGCCCGCATCGCAGCCCTCCGCGATGCCCTCGGTGGCGCCGCCTCCCCCAACGACTACTGAACAGCCCCTCGCACAGTCAGCCGCACGCCCGCTGTCGTACACTGCCTCCATGCGCGCAGTGTTCGTGATGGTGAAGACCGATCCAGGCCATACGACCGAGGTGGCCAACCGCATCGCCGAAGTCGAGAGCTTCTCTGAGTGCTACTCGATCACCGGCCAGTACGACCTCCTGGTGAAGCTCTACGTCGATGACGTTGATGGCCTGGGCCGGCTTATCGAGAAGCAAATTCACTCCATCCCGCACATTCGCGATACCTTCACCATCCTCACTTTCGAGGCATTCGGAGCCCGGTAACCGCCCGTGGAACGTGCCCCTGGCGTGGTGGAAGTGCTGTCGCACTGGTCATGGGACCTCCCATGGCTCGGCATCGGTGTGCTCGCGGCTGGCGCGTATCTTCACGCCTGGAACCGATCCCGCCGCCCGGCTCACCAGCACCCCGCCTGGCGGGCGTGGTCGTTCGTAGCAGGCGTGGGAATCCTCCTCCTTGCTGTGGCTTCGCCCATCGAGCACTACGGGAACGTCTTGCTCTGGGCGAATTTCACGGGCTTCCTGCTCATCACCATGATCGCGCCGCCGCTCATCCTGCTCGGCGCGCCGCTTACGCTGGCCTTCCGCGTTTCGGGCCCGCGCGGCCGGCGGCTGCTCCGCGGCCTTTATCGCGGTCCCGCTGTGGCAGCCATCACCTTCCCGGTCGTTACGTGGCTCGGGTTTGCAGTCGTCACCTATGCGTGGCAGTTCACCGCGCTTACGAGCTCGGCGGCGTCCAGCGCTTTGCTGCGGGACCTCCAGCAGGCCACCCTGCTGCTCGCGGGGCTGCTCTTCTGGGCGCCCGCTCTTGCTTCCGACCCCCTGCGCTGGCGCATGGCCTATCCGCTGCGGGCGCTCTACGTGGCGGTCGAAATGGCGCACAAGGCGCTCTTCGGCGGCATGTTCTTGAGCATGAACAGCCCCATGCACGAGCGCTTCGCCGCGAACGCCCCCGCCTGGGCGCCTTCTGCCATCACCGACCAGAGCCTTGCCATCCTGGTCCTCTGGCTAGGCGGGAACCTGGTCTTCGTTGCCGCGCTGGCCGGGCTCCTCATGGGCTGGGTTCGCTACGAGCAGCGCAACCAGCACCGAACGGACTGGCGGCTGCGGCTCCAGCGCGAAGCCGCCGAGCGCCATCGCGCGGCCATGGAGCAGGTCTTCACGCGGCCCGTGTGACGCCTCTCAGCGGTAGTTGCCGAACTTCAGCTCGATCCCGTAGTCCTGCTGCTTCAGGTCCGCGATCACCTGCTGCAGCTCGTCCCGGCTTGGCGCGCTCACCCGGACCGCGTCCCCCTGGATCTGCGCCTGCGCCTTCTTGTACTTCTGGTCCTTCACGAACTTCACGATCTTCTTCGCGATGTCCTGCTCGATGCCCTGGATCAGCGTCACCTCCTGCCGGACCGTCCCACCCGATGCCTTCTGCGGCGTTCCTCGCACGAGGTTCTTCACCGGCACGTTCCGGGCGATGAGCCGCTGGCTCAGCACCTGCCACATCGCCTCCAGCTTGTAGTCGTCGGCCGCGTGGAGACTCATCTTCGTCGCCCCATGATCGTAGTCGATTTCCGCCACGACATTCTTGAAATCGAACCGCGTGGAGATCTCTTTTCGGGCCTGGTTGACGGCGTTTGCGACCTCCTGCAGGTCGCATCCGGTGGTGATGTCGAAGGATTCATCTTTCGCCATGGGCTAAAGCGTACACGGCAGCACCACCATCGGCATGCATATTGCCGGCCCCTCCGCCGGGTGTGCACGAGCGGAACGGGTGAGCGAGGTCTTCGGCTGGCCGCTCGCCGAACATGTCCGCCAATTCTAGCTGTTTGCCATGCGCGTGAGGCCGCCGCCACCGAGCGCGGACTCGACGCCTCGCTCTATGGGGAGGCCGCCCTGCCCAGCACCCACGAGGCCCAGCACACCGCCTGGATCACCCGCTGGCGAAGCGACCGCGCCATTTGAACATGCGCTGGAGCGACGCGGGTCCGTCCCGGCTACTGGCGTTGCCTTTACCGGGCCATTACCGAGGGGGGGTGCTCCCCGTATCGCGGGTGTCGCCACCCGGGGGGTTCAAGGTCACCCTCTCCGTGGCCAGTTGGTTTCCGTCAACGATCGGCGGGGACCCATGGCTTTGGCGCGAATTCCACGTGTTTGAAGGTGACGGGTTCTTTCCCGTTGAGGTGAGAGTGAGGCTTGCGAAGCCGCAGGCCTGGGTGGATTTCACCGACTACGACCCTTCGACCGGGCACACTTGGGCCGAGGCGGATGTCGATGGCGTGACTCTCATGTTCGTTCATGGTACCGCCGCCGCGAAGGTTCAGCCGATCATGCAGGCTTTCTTCTTCCTCGGCGACTACCTCGTCAATGTTGATGCACCTGCGCTTCCTCCAACCCAGATGGACGAAATCATTAGAACGTTCATAGCAGGCCACAGGGACCGTCTTGAGAAGGCCACCGTGTCGGTGGCGGGGAGTGCAAAGTGATCACTTCTGCAAGTATCAATCTGGCTCTGAGCCAGGCTATGAGGTTCCTCGCGGGTGCGGTGATAGGGACGGTGCTGGGCCTGTCAGCGGCTGGCATCGTAGCGAGCCTGACACTCAAACCAGCTGCCGCCGTCGAATACGACCCCTTCCGCCTGAACGGTGGCACACTCGCCTCCGGGTGCTGGGACTGGAAGAACGACAACCAGGCGTGGAAGGACTGGAACGGTGACGGAAGTGCCGATCCATTCCAGGACTGGTGGTCTGGGCACTCCAGGTTCTGGAACAACGCCTCCGCCCACGTCTGCTGGCACAATGACGAGGATACGACCTCTGGCAACCCGGCCCGGCCCGGGGCCGACATCACCGCGGGGGCCTCAACCCCGATCTACTTCAAGACAGAGCATTGGAACTCCTTCACCGCGTCGCCGGGTGTCTTATTCGAGCCAACAGGGTGCCGCGGTCTCCAGGTCCGGGTGCATGCTCCATCCGGCCTCTACATGAGCACCGTTAAGTACTGGCACATTTCACCGGTTTCGGGAGTTGTGGGCACGAACTGGACTTACGATGTCCCGGGTTATGGGTCAGCGTACCGCCAGGTCGGGACCGGAGCGTACTGGGAATCCCAATCCAACACCGACGGATACTGCACGACCTACGGGTATCACCTTCACCAGAGTGCCTCCGAGGGCTTCTCCAGCAGCAACCCGCTCGCCGGATCCACTGCGAACCAGAACGGTGACCCCACCGGAGGTAGTTCATTCTGGCTCCGCTGGGGTAACTAGGGTCGCCTCTACCGGATCACGGGCGGTGTGTGAGACCGCACTACATCTACGGCGGCGCCGGTACCAACATCGGCGCCGCCGCGACCGTCCGAAAGCAGCCTCTACTTCCCCTCGGCGGGCTTCGGGTTCACCACCCCCGCGCCGAGCGTGGTCGGGAACACCTTCGCCAGCGAGTCCAGGTCCCAGCCACCCTCTTTGTAGATGGTCCGCTCGCGATGCGGCAGGCTCATCAGGCTGATTTCGTTGCCGCCCACGATGAAGTCGCGCCCGTTGATGTTCGCAGCCTCGTCCAGGCAAAGGTATACCACCAGCGGCGCGACCAGTTCCGGCGCCATCGCCGCGATCCCCGCCACCGCCTGTTCGGTCGAGGTTGGCGGCACCGGCGTGCCGCTTGCCGCCAGCTGCTGCCGCCGCTGCCGAGCCGCTTCCATCTCGGGGCTCAACGTTAGCCGCGTCGCCGCCCGCGGCCGGATCGCGTTCGCTGTCACCCCGTACTTGCCAAGGTCCAGCGCCAGCGTCCGCGTCAGCCCCACGATGCCCTCCTTCGCCGCGGCATAGTTCGCCTGGCCCAGGTTGCCCAGGCCCGACTCCGAGGACGTGTTCACAATCCGCCCTCCCCGCTGCTGCCGGAAGATGATCGAGGCGTGCCGCGTGACCGTGAAATGCCCCTTCAGATGCACCGCGATCACCGCATCCCACTCCTCTTCGGTCATGTTGAAAATGATCCGGTCGCGAAGGATGCCGGCGTTGTTCACCAAAATGTCCAGCCGCCCGAACGTGTCGAGCGCCTGCTTCACCATCGCCTCGCCATCGGCCATTGAAGCAACGTTGCCGTAGTTCGCGACCGCTTCCCCGCCCATCTCCCTGATCTCGGCGACAACTTCATCGGCCGGTGTGGTGGCCCCGCCTTCCCCCGCGGTGCTCCCACCGAAGTCGTTCACCACGACCTTCGCGCCCTCCTTCGCCAACAGGAGCGCCTCGCCCCTCCCGATGCCCCGGCCCGCCCCCGTGACGATTGCGACCTTGCCTGCAAGCCTTCCGGCCATCTCCCTGCTTCTCCTGGCGTAGTGTTGCCCCCGGCCATCGAAACCGCCCGCGGACGGTAGTTCGGGCCTGCTGAACGAGCGTGCCAACTCTAGCAAAGCCTGCGCCCGGTGTCCCTCGCGCCCGCTTCCCGCGCACAGGCTACGATGGCCCCAATGCCCACCCTGCTGGCGTTCATCCCCCATCCCGACGACGAGGCCTACAGCTTCGCCGGCACGATCGCCCTTGCCGCCCGCGCAGGCTGGGATTGCCACGTCGAGTGTGCCTCCTTCGGTGAGCTCGGTAAGCGCCACGATGGAGGCCCCGCCTCGCCGCCCGATGTCGCCGCGGCGCGTGAGGCCGAACTGCAGGCCTCGTGCCGCGTCCTCGGCGCCCACCCGCCCCGCTTCTGGGGCCTCTCCGATGGCGGGTTCCGCCACCAACCGGGCGAGCAGCCTCGCATTGTGCAAATCATCGCCAGCCTCGAGCCGGCGATCGTCCTCACCCTCGGGCCCGACGGCGCCTACGGCCACCCCGACCATCTCGCCCTCCACCGCTGGGTTGCAGAGGCGTGGCAATCGTTGCCTGCCGCCCGCCCGGCATTGGTCTATGCGGCGTTTCCCCCCGGCCTGTTCCTCCCCCAGTACGAAAAGTGCATCGGCATGATGGGCGACCCCCCGCACCCGCCCCGCTCGGCCATCGGGAGTCTGTCCTGGCACTACGAAGTGCCCATCGCCGCTGTCCGCGAAACCAAGCTCGCGAGCATCCGCGCCCATCGCAGCCAGCTCCCCGGTGGCGAACCGGAAGCCCTTTTTCCGCCCGGCATCGTCGCGGCCATGCTCGATGCCGAGCGCTTCTGCGACGCGGGCGGCGCACCCCGCCCCGCCGTATCCGGGTTACTGGCGGCGATCTCCCGGCGCAACTTTTTCGCATAGCGCAGCGTCTGGAACCCCATGTGGCGATACACGACGGCCCGCACAGCAGTGGCGACCCTTGCGTCCTCAGCTTCGCTCGACCTGGCCTGGCCAGGACCTTTTCCCGCGCCGGCCGTGGCCACCTCGCCCCTGCCTTACCTGGTCCTTTTCGGCGGCGGGTTTCTGCTGTTGAGTTTCGTGCTCATCCTCATCGGCCCGCGCAACGACCGCCGCCGCTGAGTCACCGCCCGGGCTCGTACACGCAAATCGCCTGGACTTCCATGTCCCAGTCGCCCGCATAGGGCGTCAGCTCCGTGGCGATTCCCATCCAGCCGCCGGGGAGCCCGTCCTGCCGGTGCAACGATGGCCGCGAGGCGATAAGCGCCACCGAACCCGTCGTCATGGTCGAAAGGCTCACCCCTCCGGAGATTGCAACCTTCCCGGCAGGGCAGTCAGCCCCGAGGATCCGCCACGTGCTCGAATCGCGCGTGCTCAGTTTCGTGACTATCTCAAGCCCGTCCACGGCCCGTGCGCCGGCAGCCCCCGCCGGACCTCGTTCGCCCGTTTCTCCCTTTGGTCCCGCCGGACCGGGAGGCCCCTGTTCGCCCGGTGGTCCGGCTGGCCCGGGCTCCCCTTGCGGTCCCGGCGCTCCCGGCTCGCCATCCGCCCCGGCGGGCCCCGCAGGCCCTCGGCTGTTCCAGCTCAGTCGCATCTCGGACTTCCGGCATTGCTCCTCTGCTTCCACCACCCGCAGCTGGCCGTTCGGTCCCGCGCACGCGTGGATGACGACGCTATCCCCCTCCCCTGATGTCGCAGCGAACGCCGCCGGGATGCCCGCGCCCAAAGCGAACGCCGCCACAAAGCCGATGACCTGTCCACGCATCTGCTCCAACTCCGCGTTGGCCGTTTCCCTACCAGACGGCACCAACGCCGCTCTCCCCCGGGGCCAGTCCCGGGAACGCACGGGGTCAGCCCGGGAACGCACGGGGTCAGCCCGGGAAACCGGGTCGCAAAGGCGGGACTGCCGGGGTCATTTCCGGTTGAAGCGGTTGGCGGCGGCTTCCGCCCCCTCCACCAGGATCGCCTCTACCGCATCGGCCGCATACTCCACGGCTTCGTCGAGCGCGCGCTTGTCCTCTCCATGCGGCACGCCCAGCACCCACTCCGAGACGACCTCCGGGTCCCACGTTGGCTCGCCGTTCACGGTTGGCCGGCCGATCCCCACACGCACCCGGATAAAGTCCAGCCCGGCTGCCTGGCCGATGCTCTTCAGCCCGTTGTGCCCGCCGTGGCCACCGCCAGCGCGGATGCGCAGCGCCCCCACCCGCAGGTCCAGGTCGTCGTAGAGGACCACCGTGTGCCTGATGTCGCAACCTGTCCACTGCAGCGCTTGCGCTACCGCGCGGCCGCTCAGGTTCATGTACGTCTTCGGCTTCACCAGGGCGACTCTCTGGCCCGCCAGCTCGCCCACACCGATGTGCATCAGGCTGCCCGTGGCTTTCGGCTGTGTGTGTGCCCGCTTCGCCAGCGTATTCACCACCCAAAAGCCCACGTTGTGGCGCGTGCGCGCGTACTGCTCGCCCGGATTGCCAAGCCCCACAATCAGCCAATCCGCCGCGAACCGGGGGCCGCCGCCACGCAAAAGCTTTCGAAACGCCATGCCACGAGTTTGCCGGACGGCGCACTTTCAGTCCCTTCCCCCACGAGCGCGGCCGTTCCGGTACGATGGCCCCGTGCTCGACTTCGCGTTCGAATGGCTCTTCGGCACCCTCTACGGCGGGATCATCACGTTCGCTGCACTGCTTGCCGCCATACCCTACGGCATCTGGCAGGGTATCAGGCGGCTGGGTACCCG
Source organism: uncultured Anaerolineaceae bacterium (assembly GCA_964648195.1). Classification (GTDB taxonomy): domain Bacteria; phylum Chloroflexota; class Dehalococcoidia; order Tepidiformales; family Tepidiformaceae; genus Amarobacter. Next base: position 119,903 of record CAZYLL010000005.1, on the reverse strand, counting down.
GTTCAGGGGAGGTACCGCCCGTGGCAACAACTGAGCAGGTCGCCGAGCTCAAGCGAAAGATGGCCGAAGAACGCGCCGCGCTCATCGCCGCCGCGGCTCGCCTTTCCCCGGCCGAAGCCCTCCACGTTCCCATCGATGCCGAGGGCGAAGAGCAGTGGACCGCGCTTGAGCAGCTCGCCCACCTGCTCGAAATGGAACGGGCCTACGATTCCTGGGTCCGTGCCGCCCTCCAGCACGACAATCCCGATATCACCAACGTCCCCATCGAACCGGTCGCCATTCCCATCGAACGCGCGAACAGCCACACCGTCGCCGAACTCCTCCGCGCCCTCGAACTCGAACGTTCCTACACCCTGGGCCTGATCGATGGCACCCCGCTTGATGCCTACGAGCGCACGGCAACGAGCCCCGTTTTCGGCACCCTCACAGTGCTCCAGTGGCTCCGCTCGTTCTATCGCCACGATCGCCAGCACGCCGCCCAGATCCAGGGCCGGAAGAGCGACTACCGCCCGAACTTCCTCGGTAAGGAGCCCAATCAGCGCCGCGCCCGGATCGAGCTCGTGGCCCGCCGCCAGAACCCTGCACCCTGAACGCGGTCAGCGCGCCGCGGTCTTTCGCGCAAGTGGCTCCAGGCGCGTGGGGACGACTCCTCGCCGCCCGCACCGCTCGCATTCCCGGATGCGAATCGCCCGTGCCTGGAGGTTCACGAAATACCTCCAGCGATGCTCACAGCCGCCATACTTCTGTTCCATGCCCCCACAATCGCAGGCCCGGATGAACGCCGTGTTTCCGCCACGCGAACGATTGGTGAACTTCCAAAGGGCCGCCTTTCCGGTGCCTCGCGTTGCCCACGTAACGAAGGGATGGCTATAGTAGCCGGCAGCCCGCCATGCTCATCGACCTGCACAGCCATACCTGGCCCCGCTCCCACGACAGCGTCCTCAACCCCGATGACCTCATCGTCCGCGCCAAGGCAGCCGGCCTCGATGCCATCGTCTTTACCGAGCACGACACCGTCTGGGACTACAAGGCGATTGAGGAACTCCGCGCCAAACACAACTTCCTCGTGCTCGCCGGCGTCGAAATCAGCACCGACGACGGCCATATCCTCGCCTTCGGCATCGATAAGTACGTCTTCGGCATGCACCGCTCAAAGGAGCTCGCCAGCTACGTCGAGAAGGTCGATGGCGCCATGGTCGCCGCCCACCCCTACCGCCGGCAGATGCCCTGGTTTAGCCGCAACGACGACGAGTACAAGGCGTCGCTCGAAAAGGCCTCACGCAACCCCGCATACCAGTACGTCCAGGCGCTCGAAGAGCTCAACGGCCGTGGCAGCGACAAGGAGAACGAGTTCTCCCGCCGCCTGGCCGACATGATGCAGCTCCCGGGCACCGGCGGCACCGATTCCCATGCCATCAGCGACGTTGGCAAATGCGCGACGTACTTCGAAGCCGAGATCCGCGACGAACGCGAGCTCATCGATGCCATCAAGTCCGGCCGCTTCTACGCAGTCGACCTTCGCTCCGGGAAGCCGGTCCCCTTCCGGGCGCTCCCGCGCGAAGCCTAGCTGTCATCCGGCCAATCCCCCTGCTTGCGCTTCGCTTCACACACGGGGACGCCGATAGTAGTATGCGGAAGCCCGAGTGGCTTGAACGCAGCACCCGACGGGAAGGAGCCATACTCGCATGACCTACGTCATCACCAGCCCTTGCATCGACGTCCAGGACCAGGCCTGTGTCGAGGTCTGCCCTGTGGATTGCATTCACTTCGACGAAGGCGACGACCGCATGCTCTTCATCAACCCCGATGAATGCATCGATTGCGGCGCCTGCGAACCCGCCTGCCCCGTGACCGCCATCTTCGCCGAGGACGACGTGCCCGCCGATGCCGCGGTCTTCAAGGAGATCAACGCCCTCTGGTACAGCGACAAGGCCGCCGCCCGCGCAAAGGTCGCCGAAATCAAGCCAGCCTGACCGGGTTCGCGGCAGGCACCCACTCCACGCCTGAGCCGCCCCCGCCGGGGCGGCTTTCCGTTGCCCTCCACCGGGCGAACTTGACCGTGCCAGCCTTCCGGCTAGATTGGAAACGTTGCGCCACGTATCGAGCGTGGCGCGGAGGATGTCTCCCAACATGGCTGAACGTGTAACCATTCAGGCGGCGCCGCGCGCCGTCCTCGGCAAGAAAGTCCGCCAGCTTCGCCGCCAGGGCAGGCTCCCCGCCAATGTCTATGGCCGTGGCATCGAATCTCGCGCCATAGATATCGACGCGCGCGAATTCTCCCGTACCATCAAGTCCGCCGGTCTTCGCGCCATGATCGAGCTCAAGGTCGAGGGCGAGGCGGCCCCCCGCTACGTCATCCTGCGCGGCATGGACCGCGCCGGGGGAACCGGCGACCTCATCCACGTCGACTTCCTCCAGGTCGACCCCAACGTGCCCATCCAGGCGAACGTCCCGCTCCGCCTCGTTGGCGAGGCGCCAGCGGTCCGCGATCTCGCCGGCACGCTACTGCCCGGCCTCGATGTCGTCTCCGTCCGCTGCCTGCCACTCGCCATCCCCGACTCAATCCCTGTCGACCTTTCCGGCCTCAAGAGCTTCGATGTCAGCCTCACGGTCGGTGACATTGCCCCCGTCGATGGAGTCGAGATCCTCACCGACCCCACCATCGTCGTGGCCACCGTGAACCCCCCGCGCATCCGCGGTGGCGGTCGCGCCGGCTAGCCTGCTCCCCGAATGACGGATCACACGTACCCGGCCGACCCCGCAGAGGCCGGGCTGCGTCTGTTCCTGGGCTGGTTCGGCCCGTACTACGCGCGTTCCGTGACCGTCACCTCCGCCACTTCCGATGGCTCCATCCTCACCGCCGAAGTCTTCGTCGGCAGGCGCTGGACGCTCCGGGTCACCGTCCTCAACACGCTGGCAGCCGATGCCAACCTCGAATGGGAGGCCGCCAGGGCCGCCATCGAGCAGCGCCTCGATCTTGAGGGACGGCCGGTCGCGCTCTGGGCCCCCCGGGGCGCGACCCTCCCCGCCTCGGAGCCCGGCCTGAGCGAACTCGTCCTGGCGCTCTCCCAGGCCCGCGCCCTCGAGGACGGCCGCCTCGAGCTCCGGCGCCCGGTCCGCCTCTTCTTCCGCCGGGTCGATACCTCCGGGTCCGTCGTAACTGCCATTGGCGGCCTCGCAGCACACTGGGCCCAGTTCACCAACCGCGTTCCTGGCACATTCCAGCTCAACTCGGCCGAGCTCCTTCGCCTGCCATCTGCGAAATCGGACCGGGAACAGCTCACCGAACGCATCGTGCTCGCCGCCGGGCAACCAGATATCGACGAAACGCACGTCATCCCCGCCGAGGACGCCTGGACGGCAAACGACCTGGGCTCGGGCCGGGCCTGCGTGCTCGGAACGCCGGCCTTCGAAAACGATGAGTGGAGCGCATCCCTCCGCCGCAACCTCCGCCGCCTGCTCAAGGAAGCGGCCCCGGGGCTCTCGGGCCCGGCGGAGGCTCGCGCCCTCGTGGTGCTCGGCGCCGCCACCTACGCGGAGGACGAAAAGCTCTCGTGGGCACTCCGCGGCATGGATCCTACCCTCTACGCCGGGTACGACATCCTGACGGTGATCGCCGATGGGGTCGTCAAGCCGATTCTTCAGCCGGGCCGGAACACGCTCCCCTGGGACGCTCCCCTCGGCTGACCCTGGAGCCAGGCATGGCAACTGAACGCGTCGGATTCATTGGGCTCGGGATCATGGGCGCACCCATGGCCGCCAACCTCCTGAAGGCAGGATTCCAGGTCACCGTCTGGAACCGCACGCCAGCCCGAATGGACCCCCTGCTCGAACTTGGCGCCGCCGGGGCCGGCTCTCCGGCAGAAGTTGCCGCAGCCAGCTCCGTCACCATCTCCTGCGTCACCAGCTCCCCCGATGTCGAAGCGGTCACCATTGGCCCTGGCGGCATCACCGAGGGAGCCGCCCCCGGCTCCGTCCACATCGATTGCTCCACCATCGCCCCCGAGACCGCCCGCCGGGTTGCCACAGCCCTAGCCACTCGCGGCATCGCCATGCTTGATGCCCCGGTCAGTGGCGGCGACGTCGGCGCCCGGGCTGGCACGCTCGCGATCATGGCAGGCGGCGCCCCGGCCGTCTTCGAGCGCTGCCTGCCCGTCCTCCGGGCCATGGGCTCCACCATCGTCCACGTCGGCCCCGTTGGCTCGGGCCAGGTGGTGAAGCTCTGCAACCAGGTCGCTGGCGGGCTCAACCTGCTGGCAATGGCCGAGGCCATCTCGCTGGCCCGGGGCGCCGGGGTCGATCCCGCGAAGATGCTGGAGGTGGTGAGCGCCGGCGCAGCGGGCTCCTGGATGCTCTCCAACCTGGGCCCCCGCGCCATTCGTGGCGACTACGCGCCGGGCTTCATGGTCGACCTCATGCAAAAGGACCTCCGCCTGGCCCTCGATGAGGCAGCGCACGGCCACACCCCGCTCCCCGGGACGGCCCTGGTCTCCCAGCTCTTTCAAGTCATCCAGGCGCAGGGCCGCGGCGCCGATGGCACCCAGTCGATCGTCGACGCGCTCCAGCTCCTCGCGAACCGCGACTGACCGCCCTCAGGCCACCGAAGGCCCATCCGGCTCGATAGGACCCCGGAACAGTCCGAAAACCGGCCGGGATGACTTGTCGTCTGAAAGCTGTTGTTCGGCCGCCGCGAACAAATCCACCGGCTCGCAATTCACCCCCGTGGCCACGCCGAACGTGACGCTTACCGGTACCAGGTCGGCCCACTCATCGCCGTTCAAGCGCTCGATTTCGTGGGCAATACGCCGCGCGATGAGCCGTCCCAGCGCGAGATCGCCGTCCGGCAGGATGACGCCGAAGTCATCGCCCCCGATGCGCGCCGCGAAATCCGTACCGCGCACGCACCGCGCGATCCCCGCCGCTGTCCGCCGGATCAGGTCGTCTCCCACGTCGTGCCCGTGCACTTCGTTTACCACCCGGGTCCCCGCGATGTCCACCAGCACCAGCGTCACCGGGCGGCGCGTCCCCCGGGCCTCCTGGCACACCTCGGCCAGGCGCTCGTCGAAGGCATGGCGGTTGTGCAGGCCCGTCAGATGGTCCGTCCGCGCCTCGCGCTCCAGCCAGCGCACCATCGTGTCACGCCGCCGGAGGTTCCGGTTCTCCTCAAACGCCCCGAGGATGCGCACCACCAGCTGCTGGCCGTCGTCCAGGTGGCCCCGGTTGAAGAAGTCGTGAGCGCCCAGTTTGAGCGCCGGCAGAGCGTCACCTTCCGTCTCTCCCCCGGTCAACAGCACCACCGCAACGTCGTGCCGGTGCTCGCGCAGGTACCGGGCCAGCGCCGATGAAGGGTCACCCCACAACCCCGAATCCACAAGTGCCACATCGAAGGACCCGTCGCGAAGCAGCGCCTCCGCTTCGTTTGTGGTCCGTGCGGCGTGCGTCACGAACGTGCCCGCGCCATGCAGAATCTCCCGCACGCGGCGCACATCGTCGATACAAGCATCGACAACCAGGACGCGAAGGACGCGCTGACGGTCGGGTGACGGTTCCGTGCGGACGATCACGTTGACGAGTGCTCCCACAGTCACTATCGGCACACCAGTCCCACAGGACGAGGCCATGGGAGCAAATTCGGGGGATGCTTCGTGGAAAACGCGTGGCGCTACTCGAACAGCGGCCCGCCAGGGTCGAGGATCCTCCCGTCGAGCGCGATCACTGCCGGCCGCTCCTCGCAGTACCCCTCGTTCTCGCATTTGTCGAAGATGAACGCTCCCCGCTTCTTATCGAACTGGATCTTCCAGGTGCCGATGGCCGGGCTCGATAGCCCTTTTTCCTGCTCGGCAGTCAGGATGGCGATGAGCGCGGCGATCTCTTCTCGTCCCAATGCGGGCTCCCCGTGGCGTGGTGCTTCCTAAAGCTTATTCGGCCCCGGCCACCGTGGCGACTCGCACCGGCTCCCGCGCTTCTTTCCGCCCGAGCGATAGCGCGAACAGCCACGTCACCAGCGTGACTGCCACCACCACCGACCCCATCACCATGAGCGTCTCCCGTTCGCCAATGCGGTCCGCCAGCATGCCGAACGGATATGCAACCAGGCTGTTCATGCCCCACGCCAGCATCGTCACCGACATCACCCTCCCGTGGTACGCCGGGTCGGCCTCCTTCATGACCAGCGCATTGTTGATGAGCTGAAACGCGCTCGACCCCATGCCGACGAGGAACATCGCGCCCAGCGCCGTGGCGAAGCTTGGCGCGGCCGCCAGCAGCCAGATCGCCGCGCCGAGGAGCACCCCTCCGCCCATCATCAGCGTCCAGGCATGCTTCGACCCCGCCAGCCCGGCGAGAAAGATGGTCACCGCGAACCCCGAAATGGCGCTGATGCCCAGCAGGAACGCCATGTCCTCTGTGGGCCTCCCCAGCTCGTTCTCCAGCAGCCCCGGCAGGATCACGAAATACGAAAACCCGCCCATGATTACCCCGATGAACGAGAGCGCCAGCAGCATCAGCCGTGGGCGCTCTCGCATGTGCGAAAGCCCCATCCCCATGTCGGCCATGAACGAGCGATTCCCCCGGCTAACCGGCCTCGACGGCGGCAGCAACGTCAGCGTGAACACCACGATCGCGAACAGCCCGCCCATGAACAGGTACGTCCCGCCCGTCCCGACAAAGCTCAGCGCAATCAGCCCGCCCGCGATAAACGGTCCGAAGATCCGCGTCGCCGTCATGCCCACCTGCTGGAGGGCGATCCCGTTCGGGAGGTCCTCCTGCGGCACCAGTTCGCCCACCCACGCCTGCCGCGCCGGGCCGATGAATGAAAACACCGTCCCCAGCACAAGCGTCGAGCCTGCCAACGCAAGGATCGTGATGTGGCCGGTCAGGATGAGCACGCCGACGAGCGCGAAGTTCAGCCCGATGATGGTCTGCCCGAAGAACAGCATCCGCCGCTTGGAAAAGCGGTCCGCAACCACCCCGCCAAACGGAGATACGAGGATGGTCGCAATCCCCATCCCAAGCGAAACAAATCCAACTGCCCCGTTCTTCCCCGTCAGATCGAAGGCCACGACCGACTGGACCACCGAGGACATCATGAACGCGAGGAACGAAAAGCACGTGCCGATCCACAACACCCGGTACTCGCGGTACCTCAGTGCCTTGAACGTGTTGTGGGCCCAGGCCGAAATCACTCAACCATCCTAACCGCCGCTCGCGGGCCACCGCCATCACCCGTCCCTACACAAACCCGCGCAGCAGGATCGCCTTGCCCACCCGCTCGACGCCGATGTCGAAGGCCGCCTGGCGCGGGAGCGTCCCGTCCCGCTCCGCTCGCCCCATCAGCTCGTCGAACGCAGCGACCATCCGCTTTTCCAGCTCAGTATTCACCATCTCCAGCGGCCACCTGAACTGCTGGATGTTCTGCGTCCACTCGAAATACGAAACCGTCACGCCGCCCGCGTTGACCAGGATGTCCGGCAGCACGGGGATGCGGCGGGCGTCGAGCACCTCGTCCCCGTCCGGCGTCACCGGGTGGTTCGCCGCCTCGATGACCACCCGGGCGCGCAAGCGCGGCGCGTTCTCCCCGGTGATAACTTCGCCCAGCGCCGCCGGCACCAGGTAGTCGCACTCCATCTCCAGCAGCTGCTCGTTCGTGATCGGCTCGCCCCCTTCGAACCCGGCCACGCTTCCCGCGATGGCAAACCACTGGTCCAGCGCCGCGATGTCGAGGCCGCCCGCGTTGGCGATGCCACCCTTCACGTCGCTCACCGCGATCACCCGGAATCCCATCTCCGTCGCGATCCGGGCCGTCCACGAGCCGACATTCCCGTACCCCTGGATAACCACCCGCACGTCCCGGGGGTCGACTCCCTCGCGCAGCGCATACTGCCGCATGCACACCGCCACTCCACGGCCCGTCGCCTGGTCACGCCCGTGGCTCCCTCCAAGCTCCACCGGCTTGCCCGTCACGATACCGGGCGTATAGCCATACCGCTGGCCATAGGCATCCATCATCCACGCCATCGTCTGGGCGTTCGTGCCCATATCCGGCGCGGGGATGTCCCGGCTGATGCCCAGCACCATCCCGATGTGCTGCGTGTAGGCGCGCGTCAGGCGGTTGAGCTCTGTCTCGCTCATCCGGGTGGGGTCGCACATCACACCACCCTTGGCGCCTCCAAAGGGAAGCTCCATCAGGGCGCACTTGTACGTCATCAGCATCGCCAGCGCGCGCACCTCGTCCAGGTCCGCCTGCGGGTGAAACCGCACACCCCCCTTGTACGGCCCACGGGCCCCGTTGTGCTGTACCCGGTATCCCTCGAAGATGCGTAACTTCCGGTCGTCCATCCGCACCGGCAGCTGCGCCCGCACTTCCCTCCACGATGTCCGCAGCAGGTCTACCACCTCCGGGTTCAGCTTGAGCCGCTCCGCCGACTGGTACACCGAGCTCAGAACCGCCTCGGTCGGTGATTGTTTCGGTTGCGCTGGCGCCTCGGTAGTCATTCCGGCTTGCTCCGCGGGTAGTTCTGCCAGCAACCTTACAACGCCCGCTGGAACCTGCGAGTGGGGAACTCCAGACTTTCTGCATGGGACACGTCTTCATTTCGCGCGCCGTACCCGGCCGGGCCGTCGAACACCTGCAGGCGGCTGGCCATTCCGTCGAGACCTGGCCCGGCGAACTCCCGCCCCCGCCCGGTGCCCTCGCGGCCAGGCTTGCCGCCGCCGATGCCGCCTTCACCACCGTCGTTGATCTCATCTCGCCCGAAATGCTCGCCGCCGCGTCGAACCTGAAGGTCATCGCCAACATGGCCGCCGGCTATGACAACGTCGACCCGGCCGCTGCCGCCGCCCTCGGCATCTGGGTGGCCAACACCCCCGGTGTGCTCGCCGAGACCACCGCCGATATGGCCTGGGCGCTCCTCATGGCCGCCGCCCGCAACGTCGTCTCCAGCGACCGCGATACCCGCGCCGGCGGCTGGAAGACCTGGTCGCCCACCGCCTTCCTTGGCGTCGATGTCTTCGGCGCCACCCTCGGCATCGTTGGCCTCGGCGAAATCGGCGAGGCCGTCGCCCGCCGCGCCACCGGCTTCAAAATGCGCGTCCTCTACCACTCGCGAACCCGCAAGCCGGCCCTCGAAGCCGACCTCGGCCTGCGCTACTGTTCGCTCTCCGAGCTGCTCGCCAAGTCCGACTTCGTCTCGCTGCACACGCCGCTCACCGCCGAAACACGCCACCTGATGGGCGCCGCACAGTTCGCCGCCATGAAGCCCACCGCCATCCTGGTAAACACCGCCCGCGGTGGCGTGGTCGACCAGGATGCCCTCGTCGATGCCCTTCGCTCCGGGGCCATCGCCGGTGCGGCCCTCGATGTCACCACCCCCGAGCCGCTCCCCCTCGATCATCCCCTGTTCTCGTTCCCGAACGTGGTCATCACGCCCCATATCGCCAGCGCCAGCCTGGCCACGCGCTCGCGCATGGCCGAAATGGCTGCCGCCAACATCATCGCGGTCCTCCGGGGCGATCCACCCCTGAACCCCGTCAATCATCCCGCCACCCCGCGTCACACTTGACACACAACGGGGTAAACAAGAAAAAGGACGGTACGCGCCGTCCGCAGCGTCCCGCAGCCCAGATGGACAGCCCCGGAGAAGCATTTGAGCAAGACAGCAAAGCCGGTCGGTAATCTCTGGCTCGCGGAAGAGCTCTGGAAACTCAACGCCATCGAATTCGGTGATTTCACCCTTGGACGGACGGCCGTCCATTCCCCCATCTACATCAACCTTCGCCGCCTCATCAGCAATCCAAAGGCGCTGGCGCGTTGCGCCCGCATCATCAAGGAAGAGCTCGAAGCCCTGATGTCCATGCGCAACCCGCATGTACATCCCTTCACGCTCGTCGCGGGCGTCCCCTTCGGCGGCCTCCATGTCGCCACCGCGTTCTCGCTCAGCGTCAACACCCCGATGATCTACATCCATCCCCCTGCGACCGATAAGGCCGACGTCATCGAAGGCATCTACGTCCGTGGCCAGAGCTGCCTCATCATCGATGACCTCATCACGGGCGGCGGGAGCATCCTCCAGACCGCGGCCACGCTCAGCGCCGCCGGCCTCGTCGTCCGCGATGCGGTGACGTTGATCGATCGCCAGGAAGGCGGCCGCCAGGCGCTCAAAGCCGCCGGCATCAACCTGGTCGCCATCCTCACCCTCGGCCAGATCGCCAACTACCTCATGTCCGCCGGCCACATCACCGAGGACCAGTACCGGTCGACCATGGCCTACATCGAATCCCGTAACGGGGGCTGAGCTCAGTCTTACCCGAATCCCGCCGGCACGATGCGAGCCCCGCGTCGTAATGGCCCCACAACGTGTCCCGGTCACAATTCGCTAATGCCAGAATCCACGAACCTGGTCCGCCCGGCCACACCCGCCGACCTCCCGGCCATCAACACTATCTACAACTTCTACGTCGCGAACTCTCCCGCGACTTTCGACCTCGAGCCCACCACGAATGCGTGGCGGGAGGACTGGTTCGCCGAACGCACCCGTCGCGGCCTCCCCGTCCTGGTTGCTGATACTCGCCAGGAAATCGCCGGTTGGGTCTGCCTCTCCCCCTGGAGTCCGAAGGGCGCCTACGCGCGGACCGTCGACGAATCCATCTACATCGCCGATCACTTCCGCGGGCAAGGGATCGGGAAGTCCCTGCTCGCTGCCGTCATCGAACGGGCGCGCCAGCTGGAGCTGCATGTGGTGATGGCCGGTGTCGTCGCCTGCCAGGAAGCCAGCCTGGCGCTCCACCGATCCCTGGGGTTCACCGAGGCCGGCCGCTACGCCCACATGGGCTTCAAGCTTGGCGCCTGGCACGACGTCGTCTGGCTGCAGCGCCACCTCTGGCGCCCGGCGGATTGACGTTCGCATGCCGCCCTCGCGCCAAAGGTAAAGACCCGTCACCTTTTGCACTGCCCATTCCATCTCTAGAGTGAATCTCGCTGTGCGCGATACCGAGGTGCTGCCCGATGCTCCGGAGGTTCCCCGCCCCGCTGACGCTGAAGCGGAAGCGCTGGCCGCTCGCGCTGTCGCGCGCGATCCATCCGCATGGGAACAGATCTTCGAGCTGCACTACCGCTCGGTCTTCGCCTACGTCCGCTACCGTCTGCGCGCCCTCCAGGAAGCCGAAGACATCGCCTCCCAGGTCTTCGAAGTGGCCTACGCGCGCGCCGACCGCTTCGACTATCGCGGCGTCCCGATCGAGGCCTGGCTCATGGGTATCGCCCGCAACCTCGTGCGCGACCACGTCAAAAAGCTCGGCCGCCGCGGCTTCGATGCCGGGCTCGATGAGACCATCGAGATCTCCGAACCCGACCGCGCAGCCGCCATCGACCTCCGCCGCGATCTCCTTGCCGCGATGGGCGCCCTCACCGAAGACCAGCAGGAGGTCATCCGCCTCCGTTTCCTGCTCGATCGTTCCGTCGCCGAAACAGCGGTCCTCATGGACCGCTCGGAGGATGCCGTGAAGAACCTTCAGCGCCGGGCCCTGGCCGCGATGCACCGCGCATTGACTGGCGCCGATTACCCCACGGATGGCATGAGATGACTCCCGACCGCCTCGATACGTTGCTCGACGAGACGCTCGCCACCGGTTCGATCCCGGAGGGTGTCTCTCCCGATGAACGTGCCCGGCTCGAAGAGCTGCTCGCCAGCGTGTCCACGCTCCGGCGCGGCGCCGAGGCGGTCCGAGCCGAGGCCGAGGCCGCCATGCCCACCGCCCGCGCCCGCTTCCAGCGTCACCTTGCGGCGCAGGGCCGCCCCGTGCCACCGGCGGCGCGTCCCACTGCCAGCCCCCGCGCCGGCTTCTTCGGGGCTGTTATCGGCAGCGTCTTTGGCTCGGTTGGCGCCCTTCGGCTCTCAGCCTCGGTCGCGGCCGTGGGGCTTGTCGCCCTCGCCGCAATCCTCCTCGCCCGCCCGTTCGCCGGCGTCGACACTGCATCCGCCCTCAGCGTTGATGATTACGTCCAGGTCCAGGGCGTCGTTACTGACGGCGGCGGCGACTTCGTCACGGTCCAGTCCTCTGAGTTCGGCGCCCTTCGCGTCGCGCTCTCCGAGAACACCTCCATCGTCGATAGCGAAACCGTCCGCGACCGTTCCGGCCTGCGCCCGGGCGATGCTGTCCTGGTGAGCGGCGTCGTGCGCGATGCGCGCAAGAAGGATATCCGCATCGAGGCGAACACCCTCGCCCTCGCCGCTGGCGAGCCCGGCGCTATTCCAACCCCAACGCCCCTGAAGGAGCTCCGAAGACTCGACGGTGGGCTTGAAGGCACGATCACCGTCCTCGCCCTCGCGCCCGATGGCCGCGGCGCCCGAATCCTCGTCGATGCTGGCGGCGGCCACCAGCTCATCGTCAATGTCGACCGCGCCTCGGCCGAAAACTTCGTCGCGGACTCCACCAACGTGCTTGGTAGCCGCGTCCGCGTCATCCGCGACGATGCCCTGCCCGGCGGCGTCTTCCGCTTCGAGGCCATGCACGGCCCCGGCCATACCCCACCCCCGGCAAGCGGGGATGGCATGGAACCGGTGCGCCCCGGGCTCGTCCACATCCAGGGTGTCCTCACCGCCCGCGATGGTGACCGCGCGACCGTCCAGACCGGCCGCGGCCCGGTCACTGTCCTGCTCCGTCCGCAGACGCGCATCCTCGTCGGCCAGAGCGGGCTGACCCTCGAGGCGGTCCGCTCCGGCGAGCGCGCCATCGGCCACGAGATCACCGTTCGCGGTGGATTCGACCGCGACCGCCAGGCGGTCATCGCCGATGTGGTCGTCATCGGCCCGCAAACCGCCAACTAGCATTCGCTGGCCCCGGTTGCTTGAGTCCTGCGCCTGCCCGGGCGACCCTGTTAGCGAACAACTTCCACACAGGCCCATTTCATGGCTCAACCCATTGCTCCTCGCTGGCTCATCACTGGCGGCACCGGATTCCTTGGTTCTCACATCGCCCGCCGTCTTCTCGAGGAAGGCATCCATCCCGTCCTCTTCGATATCGCCCCGCTCCCTCCCGACGACGATGACATCCGCGATCGCGTCACCGCCGTCGCGGGCGACGTCCGCGACCGCGAGCAGATCCGCGCGGCCCTGGCAGGCGTCGATGTAGTGATCCACACCGCCGCGGCCCTTCCCATTCAGGTCTCGAAACGGAAGATCTACGACGTCAACGTGCGAGGTACCCGCTACGTGCTGCATGAAGCCCTGAAAGCCGGCGTAAGGCGCGTCGTCTTCATCTCCAGCACGGCCGTCTACGGCGTCCCGAAGGTCCACCCCATCGATGAGGACTCCCCGCTCATCCCCCTCGGCCACTACGGCTCTTCCAAGGTCGTCGGCGAGGACATCTGCCACCAGTACCAGCAGCGCGGCCTCCAGGTGAACATCATCCGGCCCAAGACCTTCCTTGGCACCGGCCGCCTCGGCGTGTTCGAGATCCTCTTCGAGTGGATCGCCGAGGGCCGCAAGATCCCCCTCCTCGGCAATGGCAAGAACCACTACCAGCTCCTCGAAGTCACCGACCTGGTCGATGCGATCTACCGCGCCGCCATCAATCCGGATGTCGTCAACCAAACCATGAATGTCGGCGCCGACCGCTACCACACCCTCAACGAGGACATGCAGGCCCTCTTCGATCATGCGGGCTCAGGCTCGCGGCTGTGGCACCTGCCCGCCCGCCCGGGCGAATGGGCGCTGCGCGTACTCGAGCTCCTCCGCCTATCGCCCCTGGCCGCCTGGCACTACGGCACCATGTGGCGCGATTCCTACGTCGAGGTCGATAAGGCGAAGCGCCTGCTCGGCTGGCAGCCGAAATACTCCAACGCCGAAGCGCTCATCCGCGCCTGGGACTGGTACCTCGCCAACAAGGGCCGCTACGACACCGGCGTCACCCACCGCGTCGCCTGGCAAAAAGGCGCCCTCGCCATCATGCGCCGCATCAGCTAACTGCGTCCCGCTCGCCATGGGCAGCGCCGGGGCCACGTTGCCCCGGCCCCCGGCTCGGCCTGGCCAAGGCACAACGAGGGCGCCCCTGCGGGCGCCCTCGCTTACGCTCACGCCTCCTGCCTACCCCCGGCCAGGGATGAGCAGGTCCTCCGCTGGCGGCGCCGGGTTCACCATCCCGGCCATCAGCTGCTGGGGCACCAGCATGCGGAGCTCGTCGAGCGTCCACTTGCCGTGCTTGTAGATGTTCCTGAACGGCGGATACATGTCCTGCAGCAACCCGACATGCCCGCCTGCCACCTGGAAAATGCGCCCGTTGATGTTCCAGGCCTCATCCAGCAACAGGTAGACCGTCATCGGCGCCACCATGTCCGGCCCGCGCATCGCCGCAGCTTCCTGGGCGGCCTGGTTGGTCGCCGGGGCGGGCGCGGCTCCTCCCGCACCCGCGATGCCGCGTGCCGCCCGCAGTTCGCGCGAAGCCTGCGGCACCGTCGCCGTCAAACGTGTCGATGCCCCGGGCGCGATGCAGTTCACCGTCACGCCGTAGCGCCCCAGGTCCCGCGCGGCCACCCGCGTCAGGCCCGCCACGCCGGCCTTCGCCGCGCCGTAGTTCGCCTGGCCGGAGTTCCCCTGCAGGCCCGAGACAGAGCTGAAATTCACGATCCGCCCGTAGCGTTGCTGCCGCATCAGCACCGAGGCCGGCTTGATCGTCGTGAAGTGGCCCTTCAGGTCCACCCGGATCACGTCGTCCCACTCTTCCTCGGTCAGGTTGAAGATCATCCGGTCGCGCAGGATCGCCGCCAGGTTGATCAGACCGTCGAGCCGTCCCCACGTGTCGAGTGCCGACTTGATGACGCTCTCGCCACCCTCCATCGTCGAAACGTCGGCGAAGTTCGCGACGGCCTCGCCGCCCGCCTTCTTGATCTCCTCGACGACCTGGGCCGCCGGCCCGCTGTCGGTCCCCGAACCGTCCGGGTTCACGCCCGGGTCGTTCACCACGACGCGCGCACCCTCGGATGCCGCCAGCAACGCGCATTCCCGGCCGATCCCCCGGCCGGCGCCCGTCATGGCGATGACTTTTCCTTCGAGCAGGTTGGCCATGAATGCTCCTGGTTCCTAGCTGTCGATCCGCACGGTCGCATGGCCCGGGGTCGTCTTCTTGCCCTCCGGGTTCTCGGTCCAGATTTCAAGGTCGACGAGCTTCTCGCCGCCCTCCTCGTACTTCCGTGTCACCACGCCCTTGCACAGGATGTCCTGGTTCGGGTAGTCCATGCCGCGGTAGCTGCACCCGTACTTCTTGATCCGGCCGTTGTTCCCGATCCAGTCGTGGAGCAGCTGCCCAAGAAACGCGTTCTTCAGCGCGCCGTGGACGATGATGTTCGAAAGGCCCGTCCCGATGGCGAAGTCCTTGTCATAATGGATCTGGTAGAAGTCTCCGGACCCGGCCGCCCACAGCACCAGCTGCTGCGTGCTGCAGTTCTTCTTGAGGGTGGGGATCTCCATCCCCTCCGAAATCTCAGTCCACTTCACTGCCATTGCGCTGCCTCCTAGTAGCGGATGCCGGTGCCGGTCGAAATCGCAACGACCTTGCCGTCCTGGTTCTTGTAGACTGTCTTGCTCGTCGTGATGAGCATCTCGCCAAGGCTGCCCTTGGTCTCCTCGTAGTTCGCCACGTGCGTCGTCGAGGTCAGCACATCCCCGGCGCAAATATCATCGAAGTACTCGATTTCGGTGCCGCCGTTCAGGATGCGGCGCAGCGGGCGGCTCGGCTCAGGCCCCCCGAACATCCCGCCGCCACCCCGGCGCGCTGGAGCACTCGGGTTGTACACCGGCGTCCCCAGGTAGCCGGGAGGCGCCACCAGCCCGCGGTACCCGGCGGCCTTCGCCGCAGCCTCGTCGTAGTAGATCGGGTCCGTATGCCCGACCGCGCGGGCGAACATGCGGATCGCTGTCTTGTCGACTTCGAGCGTGATCGGGTCGGATTCCTTGCCGATCTGCGCGCGCATCGCGTCGGTGATCAGGGGCGGGAGTTCATCTGCCACAGGTCTCTCCAAAGGGCGGAATTGTGCGTGCGAAACGATACGCCAACCGTACCGGCGCCGCCACCGCAGCCGGCCTCGTCCCGCGCGGTCCCGGTGCCCGCGCCGGCTCACCCAAAGATCAGGGGTTTTCCGCCGCCCAACGCAGACCCTCGACCCCGAGATCGGGGACTCCCCAATGCGCCGCCCCAAACCCCGTGGCTACAGTCCTGAGCACCGGGCCGGCCGCCCGGGATCCTTCCGGAGGCGCACATGGGACAGGGCACCCCGCTCGCACCACTTCTCGAACGATGGAACGGGCTCCCGCGGTCGCGGCAGATCATGCTCGGCGCCATCGGTGCGGCAACGCTCGCGGTCCTCTACTTCGCCTTCCTCGCTTCCTCGCGGCCTAACATGGTGGTCGCCTACAGCGGCCTCGCCCCCGAGGACAGCGCGGCCATCGCCGACCAGCTCGAAGCTGATGGCATTCCCTATGAACTGGGCGGTGGTGGCTCTACCGTCTCGGTCCCCGCCAACAAGGTCGCCGAGGTCCGCATCCGCCTCGCCCAGGCGGGCCTGCCCAAGGGCGGCTCCGTTGGGCTCGAGATCTTCGACCACACCAACTTCGGAGCGACCGACTTCGTCCAGCAGGTCAACTTCCGCCGGGGCCTCGAAGGGGAGCTCGCCCGATCCATCAACACCCTCTCCGGCGTCCGCGCCAGCCGCGTCCACATCTCCATGCCCAAGGAAGCCATCTTCAAGGAGGACCAGGCCCGGGCCACCGCCAGCGTCCTCCTCCAGCTCCGGCCAGGCGCCCGCCTGAGCGATGAACAGGTCCGCGGCATCACCAACCTCGTCACCAACTCGGTGGAAGGCCTGGATCAGAGCGGCGTCACCATCATCGATGACTCCGGCCGCGTCCTCTTCGATGGCGCCACGTTCTCCCAGGGCTTCTCCACCGGCGCTACCGCCAGCCAGCTGGAGCTCCAGCGCCAGTACGAGCTCTCCCTCCAGCGCGACATCACCGACACCCTCGCCAAAGTGGTTGGCCCCGGACGTAGCGCCGTCACGGTGCGCGCATCGCTGAACTTCGACAAGGTGACGTCCGTCTCCGACGAGTTCGCCGCAGCCGGCCAGGCCGTGCCGCGCAGCACCTCCTCGGTGACCGAGACCTTCACGGGCAGCGGCATCAACGTCGGCAACGTGCCCGGCACCGGTACCAACGGCGGTACCGGCGCGGGCGCCAACACCACGGCCAACGGCAACAGCCAGTACTCCCGCACCGAAACCACCACCAACAATGAGATCAGCCGCACCACTTCCACCACCGAGCGGGCGCCCGGCTCCATCGAAAGGCTTAGCGTTTCCGTCGTTCTCGATGAGAGCGTCTCCGCCGCGCAGGAGGCCAGCCTCACCAGCGCCGTTGCCGCCGCTGTCGGCCTCGACCAGACCCGTGGCGATACCCTCAGCGTGACGCGCCTCCCCTTCGATGCCAGCGTCCGCGACGACCTGGTGATGGCCGCCGGCGATGGGCTCGGCACCTACCTCCAGTACCTGAAGCTCCTGCTCCCCATGCTCGCCATCATCCTCGCCTTCATCCTCGTCATGCTCCTGCTGCGCTCGCTGAGCAAGCGGCAGCTCGCGCTCCCGGGCGTGCCCCAGCCCCACATGCTGCCAGCCGCGGCCGGCGTCGGCGCCCTCCCGGCAGCCACGATGGCCTCGATTCCCCGCGCCCCCGACCTCCCCGCCATCGAGGCTGCACCCGACCCGCACGAAGAGCGCGTCATCAAGCTTGCCGAAGCCAACCCCCGTGCCGTCGCCGATGTCGTCCAGACCTGGATGAGGGAAGGAGAGTAATCACCCGTGGTCGCGCGTGATGAGAAGCTCAAAGGGCGGAAGAAGGCCGCCGCACTGCTCATCACCCTGGGAAAGGAGCGCTCGGCCGAGGTCCTCCGCCACTTGAGCGATGAAGACATTGAGCGCCTCACCTGGGAGATCTCCGCCATGGGCGAGCTCCAGCCCGAGCAGCGCAAGGAAGTCGTCGAGGAATTCGAAAGCTCCGCCGTTGCCCGCAACGTCATCTCTCTCGGTGGCCTCGAATACGCTGAAGACCTCCTCCGCCTCGCACTCGGCGAGGAAAAGGCCACCGAGCTCATCGACCGGCTCTCCGCCACCTCGCCCACCGTCCCGTTCGGCTTCCTGCGCCACCTCAACGTCCAGCAGCTCGTCAACTTCCTCAGCAACGAGCACCCCCAGACCATCGCCCTTCTCACCTCCTTCCTCCAATCCGAGAAGGCCGCCCAGGTGCTCGCTGGCCTCGATGCGGAGATGGCCGCCGATGTCGCCCAGCGCATCGCCCTGATGGATCGGGCCAACCCGGAAATCGTCAGCGAAGTCGAAGCTGTCCTGCGCCGCAAACTCAGTGCCGTGCTACAGCCCACCCGCCAGACCCAGACCGTCGGCGGCATCGAAGTCCTCGTGCAGCTCCTCAAGCAGTCCAGCCGCATGACGGAGAAAACCATCATCGAGGCGCTCGAAGACAACGAGCCCGAACTCGCCGAGCAAATCAAGAAGCGCATGTTCGTCTTCGAAAACATCAGCACCCTCGACGACCGCTCCATCCAGCGCATCCTCCGCGAGGTCGAAGTCCGCGACCTCGCCCTCGCCCTCAAGGCCACCCCGGAGAGCGTCAAGGAATGCATCCTCCGCAACATGTCGACTCGCGCCGCCCAAATGATGAAGGAAGACATGGAGGCCTCCGGGCCGGTGCGCTTGCGGCAGGTCGAGGAAGCGCAACAACGCATCGTCGAAGTCATCCGCCGGCTCGATGAAGCCGAGGAAATCGTGATCGCGCGAGGTGGCGATGATGAGCTCGTCGGCTAGGCCCTCTCGCGTCATTCGCGCCGTACGCCCCGAAAGCGAGGTCTTTGTTGTCGGCGGCGCCCCCCGTCGCGTTCCGCCGGTTGCCGGCCCCACCGCCACCGCCGCTGAAATCATCGCGGCCGCCGAACAACAGGCAGCTGACATGCTCGCCGAGACGCAGTCACTTGTGGACCGTGCCCGCGCCGATGCCGACCACATCCGGGCGGCTGCCCGCGCCGGCGGCCACGAAGAGGGCTACCGCGCCGGCCACGAAGCCGCCCTTGCCGAGTCCGCCTCCCTCATCCAGATGCTCCGGACAGCCGCCGCCGAAGGCGAAGCCATCCGTGGCCAGGTGGTCGCTCAGGCGTCCGCTGTTATCACGCGCGCGGTCGTCCTCGCTGTCCGCCGCCTCGTCGCGGACTTCTACGATGACCCCGCCCGCACCGCCGCAGCTGTGGCCGAGGCGGTCCGGGCCGCATCCGGCCAGGAGATCCTCTCGATTCGCGTCCACCCCGCGGCCGAAGCGCCCGTTACCGCAGCCCTGGCCGACCTCGCCGGCTATGTCCGCCCAGACGATGGCATCGAAGTCGGCGGCTGCATCATCGACCTCCGCAACGGCACCCTCGATGCCACCCTCGATGCCCGCCTGTCGCTCATGGAGCGCGCGATCCGCGCCGCTGGAGGGGATGACTCGCCATGAGTACCGCCTTCCTCGATGCCCTCGTCGAAGCGGCCGCGACAGCCAACGTCCACCGCCGCACCGGGACCGTGCTCCATGCCTCCGGCGAGATGGCGACCGTCTCCGGTATCAACTTCGAACCGCACGAGCTGGCCTTCGTCGAAGACCCCGCTGGCCGCCTCCTCGCGGCCGAGTGCGCCGCCGCGAGCGGCGCCCACGCCCACCTGGCCGTCCTGGATCGCGGCGTGGTCGTTGCCGGTGCGCGGGTCCACGCGGCTGGCCGCCCGCCCTCGGCCCCCGTCGGCCGTGCAGTGCTCGGCCGGGTGCTGGATGGCCTCGGCCGCCCCATGGATGGCGGCCCCGAACCGGCCGGTGTGCGCTGGGTCTCCGGCTATGCCGAGCCCCCCCACCCACTCCAGCGCGAGCCGATATCCGCCCCGCTCCCCTGCGGCGTGCGTGCCATCGATGGCTTTCTCACCCTTGGCCGGGGCCAGCGCGTCGGGATCTTCGCCGGTTCTGGCGTTGGCAAGAGCACGCTCCTCGGCATGCTCGCCCGCGGCACCGCTGCCGATGTCACCGTCATCGCGCTCATCGGCGAGCGCGGCCGCGAAGTCCGTGACTTCATCGAGCACGACCTCGGAGCTGCGGCCCTCGAACGCTGTGTTGTTGTCGCTTCCACCGGCGATAACCCTGCCGCCATGCGCCTCTGTGCGGCACGCACCGCCACCGCCATCGCCGAGGCCTGCCGGGCCGAAGGCCTCGATGTCCTCCTGCTCTTCGATAGTCTCACCCGGGTTGCCATGGCCCAGCGCGAAATCGGCCTCGCAGCCGGTGAACCTCCCACCACCAGGGGCTATCCGCCCTCGGTCTTCAGCATGCTTCCCCACCTCATGGAGCGCGCCGGCCCCGCCGCCCGGGGGAGCATCACGGCCATCTACACCGTCCTCGTCGATGGTGAGGACATGGACGAGCCCATCGCCGACCTCGCGCGCGCCACCCTCGACGGGCACATCGTCCTTCGCCGCAGCCTCGCGAGCGCCGGCCACTACCCGCCCATCGACGTCCTTGGAAGCGTGTCCCGCCTCATGGAACGAGTCGCCGCGCCCGGCCACCGCGATGCCGCGCGGAGGCTGCGCGAACTCCTCGCCGCCCACGCCGACGCCCGCGACCTCATCTCGATCGGAGCCTACGTCCGCGGCAGCGATCCCCTGGTCGATAGCGCCATCGACCTGGTGCCCGCCATCAACGCCTACCTCCGTCAGCCGGCCGCCGAAGTGACCCCCTTCGATGACGCCCTCGCCGCGCTCCAGCGCATCGACCCCGCCGCAACCTTCCCCGTCGAGGACGCCGATGACCCTGAACCCGCAACGCCTGAAGCGCCTGGTGAGACACCGTGAGCGCCTCGAGCGACTCCAGGAGCAAGAGCTCGCCGGGGCTCTCCGCCTCTACCGGCGGCGGGAGGAGGCCCTTCACGAGTCCCTCGCGAATCGCGACGCGCTGCTCGATACCCCCCTGCCCGCGGCCGGGCCGGTCGATGCCGGCGATCTCCAGGCGGGGCTCGCCTACCTTCGCCGGATCGACCGCGAAATCGTCGCGCGCCGCTCCGCCCTCCAGCATTCCGCGAACGATGTCGAGGCCGAACGGGCCGAGCTCCTCGAACGCCGGCGCGACCGCAAGGCGATGGAAGCGCTCCTCGACCACCGCCTCGAAGAAGAACGTCTCGCCCGCAACCGCGCCGAGCGCTCGTTCATCGACGAGCTCGCCGTTACGCGCTGGCGCCGGCCCGGCGCCTGAGGGAGGTGCTTTGTGAACCCCATTTCCGATCGTGGCATCGAAACCCTGACCGCCTGGTTGCGCGGCCTCTCCCGTCGCCAGGGCGCGATCTCCAACAACATCGCCAACATCGATACGCCGGGCTACCTCCGCCAGGAGGTCAACTTCGAAACCGAGCTACAGCGCCAGCTCGGCCGCGCGAGCGCACCCCTGGCTACCACCGACCCCCGCCATATCACTGCCGGCAGCAGCCTGCGCGGCCAGCTCGGCCTCGATCCGCAGCAGCTCCTCGCCTCATCCCGGATGGATGGGAACACCGTCGACATCGACCAGGAGATGGTCCTCCTCACCGAGACGCAGATGCGCTACCAGGCCGCCTCGCGCGCCCTGAGCACCAAACTCAACAACATCCGCACCGTCATCCAGGGCTAAAGGAGTCTGCCATGGGATTGATCCGCGCCCTCGCCTCGTCAGCCTCCGGCCTCGCTGCCCAGCGAGTCCGCATGGACGTCGTCGCCTCGAACGTCGCCAACATCGAGACCACCAGCACCCCGGAAGGCGGACCGTACCAGCGCAAAGTCGTCCGCTTCGCGTCCGGCGACTCAACCCTCCCGTTTTCCAACATCATCCGGCGTTTCACCGGTGGCGCCGATACCGGCGTCGTCCTCACCCAGGTCACGGTCGACCAGGAATCACCCACGCGCTCGGTCTACGACCCGGCCCACCCCGACGCCGGCGCCGATGGCTTCGTCGAGATGCCCAACGTCGACATGGTCCAGGAAATGACCGACCTCACCTCGGCGAACCGGTCGTACCAGGCCAACGTGACGGTCCTCAACGCCGTGAAACAGATGGCGCTCCGCGCCCTCGACATTTCCAGCAGATAGACCTTTAGGGGTTTCGCTCGCCCCGGCCTACGCGCCATGAGGAGGAAGTGATGGAGATTGGACGGATTCAGGGCCCCGGCCCCGCTGGCCAGACTGGTTCCACCGCGGCACGGGCCGTGGGGAGCGGGTTCGCCGACCTCCTGGGCCAGGCTATCGGCCAACTCCAGGCCATCAGCGAAAACGCCGACCAGAAAGTCGCCGCCCTGGCAACCGGCCAGGACGTCGAACTCCACGACGTGATGCTCGCCCTCGAAACGGAAAGCATCGCCATCAGCCTGGCTACCCAGGTACGCAACAAGGCCGTCGAGGCCTACCAGGAAGTCTTCAGGATGCAGATGTAATGGGAATCGCCGTTCAGGCACCTGCCGACACACTCCTGGCCATCGTCCCCGCCTCGCCGGCGGGTGACGGCGCAACCGGCGCTGCCCCGCTGACCGAAGGGATGTTCGCGGCCCTCCTGGCCGGCATCCTCGATAGTTCGCCGCCGGCCACGGAAGAACCACCCGCCACGGAATCAGCCCCCCTCTTCCCGGCCGGCGAGCCCGGTGACCAGGACCCCAACGACCCGGCGCTTGCCCTGCTCGCGAGCTTCGCAAGCCCCCAGCCCTTCCTCCCGCTCCCTGCTGCCGTCAATGCGGCCGGGCCCACCACCGGCCAGGGCGCCCCTGCACCCGCCGTCGCAGAGGTTTCAAGCCCTGTTGCTCTCGCCACGCTTGCCGGGGACGTCACCGCCACCAGCGGCACGCCCGAACCCGCGCCAGCAGCGGAGGCCCCGGCCCCGTCCGCGCCCGTCGACGACGAGGTTTCGTCGATGGCGGAGGCGGCCAGTGCTGGAGAGGGTGCACTACTCCCGGCCCCGGTGGCGGCCAGCCCCGTTGAAACCGCCGGGCTCGAAACAGCCAGCCCACCTGCCGAATCCGCCCCGGACATGCCCGGCCGGCCCGAGGATGCTGCCAGCCCGGCGCAGCCCATTGATCCTGGTCCCGCGGCCGGCGACGCCGCCCCGGCGCCAGGAGGCGTGGTCCGCCCCGTCGGGAACGCCAGCGAATCCGACCCCGGCCAGGGCGACAGCCACCCCGGACGCAAAACCGATGGCTCCAGACCCCTTCCCCGCGCATCGGCCACCGGCATCGCCCATGCCGCGCCCAACTCCGCCGCCGGCCAGCTGCGCGAGCAGCCCGCGGCTGACGCGCCCGCGGCTCTGCCAGCCGATGCCCCACCGCCGCCGTCCGCGACAGCGGAGCTCCCTCCCCAGGTCGACCAGGTCGCCTCTGCTGTCATCGACCGCGTCGACGCCGGCGGAGGCGAAGCCCGCATCCATCTCGAACCCCTCGAGCTCGGCGAGGTGGTCATCCACGTCCGAACCGATGGCGACGAAGTTCGGATCGACGTCCGCGCCGAGCGCCCCGATGCCGCCCGCCTCCTGCGCGACCACACCCAGGACCTTTCGAGCCTCCTCGGCTCCCGCGGTCTCAATCTTTCCGATGTGAACGTGGGTGTCGGTGGCGGCAACGCGGACGGTCTCTTCGAGAGCCGCCACGAGCAGCCTCGCCCGGCCGCCGGCGAATTTGCCGCCATCCTGGGCCTCGACGATGCCCCGTCCCCGGCCGGGCTCCACAACCGCCTGCGCGCCGCCTACAACCCCGATGGCGCCCTGCTCTACCGCGTGTAAGGAGGAACGACGATGGCCCAGATCAACATCGACCCCATCACCGGCCTCCAGAACACCACGACCCTGGCGAAAAAGCCCGGTTCCGGCAACGAGCTCACCCAGGTCGACTTTATGACCCTCATCATCGCCCAGATGCGGAACCAGAACCCCCTGGAGCCGCAGAAGGACTCTGACTGGATGGCCCAGATGGCCCAGTTCGAGTCACTCAACCAGATGCGCGCCATCGCCGATGGCATCAAAGTCCTCCAGGGTGTCAACGAGCTCACCAGCGCGGCGAGCATGATCGGCCGCACCGTCACCGGGAAGCAGGTCGATGCCCTGCAGGTCACCCGCGACCTCGTCGGCCGTGAGCTGTTTGGCCGCCCCTTCGCCAGGCTCACCAGCTACGAGCGCGCCGAGGTGAACAAAGACGAGCGCGTCGTTGCGGCCGCGGCCGACCTCCCTAACGCAGGAAACGAAGTCACCGGCCGCGTTGAGAAGGTCGTCATGGATTCGTCCGGCATCCCGTTCCTCTACGTCAATGGCAAGGTCGTCGACCTGTTCACCGTGTCGGAGGTCATCTGAATGACGACCGTCGACCGGACACAGCACATCGGCCCCCTGCCGCCATCCGCCCGCCCCAAGGGCGCGGCCCCGGTCCGCCAGCCGGGGGGGCCGTCGTTCCAGGAGGCGCTCCAGCATGCCGTCACGGGCCTCCAGCTCAGCACCCACGCGCAGAAGCGCGTCGAGCGCCGCGACCTGGATCTCGATCCCGCCCGCATGCAGCGCCTCGATACCGCCATCACCAGGGCCGCCGCAAAAGGCTCGCGCAGCAGCGTCGTCATGCTCGATGACCTCGCCGTCGTCGTCGATGTCCGCCAGCGCACCGTCGTCACGGCCCTCAATGCTCAGCAAGGAAAGGAGCGCGTCTTCACCAACATCGATTCCGTCGTGATCGCCTAGCCGCGCCCCGGGCCGGCGCATCGGCAACCCACCGGGCTGGTCCGCATGTCGGAGGCCCGATCCACCACCTGAAACGGCATTCGAGCCGCACCGAAAGGATCGTTACCACCATGATGCGAGCACTCTTCTCCGCGATTTCCGGCATGAAGAACCACATGTCCTTCATGGATGTCGTCGGAAACAACATCGCCAACGTCAACACCATCGCCTACAAGTCCAGCCGCGTCACCTTCCAGGACATCCTCGGCCAGACCGTCAAGGGCGCGAGCTCGCCCCAGGCCGGCCGCGGCGGCACCAACCCCGCCCAGATCGGCCTCGGCATGCAGCTCGGCGGCATCGACAACATCATGACCCAGGGCTCCCTCCAGAGCACCGGCAAGCTCACCGACTTCGCCGTCCAGGGCGATGGCTTCTTCGTCGTCGGCGATGGCACCCGCAACTACTACACCCGCGATGGCGCCTTCGATATCGACGTCGAAGGACACCTCGTGAACCCTGTGACCGGCCTGAACGTCATGGGCTGGGTCGCCGATGCCTCGGGCGCCGTCGACGTCGAAGGTCCGCTCCAGGCGCTCCAGATCCCGTTCGGCACCCGCATCAGCGCCCAGGCAACCCAGGACCTCACCGTCCCGGTCGCCAAGAGCGGCATGATCGCCGCAGGCAACCTCGATGCCGGCACCGCCATCGGCGGTCAGGTCACCACCACCATCACCGCCTACGATTCGCTTGGCAACGCCAAGGCCATCCGCGTCATCTTCGAAAAGACCGCCGCCAACACCTGGGACGTCACCGCCTTCCACGATATTCCCGACACCCCAGGCCCCGACGCCACCCCCGGTACAGCTTTCGATGACACCGTGACCGTCACCAACGGGACTCTCCAGTTCCTGCCCACCGGCGAACTCGATACGGGTGTCGCCAACAACGGCCTCGTGAACCTGAGCATCCCCGCGGGCGACCTCGGCACGGGCGCCGACCCGCTCACCTTCACCTTCGATGTCACGAGCTTCTCCCAGTTCGCCGGCGCGAGCCAGGTGAACATCCAGAGCCAGACCGGCTCGGCCGCCGGCGCTCTGGTCAGCTTCGCCGTCGGTTCCACCGGTGAGATCACGGGCATCTACTCCAACGGCGCTAACCGCATCATCGGCCAGCTCGCCCTCGCCTCGTTCGTGAACCCCGGCGGGCTCCTCCGGCAGGGCCAGAACCTCTGGTCGCCAAGCTCGAACTCCGGCCAGGCCATTGTCGGCCTGCCCAACACCAACGGCCGCGGCTCCGTCAGCACCGGCACCCTCGAATCCTCGAATGTTGACCTTGCCCAGCAATTCACCAACGTCATCCTCGCCCAGCGCGGCTTCCAGTCGTCGTCCCGCGTCATCACCGCCGGCGACCAGATGCTGCAGGACCTGGTGAACATCATCCGCTAGTCACGCAACTGGTTGGGGGGCCTCGCTCGCCGCCCCCCAACCATGGTCCGGAGGCCCCATGGGTCTGAATCTCGCAACCATGAATCGCCTCGCCGGGGTGGCCATCCTCCCGCTCATGCTCCTGGCGATTCTCGTCTTTTCCCGGCCAGCCCAGCGCGAGCGCGACCTCCCCCTGCCAACCACCGGTGTCATCGTCGTCGCGAACCTCCGCGCCCAGACGCTCACCTTCCACAACCTCGCCACTACCCGCGCCACCACCCTCGCTCTTCCCGGCCCGCCCCACGAGCTGCTCGAATTCAACGGCCGCCTCTACGTCACGCTCGGCCGGGCGGACCTCGTCGCCGAGGTCGACCCCTCCGGCCCGGGCACCCTCCGTCTCCTCTCCCTCCCCGGCGAACCCCACGGTATCGCTGAGCGCGGTGGCACCCTCCTTGTGACGCTCGATAAAGGCAACGCTGTCGTTTCCATCGACCCCGCAACCTTCACCGAGGTCGGCCGTGAACCCACAGGCGACACCCCCCACATGGTCGCGACCTCGCCTCACGGCGCCTTCGTGATCGATTCCCGCGACAACATCCTCCGCCGCCTGGAGCCTGCCGCCGTCATCGCCCCGGCCGGCGAGTTGCCCGAGGGCCTGGCGGTCGTTGGTGACCGCGTCGTCACGGCAGACTACCTCTCCGGGACGCTTTCGGTCTTCGATGCGAAGACGCTCGAACCGCTGGCCTCGGTTGATGTTGGCCCCGGGCCCGTGCGCGTTCGGGCTCTCGACAACCGCCGGGTCCTGGTGACCGTGCAGGGCACGCCCCGTCTCCTGGTGGTCGATCTCATCCGTCTCGACGTCGAAAACAGCTTCGAGGTCCCCGGCCGCCCGGATGGCATCTGCCTCTCGCCCGGCGCCGAATACGCGGGAGTCGCCTCGAATGCGGAGGGCATCGTGCGCCTTCTCGCTGTTGACTCGTGGCGCGGCGCGGGATCGATCCCTGCGGGCGGGGGCCCCGGCGCCTGTCTCTGGCTCCCTTCCCGTTGACCACGGCCCCACGGGGCGCGACCATCGCCGGATGCGACCGCGCGCCCGGGGCATCCAGTGACACCGGGGCAGACTTGCCAGGTCGGCGGGCGGTTTTCGAGGTGCCACAACCCTGCTGAACACGTCTGCCAGTACTGCGGCCGTGCCTTTTGCGCGGCCCATACCGACTACATCGCCGACCACGAAGCCGTCTGCTCCCGGAAGCAGTGCCACGCCAAGCGCGTCGACCTGGAAGAACACCTCGCCTATAAGGCCCGAATCCTCCAACGCAACCGGGCCGGCCTCTGCGGCGTCGAAGGCTGCGGCCCCCACCCGGGCTTCGGATGCTCGCTCTGCCTCGGCCTCTTCTGCGGCGAGCACCTCCGCGAACGCCACTACCCGTTCCAGGAAGGCCGCATCTCGGTCGAGCGCCCGGTCAGTATCTGCGCGCACTGCTGGGAGCGCCGCAAAATATGGCGCGCCCGCTGAGCAACCTCAAGCGACCTGCTGGCTGAGTTCCTCGGCTGAATCAGGGCTGTCCCACGCAAGCCGCACAACGAAACAGTTCCCTCCGCGGCGCTTGAGGCTCCTCTTCGTCGCTGCTACTACGGCGCCCAGTTCTTCGTATGGTAACTCACGGGCGTCCGCCAGCGGGCCCCCTGCCACCGATACGGTCAGCCTGTCGAGTGCCAGTCGATTTGCCGGGTCGAACCACCGCCCCCGCAGCCGTTGCTCGACAACCCGCCTGAACGCTGCCAGATCGTCCGCGTGCACGATCGCGACGAAGTCGTCGCCGCCGACGTGTCCGACAAATGCTTCCCGCGAGCAGGCTTCAGCACCCTCAACCAGCACAGACGCCAGACCCGTGATGGCCGCGTCGCCGTGCCCGAAACCGAACCGGTCGTTGAAGCTCTTGAAATCGTCGATGTCCGCGTAGAGCAGAACGTGTGGCTCTCCTTCGGTGCGGTGCGACTCTATCTGCTCCTTAATGAGCCGATTGCCGGGGAGCCCCGTCAGGGGGCTCATAAGGCGAGCTTCGGCAACTTCGGCCGCCAGCAGCTGTTGCAACAGCTCCGTCATGCTCACCACACCTGCGTACGCGGGGCCGTCAAGCACCACCAACGGCTCGTTCTGCGCCGACGAAGGTCGGGCCAGCGCCACTCTTGCCGCCGCCTGCGCGGTGGCCGCCGCCTGCACCGTGCTCGCGGGGGTGCAGAGCTCTCGCGCCGGCCGCCTGCCATTGAGCGCGAGCCCGAATTGCCCCGCCATGCGCTCGAAGATCCTCCCCCGGGTGATGAGGCCGACCACGGACTCACCTCCAAGGACCGCCACAGCCTCCAGCTGCATGTCTTCCTGGAACAGTGCGAACACACGCTCGCCAGGCGTCGTGGAATCTACCGTCGGCGATACGAACGCCAGGTCCCGAACCGCCGAGGCCACTCCCCTCGGGGCCTCTCTCCTTCGCGCTGTGGCGAACCTGCCGATGTGCAGCCGGACCTCTCGAGGCGCCTCCCGGGGATTCGGCTCAGGCCTTCCCAACAGGTAACCCTGCCCGAAATCTGCGCCAAGGCTGATAAAGGCATTGAGCTGCTCGTAGGTCTCGATGCCTTCCGCGACAACCTTGGCGCGTACCTCGTGAGCGAAGCCCACCAGCGCCTCCACCATCGACCGTCGGCTGCGGTCCAGCTCGATGTCTCGCGCAAGCCACCGGTCCAGCTTGATGAAGTCGGGTCGTAGTTCAACGATCGACTGAAGGCTTGATTGTCCGGCTCCCGCGTCGTCGATGGCAATGAGAAAGCCCCGTGCCCGGAAGCCGCCCAGCACGCGCCGCATCTGGTCGAAGTCATGAATTGTCTCGCCCTCGGTCAGTTCGAGCACGACACGCTCAGGAGCGAGGCCGGACTCGCGCACCGCGGCCTCCAGCCTGCTTGCGGTGGTGTGCCCTGTGAGCAGCGAGGCCGGAGACACGTTGAGCAGAAGGTGCCGCCCGGCCGGTAACGCAGGACCGAACCGCGCAAGCGACGCCATTCGCCATGCCCGATCCGTCTCCTTCAGGAGCCCCACTTCGGCTGCTGCCGCAAGGAATCCCTGTGGGGAGTCCAACGGCGCGCGCCCCTGTGGCCGCGATAGCGCCTCGTATCCCAGTTCGTCGCCAGAACTAAGCGAAACCACCACCTGGCAGACCGCGCGGACGGCGCCAATCGCCAGGGCGTCTTGAACCTCCCTTTGGAGAGCCGCCCGTCGGGCGAGCGCGCCAGGTTCCCAGAGTGAGTGGGCTTGATCCATGGATAGCCTCCCACGAATCTCTTCGGATCGCGGTGCACATCCATGTATCGCTCGTGCGGCATCGTTAAACGGACTGTAACCTCACGTACTCCCCGTGCATGATCGCGTGGCAATGGCGTCTCCGCTACCGTCCTTCGATGACATCCCCCAGGCCAGGGTCGCCCTCGCAGCCAATGTCCGCCTGACCCCGGTTTGGCCCCTCACCGTACCCGCGCCCGGGCTCGATGTCCCCCTGCTGCTCAAGTGCGAGAACCTCCAGCTCACCGGTTCCTTCAAGGTGCGCGGCGCTCTCAACTTCGTCCGCCAGCTCGATGCGGCCGCCGCCAGCCGCGGCCTCATCGCCATGAGCGCAGGCAACCACGCCCAGGGTGTCGCCCTCGCCGGCGCGGCCCGCGGCATCCCTGTCACCGTCGTCATGCCCGAATCCGTCCCGCTGGCCAAGGTCAACGCCACCCGCGCGCTCGGCGCGCGCGTCGTCATCCACGGCGCCTCCCTCGATGACGCCCGCGCCGAGGCGCAGGCCATCGCCGCCCGCGAGGGCCGCGTCTTCGTCCCGCCCTTCGATGACGACGCCGTCATCGCCGGGCAGGGCACCATCGGCCTCGAACTGCTCGACCAGGCGCCCGGTGTCGAGGAGGTTCTTGTCCCCGCTGGCGGCGGCGGCCTCCTCGCCGGCGTCGCCACCGCGATCAAGTTGGCCCGCCCCGACGTCCGTGTTGTCGGCGTCCAGTCCGCCGCGATGGACGGCATCCGCCGCTCTCTCGCCGCGGGCCGCGTCGTGACCACCCCAACAGCCCGCACCATCGCCGACGGTGTCGCGGTCGCCGGCCCGTCCGAGCGCACCTTCGCGCTCATCCAGCGTCACGTCGACGAAGTCATCGCCGTCCCCGACTACGCGATCGCCCACGCCATCGTCCTCCTCATCGAGCGCGCGAAGCTGGTCGTCGAAGGCGCGGGGGCACTGGCGGTCGCCGCCGTCCAGTCCGGCCTCTACCGCCCGCGCGGCACGGCCGTCGCCGTCCTCTCTGGCGGCAACATCGATATCAACCTGCTCGGCTCGATCGTCCGCCGCGGTCTGGTCGATGCGGGCCGCTACCAGCACCTGGCCATCGAGGTGAGCGACACCCCGGGCCAACTAGCGCTCGTCTCCGGTGTCGTCGCGAGCGCAGGCGGCAACATCCTGGAGGTCGACCACAACCGCGAAGCGCCCGGCATGCCCGTCGGCGTTGCCGTCCTCGAACTGCTGATCGAGGTCAACGGCCTCCAGCACTTCAACGAGATCGTCCAGGCCCTGCGCGATGCCGGCCTGCGCGGAGTGCCCGGCAGCCCCGCCCGCCTGGTCACCCCGGACGCGCGCATGCGCCACGGTGGCGCCTGATTCAGGGGCGTTAGCTTCCACGCGAATGGTTGACATGCCGGATGCGCCGGGCTCAGGATGGCCTTGGCCTTCCCCGGCCCGCCCAGGCCGGGAGACTGCGGGAGGTCGGGCGGGATGCGAACCAAACTCCACCCAACTCGGCCCACAACGATGGCGGCGGCAGCACTCGTGGTCGTTGTTGCTTTCAGCGTGCTCGTTGTGGTCGTTGCCCAGGGCCGGGGTGAGGATGACGCGGCGGCGGACGACATCAAACAGATACTCGATCCGCTTGCAAGTGCAGCCGATGCCACGGACGCGGTGGCACTGGTCAACGGGTCTCCGGTCGAAGTACCGTCTTGAGGGCACGATCGCCACTTCCGGCGAAAGCCCCGAGAAGGTGCTCGACTCCCTCATCGGCTACGAGCTCCTGTACCAGGAGGGCGTTCGCCTCGGCCTTAAAGCCACTGATGACGCGGTCGAGAAGGCCATCGCCCAGACCCGCGACACCGCATCACCCGCGCTCGTCAAGGCGGCGATAGAGCTCGCCCGTGAGAACGGCTTTGAGATGGATGAAGACAGCTACTGGAGTCACCTGTTGACCATCGAGGCCACCCGCAAGTCACTCACTGTTGGCGCAGCCCGCGAACCTTTGCTTGCCGGCGTCGAGCCGCAGAGCCGCGACGAAGTGCTTGCCGGCAAGCTCCAGGATCTTCGCGTCATCGCGGATATCGAGATTCGTGCGCCATAGACTGCGTTCCATGCCGGCAGCCCGGCTGCAACGCACCGCCACCCTCAACCGCGCTTGCACGGGCTCGCCGCCTTCCCCTCAGCCCGGCTTGCTATACTCCCCGCCGTGCCCGCGTGGAGAGTTATTGAGCAGGCCGAACCAGAGTTCGCCGAACGTGTGCGGCGGCTGTTCGATGCCGGCCGCCACAAGACCATCGCAACGCTGCGCGCCGATGGCTCGCCACGCATCTCGGGCATCGAGTGCGAATTCGTGGACGGCGACCTCCGCTTCGGTTCGATGATCGGCGCGCGCAAGGGCGCGGACCTCAAGCGCGACCCCCGTTTCGCCCTGCACGGCCCGACCTTCCATCCCGAGGAGGGCAAGGAACGCGACTGGCCGGGCGAGGCGAAGATCGCCGGGAGAGCCATCCTCGTGGCCACGGACCAGGCGGAGGGTCAGCCTGCCGGAGAGACCTTCGTCGCCGACATTACCGAGGTGGTGATTACTGGACTCAACGCCGAGGGCACCATGCTCGTGGTCGAGTGGTGGACGCCTGGGCGGGGCCTCCAGAGGATCGAGCGGGAGTAGCCCCCGGCCCCGGGCGCATGTGCTCCTCAGGAAATGCTTGACGCCCGCCTGTGCCGGTGGCCAATATACAACCAGATGGTTGTACGTAGAAATCCACAGGTTGCGTCACGCGAGGAACAGGTAAACCGCATCTTCCGCGCACTCGCCGACCCTACCCGCCGCGA
The DNA here is from genome assembly GCA_964648195.1 of uncultured Anaerolineaceae bacterium. GTDB lineage: Bacteria > Chloroflexota > Dehalococcoidia > Tepidiformales > Tepidiformaceae > Amarobacter. Next base: position 87,560 of record CAZYLL010000005.1, on the reverse strand, counting down.
CATCATCCGGCGAACCCTCGCCAGCGAGGCCACCGTATCCGAGCTCGCCGCCGCTTACGACATGTCGTTTGCGGCGGTGCAGAAGCACGTCGCCGTCCTCGAAGGCGCCGGCCTGGTGATCAAGCACGCCAGTGGCCGCGAGCGTATCGTCGCGGGCAATCCCGATGCCATCCGCAGCGCGCAATCCTTGCTGGACGACTACGAGCAGATCTGGCGTGGTCGCGTCGCACGCCTCGACGCCCTCCTCGCCGGCGGCTGAATCTCACCCCACGAAAGGCCCCACCGATGCCCGTTACTTCTGTCACCAAGGACCTTGCCACGCTCACCATGACCATCATCGCCGATTTCCCGGTGCCGGTTCGCCGTCTCTGGGATGCCTACGCAGACCCGCGCCAGCTCGAGAAGTTCTGGGGGCCGCCCGAATGGCCGGCGACCTTCACCCGGCACGACATGACCCCCGGGGGCCGCTCCGCCTACTACATGACTGGCCCCGATGGAGAGCGGTCGAGTGGCTACTGGGAATTCCTCGCCGTCGATCCACCCCGCCTGTTCGAGGTGCGCGACGGCTTCGCCCGGCCCGACGGTTCACCTGATGCAACGATGCCCTCGATGCGCATGGTCTGCTCGTTCGAGCCCACCGCCACTGGTTCACGTCTCACGACCACCACCCACTTCCCTTCACTCGCGGCCCTCGAACAGCTCATCGCGATGGGCATGGAAGAGGGGATGCGCGCCGCTATGGGCAGATCGACGCCGTGGTGGCCGACCTCGCATCCTTCGCCGTCGGCCGCGCGACCGAGGCGAAGATACTCGATGACACACGCGTGCGGGTCAGCCGCGTTATCCGCGGCAGCGCACAGCAGGTGTGGGACGCCCACCATGATCCCGCGCTGCTGCGACGCTGGCTCCTCGGACCGGACGGCTGGACGATGCCGGTATGCGAGCTCGCGTCCTCGGTCGGCGGGACCTTTCGCTACGAATGGGAATCCGAAGACGGCAAGGAACGCTTCGGGATCACCGGCGAACTGCTCGAATCGCAGCCACCGTACCGGGAAGTCACCACCGAGCAGATGGTCGGCATCGACGGTCCACCAACGATCAATGAGATGACCCTGACGCCCGTGGAGGGAGGCACGCTGCTGGCCACCGTCATCACCTATCCCAGCGCCGAAGTCCGTGACGCCATCCTCGGCACCGGCATGACCGATGGCATGGAGATGAGCTACGCGCGCCTGGAGTCGCAAGTACTGGCGGTGTAACGGCGGGCGGTTGTGGGCGCCAGCCTACGACCGATCCTGGCTCGGCCCTTCCGGGGAAAGCAGCGCATCGAGCACCACCACCAGCACCACCAGCCCACCCGCCAGCATCGCCAGCCGGAACACCTTCGCGAAATACCCGCGAATCTTGCCTGCAGTCGCTTTCAGGAACGGCACACCATTACCCTGCCCGGACCTACGCCAGCCCGCCGCCATCCATGATCAGCGTCTCCCCGGTCGTGAACGACGACGCCGGGCTCGCGAAGTACACCACCGCCCCGGCCATCTCGTCCGGCTCGCCGATGCGGCGCAACGGGCTCTGCGCGCTCGCGTTCCGTTGCGCCGCCTCGTTATCCCACAGCGCCCGCGAAAACTCGGTCCGGATCAGTCCCGGTGCAATACAGTTCACCCGGATTCCGTCCGGGCCCCACTCCTTCGCGCAGACCTTCGTCAGCATGATCAGCGCGGCCTTGGAAACCGAGTACGCCCCCAGCCCCTGCGACGCGCGGAATCCCCCGGTCGAGCTCACGTTGATGATGCTCCCGCCCTCGCCGTGCTCCTTGATCGCCTCACGCACCATCTTCGAAAGGAAGAACGCCGACTTCACGTTGGTGTTCATCACCGTGTCCCACGCCCGCTCGTCCAGGTTCGCGATTGGCCCGAACACCGGGTTCGTCGCCGCGTTGTTCACCAGGATGTCAATCCGCCCCAGCTGCCGCTTCGTCTCATCGACAAGGTTCTGCAGCGCGCTCATCTCGCGCACATTTGTCGGTACCGCGATGCCCCGCTGGCCGGTCGCCTTCACCGCCGCCAGCGATTCCTCCAGCGCCTCTGGCTTCCGGGCGGCGACACAGATATCCGCCCCCGCCTCCGCAAGCGCAATCGCGATTGAGCGGCCGATGCCTCTGCTCCCGCCGGTCACGATCGCCACCTTGCCCTTCAGAGAGAAATCCGCCACAGCCATGCTCTTGCCTCGTCGTTGAAAATAGGGCGTCCCGCGATGCGCCGCCGTCTCCGCGATTCTACTTGGCGCGGGCCGCAACAGTCGCGGCATACCTGGAGGCCCCAATGGTTACGCCCGCAGTCATCGCCGACCTCGCCCCGGCGATCCAGTCACGCGAAGCCGCCGATCCCGAGACCTACCCCGCCCAGCCCGTGCGCGAACTCTTCGAGGCCGGCGTCATCGGGGGGCCGCTCCCGTCCTCGACCGGGGGCAGCGGCTGGACACCCGCCGAAGCTGTGACCGCCGTCGAAGCGCTTGCGCGTGCCTCCGGCTCCGTCGCGCTCATCGCCGCCATGCCGATGGGCCTCTCCGGCGTCTATGCGATGCCCGACGCCGCGATCCCGCCCGAGCATCGCAACGGCTGGCACGAACAGGTCGAGCGCTACGCCGCCGCTGTCGGGCACGCCCGGCTCTACGCCGCCGCCAACTCCGAGCGCGGCGCCGGCGGCTCCCTCGCTGCCACGAAGACCGTGGCGAGCCGCGATACCGGCGGCGTCTTCCGCCTCACCGGCGACAAGATCCTTGCCACCGGTGGCGCCAATGCTGCCATGTTCTTCTCCACCGCCAGGCCCAACCCCGCCGAGCTCCCTGGCTGCGGCGTGGTCGAGATGTTCCTGGTGCCGGGCTCGACCGAGGGTGTAGAAATCAAGTCCGACTGGAACGGTTTCGGTACGCGCTCAACCGAAAGCCAGTCGCTCCACTATGAGGCGGCCCCGGCCACCGGCTTTCATCGGCTATCCCGATTTCATCGCCCGCGCTCAGCCCCTCCCGCTCTGGTACACCCTCTTTGCAGCGGTTCCGCTGGGCTGTGCCGCGGCGATCCTGGCCGAGCTCGGCGCCACGCCGCCGCAGTCGCCCGCCCTTCGCCTCCGGCTCTCGGAGGGCCTCATGCGCTACGAGGCAGCCAGGGCCTACCTCCTCCAGGCCGCAGCCGGATGGCGCCCCGCCGCCGGCCCGGCCTACGCCGCCCGCATCCTTCGCGTCAAGACCTACGTTGCTCAGGAGATGACGAAGCTCGCGGCCGAACTGTTCGCGCTCGGCGGTGGTTCCCAGTACCGCAGAAGCGGGCGCGCCGCCCGGGCCCTCGCAGACTCGTTCGCCGGCACGGCCCTCCGCCCCCGCTCGTCCTCGCCCTCGATACGATGCTCGACCAGTTCGACCTGTCCGGCCCCCTGGGCCCCGGTACAGCCGCCGGTCCGGGTTAGTGGCTCACCAGGTTCCACTCCCCCGTCCGGAGGTGGTGCACATCGTTCAGCGATTGCAGCGCCCGCACACCGAGCCCGCTGTACACCACGCTGATCGAGGCGTGGGCGGGGCGGAAGAACATGTCGTACTCCACCCCGATGATGTGCCCCACGTAGGCGTTTATCACTCCGCCGTGGCAGGCGATCACCACCCGCTTGCCCTCGTTCTCCGCAATGATTGCTTCCACCGCATTCACAGTCCGCTTGCGGAATTCGAAACTCGACTCTGAGTACGGGTACACGTCCCACTTCCGCTCCCGCAACATCCGCTCCCGGATGCCGGTCAACAGCGCCTGGCCCAGAAACTCCGCAGCCGGCTTGTCGGCCGGGATATCACGGAACACCTCCACTTCCCGCAGGTCGTGGATGATGCGCGGCTCGATCCGGTGGTGCCGGGCGATCTCCCGGCCCGTCTCCAGTGCCCGCTGCAGGGGGCTGCTGTACACCGCGTCGATGCGGTCCGCGGAAAGCCGCTCACCCACCACCCGCGCCTGCTGCCGCCCCCGTTCACTCAGCGGCGGGTCGACCGTGTCGCCGACGGGCCCCGAGCGCGGGTCCTGGATGTACTGTTCCCCGTGCCGCACGAAGATCAGCTCCGTAATCCCCTCGACGCCTGTCAGGAACGTGCGATCGAAAACCGCCGGCGTCCGGGCCGTGCCGTGACTCATGTGCCAGTCACCTCTGTCCTTGGTGAGGCGACTATTCCAGACATCCGGGAACGTGCAATGCGCCACCGCGGCTACAATCGCTCCATGCAGCCCCCGTCCGTCAGTGTCATGCTCCGCGGTTGGGATATCCGGCTCGGCACGACCGGCCAGATGGTCCTCGATGCCGCCCGGCGAGCCGAAGCGCTCGGCCTCGATGGCATCATCGCGGGCGACCATGTCACCTTCCACGGCTTCGGCAACGATGGCCTGATTACCCTGACGGCAATCGCTGCGGCCACCGAAACGATCGAGCTCAAGACGGGCGTCTACATCCTTCCCCTCCGCCATCCCGTCCCCGTCGCGCTCCAGGCCGCCCAGCTCGACCAGTTGAGCATGGGCCGACTCGTCCTCGGCGTCGGCATTGGTGGAGAAGACCCCCACGAGTACTGGAGCTGTGGCATCGACCCCTCCACCCGCGGCGCACGCGCCAACGAGGCACTCCAGGTCCTCCGCAGGCTCTGGACCGAGGACGATGTCACCTTCAGCGGCCGCCACTTCCAGCTCGAGGGCGTCACCGTGTATCCCAGGCCCTTCCGCCCCATCCCCATTTTCGTTGGCGGCCGCAGCGATGCCGCGCTCCGCCGCGCCGGCCGCTACGGCGATGGCTACACCGGTATCTGGCAGTCGCTCGAGCGCTTCCGTGAAGCCGGCGAAAAAGTCGCCGCGGCTGCTTCCGCCTCCGGCCGCGATCCGGCGCAACTCGAGTGTGGCATGCAGTTCTGGACCGCCGTCGCGTCCTCCCGCGATGAAGCCCGGGCCCGGGTCGCGGCCGGGATGGAGGCCATGTACCGGCTCCCATTCGAACGCCTCGAGCGGTACACGCCATATGGAACCGCCCGCGAGGTCGCCGAGTTCATCATCCCCTACGTCGCTGCCGGGGCACGCCACGTCAATCTCATCGCCACCCAGGACACCCCCGAGGAGGGCATCGAGCACGCCGCCGGGATCCGCGCCGCGCTTCACGACCTCTGCCGCTAGCCCGGCCGGTTCGCTATTCTCCACCCATGGCAAGCATCGCGGTCATCGGCTCCGGCGCTGTCGGCGGCTACTACGGTGGCAGGCTCGCCCAGCACGGCCACGATGTCCGCTTCCTCCTGCGCACTGGGCTGGCTGCGGTGCGCGAGCGAGGGCTCCAGGTCTTCAGCAAGGACGGTGATTTCCACTTGCGGGAAGTCGCTGCGTTTGCCACGCCGGGGGAAATCGGGCCGGTCGACTGGGTGGTTTGCTCGCTGAAGGCCACCGCGATCGATGAGGCCCGCCACCTGGTGGACCCGTGCATCGGCCCGCACACCCGCATCGTTGCCCTCATGAACGGCCTCGGCATTGAAGAGCGCTTCGCCTCGTGGTTCGACCCCGCCCGCGTCTTCGGCGGCATGGCCTTCGTCTGCATCAACCGCGGCGCGCCCGGCGTCATCCACCACCTGGACTACGGCCGCGTCTCCATCGGCCACTTCCTCGACGACCCCGCCGAGACCAGCCGCCTCCGTGACCTGTTCGAATCAGCCTCCATCGAGGTCGTTGTCGCGCCCAACCTGCGCTACGCCCGCTGGGAGAAGCTTTGCTGGAACGTCCCCTTCAACGGCCTCAGCGTCGCGGCCGGCGGTATCGGTACGCAGACCATCCTTGGCGATCCCGGGCTCCGCGCCACCGCCGAACGGGCCATGCGTGAAGTGATAGCCACTGGAAACGCCGACCTTCACGCTCGCGGATCCGGCGCCCGGCTCGACGCCGCCGAAATTGTGCCCCGCATGTTTTCCCTCACCGGAACCATGGGCGACTACCGCACCAGCATGGTCATCGACTACGTCCTTGGCAGGGAGCTCGAAGTCGAGGCCATCCTGGGCAACCCGCTTCGCCGCGCCCGCGAGCTCGGCCGCGAGGTCCCCACGATCGAGGCGTTGTATGCGCTCGTGCGCCACGCCGATCGCGTCCGCAGAGGCCTCCAGCCAGTTCTGACGCCCGCGTCGCTCGGATCCCCGCGCAGGTTGTTTGAAAAAACCCGCTTCGCACCGTAGACTTCCGCCAACTCGTTCCCGCACTCCGGAGGACCGCTCTCATGGATATCCGCGACCTGCTCATCGATGGCACCCGGCAGATGAACGAATGGCTCGACTCCGCCCTCAAGGACCTCACCGACGACCAGGTGAACTGGCTTCCGCCCGGCAAGACCGTCAACATCGGCTTCAACGCGTGGCATATCCTTCGGACCCAGGACAACATCACCAACTTCGTCCTCCAGGATCGCAAGCCTCCGGTCTGGGTCCGCGATGGTTATGCCGACCGGATGGGCCTCCCGAAGGTCAACCAGGGTACCGGCATGAGCCTCGAGGATGCGCGCGCGCTGAAGTTCAAGCTCGCCGACCTCCGCGACTACGGGGCGAAGGTGAGCGTCGACACCATCGAGTTCCTCCAGGACGTGCCGCTCGAATCCCTCGACCAGGTCCAGATGATCCGGCCCCTCGGCGAGATGCCACGCTGGAAGGTCCTGCGCCAGGTGGTCATGACCCACGGGTTCATGCACCTCGGCGAGATCAACGGCACTAAGGGCCAACTCGGTCTGGGCTTTTTCATCTAGCCCGGCGAGGCCTGCCTACTGGTCCTCGCGCTGGCTCCGCAGGAACTCCTCCACGTCCAGCACCAGCTCCTCGCCCAGCGGAAGCTGGCTCTCCGGCTCGGCCGTTGGGGTGGCTTCGTCGTAGGCTGCCTCCAGCCGGCGGACGTACTCCGATACCTCCGGGTTCGCCGCGAGTGCGGTGTTCACCTCCATCATGAAGCGCTCACCTGCCAGCTCCAGCTCCGAAAGGTCAAACTCCATCCCGAGGATCCCCTGCATCCGCCGCAGCAGCGCCGCCGTCGCAGGCGGGTTCTGTGAGGTCGTGATGTAGTGCGGCACGTTCGCCCACAGGCTTGCACCGGGCAGGCTCACCCCGCGCAGCGCATCGTGGAGCACCCCCACAATCCCCGTCGGCCCTTCGTATCGCGACGGTTGCAAGTTCAGCCGGGCATTCACCGCCGGGTCCATCGCGCTCCCGGTCACACGCACGGGCCGGCTGTGCGGTACGTCCGCCAGCAACGCCCCCAGCGACACCACCAGGTCCACGCCCAGCTCGCGAAAGAGCGTCGCCTGTGCGCTTGTGTACGTCCTCCAGTGCAGGCCAGGTTCCGTGCCTACGAACACCACCACGTCGTGTGGCCCTATCGGGTTGCGAGCGTAGAAGAAATCATTCGCCGGCCACATCAGCTCGCGTTCGCCACGAGCCGTGATCCGGACCGACGGCCTCGTCTTCGTGAAGTCGTAGAACAGCTCCGGATCCAGCGACGCGAACCTCCGCGCACCCAGGCGCCGCACGATGAACCGCGCCGCGTTTGTCGCTGCTGAGGCGGCATCGTTCCATCCCGCAAACGCGCAGACTGCGATGGGCTTGGTCAGGTCGGGCCGGGTGTCGATGCGCAGCAAGTCCACATCCCAACGATACCAGCGCGCTGGCACCCCTGCGAACGCCGCGCCTTGCGCACCCTGTTAGAATCCGAACATATGAGCGAACCGCGTGCCACCGTCATCCATGTCGACCTCGATGCGTTCTTCGTGTCGATGGAACTGCTGCGCCGCCCGGAGCTGCGCGGCCGGCCTGTCGTTGTGGCGGGCGCTCTCGGCAACCGCGGCGTGGTCAGCACTGCAAGCTACGAAGCCCGCCGTTACGGTGTCCGCTCCGCCATGCCCGTCGCCCGGGCCCGCCGGCTCTGCCCGCAGGCGGTCTTCCTCCAGACCGACTTCGCCTACTACTCCGGCGCTTCGAAAGCCTTCCACGCCATCCTCCGCGAATACACGCCTGTGGTGGAACCTGCCGGGGCCGACGAGGCCTACCTCGATGTCTCCGGCAGCGAAGCACTCTTTGGCCAGCCGGTCGATATCGCCACGGGCATTCGCCGCCGCATCCGCGACGAGATCGGCATCACCGCATCCGTCGGCATTTCCATCAACAAGCTTGTCTCCAAAGTCGCCAGCGATGCGGCCAAGCCCGACGGTCTCGTCCTTGTCCCGGCCGGCACCGAAGCCGCATTCCTGGCTCCCCGTCCCATCCGGGAACTCCCCATGGTCGGCCGCAAGACCGCCGAGATCCTCTCCTCGCTCGGCATCCACACGATCGGCGATATCGCCCGGACACCCGAATCAGCGCTCATCGCGAAGTTCGGGGCGCATGGGGCCGAGCTCCGTGCCCGCGCCCTCGGAATCTTCGATGCACCCGTACTTGCTGGCCGCGGCGAGGCGAAATCCGTCTCCCGCGAAACCACCTTCGACGTCGACGAGCCAGATGGCGACCGCCTCCGCGCCATCCTGCGTGGCCAGGCCGAGCGGGTCGCGGCCGACCTTGCGCGCCAGGGCAAGGCTGGCCGTACCGTCACCCTCAAGCTCCGCTTCCCACCGTTCGAGACCATCTCCCGCTCCCTCACCACCCCCGCCGGTGTCGAACTCGCCGATGACCTCTATACCGCGGCCGTTGCCCTGTTCGAACGAGCCTGGCTGGAGCACGACCGCCGCCCGGTGCGCCTCATCGGCGTCGGGGTGTCAAACCTTCGCGAGCGTGCCCGCCAGCTCCGCCTCGGCGAGACGCTTGAAACCGGCAGGCTCCAGGACACCGTTTCCGAGCTCCGTGACCGCTTTGGTGACCGCGTTGTCCGGCGCGGCGCCGAGATCCGGCCGCCGCGCCGATCGTTTGACAGCGCCTCGCCGGAAGGGGAATGATTGGGCAACTTTGGCGAGGTTTGAAACGTGTCCGGTGAGTCCCCGTCCCGCCCCGTCTGGCTGACCCTCGGCGCCGCCAGTGAACTCATGGGTGTTAGCGAATCGACCATCCGCCGCTGGGCCGATGCGGGCGAGATTCGCTCATACCGCACAAGCGGCGGCCACCGCCGCATCCGCGAAGAGGACCTTCGCCACATTGTCGCCAACACGCACGCCGTCGGCGCCGCTCGCGATACCGACCGTATCAGCGACCTTGCCACCGCACGGGTTAAGCGCCGTCTCAACCCCCGCGGCCGCCACGCCCAGGGCTTTGCCTCGTTCGAAGGACTCAGCGACGATGCCCGCGACCGCCTCCGCCTCCTCGGCCGCCAGCTCGTCGACCTCTTCGCCCGCTACATCGCCTCCGACACCAGGCGCGAACGCTTCACCGAGGATGCGCGCACCATCGGGCGCGAGTACGGGCGCACCCTGGTCGCCGAGCACATCGGCCTCACGGCGGCCGTCGCCACCTTCAACTCCCTCCGCCGCTCACTCGAAGAGACCGCCTCCCAGATCGCCACCGAAGCCGGCCTTTCGACTGAGGACGCCGTCGAGGCAATCGAGAACATCCTCGTCCTCGCCGATGTTGTCCTCGAAGGTATGGCATCGGTCTACGAGTCGAAAATCGCCGGGTAAGGTCAGTCGTCCCCGTCCGCCGGGATATCCACTCCGCGGAAGTGTTCCACGTTCCGCGCCGCCCCCCGTCCATCGAGCTCCACAGCGATCACATCGACCCGGATGTCCCCGGGGTCGATGGCGTGCTCATCGGCGTATCGCATCGCCGCATGCCAGAGCCGCCGGAGCTTCGCTGCCGTGAGCGACTCCGCCGCAAGTCCCGTCGGCCCCCGGCGCGTCCGCACCTCAACGATGACGGTCTCGGCGCCGTCCCGGGCCACCAGGTCCAGTTCGGCCCGCCCGACCCGCACGTTGCGATCGACGATCGTCAGGCCAAGCGATTCCAGCCGGTGTGCCGCCACCCGCTCACCGAATTCGCCGAGCTGCTGCCGCTCGTTCACCACCTGAAGGCCAGCTGCGCCACCGGCGCGTAGCTCCTCCGGTGGATGGGGCTGGGTCCGCGCTCCTGCAACAGCCGCTTGTGTTCCGGAGTGGGGTAGCCCTTGTGCTTGCAGAACCCATAGCCCGGGTACTGCGCGCACAGGTCGTTCATCACCGCATCGCGCGCCACCTTCGCCACGATCGAGGCCGCTGCCACCGCTACGCTCAGCGCGTCGCCATCAATCACCGGGCGCACATTCGGCAGCGGCAGGTCGAGGGCGTCGCTGATGATCGCATCCGGCTTCACGCCAAGCGCCTCGAACGCGCGCAGCATGCACAGCCGCCGCGCCGGGAGGATCCCGATCCGGTCGATCTCTTCCACCGAAGCCCAGCCCACCGCCCACGGTACCGTTCCCCGGATCTTCCGGGCGAGCTCGTCGCGCGTCCGCTCGGGCAGCACCTTGGAGTCGCGTACCTCCGAAAACCAGCGAAGACGCCGCCCGGCGGGCAAGGCGACTACCCCGGCAGCGACCGGCCCCGCAAGTGGCCCGACGCCCACTTCGTCCACACCCGCCACCCAGGTAGCCCCAGCGTTCCAGGCTTCTTTCTCGAACCGCAACGAGGGAACCGGCGTCTCGCCCATGTGCGCCATGGTACTCGCCGTTGCCGCCCGGGGAAGTCAGTTATGGCTCCTCCCGCCCGAAATGTATCGCCTCGAGCGCATCTGCCCGGCGCCATCGGCAAGCGGCGACTACTCGAAACGCTCCCAGTTTGGCACCTGGATCTGCCTGGCCTCGGCACTCGGTTCCAGGAACTCCTCGGCCAGCACGAGCGCGTAGAGCACCATGGTCACGCCCCAGCGGCCATCCGCCTCAGGCCTGGGCCGGTGGCATGGGCCACTGCCGGCGCCACAGGTAGGCCAACGCGCCCGTTGCCACGCCGACGTTGAGCGACTCCACCCGCGGGTCCATCGGCAATGCGACGCGGAAGTCGCTCTCCTGCAGCAACAGGTGGCTCACGCCTTCCCCCTCGCTCCCCACCACCAGTGCGGTTCGCCCGGGCCAGTCAAATGCCGTCGCCGGCTGCGCTCCCTCCCCGGCGTTAGCAGCCACTACCCAGTAGTTCGCCTCTTTCAACGTCTTGATCGCCATCGCCAGGTTCTGGGGGGCCGCCACCGGCGCGATGAAACTGATGCCCGCGCTTGCCCGGTGCACCCCTGGAGTCAGCAGCGCCCCTCGCCGCAACGGCAGCACGACCGCGTCCACCCCCACCGCCACCCCCGTCCGGAGCACCGCCCCCAGGTTCTGCGGGTCCGTCACCCGGTCCAGCAGCAGGATGAGCGACGACCCCCCTGCCCCCCGCGCGACGGCCCGCAGGTCCACCGGCTGGATGTCGCGCAGGCGCACGAGAACACCCTGGTGAACACCGTTGGCTGTCAGTTCGTCCAGCCGGTGCGCATCAACTGGGTCCACCTGGAGCCCCTGCGCCCGTGCCCGTTCCACGAGCTCGAGCACCCGCTCGTTTCGCGTGTCCCGGTAGTACAGCAGCGATTTCGCATACCCGGTCTCCAGCGCCATCGCGCACGGATTGATTCCGAAGGCCAGGTCGTCGGGCGTGCTATTGGGCTTCGGTCGCAAGCGTGTCATACGCGGCTAGTGTCGCATTTGCCGCACACCCGGGCACGGCTACGGCGCCGAGGGCCCTGCGGACGGTCCCGGGTGCTCGTAGCTCGCCACCAGCTTCGACTGGTCGACCGCGTAAATCCGGTCTTCACCGCTGCGGAACACCTCCGTCAGCTCGGGCATCTGCTCGAACTTCGCCAGGCCTTCCGGTGTGCCGTGCACCCGCTCCTCGCCGCCCACCACCACGTACCGGACGTTGTACTTCCGGAGATAGTCCACTGCCAGCTGCGCAGACCCTGTTGTGTAGAACACTTCGGTCTCAGAACGCCGCCGCTGGACCAGCCCCGCGTAATCGGTCCGCTGCTGGATCTGGTGCCAGTCCCAGCCGATCACCGCTGGCAGCCCCGTGTACTCGGAGATGCGACCGGTCCACCGGTAGAGCGGGCCAACCGCCTCTGCGATGACGGGCGAGCCCTCGACGTTCTCTCGCAGCCACTCGATGAGTGGCAGGTCATCCTCCAGCCGCAGTGCCACATCGTCGGAAGGGTCCTGCTCCGACTTCGGTTCGACGAAGACGCCGTACGGTAAAAACGCGAAACCGTCGAGCGTCGGGCCGGTCTCCCGGAAGCGCGCCTCCTGCCGCGCGCGCGTACCCGATACCAGGAAGAGGCTCGCCCCGAAGAGGAGGACCACCAGGATCGCGCCGCCTCCCAGCGTGCTCACCACCCGCCAGTCGCGGGGGCGTAGCGCGCCGCCCCGCGCCGCCTCCAGCACCGCCGTCGCCTGCCGCCCGGCATACCAGGCCGCGAACGCGCTCCCGAGCGCCAGGAGCTGCCACGCCTGCAGGCTGAACTTGAACACCGTGTTCATCCGCTCGATGTCGTTCTTCAACGTCACCACGTCCACGCCCACGGCCACCGCGAACCCCAGCGCAAACAGCGCGGTCGCCAGCATCCGCGGCACGTCCTTCTCCGGCCGCGACAATTCGCACCAGAGCAGGTTCACCAGGAACGCGACCAACACCGTCCCCAGCGCGATGGTCGTAAGCCCGAACGCCCACGTGAACGCCGCTATTCCGCTCAGGAAGATCGCCAGCGACACCAGCTCGAACCGCCCGTTGACCACGGCCAGGAGCGGATTGCGCCCGTGGACGAACCGCCGTTCGACCAGCTCCTCCCGGTAGCGCACGGCAAGGAAAGCGATCGCGAAGGCTATGAACACGCCGAAGTGCACGAAGAACTGGTGCGCCTTCGTTGTCTCGGGCGCCCTCGTGATTCCCGGATCGAACGTCTCGAAGTGCGCCGTGTACGGCGAGAATGCGACTACTGCCACCGCCCCCGCCAACACCAGGTGGCCGACCGCATCCCACCACCGCTCCTGCCAGCGTCCCGCGCGGAGCACCTGCCCCAGTGGCACCCCCGCCGCCGCGATGAGCACCGCCGTCGGGAAGTCCCACGTGTGCACCGTCCGCACCAGCCCCACCGCCGCCCCGAGCATCCCCGCGATCAGCCAGCCGCGCAGCCGGAACCCGGCACGAACGCTGGCGGTGTAGGCCACGACCAGCCCGATCGTCGCCCCAAAGAATGGTAGCCCCATCAGGTGCGGGTGGAGGTCTCCGAACAGCATCGACCAGTAAGGGAACTCCGTGATGTCGAACGAGCCGAAGTGCACGCGCGAGCTGCGCCACCAGTCGAACGGCGGCAGGGTCGCCCCGCCGGCGATCCCTTGCCACAGCCCGCCCACGATGCCAACGGCGCCGCCGGCCACCGGCACGTCCTTTGCCAGCCCCCACTCGTTGACTTCCTGCAGCCGCTCGATCCACTGGTGCGCGCCATCCAGGTTGCCAATGCCGACGAGCAAGACCGCGCCCAACGCTCCCGCGAGGATCGCCGGCCTGTTCCTCGCCTTCTGCCCCGCCGCGCGCGCCTGTGCGGCCATCCCCACCAGCCAGTGCACGACCGTGAACGCGACGCTCGCTGCAAGCGCCGCGTAGGTCGGCACGCCAAGATTGAACGCCACCTCGGGCACGATCCGCAGCGCCCGGATCGGCACCGCCAGGAAGAACCACCCCATGTAGTAGTAGTTCATGCTTCCGCCGCCGAACCACGGGTCGTACGGCGGCATGATGGTCGACCGCGTCACCGCCGTCAGGTAGGCGATCTCCATCGGCTTTTCGCCGCCCTGGGGGTGATGCCACAGGTCCGGGTTGTACGCACGAATCAGCAGGAAACTGAAGAACGCCACCAGGAACACGGCCTCGACTGCCAGCCACGAACGCCAGTGCTCCCGCGCATCGGCGGCCAGTTCCCGGTGCCGGAAGACCGCGACTACCGCGCCGGCCGCCACCGACGCGCCGGACATCGCCCACACCAGCCCTCCTGAGAAGTGGGCCGCTCCCCACGCCACCAGCAGCCACACCGGCAACGCCACCGCGGTCAGCCCAAGGAACTTGCTCAGGCCGTAGCCCCGCCCTGGCAGCGCCTTGAACAGCCACGTCACCCACGGCACGGTCGCGATGGCCGCCACCTCCAGCCACAACAGCCACCAGAGCCACGGCAGCGAGCTCGCCCATCCGTCCGCGTCGAACACATCGGTGAACGTGCCCCCCGCTTGCTGGGTCTCGGCCTGTTCCGGCGTGACCTGCAGCCCATTGGTGCGCCCCTGCCGGGGGAGCAGGTTCACCGCCCGCTCCGGGTGTGCCTCGTTCAGCAGGGCCAGCGCTCGCTCCGCGTCCCACGCATCCGTCTTCCGGTAGATCCGCACCTCCGGGTGGTCGTACACCGTGAATGATTCTTCTGCCCCCGAGTCATCGATCGAGATACCCAGGAACGTCGGATGCACCTGGAAAGTCGCCACACGCTCGAACCCCAGCTCACCCGACTCCAGCAGCGCGTAGTACCTGATGGTTGCCGGGTACTCGCGCTCCAGCTTCTTTACCGACTCGCGGACGCGGTTCGAGGTAATGGCGACATAATCGGCGCCGTTGAGCCCGGCCCGGTTCGGATTCGCCTGGTCCCCGTACACGAGTTTGTACACCTTCTGCGGCGAGTCCGGTTCGTAGGGCTCCGTCTCGATCATCCGGTACTCGCGCGGGCGTTCGGGGAAGTGCCATGGCACCGGGTCGTCCCAGATCTCGCTGGTGATCGCGGTTCCCGCAGGAAGGTTCTCGTACACCCAGCGAGTCGCCGCGATCCGCGGGTGTTCCTGGCTGTAGACCGATTGGAACGCCAGCGCCCACCACGCCGTCGCACCGACGATCACTGCGAGCACACCGGCCGCGAGTACCTTCGCCCCCTGTGTTCCCGGTGCTATCTGCTTCGCCCACCGCCGAAGCGGCAGCTGATCCGGCCACTGCCCGCTCCGCGCCCATCCCCACAACGACACCATCCCCCACCCGGCCAACACGGCCAGCACCGGGTACATCGGCTGGAAGTAGCGCATGAATGCGACGAACCGGGGACCCCAGAACACGAACACCAGGCCCGCCGCAAGGAGCGGCAGCGCGAACGTCATCTCCCTGCGGCGGAAGAGCAGCACCGCGGCGGCGCCCATTGCCACCCACGAGGCAACCCCCAGCGCCGGCCCCATCCCCCAGAGCACCATGTTCTTGAGCGGCGTCAGGAACGGCGCCGTGCCCGCGAACTGCACGAACGGCGGGTAATCCGCGTTGCCTTTCTGGAAGTCCCGCTCGCGCTGGATGTCGTCCCACCAGCGCTGGTTGAGCGCCATGCCCCAGAAGTTCGGCCCTTCAAACGCGTACGGCTGGGCGATCCGGAACACCAACAGCGAGACCGCCCCGGCCAGGCACAACATCGAGAAGTCGTTCGCCCATGCCCAGGGCGGCGCATCCTGCTCCCGGCTTGCAGACCCCCTCCACCGCAAGCCCAGCCGGGGGAAATCGCGCATTCCCACCCGCAGGGCAAACGCCGCAACCGGGATCACCGCGAAGATGGCGCCGTTCACCTTGCACGCCACGGCGAGCCCAATCGCCATCCCGATCGCCACCGATAGCCACCACGAGGCGGCCCCCTCGCTCCGCACCCACAGGATGCTGAGCAGCAGCGTCAGCGTTGCGAAGAAGGTGAGATACGGGTCAGCGGTCCAGAAGTGGGCCAGCTGCGTGGGCAACACCGCGAGCGCATACAGCAGCGCTGCCAGCAGCCCCGCCCGGCTCCCGAACAGCCGCCAGCCGGCCGCGAACACCAGCAGGATTGTCGCCGTATCGAACAGCGCCGTGACCCGCCGCCCCCACACCACCGTGTAGTCGTACGAGTTGCCGGGTCCCGAGGGGTCATCACCCGCGACGGTCGCCACGGCCTTCACCAGGAACAGCGGCAGGGTTCCGTACACATAGGAGTTGGTCTCGCCGTCGTTGTAGGGATTGAGCGGACTGTTGGCCGTATCGAAGTACCCGCGCAAGCTCCCGGGCCAGTCGATCCGGTTGGAAACCAGCGAGAGGAACCGCTCGTCAGGATGCATCTGCAAGGGCCGGTCGGATTCCGGCGGCTGGTCCCATCCCAGTCCATGGACGCGCAGCGCGCCACCCAGTACCACGATCAGGAGGAGCGCGCCCGCCTCCCACCGCCAGATCGAAGCAATGAACCGTGAGGACATCCGTCGCCAGGCCGGCGCCCTCCGGCGAGGCTCGCTTGTGGTCTCTGCCAAACGCCCTCCGGGTGGCGAGATGCGCTACAGGATACGATGGCCGCCGCTCACGCGGACGTGGCCTTCCCGGTCACGCCGTGCGCGCGCAAGTGCCGACGCTCGTCCGCCGCGAATCCCAGTTCTGCCAGCACCTCGTCCGTGTGCTCATCCAGCTGCGGCGCCGCCGACCTGATCCGCGTCGGCGTGGCGTCCATCTGGAGCGGTGGCCCGAATGTCCTGTACGTCCCGAACAAAGGGTGCTCGATGTCCACCACGTACCCGTTTTCCACCAGTTGCGGGTCGTGGAACACGTCCGGCGGGAAGTTCAGCGGGCCGCACGGCACCCCACCGGCCCGCAGCGCCTCGATCCATGCTGCTGTCGTCTTCGTCAGGAACAGGTCCTCGACCTCGCGGACCAACCGGGTCAGCCGGTCGTGTGCCTCCGGGGCGGCGAGCTCGAAGTCCGGTTCCACCCGCGGGTCATGCACCCCGGTCACCGCCCGGAAACGCGCATTGAGTTGCGGGCTCAGGCACCCCACGCTCACAAAGCTGTCCCGCGTCCGGTAGTGCCGGAAGTAGATGTTCGCGTACCCGCCGCGCACGTAGTGCCGCTCCCAGATCGCCCGCTGCTCTTCGAAACTCGCGCCCCGCTCACGCGCCCGCGCCATCTCCTCGCGATACGGCGCCTCCTTCTGCTCATCCGTCACGCCGAACCAGCTCAGGAGCTGGTGCCCAAGCGCCATCGCCGTCGAAAGCAGCGACGTTTCCACCCGCTGCCCCTGGCCTGTCAGGTCGCGGTGCCGCAGTGCCGCCACCACCCCCAGCGCCGAGAACGCTCCCGTCCCCATGTCATTGAACGCGGGCCGGATGTTCATCGGCGCCCCATCGCGCTCCCGCGCCGTCAACACCGAGGTCCCCGACATGGCCTGTACCACGACGTCGTAACCCGGGTCGCCCCCGAACGGCCCGCGCTTGCCCAGCGGCACATGTTCGAGGTACACGATGCGCGGGTTCACCGCCGCGAACGCTTCATACGTGAGCGCGTAGCGCGGCAGGTCCGCCGGCTTCATCGATAACATCGCGACGTCCGCCCAGCGCACCAGCGCTTCAACCACCGGCCGTGACTCTGGTCGCGTCACGTCCAGGCAGATCGAGCGCTTCCCGCGATTTACCAGCGTAAAGCCCTTGCTCTCGCCCGGGAGGATCGGCTCCATCGTGTAGCGGATGCCATCCCCCGAGGGTGGCTCGACCTTGACCACGTCCGCGCCCATGTCGGCCAGCAGCAACCCCGCGAACGGGATCGCCAGCGCCTGCGCGAACTCAACGACGCGCACGCCTTCCAGCGCCCCTGGTGGAATGACTGCTTCACTCATGCCAGCGAACGATACAGGATGCGGCCCGCCCTCTACCGCTCTTTCAGCAGGTCCCGGATCTCCCGCAGGAGGGCGATATCCTCGGGTGTCGGTACATCTTCTGCGACCTCGCCCCGCTTCCTCCGCGCCGCCAGCGCGTTCAGCGGCTTCACCACGACAAAGAAGATGACCGCTGCAATCGAGACGAAGCTGATGACCGAATTGATGAAGGCGCCGTACAGGAAGCGCGAATCGTTGATGGTGAAGTCCAGCGCGCTGAAGTCCGGCTCCCCCACGATCGCCGCAATGAGCGGCGTGAAAAGGTTCTCCACGGCCGAGGTCACCACCGCCCCGAACGCAGCTCCAATGACCACCGCCACCGCCAGGTCGATGGCATTTCCTCGGAGGACGAAATCGCGAAACTCCTTGACCATTGCGCAGAACCTCCCGGGTACCGCGGGATGCTACGGCCATCCCCGTACCCCCACAATGGGTCTGGCCGGCATGGCTACGTGTACGAGGCCGGCCTACCCTCGCCAGGCGCGCCGCGGCGCACCTCGGCAATGCACTCTGCCACGGCCGCTACATACTCGGCCGCGCTCTGCTCGTGCACCGGCGTCGCCATCACGTGGATTCCGTCCGGGTGCGTCGTCCGGCCGCTGTACCATCCCCGGCCGATCATCTGCGACGCCACCGCCCCCATGTCCACCCCATTGACGCCGTAGGCGAACGCGTACAGCGGCGGCGACCCGTGGACGCGCAGCCCCTCGATCCCCGAAAGCCCCGCGATGATGCGGGCCTTCGCCCGCATGCTCGCAGCCGCGATCTCCCGGTAGCCCTCCCGCCCGAGGAAGTTCAGCGCCGCCCACGCCGCCGCGATTGCCCCGCCCGGCCGCGTCCCCGTAAAGGTCAGCGACGAGTAAATCCCGCTCGGCCAGTCGTCGAACGTGTACCGCGCGAACTCCCGGTGTGCCCGCGTCCGGAAGGTCACCGTCGAGGCCGGCTTCGCCGCGTACCCCGACTTGTGCAAATCCGCCGAGATCGAGGTCACCCCGGGTACGCTGAAGTCGAACGGTGGCACCTCGTAGCCCACCTCCCGCACGAACGGCGCGAGGATCCCACCCACGCACGCATCCACGTGCAGCCAGAGTCCGCGCTCCGCAGCGATGGCGCCCAGTTCCGGTATCGGGTCCACCATCCCCAGCGAGTAGCTTGGCGCCGAGGCGTACAGCCCCACCGTGTTCGGCCCAATCGCCGCCTCGATCGCCGTGGGGTCCGCCCGGTAATCCGCTCCCACCGGCACGCGGCGCACCTTCATCTCCAGGAGGTGCGCCGCCTTATTCAGCGCCGGGTGTGCCGAATGGGGCGCGACGATCTCCGGTTGGCGCACTTCCGGGCGATCTTTCCGCGCCCATTCCCGCATCGCCGTGATGCCCTGGAAGATGCTCTCCGTGCCGCCCGAGGTGAAGATCCCCGCCGTCTCGTCGTCCCCGCTCAGCAGTCCCCGCACCATCGCGAGCACCTCGTTCTCCATCCGCCCGATGCTCGGGAACGCCTTCACGCCAAGGCCGTTCTCCACCAGGAACATCCCGAACGATTCACGCAGCACGTGCTCAAGCTCGTCGTTCGCATACCACACGAAGGCGCCGTGACGGCCGTGCTTCCAGTCCAGGTCGTGGCCGCGCATCGCCTGCATCTCGGGCCCCAGTTCCGCCCAGGGCCGGCGCTTCTCCGGCAGTTGCATCGCCATCGCTGTCCCTCCGTGGCGCCCTCGCGCCGCGGCAAAGTCTACCGGGGCACCCGGCCCGGCGCAGGGCGAGTCCGCCACTATGTTGGCAGCCAATCGTTGACTACCCAACTTCGGATGGGGGGGGGTATACTCCTTGATCGAGGATGGGTAGGCCTGCTATTTGCGATAGTCGGCCGGCCAAAATCAACCCGACGGAGGGAAGAAAGTGCCTGCTTCCACCAGCGGAGACAACGTCCGTAATCCCACGCTGCGATCGCTGCAGAACCACTGTGTGCGAGGCCTCCAACCCGAGCATCATGCGGTGATGGCGGCGCGGATTGCCACTGGCGGGTGTGTGGCTGCTGCCGCCACCCTGTCGTACTCGCGCTCGCAAACGCAACGCCGCTGGAATGAAGTGAAGGATCTTGCGCTGATTCCCCTCGGCCTTCCTCGTCACGATCACGTCCTCCCGGCGATTTGGATCCTTGACCACCGGGCTTGCTGCACGTCTCCGACCTTCTTGCTGCTCGAACGCCAAAGTACTGGTCACTCAATCGGCCGTGCCTGGCGTCTCCACCGATGCCTACATTGTGCAGGGGGCCAGCCAGTCCGCTGAGGTTCGCGTGTGGAACCCCACGCAGGGCCCGATTCCTACCACCGCCGAGCTGTCTCCGCTCCTTCGAGGCATCGCCGAGACCATCAAGTGATATCCAGCCGAACGCTTCATGCCGGCCTCCTGGTACTCCTTTCGGTGCCATTGTTCGTCGCCCCCGCCCTGGTAGCAGGTTGCGGGGGCGATTCAGGCCGTGACTCGCCGCCCGATATCGACGCTCCACTCATCGACCCCGCGTCGCTCATCGATTGTGGCGAACTCCCGGCCGACCCGATCACCGTCGGGCCGGCATCCCTTTCCCTCTCGGACGTTACGTGTGGCGCCGCGCTACAGGCCGGCGGCGGGACCGCCCGAATCGCCGACCCGGAGGGCGGAACCTTTATCAGGCTCTCTGCCGCCGCAACGTCCAGGGAGCCCCGCTGGACCGTCCCCGAATTGCTCATTCGCTGCGAGGGAACGACGGGCCTGCTTCAGCCGACACCATTCGCGTCGCGCCGCGCCTACCCCGCCGGGATCGAGCTGTCTGAGGCGCATACAGCGAAGGGATGGCTCGTCTTTGCCATCCGGTCGTCATGCAAGGCCCCGGAACTCGTGGCCCGGAGCGGCGAAACCATCGTCCACCTGATGCACGCCGTGAAGTAGGGCCCCCGCGCAGGCCTCACGGCCTGGGGATCAGCCCCGCCTCCTCCTGGATCGCCTTCAGGATCGCCCTCGCGGCCTTCTCGCCACCCTCCCGCACCAGGTGCACACCGTCCGGGTGCCGCATCAACTTCACTTCCCCGTCGTCGTCCGCAATGTAGGCGTCGTACCCGCCGCCCGGGGTCGTGAACAGCGGCCAGAGGTCTACAAACCGCACCCAGTACCGCTTCGCCGCCTCTTCGCGGTAGATGGCGTTCAGCTCGGCCATCCGCGCTGAGAACTCCTCGCTCCGCATAATCGGCTGCCCGACCCAGATCACCATTCGTCCGTCGCGTTTCAACAGGTCCATCACCCCCGCCACCCGGCGCCGGTACTCCACCGTCCACCCCGCCTCTCCCGGCTGGTAGATATCCCCCGCGGGCGTCTTTATCCCCTGCGAGTCGTTCGCCCCGAACATCACCACATACACGTCGGCGGCGTCGCTGGTCACCAGCCGGTTGAACTCGCCTGGCCAGTCGAAGAAATCCGGGCGCGTCAACCCCGACGAGAGCTGCGACTCCTGCGCCGGCGTCATCACCCCCGTCTCCGATGCCTGCCGTACCAGCGCCTCGCCAAGGACCTTGGTCATCGAGTCGCCACCTACCCACACGCGCAGGGGCGACGTCGCATCCGGCGTCCTCAACAGCTGCCGGGGAGGCGCAGGGGCCGGCGTCGCCCCTGGTGTGCGGCCGGGCCGCGGAGTGGCCGGCGGGTCCCCCGCCCCTGCTCCCGGCGCCTGCTCATCACCGCCGGAAACCGGCAGCTCGAAAACGTCGCCTCCGCCCTCCCTGCCCAGGGCATCCTCGGCCCATCTGCGAGGCTGGTCCAAATATAGCGCCCGGCTCACCGCGGCGAACGGCTTCCACACCGCCACCCAGAAATCTCGCTCCTTGCCGAAGGGCTGCTTCCTGGCGCTATCCTCGAGCCAGGGCGCGTTGAGCAACACCGCGATGAGCAGAGCCCCCACAATCACGCCGAACACCCGCCCCGGCCTCGCTCCCAGCCGTTCACCCCTGCCCAACCGCCGTTCCTCTTGCACTTCGCGGCCCCCGGTCGCTCAGAACTGGAAGTAGATGAACGGGGCGACGCCTTCGGGACCGAACACATCGATCGCCACGAGCCCCACCGCCAGAGTAGCCGCCTGTGCCGCAGGCGCCAGCCGCGAAAACTCCGCCTGCAGCCGCGTCCCCCACGTCCGTGGCAAGAATTGGACAAGGATGCTCCCCGCGATCACCGCGAGCATCACCGGCGTCACTGCTGGCGATGCCTCGTCCCAGGCCGTCCACATCCCCCCCAGGATCTCCCACGCCGTCCCGAACGTCTCCGCCCGGAAGAAGACCCACGCCAGGCACACCACGTGGAATGTCACCACCCACTGGACCACCGCCCCGGCCCGCCCCAGCGCCAGCGAGGTCCGCTCGCGAATCTCCCGCTCGATCACCAGCCCGAACCCGTGAATCGCTCCCCACACGACGAACGTCCACGCTGCCCCGTGCCAAAGACCACCCAGCACCATCGTTAGCACCAGGTTCCGGTACACGAACGTCTTCGTCCCGCGGTTCCCGCCCAGCGGGATATACAGGTAGTCGCGCAGCCAGCGCGAAAGCGTCATGTGCCACCGCCGCCAGAAGTCCTGCAGCGAAAGCGCCCGGTACGGCGCATCGAAGTTCTGCGGGAACCGCAGCCCCAGCAGCAGCGCGCACCCGATCGCAATGTCGGTGTACCCGCTGAAGTCCGCGTAAATCTGGATCGCGTACGCATACACGCCTACCAGCACCTCGAAGCTGCTGTGCGTGCCCGGGGCCGCGAACACCGGGTCCGCGATCTCCGTTGCCAGGTAGCTCGAGATAACAACCTTCTTGAACAACCCCACGAGGATGAGCTGAAACGCCGGCGCCGCGTCGATCACCCGCTCCCGCAGCGGCTCGCGCAGCTGCGGCGCGAACTCCGTCACCCGCACGATCGGCCCGGCTACCAGGTGTGGGAAGAACGAGAGGTACAGCGCGAAGTCCAGCGGCGACATCGGCTCCGTGTCGCCCCGCGCAATGTCCACTAGGTAGCTGATCGCGTGGAACGTGAAGAACGAGATCGCCACCGGCAGCGTGATCTCCATCAGCGGCAGCGGGAGCCCCACGCCCAGCCACTCAAAGGCATCGACCATCTCCGTGGCGAAGAAGCCATAGTACTTGAACCACCCGAGCGTCGAGAGGTTCGCCGCCACCCCGAAGCCCAGGAACCACCGCCCCCCTCTCGTCAGCCCCTCCGGCCCGCGCATCCGCGCCAGGTCGTAGCCCATCGCCCAGTTCGCCGCCGTCGAACCAACCAGCAGCAGGACGAACTTCGGCTCCCAGAAGCCGTAGAAGAACCAGCTCGCCCCAACCAGGAAAACGCGCCACCAGAGGTGCCACGGCCGGATCAACCACGCGACCGCGAACACCGCGACGAAGAAGATGGCGAAGTCGATGGTCGGAAAGAGCATCGTGACTCAGTACGCACGCCTGCCCGCCACCGGGCAACCGCGTCCATTGTGGGAAGGTTCACACAATCGTGCGAATCAGGCTGCGCAGCCGCCGGCTCGCCGTTGTTCGCTGCGGCTCACCTGCGTACCGTTGACTACAGATTGAGCGAAAGGGCGCGGTTACTGGTCGTGGCAGAGTCCGCCGCCCCTGCCGGCCCCGGCCGGCGCGGGATACCCGGAGTCCTGGCGTGAGCGTTCGCGCCACGCTCTCCCATCGCCCCCGTGCCCTCACGCCTGCCGTCCTCGGTAGCGCAGCGCTCATCGCCGTCGTCATCAGCGCGGTCCAGCACCCGCGGGGCGACCCCGCGAGCACCGTGGCCCTTGCTGCTGGCCCGGGAAACCACGTCCCTATCCCGGGCCTCGCCTTCGATGGCACACCCGAGCCGGCGCCTACCCCGGTGCCAACGCCTGCTCCTGAGCCTCGCCGCTTCCCCTCCAGCCCGGCCGGCCTGCGCCTCTGGTCGGATGGCGATTCCACCTCGTACTTCATGACCGTTGCGCTCTTCCGCGAATGGGAGGACCGCGCCGGTGTCCCCGTCCGATACGCCGGCTACAAGATCTCCTCCGGCCTGTGGCTCGATGACTTCTTCGATTGGCCTGCCTACATCGCCTCGGAGATGGCCGCCTACGACCCCGATGTCGCCGTGTTCATGGTCGGCGCCAACGATGCCAACCAGGTCTCGTCCTTCGTCGAATACGCCGAGCGTGTCGGCCGCGTGATGGACCTGATGTATCGCGAGGGCCGCATTGTCGTCTGGATGGGCCAGCCCTGCATGGGCAATGCAACGCTCGCCGCAACCATCCCCGCAATCAACCGCGTGTTCCAGGAGCAGGCCGCGCTCCGGCCCTGGGTCGTCTATATCGACACCTGGGCCCTCACCTCGTCTCCCGATGGGAGCTATGCCCGGTATCTGCCCGATGAAACGGGCGTCGAGCAAATGATGCGCTATTCCGATGGCATTCACTTCACGGGCGCGGGTGGCCGCCTGTTGGCGCGTGCCGTCCTCGCCGCACTCTTCCCGGCGGAGTAGTCCGCGTGGCCTTCCTCCCCTTCACCAGGGGCCACCGTGTTCGCTAGGATGGCGATCCGATGTCGATGCTTCCAACACCCACGACCCACGTCGAGGACGCCACCGACGCGCAACACGAGCCGCCCTACCACCTCATCCTGCTCGACGACAACGAACACACTTACCAGTACGTGGTCGCCATGCTCGCGAGCGTGTTTGGCTACGGGCCCGAAAAGGGCTTCGCGATTGCCTGCGTCGTCGATAGCCAGGGACAGGCCATCCTCATGACCGGCCCACTCGACGAGGTACGCCTCAAGCAGGACCAGGTGCACGCCTTTGGCGCCGACCCCCTCATGCCCCAGTGCAAGGGCAGTATGACGGCCGTCATAGAGCCCGCCACGTAAACTCTCACCCCCGGCTTTTTCGATTCCGGCCAAAATTTGCCCCTTTCGGCACGTCCACACTGGCCCGCGTGTGCGTATACTCCGCGGCTGAGCAATCTATCGCTCCTATAGATTGCGCACTCAGGAAGAGGGGGAACGCCCAACAGTGTCAGGCACCGATAACTACTGGACTCGCAGGATGGCCCGCCAGGGCCTCTCCCGCCGCAGGCTGCTCGGGGGGGCAGCCACGGCGGGTCTCGGCGCCGCCGCTCTCGGCCTCGTCGGCTGCGGCGACGACGATGACGACGACGATGGCGGCGGAGAACCCACCGCCACCCGGGCCGCCGGCCAAACCCCGTCAGGCTCACCAACCGCTGCCGCGTCGCCTACCAAGGCGGCCAAGCAGAAAGGTGGCACGGTCCGCTTCACCAGCGCCGGCAACACCTGGGATACGTTCGACATCGACCGTTCCCGCTTCACGCCAGTCTCTGCCCTGTTCGGCTGGACGAACCTCGGCGTGCTTCAGTGGGATAGTTATACCAAGGGCATCATCGGCGGCGCCCTCGCGGAAAAGTGGGAACAGCCCGATAAGCAGACGACCACCTTCACGCTCCGGCCCAATGTCTTCTGGCACAACAAGCCGCCCGTCAACGGCCGCGCCGCCAAGGCCGACGACATCGTCCAGTTCATCAAGCGCAACGTCGCCGGGAAACTGGCCGATGGCACCGACGACCCGAACTTCTACCGCAAGTCGGCATTCCAGACCGTCGACAAGGTTGAGGCCGTCGACGATAAGACCATCAAGGTCACCTTCAAGCGCCCCGACCCGTTCTTCCAGAACGTCCTCGCCGGGGCGTATGCGAAGGTCCAGGCCCCCGAGGCCATCGCCGCCTTCGAAAAGGACTACGCCAACCTCAAGGCCGAGCTCGTCATCGGCACCGGCGCCTTCGTCCTCACCGATTTCAAGGCCGAAGGCACCCTTAGCCTCGTCCGCAACGAAAAGTTCTACACCCAGGTCAACTGGGATGGTGTGAAGTACCTCAACCTCTTCACCGACCAGGCCGCGCAACAGGCCGCGTTCGAACAGAAGCAGCTCGATACGTTTGCACCGAACGCCAACACCGTCGCCGACGAGCTGCTCAAGCGCTTCGAAGGCAAGATCACAGAGACCAAGAACTTCTCCGCAAACCCGCAGGCCGGCACCTACTACGGCGGCGCCGCCCCCTGGAACAACCCGAACCTCATCGGCGCTATCTTCCGCGCCTTCGATCGCCGCTCTCTGATTAACTCGCTCCTCCAGGGCAAGGGCATCCTCGCCGGGAACAACCCGCCGACCCAGTCCGCCTTCGCCATCACCGAGGCCGAGCTCATCAAGTTCCCCGGCTACCTCGAGGACCGCGCCCTCGAAGAAGCCGAGGCCAAGAAGATGTGGGAGGCCGCCGGCGGCCCGGCCCTCGGCGAAATCATCGTCGATATCCCCGACATCTGGGAGGGCCTCTACTCCGGTGGCGCCGCCCTCATCACCAACCAGCTCAAGAAGGTCCTCGGCAATACCTTCACCGCCAAGATCGAGCCTTACTCCACCATCACCGGCAAGATCGTCAAGCAGGAATACGGCAACGGGAAGAACAACATCTGGTACGGCTGGATCACCGAGATCACCGACCCGGAACCGTCCCTCCTCAACTACCTCACCTACAACTCCGCCCAGCCGCAGTTCAAGCAGTACGGCGTCAAGATCGACAAGGTCGACCAGCTCACCAACGCGCTCGTCGCCGAGTTCGACCTTGCCAAGCGCCAGGACATGAACAAGGAAGTCATGCGCGAGCTCCTCAAGAACTGGGGCGCCGGCGTTCCCTATTCGCTCGTCGGTCTCACCCGCAACCTCCGCTGGAACTACTACAAGCCAGCCGAAACCGCCCCCTTCGTCACCAGCCACCAGGCCGGTACCGAAGCCTGGTTCGACCAGAACGACCCCACCTGGCAGGGCCGCCCCGCCTAGCCACCACCTCCCGCCACCGTTCACGAGGGGCTGGCGCACCTGCGCCGGCCCCTCGTGCGTCCACCCCGCTTTGCCCCCGCTCGCGCGCTCCGGTAGGCTCCCCGCGCAAGCCTTTCCCCCCGGAGCACATCGTGGCCATCACCCCAGCCGACGACTACCTCATCCACCAGACCCCGTACACCTTCGACCGGGTCGCTACCAGCGACCGGAACTTCTACGACCGCTACTTCTTCAACGGTTACCGGCGCGATGGCGAGGTCTACTTCGCCCTCGCCATGGGCCTCTACCCCAACCTCGGCATCATGGATGCCGCCTTTAGCGTCGTCTCGAAAGGCACCCAGTACTTCGTCAGGGCGTCGCGACTCCTTGGCAGCGACCGCATGGATACTCGCGTCGGGCCCATCTCCGTCCAGGTCGTCGAGCCACTCAAGACGTTTCGCATCGAGGTCGCCCCGAACAAATGGGGCATCACGGCGGACCTCCTCTGCCAGGCCCGCTCGCTCCCCGCCGAAGAACCACACTTCTTCCGCATGTCCCGCAACGTCCCCGTCATGGACTACACGCGCGTCACCCAGCACGGTGCATGGTCGGGCAAGCTCTCCACCGCCGGCCAAACCTGGGACCTCGCCCAGGATACCTGGTGGGGCTCCCGCGACCACTCCTGGGGCATCCGTAACGTGGGCGGCCGCGACCCCCGCGGCGCGCCGCCCGCCGAGCCACCGCAGTTCTTCTGGAACTGGGCCCCCCTCAACTTCGAGGACCTCTGCACCCTCTTCACCGTTTCCGAAAACTCCGATGGCTCCCGCTGGCACCAGTCTGGCGTCATCCTCACGCCCTACCCCGATGCCTCGATCCAAGAAACCGGGGTCGACCACGAACTCCGCTTCCGGAAGGGAACCCGCTGGCTCGAATCTGCCACCATCACCCTCCGGCCGCCACATGGAGAAGAGCTCGCCATCGAGATCACGCCCATGTACTCCTTCCTCATGAAAGGCATCGGCTATGGCGAACCGAAGTGGGGCCACGGCATGTGGGTTGGTCCCGATGAGGTCGATGGCGGCCAGTACGACCTCGCCTCCGAGCCACCATTGGCCAACCTCCACGTCCAGCAGGTCTCGCAGGTCACGGCTGGCCACCGCAGGGGCATCGGCATCTACGAAATCATCCTCATGGGCCCCCACGCCCGCTACGGCTTCAAGGAGCTCCTCGACCCCGCCCGCTAACCCGCGAGGGGATCGACATTCCGCGATCCCCCTCCGAAAATGGATTCATGCCCATCTACGAGTTTCGTTGCGGCGATTGCGGAAAGGTAACCAACTACTTCACCCGGAAAATCGACACCGAGGTCCGGCCGCCCTGCGAACACTGCGGCAGCGCCAACACCTCGCGCCTGGTCTCGAAATTCGCGCGCACCTACACCCGGGCCGACATCATCGATAAGTACGGCGACCCCGCGGATGGTGGCGGCCCCGACGCCTACCGCGACCCTCGCCAGATCGGCTCCTGGGTCGAAAAGCGCTTCCAGGAATACGGCATGGACCTTCCGGAGGGCGCACGCGAAATGATCGACGCCGCCCGCGAAGGCGAACTCCCCGAGCCCGTGAAGGACCTCTAGCCCGCATCGCCATCCACCAACCAGGGGGAATCCCGCCCACATGAGCGACACCTCACCGCTCGAGTCCATCATCCCCCGCATCCTCGATCACTTCGCCGCCAAGAATGCCGCCCGCGAACAGGCCCTCTCTGCCAGCCGCGCCATCATCCGCATGAGCGCCAACGCCATCCGCGCCGTCCACCGCGGCGAATTCGACCAGGCCGAGGCCATGCTCGACGAAGCACGCCGCATTCGCGATGAAGCCGTCACCGCGCTCGAGGGCCACGCCGATGTCTACTACGCTGGCTTCCTCCACGATGCCCAGAAGGAATACGCCGAGGCCCGCACCACCCTCGCATTGCTCTCCGGCGGCGCCATCCCTTCCCCCGAAGAGCTCGGCGTCGAATACCCGGCCTACCTCAACGGCATCGCCGAAGCCGTCGGCGAAATGCGCCGCATGATCCTCGACCGCCTCCGCGCCGGGAACTTCGAGGGATGCGAGGAGATCCTCGATGCCATGGACGACATCTACTCCGTCCTCGTCACCATCGACTATCCCGACGCCATGACTGGCGGGCTCCGGCGCACCACCGACCAGACCCGCGGAATCCTCGAGAAAACCCGCGGCGACCTCACCATGGCCATCGTCCAGCGCCAGGCCGTCCGCTCCTTGCCGTCATAGGCGCGCGTCAGCAGTCGCCGGGATGTCGGCCTGCCCCTCCTTCTCGCCCCGTCGCCATGCGCGTTTCCGGGCTCGCTATCCCCCCACCGTGAAAAAGATCCCCAGCATCACCGCGGCGACCAATCCGGCCGAAGCCAGGAACCCGATTGCCGCTGGCCACGTGCCACCCGCTCGCGAGCTCCACGCTATCGCTGCTAGACCCGCGACCGCACCGGCAGCCGCCATTCCAATGCCCGCTCCGAGGTGCGTGAGCACCATACCGGCGTAGAACACCACCCCAGAGCCGGCCCCGGCGAACAGCGCTCCCACCCGTCCCTCGATCGGGATACAGCTCATGATCGCCATGAGCGCCACCAGTGGTGTGAACACTTCAGTCCGGTCATACGATTGCTCGACACCGATGCCCAGGGCCAGTGCCGCCCCGGCGAGCCGCGCAATCACCGAAAGGCCCGCTTCGGTTCGGGCCGTGATGGCACCGGCCATCCGTGCGAGCGGGTTGGCCGCGGCTTCCATCACCTGACCTCCAACGTCGCAACCGCGAAAACGGTCGGGAACGACTTGCAGAAGATGGTCACGCTCTTGAACGCCACCAGGTCTGTCCCGTCTGGAACCTCGTAGCTGAATGTCCCGTCGGTAGCCTTCAGTCCCCCGAGGTCGAGCCCGTCACCTCCCCCGTCCTCCGTCGCGCCAAGGATCACGTGCAGGTCCGGCCCGTTCGTCACCGAGAACTCTTCGAACACCAGGAACGCCTTTCCCGAGGCGTCCCGGCCCAGTTTCGCCGCTCCCTTCCCGTGGTGCCCCGGCGCCCCATCGCGGAACATCCCCGTAGACACCACGGCGGGGCCCGCTGCCTGGTGGCCGGTGCCGTTTGTCGGCTGGTCCGCCGGGGTTGCCTGCGCGGTGGCGGCAGGGGCTTCTGGCGCAGCGCCCGGGGGCGCTGCTGCGCCGGATGCGAGCGGATTCGCCTCTTCCAAGAACGTCCGTTTGAAATAATCTCCGCCAAACAGGTTCGCGGCGAAGGCCAGCGCGGCCGCGCTGACCAGGAACGCCCCGGACCCCATGTGCCAGGGGACCCGAGCGAGGGGATTCGACATGGAGCACCTCTGATTGTGGTCCGGGGATCCTGCCACAACGAGGTGTCAAGAATGCGAAATGAAAGGCACTACACCACCGGTATCGCCCTCCGGATGACCGCTTTCGTGAACTCCATCGTATTGAGCGTGCCCCCGAGGTCGCCCGTCTTCTCCCCGCTCGCGATGCAGTCATGCACCGCGTCCACCAGCCGCCGCCCGGTTTGGAACTGCCCGCAGAACTGCAACAGATAGCCGTACGCCTCGATCGCCCCCGAAGGGTTTGCGATGCCCTTCCCCGCAATATCGGGTGCAGTCCCTCCTGCCGGGTCGAAAATCCCCACGCTCGGCTGGTGGCTCGGAGTGAACGCGTACGATGCGCTCGCCCCCAGCCCGATCGACCCGATGAGCCCGTACACCATGTCGCTCAAGAAGTCCCCGTACTCGTTCGGACACACAATCACATCGAACCGCTCCGGTCTGATGATGAGCTTCGCCAGGAGCGAATCGAACAGCTCGCGCGTGTGCGTCGTGTTCCGGTATTCCCTGGCCACCTCGGCCACTACTTCTTCGAAGAGGCCATCCGCCGCGCGCTGAATCGTGTACTTGCTTGTCGAAACCACATCGTGCCGGTGCTGTTCGGCCAGGCGGAACGCGAAATGCGCCGCATGTTCCACCGGCGTCCGCTCCATCACCCTGATGCTCACCGCAGAGTGATACCCGATCCGCATTCCCGCGTCCTCGTACGTCCCGCCCGTGGCCACCCGGACCACGTGCAGGTCGATCTCGCCCGTGTAGTTCCGGCTCACCCCCGGGTAGCTCCGGCACGGCCGGTGGATGACGGATAAGCCGAGCCGGTCCCGGAGCACCTGGTTCGGGCTCACCGTTTGCGTGACGGTCGGGTACTTCATCGCTGCGCCCAGTTCGCGCGTGGCCTCGATCCCCTCGTCCAGCGCCGCGCTCGAAGCTTCCCGGCGCTCCAGCGTCCAGTCGATGGGCCGGAAGGCCACCGGCGAACCCAACGCCTCATTGATGGCATGAATCGCATCCCGCAGCTCCGGCGCGATGCCATCTCCGTTCAGCTCGGCAACTTCTCGCATCTCATCCTCCAGGGCCTGGACCCATGGTACTCGCACTATGCGGCCGGCCGGCGTCACGCGCGAAGGAGCCCCGCCGATTCCCCCTATCGTTCACCGTTGGTAGCATTCACGGCGCTTTACCGGGATTGGCCGTCGCCAACAGCGCACGTTCCAAAATCACCACACGGGGGACCCAATGGAGAATCTCCTCATCGCGCTTGGGGCAGGCGTGATAGCACTTCTTTTCGCCGCCTACACGGCGCGTAAGGTGCTCGCCGAAGACGAGGGCACCGACGCCATGAAGGAAATTGCCAGGGCGATCCAGGAGGGTGCCGCAGCCTTCCTCCGCCGCGAATATACCTTCCTCGCCGGCTTCGTCGTCATCGTCGCCGCGGTCCTCGTCATCTTTATCGATTACGACGTGCTGGATCGCTTCGGCGAGCAGCACGGCCAGCTCACCGACTTCCCGCGGACCGCGCTGGCCTATGTCTTCGGGGCTGTTTCCTCCGCGCTCGCGGGCTACATCGGCATGTACATCGCCGTCCGCGCCAACGTCCGCACCGCCGCGAAGGCGCGCGAGGGCCTGAACCCCGGCCTCCGGGTCGCCTTCTCCTCTGGCGCTGTCATGGGCATCACCGTCACCGGTATCAGCGTCATCGGCCTCGGCATCGTCTACCTCCTCACCGAGGATGTGCAGCCGCTCACCGGCTACGCCTTCGGCGCCTCCTCCATCGCCCTCTTCGCCCGCGTCGGTGGCGGTATCTACACCAAGGCCGCCGATGTCGGCGCCGACCTCGTCGGCAAGGTCGAGGCCGGTATCCCCGAGGATGACCCGCGTAACCCCGCCACCATCGCCGATAACGTTGGCGACAACGTCGGCGACGTCGCCGGCATGGGCGCCGACCTCTTCGAGTCGTACACCGGCTCGATCGTTGCCGCCATGGCCCTCACCACCTACGCCATCGTCGGCGCCCACGAAAACGGCGTCTTCGATGCCGCCGACGCTAACGCCTGGGATGCAAAAGCGTTCATGCTGCCGCTCCTCATCATGGGCCTCGGCATCTTCAGCTCCATCATCGGCACCTTCCTCGTCCGCACCAGCGAGGGCGCCAACATGGGCCGCCTGCTCTGGGCACTCCGCACCGGCATCTTCTCTGCCAGTGGCCTGGTCCTCGCCTCGACCGCCGGGGCACTCCTCGCGCTCGACCTCCCCTTCGAGCTCTTCTGGGTCGTCGTCATCGGCCTCGTGGCCGGCCAGATCATCGGCACCGTCACCGAGTACTACACCGCCTACGAGTTCAAACCCACCCGGGGCCTGGCGAAAACGGCCGAGACCGGCCCAGCCACCATCATCATCGGCGGCCTCGGCCTCGGCATGCTCTCCACCGCCGTTCCGCTCATCACCATCGTTGCCGCCATCTGGCTCACCCACGAAATCGCTGGCCTCTATGGCATCGCCCTCGCCGCAGTTGGCATGCTCGCCCCGCTCGGCATCACCCTCGCCACCGATGCCTATGGCCCGGTGGCCGATAACGCCGGCGGCATTGCCGAGCAGGCGCACCTCGAACCCTTCGTCCGCGAGCGCACCGATGCGCTCGATAGCCTGGGCAACACCACCGCGGCCACCGGCAAGGGCTTTGCCATCGGCTCGGCGGTCCTCACCTCACTGGCGCTCATGGTCACCTACTCCCAGGTGGTCGGCATTTCCGTCATCGATATCCTCGATGTCGATACCATGATCGGCCTCCTCCTCGGCGGCCTCATGCCGTTCGTCTTCGCGGCCCTCACGATGGGCGCCGTCGGACGTGCCGCGATGGCCATGGTCAACGAGGTGCGCCGCCAGTTCCGCGAGATCCCCGGCATCATGGAAGGCACCGGCAAGCCCGACTACGCCCGCGCCGTTGCCATCTCGACCGATGGCGCCATCCGCGAAATGGTCGTTCCCGGGCTCCTGGCAGTGGTCGTCCCCGTGCTCGTTGGCGCCATCATCGGCGCCGAAGCCCTCGGTGGACTCCTCATCGGTTCCATCGTCAGCGGGTCCGTGCTCGCCCTCATGATGGCCAACGCCGGCGGCGCCTGGGACAACGCCAAGAAGTACATCGAAGCGGGCCACCTGGGCGGCAAGGGTTCCGATGCCCACAAGGCGGCTGTCGTCGGCGATACCGTCGGGGACCCGTTCAAGGACACCTCCGGCCCGGCCATGAACATCCTCCTCAAGCTCATGTCGATAGTTGCGGTGGTCTTCGGACCCCTCTTCGTCGGCTGATCCCGGCCTCGCCAAATCACCGCGGGCCCCGGAGCAATCCGGGGCCCGCGCCGTGCCTCCCTTTCGTCCTCCATCGCCGGGTTGTTACACTCCGCCCCTGCCCGCCCGGCGGCAGGCCATGGCCGGGCTCGCGCTTTCACTTCCCGCGCCGGAGGATTCATCACCCATGCTGCTCGCGCAGGTCCTGGTTCCCGCAGCCACCGCGGCAGCAGTCCTGTTCGCCGCCTGGTTCTCGCTCGATGCCCTGCGCCGCCAACCAGCGGACACATCGCCACCGCCGGCCGCGCCCCACGACGCCCTTGGTCCCCTCCTGCTCCGTCAGCTGGCAACTCTCGCCGTCGCCGTGCTCGTCTCTGCCACTGCCGCTGGACTTGCCGCAGGCTATTTCGGCGATTCCTGGCGGCAGGGAGCACTGGCTGCCGGGTCGCTCGTCGCCGGTGCGGTTTGCTCCGGGCTCGCCGTTTACATCGGGGCCGGGCTCGCTACCTCGGTGGCATCCCGGGCAACTGACGGCACACCGCCCCCGCCCGGCGCTGCGTTCTCCGCCGCGATGGTGCCCGCGCTGCTCGCCCCGGGGCTCGCCGTTGGCGCGCTCGGGGGCCTGATCGGACTCACAACGTGGCAGCTCGACGAGCCAATCGAGCATGCTCCCTACCTTGTGGTTGCCTTCGCCCTCGGGACCGGCCTCGTCGCCGCAGTCAGCCGGGTCGGCACCGGTGTCGCCGCCAACGCCACACGCCTGGCCGCATCACTGACCCCCTCCGGTAGCGAACACGCACACTCCCTGGCCGCTGCTGGCCGGACTGCCAGCCTCTCCTTCGCGGCTGCCAGCCCGGTCGAATTCGCCGGGTCCACGGTGCTGATCACGCTCGCTGCCGTGCTCCTCGGCCTCCCGCTTGCCCTGGTCAGCGGCGATGAAGGCTGGCTCCTGTTCCCGCTCGTGCTCCTGGCCGTCGCAGTACTCTCCACGATTGCCGGCAGTCTTGCCGCCCAGCTCCTGTCGCTGCGTCCGGTCCACCCGGGCTCACTCCTGGTCCGCGCCCTTGCCGTCACCCTCGTCCTGGGCGTGGGAGCTTCCGGCGCCGCTGCCTGGGCCGTGCTCGGCGATGACTGGTACTGGTTCTCAGGTTCGGCGGCCGCCGGTGTTGCCGCGGCGGTTCTCCTGCTGGTCCTGTCCCGGCGGTCACCTCTTGGCCCCTGGCATGGCGCCCGCCGCGTTGCCCGCGCCTCCCGGACCAGCCCGGCCTCGAACGTCCTCACCGGGTTTGCTGCCGGCCTCGAATCCGCGGCACTTACGGGATTGACCGTTGCGGCGGCAATCGCCGCCGGTTACGCGCTCTCGGCCCAGGCCGGGGTTTCCACCGCCAGCTCTGCCGCCACCGGGTTCATGGGGGCTGCCCTCGCGTGCATGGGCTTCCTGTTGCCCGGGCTGTTCATCGGCACCTGGTCGCCGGTGGCTGCCATTCTCGATGCACGCGACGCTGCCACCCCCACTGCCCCGCCGGCCGAAAGTGAGGATGTTGCCATGCCCGCCCCAGCACCCCGTGCCGGTGGCGGCACAATCGCCCACCTCTCAAACGTGTACGCGCTTGTGCTCACTTCCCTGGCCGTGGCCCTCTCGTTCCTGACGTTCGCCGCGCTCATCCGGGCGGATCTCGCTTCCGTGGCGCTCGACGACCCGGAGCGGTACACCGCGCTCGCCCAGGACCTCGACCTGCTCCGGCCAGGAGACGATGCCAGGTACGCGGCCGCGAACGCGATTGCCGCGCACACCGCCGCACTCCGCGAACTTCGGGACTCGGTCGGCGATGACGGCCGCTTCGGCCCCCGCGAACTGGAGCAACTCGCCGTGGCGCCCCGCTTCGAGGCTGAAGGCATCAGTGCGTCCCTCGTCGATGACGACGACCTGACCCCGCGCCAGGCGGCGGGGATCCAGCCGTCGCCCCTTCCCCTCCCACGTCCCCTCACCGTTGATTTCGCCCGCCCGGAGGTGCTGGCCGCTGCCTTTGCCGGCCTCTTGCTTGCATGCCTGGCCGCCGCTACGACGACCCGTGGGGTGGGGCGGCTGGCGGGCGCCCTGCTCGCAGCGATTTCTACCAACACCGGATCGGCCCCGCCGGAGGCGGCCGTGGCCCCCGGGGCTGCAGCGCGCCTGGCCGCGCGCTCAACCGGCCCGGTCCTCCTTCCCCTGTTCGCTTTCGCCATGCTCGTTCCTGTTGGCCTCGGGTCTGCCGTGCGTCACACGCTCGGCGATTCCGCGAACGCAGGATGGCTTTCCGTTGCCGGCTTGCTGCTCGCCGGGGGCATCGGTGCGGTCATGCTCGCAGCCGTGCTCGAAAGTGCCGGCGCGGTCTGGTCCATCGCCTCTGAGACAGTCGCCGTTGTCGTGGAGCCAGGAGCCCCGGCCGCCGCACCGGAGCCGTCCACCCTCCTCGCTGCCTCGACCGGGGCGGATGCCGGGGCGACGTTCCACGATGCCGCGGTGCCCGCCCTGGTTGCCTTTGCCAGGCTCGCCGCAGCCGCCGCGCTCGCCTTTGCCGCGCTGTTCGTCGCCTGACGCGGGATGGAATGGCGTCCACTGTTCCATCCCGCACACCATCACAGGCGCACTGTGCGGCCGGCGCGCCCGAGGAATGCCGCAGGGGGTCCCGGCCTCAAAGTGCCTCACGGGGCCTGCCGCCATTCAAGACAACCGCCTCGAAGGAGAGATTCACCATGAAGTCACCGTTCGAAGGGCGCCTGGTCCGCCTCCGCGCCCGCGAGCCCGACGATGCCCCGCTCCTCTACCGTTGGTTCAACGACCCTGAGGTCACCGAGTTCCTGGCCATGCGCTACCCCCTCTCGATGAAATCAGAACGCGAGTTCATCGAGAGCGGGTCGTCTCCCGGCTATGCCCACGCAGGCTTCGCTGTCGAGACGCTCGCCGAAAACCGCCTCATCGGCGGGATCGACCTGCTCAACACCAGCCCCGAAAACCGTTCGGCGTCCCTGGGCATCGCCATCGGCGACAAGCTCTGTTGGGATGGCGGCTACGGCACCGATACCATGCGCACCGTCTGCCGCTTCGGCTTCGAGATGATGAACCTCCATCGCATCCAGCTCGAAGTCTATGCACCCAACGAGCGGGCCCGGCACGTGTACGAGAAGGTCGGTTTTGTTGTCGAGGGCCGCCTCCGCGATGCGCTCTACAAGTACGGCCGCTACCACGACGTCTTCGTCATGTCGCTCCTCGAAGGAGAACTGCGGCTCGACGACGGCCCATAGGCTGTAAACGCGAGAAGCCCTACGCTCCAACCACACCAGCGAGGAGTCGGCCCCGGTTGTCCATTGAGCTTGTTGGCTGGGCAGCCGTGATCCTCACCCAGGTGTTCTGGGTCCCCAACATCACCCGCATCCTCCGCACGCGCGATGTCCAGGGCTACTCGCTGGCTGCCTGGCTCATCATGGTCGCCGGCCTCTCCTGCTGGCTGGTCTACTTCGTCGCCCGGGGCGATTTCGTCGGAATTGTTGCGAATATCTGCGGAGTGACCGGCGCAGGCATCACCACCGCCTGCATCTGGGCATGGCGCCACAGGGCCCCCCGCCTCGTTGAGTCCGCGTCTCTCCCCGCCATCGCCACGCCGGATCAGGGGTAACCCCAATTACGTCGAGCGTTTATGCCAACTCCGCGGTAAATTTGTGACGGAATTCCCAATCAGGGGGTTGACACCCTCTATGCTGGATTGGTAGGTTCCGCTAGTCGAAGGCCGTTCGCGTCCTTCCACAGCGCTCGGTTAACAGTGCAACACCTGCCTAGTGCGCCCGCGGGCGCAACGGGGGAACCAGTTTCGGGGCGAATTTGGCTGCCAACCCGCAGTGCAGCCAATAGGGCGCCTTCCGCCCGAGCCCGTCAGCTAACCCCGGAGGCAGTCTGGAAGGCCTGGCGAGCAGGTAGCTCGCTTCGAGGTCTTTTTTTCTGTCCTCGAAGATTATTCGTGTCTCGTGATGAGGAGGAGTTCGTTCATGCCGGCTTTGCAGGAAGCCCCGCCCAAGTCTTGCCCCAAGTGCCGCGGCTCGATGATCGTCGAGCGCGACTGGCACGGCACCTACGGTAGCTGCATCATGTGTGGCTACGTCCACGAGGTGCTTACCAGCCCCCCGGTCGACCTTGCCGCCGAGGAAGCCGCCCTTCCCCAGCGCCAGCGCCGCCGCCAGCCCTCGCACGGCAAGCTCCGGCTCTGATTCGCCCGTCGCCGTGGATTCATCCGAAACCCCCGCATAAACCCGGGGGTTTCGCTTTTCCTACCCGTCCGCACTCCCTATCATTCCCGCCAACAGGGGGCGTCAGTCGAAATGCCGTACATCCGTCTCTCCATCGCCAAACCCCGCCGCGGCCAGGAAGCCCGGCTCGAAGAACTCATGCGCAAGCTCGACGCCACGCTGAAACAACAGCCGGGCTGCCTCTCCAGCTATCTCCTTAAACCCCACGACGATAGCGGCGAGATCGCCCGGATCGCCATCTACGAAAGCGAGGACGCCGCCGAGTCTGCGGCGAACAACCAGTCTGTCATGGCGCTCCGCTCCGAGATCCACCTCGCCTGCGAGCCCGGGCACGTCGAGCGCGCCTTCTTCACCGTCTAACCGCACCCGCCGCACCCTCGCGTGCTCCCTGGCCCCGCGCCCGGCCACCTGGCCACGAGGGCGTCCCCCTGGTGCCACTTGCGCCACGTACTGGCGAGGCCCCCGGCGTTCCCTCGGGTTCACACGCAACACTATGCGGGTTTTTCCCAATACGCCGCCGAAAGCTCGTCTCTAGACTTCTCGGTGTCTTAAGGGTTTCTACCTTCGGATGCCCTTCAGATACGCCGGGGAAGCGCGCGTGCTGTCCGCTCCCGCTCCCTGCCGGCCCAACCACCAGAGGAGCATCGCCATGAACACCATCCGCACCAGCGGACGCACCGCCAGCCTCCGCCCCGGGACCACCACGGCCCCCGCCCACCCGGGCCGGAACCATAGCCCCATCCGCATCCTGCTCGTGGATGACCACGCCGTCATCCGCCAGGCGCTCCGCCTGCTCCTCGAAAGCCAGCCCGAACTTGAAGTCGTCGCCGACGTCGAAAACGGCCGGGAGGCCGTCCAGGCCGCTGAGCGCCTGCAGCCCGATGTCGTCCTCATGGATGTGGTCATGCCCGGACTCAACGGCCTCGAGGCGACCCGCCAGATCCGCCGCTCCTGCACCTCTACTCGCGTGGTGATGCTCAGCGGCTTCGTCGATGAGGACCAGCTCCTCGATTCGATCCGCTCCGGAGCCTCCGGCTACATCATCAAGAAGTCCGATGTCAGCGAGCTTGTCCTCGCCATCCAGACGGTCCACCGCGGCAACAGCTACTTCTCCAGCGCCCTGAGCGAAGGGTTCGACCTCGCCGAAGTCCTCTACCAGGCGAAGCGCTCCGACCAGCGCGCCGGCGTCGATGCCCTCACCAGCCGGGAGCGCGAAGTCCTCCAGCTCATCGCCGAAGGCTTCACCAACCAGGGCATCGCCAATGAGCTCTACATCAGCGTGAAAACCGTCGAAGCCCACAAGGCCCACATCATGGCCAAGCTCCACGCTCGCAACAGGACCGACCTCATCCGCTACGCCATCCGCAAGGGCATCGTCCGCCTCGAAAGCGTCGAGGAGGCGGAACGCATGCTCGCCGGCGTCGGCGATGCCATCGCTGGCTGAACACTGCTCCGCGCACCCCCGCAAGAGCCCGGCGTCCTCGCCGGGCTCTCCGTTTGTCCGTCCGCGTTCCGCTCCCTTCCATTCAGGGTATCCCCCACCCACCGGTGAGGGCAGCTCCCCACCGCCGCGGGGTCTTCCCCGATAACCGCGCCGCACCTCCATCCCTACCCTGATTCCAGCCCGTCACGGGCGCAGGCCCTCAACCCATGATCCAGCTCACTCGCATCGATGGCACCGTCTTCTACCTCAACCCCGACCTCATCGAGGTGATGGAAGCCACCCACGACACCCACCTCACCCTCACCAACGGCCACCGCTACGTGTGCGCAGAGGCGCCCGCCGTCATCGTCGAGCGCATCGCCGAATTCCGCCGCATGAGCATCGGCGCCATCCGCAGGAGTGCCTGATGGACCTCGCGACCCTCATCGGGCTCATCCTCGCCGTCATCGGCATCGTCGGCGGCAACATCCTCGAGGGCGGCAACCCGGCCGCGCTGGTCAATATCCCCGGCTTCATGATCGTGGTTGTTGGCACCCTGGGCGCCGTCATGATCTCCCAGCCGCTCAACGTCATGATCGGCCTCCCCAGGTTCATCCTCAAAGCCTTCCTCGGCGGCGCCAGGCACAACTCCGCCGAAACCGTCGACCTCTTCGTCACCATGGCCGATAAGGCCCGCCGCGAAGGTCTCCTCGCACTCGAAGCCGATGTCGACAAGATCCACGATGCGTTCACCCGCAAGGGCGTCCAGCTCATGATCGACGGCACCGACCCCGAACTCCTCCGCGAAATCATGGAGATCGAGGCCGAGTCCATGAAGCACCGCCACGAAGGCAACTTCGCCGCCCTCGAATTCATGGGCGGCATCGCCCCAACCATCGGCGTGCTCGGCGCGGTCATGGGCCTCATGGGCGTCATGGCCCACCTCAATGAGCCGGAGCACATCGGCCCGGGCATCGCGACCGCCTTCGTTGCCACCTTCTATGGCGTCTTCACCGCCAACGTCCTCTGGCTCCCCCTCGCCAACAAGCTCAAGAACAACTCCAGGCATGAGCTCCACGCCCTCAACGTCGTTATCGAGGGCCTCATGTCAATCCAGTCGGGCGACAACCCGCGCATCGTCCGCGAAAAGCTCGAGGGCTTCCTCCAGCCCAGCGAGCGCCGCAAGGGCGATGATGCCGGCGAGGTCCACAGGGAGGCCGCGTGAGCCGCAAAGCCCCCGAGGCCGAAAAGCCCGAAAACCACGAACGATGGATCGTCTCCTACGCCGACATGGTGACGCTCCTCTTCGCCCTGTTCGTCGTGCTCTACGCCACCAGCGACGCCAATCCCCAGAAGCTGCAATCTGTCCGCCACTCCATCGATCAGGCGTTCAGCATCGGGGTGCTCCAGGGCAGTAACGGCTCCTCGCCCGTCTTCAACAACGGCGGCGGCCTCACCCCCACCATCTCCGAAATCAAGTCCAACACGCTCGCCGGCCTTACCGAGACCCTCAACGGTTTCGCCTCCGCCAATCACCTCGAAGGCAAGATCCAGGTCCGCAGCGACGCCGACTCCATCACCATCAGTCTCGCCGATAACCTCCTCTTCGATTCGGGCAGCGCCGACCTCAAGCCCGGCAGCCAGGACGTGCTCCTCCTCGTTGCGGAAGCACTCCGGGGCCTCCCCAACCAGATGCGCATCGAGGGCCACACCGACAACATCCCCGTCAACAGCCCCGACTTCCCCACCAACTGGGAGCTCTCCGCCGCCCGCGCCTCCCGCGTCCTTCGCTTCCTCACAGAGCAGGGCGGCCTCGACGCCGGCCAGCTGTTTCTCGCCGGCTACGCCGACACCCGCCCTGTCGCCGACAACGCCACCCCCGAAGGCCGCGCGCTCAATCGGCGCGCCGACATCGTCATCCTTTACCCCACCCTGGAAGACCTCCAGAAATCCCTCGCGGGCACAGGCAGGTAACCCATGTTCAAAGACAAGAAAGTCATCGCCGGTGGCGCCGTCCTCTTCGCGGCCGCTTTCTGGTTCTACATCAAGCCCAACTACATGGACCCCAAGCCCCCCGTCGTCTACACGGCCGAGCAGATCGCCGAGGCTCCGCGACCCACTGTCATCCTTGGGAAAGCCTCGGCGGGCGGCCACGGCCCGGCCACCAACGCCCCCGATGGCCTCATCCTCAACCTGAAAGCGCCATCGTCCGCGCCGAAGTACGTCAAAGCCATCATCGCCCTCGAATTCGAGCCCGAAGACCCGCCCTGGGTAGGCGCCAAAGGAGCCGCGCTCGAAGCCAAGAACGCGCATTTCGCCGAAGAGCTGCAGCCCGAGATGCACAAGATCCTCGACAGCGTCGCCGCCGTGATCGGCTCCAAGACCGCCGACGAAGTCTCCACCCCCGAGGGGCGCGAACACCTCAAGGCCGAGCTTATCGAAGCCATTAACCACCACCTGCGCGACCACAAGGTCGAGCAGATCTACTTCGAAACCTTCATCACCCAGTGAGGCGCCCCAATGTCCGACCCGACTGAAGTCCTCGGCCAGCTGCTCTCCCCCGCCCAGGCCCTCACGCTCGATGCCACCGGCCGCCAAGCCTGGGATACCGCGGCTTCGGCCCTGAAGGCAATCCAGGGAGCACAGCCGGCGCTCTCAGGAGTCGATGGCCGCCTCGTCATGCCCGACGAAATCACCGGCGAGTTTGCCCGGCCACACCTCGCCATCCCGCTCGAGCTCTCCACCAACCAGGACCAGGTGGCCACCGCCTACCTCGTCATCGAGACCGCCGCCGCTGCCGCCTTCCTCGAATCCCAGGCCGATAACCCGGACGACGAGGAGCAGCAGACCATCGTCATCGCCTCCACTGTGCTCGGCCAGGTCATCCAGTCTCTCAACAGCACCGTGTTCGGCCGTTCCCCTGCGGGCCTCATCCTCGCGATCGACGACATTACGGCCAATACCATGCCCGCCACCCTCGCCACCCTCGACGATCCCTGTCTCCTCCTGCGTGGCGCCATCTCCAGCGCACGTGACATCGAAATCGCCCTCGTGCTCCCCGGCACCTTCCTCGACATCATGGCAGGGGCCATGGAGGGAGCGCTCGCACCGCAAGGGGCAACAGGAGCGGCTGGCGCAACACCCGAATTCAGCCTGGGGCTCACTCAAGAAGAGCTCGAAGCGGCCGAACTCCTCGATGTGGAAGCCTCGTTCGAACCGCAGCACGCCCCGCCTCCGCCCCCGCCTCCCGGCCCGGCCTCGCGCGAGCCCACGCCAATCGGCTCCGCTGCGCGCGCCCGCTTCGCTCCCCTCGCCGAGGCCCCGGCGCCGTCCGCCCGCAGCCCCATCGACCTTCTCGCCGGCCTTCAGATGAACGTCACCGTCGAGCTCGGTCGCACTGAGCTCACTGTCGCTGAGGTCCTCAGCCTCGGGCCCGGCTCCGTCATCG
Organism: uncultured Anaerolineaceae bacterium; assembly: GCA_964648195.1. Classification (GTDB taxonomy): domain Bacteria; phylum Chloroflexota; class Dehalococcoidia; order Tepidiformales; family Tepidiformaceae; genus Amarobacter. The sequence goes on along the minus strand of CAZYLL010000005.1, from coordinate 45,198 downwards.
AGCTCGACCGCATCGCCGGCGAACCCGTCGACATCCTCGTCAACGACCGCCTTATCGCGCGCGGTGAAGTTGTCGTCGTAGATGAAAACTTCGGAATTCGCGTCGTCGAAGTGATCCGCCGGGGCGCAGAGCAGGAGGAGCGCGTCGGGTGAACGACCCGAAGACCCGCAAACGCCTGACCTGGCTCGCCGTGATCGCGGGCGCCATGCTCGTCGCCCTCCTCTTCATCTCTACCTTCGCGCCATCGGGGCCTTCTGCCGCGGAGAGCCCCGTGCTCCGCCCGGCGCAAACTGCCTCACTCACCAGAGACCCGGCGGAAGCGGACCAGCCCGCTCCCGCCGCCGATTCTTCAACGGGCTTCAGCCTCGGCGGCGGCGAGCTCATCTCGCTCGCATGGCGCCTCGCGCTGGTCATCGTCATCATCGCCGCCTCAATCGTCGGCCTCCGCTGGTGGGGCAAGAAAGCGTCCGGGCCCCGGAGCACCACGGGCTTCCTCCGCGTCATCGATACGCTCGCCATCAGTAACGGCCGGACCATCCACCTGGTAGCCCTGGGCGAGCGCGTGATCGCCGTCGGCGCCACCGCCCAGCAGCTCACCCTGCTGAACGAACTTACCGCCGAGGAAGCCGTCCACGTCCTGGCGCAGTCCGCGAACACGTCCGAACAGCCCCTCAGCCAGTTCGCCGCCGAGCTTTTCCAGTCCATCCGCCGCAACTCCCGCGGCGGGACCTCGCACCATTCCCCGGCCACCATCGGTTTGGAACGCGACTGACCGGTCCCTCCCCCACCTCGGCGCTTCCGCACGGGCGAATGCGGGTATGCCCCCGCTGGCCCCTGAGGGTTTCGTCCCTTCCCGAGGGGGGTTCCCCCAATACTGAGCGCAGACTGGCAGCCCTACGCTGAAGCCCACTTCCTCCACCGGGGGCCCGAGTGGGATTCAGCCACCGCTTTCGCCGAACCTCCCGGCGCCGCCTTCTCCTCGTGCTCGCCGTCCTCGGCCTCGCGCTGCTCACACTCACTGGCTGCGTCGCCCAGGCCACCGCGGCCCCACCCGCCCAAACCGGCCCCACCATCGATACTCAAAACCCGCAGAACGTCTCCTCGGCTATCCAGCTCCTCCTCCTCATCACCGTCCTCTCACTCGCCCCCGCAATTCTCGTGATGGTCACGTCCTTCACGCGAATCATCGTCGTGCTCTCGCTCGTCCGGAACGCCATCGGCATTCCCCAGCTGCCCCCGAACCAGGTGCTCATCGGCCTCGCCCTGTTCCTCACCGCGTTCGTCATGGCCCCGGCCATCAAGACCATTAACGAAGAGGCCGTCCAGCCCTACCTGAACGGCGCCATCACCCAGCAAGAGGCTTACAACCGCGGCGAAGCACCGCTGCGTGCATTCATGCTCAAGCAGACCCGCGAGCAGGACCTCGGCCTCTTCCTCAAGCTCTCGAACTCTCCCAAGCCCGGGAACGTCGACGACGTCCCCACCTACGTCCTCGTCCCCGCCTTCACCATCTCTGAGCTCAAGACGGCCTTCCAGATGGGCTTCGTGATGTTCGTGCCTTTCCTCATCATCGACCTCATCGTCTCATCCGCGCTACTCAGCATGGGCATGATGATGCTGCCGCCCGTCATCGTCTCCCTCCCCTTCAAGATTCTCCTCTTTGTCCTGGTCGATGGCTGGTACCTCATCGTCGGCTCGCTCGTGGGGAGCTTCGCATGAACGAAGGCGTAGTCCTCGGACTGATGAAGGAAGCCCTCACTGTCTCGCTGCTGGTGGGCGCGCCCATCCTCGCCACCACCCTGGTTATTGGCGTCGTCGTGAGCATCATCCAGGCCGTCACCCAGGTGAATGAGGCCACCCTCACCTTCGTCCCGAAGCTCATCGGTGTCTTCGTCGCCATGCTGCTTTTCGGCCCCTGGATGATGAGCACGCTCCTCGATTTCTCCGCCGGGCTCTTCGCGAACATGGCGGCGTATGGGCGGTGACGCGATGGACCTGGCACTCTCGCCCCAGCTCACCTACGCCTTCCTGCTCCTTCTCCTCCGCACCTCGGCGATGCTCGTGTCGGCTCCGCTCCTCAGCCACCGGGGCATCCCGGCCTATACTCGCGTCGGCTTCGCTGTCTTCATGGCCCTCGTCCTTGTCCCCCTCCAGGGCGACGCGGCGCCGCCACCGCCGCAGAGCTTCGGAATGCTGGTCGACCAGGCCCTGCGCGAGGCTGTCTTTGGCCTGGCCCTCGGCCTCGTGATGAATGTCGTCTTCATCGGCCTGCAGATGGCCTCGCGCGTCATTGGCCTCCAGATGGGCTTCGGCCTCGGCGCGGTCTTCGACCCGATCACTGGCACCGAGTTCGGCGCCTTCGACCAGTTCTATTCACTGCTGGTTACCCTTGTCTTCTTCAGCATCAACGGCCACCACCTCACAGTGCAGACACTCGCCGAAACCACTCGCGCGATTCCCCTGGGCACCTTCGACCCGTTCGCCCTCAACCCCTCGGGCATCACATCGCTCATCGCAGGGCTCACCGTCACCGCCATCCGCCTCGCCATGCCCGTGATGGCCGCGCTCACCCTCACCGATATCGGCATGGGCATCGTCTCGCGCACCGTGCCCCAGATGCAGGTCCTCATCGTCGGCGCCCCGGTCAAGATCGGCATCGGCGTCCTGGTCCTCGGCGCAGCGCTCCCCGCGACCATGACCCTCATGAACGGCGTCCTGGGCGCATCGCTAGCGGGTTCGAGCCAGGTCCTCCTCGGAGGTGCCCGCTAGATGGCCGGCGAACGGACCGAGGCGCCAACTCCAAAACGGCTCCAGGACGCCCGCAAGAAGGGCAACGTCGCCAGGAGCGAGGAGGTCGTCCAGATAGGCGCGCTCCTCGTCGCTGTGGCCGGCATCCGCTTCCTTGGCCCCGGCCTTTGGTGGAGCATGCGCGACCTCCTCCACGAAGGGCTCGCGAACCCCACCACGCAGGAGTTCACCCCTGCAAGCGCCCAGCAATACGGCCGCGACGTGTTCCAGCACGCCCTCCTGGCCATCCTGCCGTTGCTCGGGCTCGTCGCCGCGGCTGGGGTTCTCCTCAACGTCGGCCAGACCGGTCTCCTCATCAGTGGTAACAGCCTCAAGCCCAACTTCTCGCGGGTGAACCCCGCCTCAGGCGCGAAACGCATCGTTTCCGTTGAAGGTCTCCTCCGCCTCGGCAAGTCCCTCTTCAAGTTCGTGGTCGTTGGCGTCGTGGTCTATCTCACCCTCGCCGGCCAGATGGCCGAGCTTGCTTCCCTGGCCCGGTTCGGCGTGGCCGATTCCACCGCGCGCCTCGCCCGTCTCGGGTTCGATATCGCGTTCCGCGCAACCGGCGTCCTCTTTGTCATGGCCATCGCCGATTTCGCCTGGCAGCGCCGCCAGCACATCAAGCGCCTGATGATGACCCGCGAAGAGCTCAAGCAGGAAATGAAGGAGAACGACGGCGACCCACAGGTCAAGTCCGCAATCCGCCGCCGCCGCCAGCAGCTCATGAACCGCATGATCGCGGCCGTCAGGACGGCCGATGTGGTCGTCACCAACCCGACCCACTTTGCCGTCGCGCTCAAGTACGACCCGGTCACCATGCAGGCGCCCATGGTCGTCGCCAAGGGCCAGGACCACCTCGCCTTCCGCATCCGCGAGGTCGCCATGAAGGCCGGTGTTCCCGTGCTCGAAGAGCCGCCGCTTGCCCGCGCCCTCCACAGGTCGGTCCCCATCGGCCAGTACGTGCCCGCCAGCCTCTTCCACGCCGTCGCCGAGGTCCTCGCCTGGGTCTACGCACTCCGCGCGAAAAAACCGTTCACCCGCCGCCGGACCGCCGCGGCCCACCTCGGAGGTAACCTGTGACCGTCCGGGCTCCCGCCGCCCCATCGTCGCTCGGCATCGGACGTCTCCTCGGCCAGACCGACGTGCTCCTGGCTGCCGGCATCATCGTCATCGTCGGGATGATGATCATCCCGCTGCCGCCCGCCCTCCTGGACCTCCTGCTCACGGTCAACATCGCGGCTTCCGTCACCATCCTCCTGGTCGCCGTCTACACCGATGAGCCGCTCAAGTTCTCAGTCTTCCCTTCGCTCCTCCTCGTCACCACGCTCTTTCGCCTCGCCCTGAACGTCTCCACCTCGCGCCTCATCCTCCTCCAGGCCAACGCCGGCTCAGTCGTCGATTCATTCGGCCACTTCGTCGTCGGCGGGAACCTGGTCGTCGGCATCGTGGTGTTCCTCATCCTGGTCGTCATCCAGTTCGTCGTCATCACGAACGGCGCGGGCCGCGTCGCCGAGGTCGCGGCCCGCTTCACCCTGGACGCCATGCCCGGTAAGCAGATGGCCATCGATGCCGACCTCAACGCCGGGCTCATCGACGAGCACCAGGCGCGCGAACGCCGCAAAGCCATCGGCCACGAGGCCGACTTCTACGGAGCCATGGATGGCGCCAGCAAGTTCGTCAAAGGCGATGCCATCGCCGGCATCGTCATCATCATCGTGAACATCATCGGCGGCCTCAGCATCGGCGTTTTCCAGCAGGGCACCGGCGCAAGCGAGGCCCTCAGCCGTTACGCGACGCTTACCGTCGGCGATGGCCTGGTGTCCCAGCTCCCGGCACTCCTCATCTCCACCGCCACCGGCATCATCGTCACCCGGGCGGCAGGCGAAACCAACCTCGGCAGCCAGATGTTCAGCCAGATGACCGTCCAGGCGCGCCCGCTCTATGTGGCGGGCGCGATGCTCGCCGTCTTCGGCCTCATGCCCGGCCTCCCGAAGCTGCCCTTCTTCATGGTCGCCACCATCTCCGCCGGGGGCGGCTACCTCATCACTCGCTCGCAGAAGGCCGAGCAGCTTGCCGCCCTCGCCGCAATCCCCATCGCCGAACCCGAACCCGAACAGCTCGGCCCGCAGCAGGTCATCCAGATGATGAACATCGACCCGCTCGAAATCGAAGTCGGCTACGGGCTCATACCGATCGTCGATGAGCAGGCCGGGGGCGGCCTCCTCCGCCGCATCACCATGATCCGCCGTCAGCTCGCCCTCGAACTCGGCATCGTCCTCCCAACCGTCCGCGTCCGCGATAACCTCCAGCACGCGCCAAACGCCTACGTCGTCAAGCTTCGCGGCGTCGAGATCGCGCGGGGTACCCTCCAGCCCGGCCACTTCCTGGCCATGGATCCCGGCACCGCCGAGGGTGACATCCCCGGCATCGATACCCACGAGCCGGCGTTTGGCCTCCCCGCCCGCTGGATCACGCCAGCCTACCGCGAACGCGCCGAGCTCCTCGGCTACACCGTCGTCGATGCCGAGTCCGTCCTCGCCACCCACCTCACCGAGCTCGTCAGGCGCTTCGCCCCCGACCTCCTCAGCCGCCAGGACACCCAGAACCTGCTCGAAAACCTGCGCGGCGAATACCCGGCCCTCGTCGAGGACCTCGTACCCACCACCCTCACCGTCGGCGAGGTCCAGGAAGTCCTCCAGAACCTCCTCGCCGAGCGCGTCTCCATCCGCGACCTCGTCACCATCTGCGAGACGCTTGCCACCCAGGGCCGCGTCACCCGCGATATTGACCTGCTCACCGAATACGCCCGGGCATCGCTCGCCCGGCAGATCAGCCGCCAGTACGCCGATGACTCCGGCACCCTGCATGTCATCACCGTCGGCTCCCGCACCGAGGACGAGATCGCATCGGCCATCCAGCAATCCGACCGTGGCAGCCACGTCGCGATGGCCCCGTGGCAGGTCCAGCGGCTCATCGGCGTCGTCAGCACCGAGGTCGAGCGCGTCGCCGCCGCGGGCCGCGACCCCATCATCCTCTGTTCTTCCCGCATCCGGCTTGCGTTCAGGCGGCTCCTCGAACGCCGCCTCCCGAACGTTGTCGTCCTCTCCTTTGCCGAAGTCACGCCCCAGACCGCCGTCGAAGCCGTCGGCAACATCGAGGTGAACGTTGGAAACGAAGCGCTACATCGGTAACGACACCGCCCGCATCTTCGCCCGCGTCAGGCGCGAGCTCGGCCCCGATGCCGTCATCGTTCGCACCCGCTCGCTCCTCCGCGAGGGCGCCGAACCCCTCATCGAGGTGCTCGCCGCACCCGCAACCGGCGAGGCAGCGCTCCCGTTTGCCCTCCAGCAGTCGCTGGTGGAAGGCGCGCTCGCCCGCGTCGAATACGATGGCAAGCCCCTCACCGTCGGCGACCTCGAAGACCTTGCGGCCAGGGAGGCGCGGAGCGGCCCGCCCGACCCGATCCCATCGCCTCCCCCCGGGGCGACGGACCCGGCCCCCGGCTGGCTTCAGGGCTTCGTCAGGGCGCCCGGCGCCACGCCCCGGTGTCGCGATGGCCTGGCCCCGTTCGAAGCCCCGCCAGCGGGTCCGCCCCCGCCTGCCGTTGAGTGGGGCGAAAGGCCGCGGATCGTCACCCGTGGCGGCACTCCTCGCGAGCAACGGGAGCTCCCCCCCACAGAACCAGGGACCCCCTGTTTCAATCCCCTCGAGCCGGGCGTCGCCGGCCTGCTCGTCGCCGCTGGCTTCACCCCCGGGTCAGCCAGCCGCATCGCGGCGTCAGCCCCCGCTCAAACCGGACCGGCCCGCGCGCTCGAGGCGGCGCTCGTCTCCCTCCAGGCCGCCTACCCCCCCGAGGGACGCACGGCCATCATCACCATCCAGGGGCCCGCCGGGTCCGGTCGGACCACCGCCCTTATGCGCATGGCGCTCGATTGCGCCGATGCGGGCCGGGCCGCCATCCTCGTGGCCGCCGATACCTCGCACACCGGTGGACCGGCCCAGGTTCACGCCTATGGTGAAGCCATCGGCATCCCGGCCTTCGATGCCTTCTCGCCCCAGGAACTCGTCCATGCCGTCACCCGCGCACCGCGCGGCGCCTGCGTCTTTGTCGATGTCCCGCCCGGCCGCTGGACGCCACCGCCAATCCCCGGTGTCGAACACTTCGCCTACCTGGCCCTGCCCGCCCATTGGGATGCAACCGTCCTTGCCTCCCAACTGGCGGCGATCGACCCCGCCGCCTGCGCGGGCGCCATCCTCACCCACACCGACCTTGTCACCAGCCTGGCACCAGTTCTTTCCATAACTGTAGAGGCCGGGCTTGGCCTCGCTTGCCTATCCTCAGGACGCGATGTCGCCACCGGCATCGCGGTCGCCGACCCGCTCACGCTTGCATCAGGGGTCTTCACTACGAGTTCACGGGAGACGACCAATGGGCTCCTTGTTGCCACAGCGTAAGAATCCCTTCATGGCCCAGGGATTGCTGCCAGGCATCACGTTGCGGCTCGATGTCTCCTCGGGGCGCGAGGGCGAAACACACGTGACCCGCATCGAGGATGTCGATCACGAGCGCATCGCCATCCTCGTCCCGATGCGCGGCCTCCGGCCTCGCCCGTTCCCCCAGGGCACCCTCGTCCACGCCCACTACATCCACCAGCGCAAGCGCTGGCTCTTTGTCACCGAGGTCGTTGGCCATAGCCCCGATGGCCTGCACGAGTACCTCCGCCTCCCCGGCGCCATCGAAAGCATGGAGCGGCGCCGAACCTTCCGCCTTCCCGTCGCCATCAAGCCAGAATCGCTCTACCGCCTCGTTATCGATGCCGCCGAACCCTCATCCGAGGAACCCCTGGATGGCATCATCGTCGATCTGAGCGAAGGCGGCTGCTGCATCACCAGCCGCAAGCTCGTGCTGGCCGGCGAGCGTCTCGGCCTCCACGCGATCCTCCCGGAGGCCGGCGAAATCCATGCCCGCCTCCGGGTCACCGGGGTCCGGGAGCCCGCACCCGGCAACCGCATGCACCGCGTCCACTGCGAATTCACCGATATCTCCCGCGCCGGCCGCGACGTCATCGCCCGCTACATGATGCGCCGGCAGCTCGAAATGCGGAGGCGCGGACAGCTATGACCTTCCGGCCTTACACCATCGCCCGCTACGGCGTCTGGGTCGCCCTCTCTGTGGCTGCCCTGAGTGTCTGGCTCGCAACGCGCGCTGGCATCGCCCTCGACCAGGCGCTCCTCCGCGCCGTCTTTTTCTTTCTCCTCATTACCGTCATGGCCTTCGGCGCCGAGGCCGTCCTGCTCGTCACGCCGCCGGCAGCCCATTCCGCCGGCGAGCCGGAATCGTCCGCCGAATCCGAGACCATCGAACCCGCTGAGTAGCCCGTTGAAGGAGCTGTCCCATGGCCCTTGCAAGTGAAGCCCCGGCCTACCTCGCCGACCGCGATGCCGCCATCCGGCAATACGCGCCGCTCGTGAAGTATGTCGTCGGCCGCCTCGCCATTGGCCTGCCCGCCATCCTCGATTACGAGGACATCCTCAGCTACGGCACCATCGGCCTTATCGAAGCTCTTGATCGCTACGACGGAAGCAAAGGCGTCAAGTTCGAAACATACGCCATCAGCCGCATCCGTGGCGCCATCATCGATGCCCTTCGCTCGCTCGACAGGCTCCCCCGCTCGGTCCGCCAGAAGGCCAAGAAGCTCGAATCGATCCACGTCTCCTTCACCCTCGAACACGGCCGCGAGCCCACCGACGAGGAAGCCGCGGAGCTCATGGGCCTCACCCTCGACCAGTACAACCAGACCCTCATCGATTGCAGCTGGGTCACCGTATCCCTCGATGGCCTCCTCGACCGCGATGCGAACGACGATGGCTCGGCGCCAACCGAGCTCCCCGCCGATCCCAACGAGGAGGACTTCACCCAGCGTCTCGAAAAGCGGCAGCTCATCGATGCCCTCACAGGCGCCATAAAGTCCCTCCCCGAGCGCGAATGGCTCATTGTCAGCCTCTACTACCGCGACGAAATGACCATGAAGGAAATTGCCCAGATCCTCGAAATCTCCGAATCCCGCGTCTGCCAGCTCCATGGACGTGCGCTTGGCCGGCTTCGCGCCCGCCTGGCACGTGAACGTAACGCCTGAGGTACCCGAATGAACGACGCGATCGCACTCCTCGCCATCTCCCAGCTCGTGTGCCTTGGCGCAATCTTCTACCTCTACACCCAGCTCAATGCGCTCAAGCGCGCCAGCATCGTCCGGCGCCGGCAGCCGTCCGCCCGTATCCACCACATGCCCGCCGCAACGGAGAACGCCCCCGCGGCTTTTGCCCGGGCTGCCCATGCAGCCTATGCTGGCGGGCCCCCGGCCCGCCCGGCCGCAGCTGGCAGCCTTGCGGGCCGCTTCGCCGGAACCGGGGTCGACGTCGCCGCGCTTGCACGCCGCATGCGGAAGAGCGAGGAGGAGGTCCGCCTGCTCCTTCGCCGCCAGGGGATAACCGGCTGATGCGCACGCGCTTCCTCGTTACCCTCGCGGCATTGCTGCTGCTCGTGCCGGGCCTCCCTGGCGCTCCGGGTGCACGTGCCAACGGTGTGCCCCAGCTGGTCAAACTCACCTACCTCGAAGGCGTCTCGAACTTTGGCCCGCACGAGGCCGAGGGTGTCCTCGAGTTCTCCTTCGCCGAAGCCTATGCCCGCGTCGACGTCAAGCGCCTCGTCCCGCAGAGCGGCTACACCTACGAGGGATGGCTCGCCGGTGGCGATGCCCCACCGTTTTTCGTTGGCCAGATCGCCGTCGATAGCGCGGGCATCGGCGTCCTGGAAACCACCCTCCCTGGCCTCTCCAGCTACGCCTACGACCTCTTCATTGTTGCCGCCAGGGGTCCTGCCTCCCCTCCCGGAGTGATGCCTTCCGACCGTTCGATCGCCGGCCGCTTCACAGTCATCTCCGATGCGTCCGGCGCTCCCGGCGGCGACGTCAGGCCAGACTCCCTTCCCGAGACTGGCGAACGCCCGCCACGCACCGCCGCCGGGCGCCTCGGCCGCGCGCTCATGGTCGCCGGGGCAACTGGCGGCCTCGCACTCATCTTCCTCTCCATCAACCGCCGGAGGGCACGCCGATGATCAAGGGTCTCTACAGCGCATTTACCGCCCTTGAGGCAGCCTGGCGCTACCAGGACGTCCTCGCCAACAACATCGCCAACGCGAACACCGTCGGCTTCAAGCGCGAACACGCTTCCCTCGCGCCATTCGAGGACGTCCTCATCTCCCAGCAGGCCCCGGTTCCTGCCCCCATCTCCGCCCGCATCCAGGCGGTCATCGGCCAGATCGGCACCGGGGCCTTCATCGCCGAATTCGCCACCGACTTCACCGGCGGCATCCTCAGCCCCACCGGCAACGAACTGGACCTGGCGCTCACCGATGGCTTCTTCCAGGTCGAAGGGCCCGAAGGAGCCCGGTTCTATACCCGCGATGGCCGCTTCGCCCGCGACGGCGATGGCAACCTGGTCACCAGCCACGGCTACTTCGTTCTCGATGAGCAAGGCCAGCGTATCTCGCTCCCGCCCTCCATCGTCTCCGTCACCGCCGAGGGCGTCATCCTGAACGGCCAGGACGAAATCGCCCGGCTTGCCGTCGTCGATTTCGCCCCCGGGCAGCTCGTCCGCTCGGGCGAGTCCTACTTCCGCTCGGATGTCCCCGGTACCCCCATCAGCGGCGGCGTCCGCCAGGGCTACCTCGAAGGCTCCAACACCAACCTCGTCGAGGAGTTGACCTCTCTCCTCGCCGTGCAGCGCACCTACCAGGCCAACCAGGCTGTCCTCGCCCGCCTCGACGGGACCCTCGACCAGGCCGCCGGCGAAATCGGCCGGCTCGGAGCATAACCCATGCCTACCATCCTCGGAGCCGCCGCCAGCGGCATGGCCCACAACCAGAACGTCCTCGACGTCATCGGCCACAACCTGGCCAACGTCAACACCGCCGCCTTCAAGAAGTTCCGCGCGCTCCACGAAGGCAGTATCGACCCCCGCCAGGAGCCCGAGGGCGGCCGCCTCGGCGTCGGCCAGACAACCGTCGACCTGCTCCTCGACCCCGCCCAGGTGCAGCCAACCGGCAACCCGCTCCATGTCGCCATCGAAGATGCCGCACTCCTCCGTGTCCGCGAAGCCGATGGCTCGATCGTGTTCACCCGGTTCGGCGCCCTCGATGCCGACGTCGCGGGCACTATCGTCGCGTTTGGCGGGCGGCCCGCCCTCGACGCCGCCACAAGCGAGGCGATCCTCGTCCCCGGGGGCTGGACCTCGCCCGCCGTCGATGCTTTCGGCAACATCTCCGCGCTCAACCCGGAAGGGGAGCGCGAGACCATCGGCCAGCTCTCACTCGCTTCGTTCGCCAACCCGCAGGGGCTCGAAGTCCTCGGCGACGGCCTCTACCGCGACACCCCCAACAGCGGCGAATTGACGGTTGGCACCGCCGGTTCTGAGGGTTTCGCCCCATTGCGGCCGGGCGCGCTCGAAAGCTCCAATGTCGAGGTGGCTCAAGAGTTCACCGCGATGATCATCGCCCAGCGCGCCTACTCAGCCTGCGCCAGGACGTTCGCCGTCGGCGATGAGATGCTCGCCATCGCCACCAAGCTCACCCAGTAGGAGTGCTCGCCATGGCACGCATCGATGGGCTCAACCTCTCCAGCGCCAGCATGAACCCGGCCACCGCTTCGGCCGGCGCCGCTGCCACGCCGGGTTCCTCTGAGGCAGAGGCCGCCCTCAAGGCACGCGGGCGGCAGGATGTGCTCAACCTCTCGAACCGCGGGCGCATCGTCGCCGAGGCGGCCCGGGCCGTCGCCGAATCGCGCGATGTGCGGGCCGAGAAGGTCGCGGCCCTCAAGGCCGCCATCGCCAACGGCTCCTACAGCTCCAACGCCCGCGAAATCGCCGAGCGCCTGGTCGCCAACGGCCTTGGGAACGCCTGAACATGACCGCGGCGCAGGTCCTCGAACGGGTGCTCGAACTCCTCCTTCACGAGGAGCGCCAGCTCTCCAGGCTCCTCGCCCTCGCCCTCGAGGAACAGTCCGCCCTGCTCGATTCGGACTTCGAACGTATCACCACAACCAGTGCCGCAATGATCGAGGTGGCCAACGCCATCGAGGACCTCGAGTCCGGGCGTTTGAATCTGCTAAGAACCATCGGCGCCGAAGACCGCACGATCGAAGAATTGCTCTCCCTTGCCGACGATCTCGGCGTGACCGGGTTCGCCGAAGCTCGTCTCGCCCTCTCCGTACGCGCCCGCGAGCTGAAGGACGCCCAGGAACGCAACGCCACCCTGCTCCTGAATGCCATGAAGGTTCGCGAACGCTGGGCCAACCTGCTTGGCGGCTTCACCTCGCCCACCTATGGCGCCCGCGGCAAACGCAACGCCGGTGAGGGCAGCGGGTTCGTCTCCCGGAGCGCATAGGAGGAACGCGTGGGCCTCTCCATCGGACTCGACACCGCGGTCAAGGCGCTCCGCGCCCACCAGCTGGCTGTCGATGTCGCCTCCCACAACATCGCCAACGCCCAGACTCCCGGCTTCTCGCGCCAGCGTGTCCTCCTGCGCCCCATCGGCCTCGATGGCAGCGACCACTTCTCTCGCGACAACCTCCTGGGCCGCCCCGGATTTGGCGTCGACGCAAGGGACGTCAACCGCATCCGCGACATCTTCATGGACTTCCAGGCCCGCCAGGCCCTCTCCAGCCAGGGACAGTACAGCGCCTTTGCCCGGCCGCTTCGCAACGCCGAGGTCGTGTTCAACGACCCGTCCGACGATGGCATCTCAGCCCTTCTCGGTAAGTTCTGGGCTGCCTGGCACGACCTCACCAACGACCCCGAGTCCTCCGCCGCCCGTACCGCCCTCGTCCACGCGACCACAACCTTCACCATGCGCCTCCAGGCCGCCCACAGTCAGCTGACCCAGCAGCGCACCGATCTCAACCAGGAAGTCGCTGGCATCGGCAACGAAATCAACGCCTACGCCGGCGAAATCGCCACCCTCAACCTCCAGATCAAGCAGGTCGAGCTCAACGGCGATATGGCCAACGACCTCCGCGACCGCCGCGACCTCCTCCTCGACCAGCTTTCGAAGCTTGCCGACATCCACTACAGCGAGGCCGATACCGGCGAGGTGACTGTCTACCTCGGCACCCACGAGCTCGTCTTCGGTACCTCTGCCCGCACCGTCCAGGCCGTCGACGATCCCGGCAATGCGGGCATGCTGAAGCTCGTTTTCGCTATGGATAACGACACTGTGCAGGTCAGCTCCGGCGAGCTTCGTGGCGTCCTCGATGCGCGCGACAAAGCCTTCCCGGACCTCATCGCCAAGCTCAATACCCTGGCCAGCGGCCTCATCAACGGCGTCAACTCACTCCACCGTCGCGGATATGGGCTCGATGGCGTGACGACGGGGCTCGACTTCTTCACCGGCACGGACGCCTCGAACATTCAGCTCAACCCCGCCCTCGCCACCAGCCCCTCCACCATCGCCGCCGCCACCGCCCCCGGCGCACCGGGCGACCCCTCGAACGCGCTCGCCATCGCCAACCTGCAGCTCGCCGCGAACATGATCGCGGGCTCAGCCGCCAGCCAACTGGTGGTCGGCGAAACCTTGAGCCCCGGCAACCAGGTCATTGGCCTGTCCGTGGCGGGCACGCTCCAGCCCGGAGCCTACACCATCGTCGAAAACCCGCCCGCCTCCGGCACCCTCGAGCTGCGGCTCAATGGCAACACCATCGGGACCGCCACCCCCGCAACCGCCGGGCCCGGCACCTTTACGCTCACCTTCACGAACGGCGCCAGCCCGGTTGCCACGCTCACCATCGCTTCTGCCGGGGCGTATTCCGCCGCCGCCCAGGTGGCCGACCTGACCGCCGCTGGCAACAACCAGCTCCAGGTCGAAACCTCGCCATCCACGTTCTATGGCAACCTCGTCTCCGTCCTTGGCGCCGATGTGAACCGAGCGCTCGGCCTCGAACAGTCATCCGGCCTCCTGGTCGACCACATCGACGCGCTCCGCCAGTCCGTCCACGGCGTCTCGATCGATGAGGAAGTCACCAACCTGAGCGCCGCCCAGCACGCCTACAACGCGGCTGCCCGTGTCATCACCACCATCGATGACATGCTCGACACCCTCATCAACCGCACCGGCGTCACGAGGTAACCATCATGAGGCTGAGCGAGCAGTCCCGCGTCCATAACCAGGTCTCCTACATGTCCGCCGCCACCGAGCGCGCCGACCGCGTCCAGCGCCAGCTCTCCACCCACCGCCGCATCGACCGCGCCAGCGACGACCCTTCCGGCGCTGCCCTGGCCATGCAACACCGCAAGAACATCGCCTTCGAAGCCCAGATGCGCCGCAACCTCGAAAACGGCACCGCCTTCCTCAACGTCACCGAGTCCGCCCTCAGCAGCGCGACCGACATCCTCCAGCGCGCCCGCGAGCTGACCGTCCAGGGCGCCAGCGACACCCTGGGCGCCAGCGAAAAGAACAACATCGCCGCCGAGATGGACCAGCTCATCCAGCAGCTCGCACAGGTCGCCAATACCAACTTCGGCGGGGTTTACATCTTCAGCGGACACCAGACCCAAACCCCTGCCTACAACGTTGCCGGCAACCCTCCGGTGGCCATCACCTGGCAGGGCGACAACGGCCTCCGCACCCGCCGCATCTCCGCCCAGGATGCGGTCGCCGTCAATGTCATCGGCGACCAGGCCTTCGGCGGCATCTTCGATGACCTCATCGCCCTGCGCGATAACCTGCGTGCCAGCGCTCCCGGCGCCACCATCGGCAATTCCCTGGCTGACATCGACCGCGCACTCGACGCGGTGCTGAACACACGCGCTGACGTAGGCGCCCGCCTCAACCGCTTCGAGGCCACGCTCTACCGCTCGGAAGAGACGGATACCAACCTGCAGGAGCTCCGCGCCGAGATCGAGGACATCGATATCGCCGAAACCATCGTCCAGTTCACGGCCGCCCAGAACGCCCTCGAAGCGGCGCTCGGCGCCATCGGCCGCACCAGCAACATGTCGCTCCTCAACTACCTGCGTTAGGGCTACGGCCAGCTGGCGCTTCCGGCCGCACCGCCCGTACAGTGCGGGCGTGGCATCCCCCGGTGGCGCCCCCGCATTTCGCATTCGCTCCCTCTTCGCTTCTGTCTATCTCCCCACCTTTCTCTTCGCTGTAGGGCAGGGCGCGGTCATCCCGGTGCTCCCCCTCTATGCGCTCGAACTCGGGGCCTCTGTCGCCTTCGCCGGGGTTCTGGTCGCGCTTCGCGGCATCGGCACCATGGTGTTCGATATCCCCGCCGGCGTGCTCGTCACCCGCCTCGGCGAGCGCGGCGCCATGCTCGTCGGCACCATCGCGCTCGCGGTCGTCGCTGTCGGCGCTGGCCTCACCAGCTCGCCCTACGTCCTCGCGCCGCTGGTGTTCGTCATGGGCTTTTCATGGGCCATCTGGATGCTCGCCCGCCTCTCCTATGCCACCGACTCCTCCCCGATCGAACAGCGTGGGCGCGTTCTCTCGTTGCTCGGGGGCTCCAACCGCGTTGGCAATTTCGTAGGCCCCTTCGTCGGCGGGTTCGGTGCCACCTGGCTCGGCAGCGAAGCCGCGTTCTACATCCAGGCCGCGCTCGCGCTGGTTGCTGCCGCCGCGATGTTCATCTTCGTCCGCGAGCCCGAACGCGTCTCCGAGGTCCACACCGGGGCCGCCCACAAGCGCCTTGCCGGTGTCGTTCGCGACCACGGCCGCGTCTTCGCCACCGCTGGCCTCGCCACCGTCGCCATCCAGGTTCTGCGCGCCTCCCGCCAGGCCGTCATCCCCCTCTGGGGCGATCACGCCGGCCTCGATGCCGCACAGGTGGGCGTCATCTTTGGCCTTTCTTCCGCCATCGATATGACCGTCTTTTATCCCGTCGGTATCGCCATGGACCGCTGGGGCCGAAAGTGGACGGCCATCCCCTGCCTGCTCATCATGTCGGCCGGCATGCTGATGATCCCGCTCACCGGATCCTTCGCGGGATTGCTCACCGCCGGGCTGGTCACCGGCTTTGGCAACGGCCTTGGCAGCGGGATCAATATGACCCTCGGCGCCGACTTCTCGCCCGCCGTCGCGCGCGGCGAGTTCCTCGGCGTCTGGCGCCTCATTGGTGACCTGGGGACCGCCGGCGGGCCGCTCCTGGTGAGTGGAGTGACCGCAGCCGCGTCGCTTGGCGCGGCCGCGGTGGCCACCGGCGGCATTGGCCTGTCCGGCGCAGCCATCATGTTCTTCCTGGTCCCCGAGCCCATGCGCCACGGCCAGGCGGACCTCGCCCGCCAGCCTTCTCCGCCAGGCTAACCCCGCGCGATGGGAAGCGGGCTCGCGTCGCCCCTGCGGCCAGCCAGAGGCTCCGAACCATCGGCACGCTGCACCAGCACGCCACAATCGCAGGGGTGCTGGTCGAGGTTGTAGTGGAACTTGTACACCTCGATGAGCCCGGACCGGGCCACCAGCCCCTGCGCCACCACCCACTCGCGCACTGCCTCCGCCGCCGCCTCGATTTCATCCATGTCATCCGCATAGGCGTATGCGAAAGAGCCTCCCGGGAAGAAGGTCGTCTTCGCCGGTGGCGGCGGCTCGTAGTCGCTCCGGATCGGCACTCCCGTACGGTAGCGCGGCCGCCCATCGTCCGATTCAGCCATCCACCCGATTGCCGCGATGTCGATCCGCCCGAGCGCCGGCCGTTCCCGCACGCGCCACTCGTTGAACCCGTCCCAGGCCCGCGACAGACCCGGCGCGCGATCGCCAGCCCCAATGTCCACTTCGAAGTAGGCGACCCTCATCTCTGGCAGCCGCGCCAGCCACACCCGCCGCGAATTCAAGGAATCGCCCCCAGCTCCTTCAACGACGCGATCCGATCCCAGTCGTAGCCGTATTCCAGCAGGATACTCTCCGTGTCCTGGCCAAGCTCCGGAGCCCAGTTGCCCGGCTCAACCGGCGTGCCGTAGAAATCGACCGGGGTCGCCACCTGCTCCTTCGGCCCCTCCGGCGATTCGATCATCACGATCGCCCCGGCGGCCCGGATGACCGGGTCCTGGACCGCCTCGGCCGTCGTCTGCACAGGCGCGAACCACACGTCATGCGCATCGAAAATCGGCCCCCACTCGCGCAAGGGCCGCGTCTCGAGGATGCGGTCCAGGATCGCCACCAGGTCCGGCGCGCTGGCGGCCCGCCCCGGGATGTTCTCGAACCGCGGGTCGTCCGCCAGCTCAGGCGGGTTACCGAGTGCGCGGAGGAAGTCCGGCCAGTGCCGGTCGCCCTGCAGCATCAGCAGCCAGAACCACCGCCCTTCGCTATCACGGTACGGGTTGATGAGCGGGTTGGGAGCGTGCTTCCGGTCGAACGGCGGCATCGATGGCAGGTTGGTCCGCAGCTGCGTGTTCGTGTCCCAGCCCATCATGTATATCCCGATGCGCGTCAGCGAAACGGCCACCTTCTGGCCCTCGCCCGTGCGCTCGCGGTGGAACAGCGCAGCCGCGATTGCCCCCGCCGCATTCGCACCGGTCATGTGATCTCCCATCCCGCCTCGCTGCAGCGGGGGTTCTGCTCCCTCCGGGGTGAGCCCCGCCACCACACCGGCTCGCGCCCAGAACGCCCCCACGTCGTAGGCCGCCCGGTTCGCCTCCGGGCTCTCAGGTCCATAGCCAGTGACGTGGCAATAAATCAGGTGCGGGTTGGTATCCTTCAGCCGCTCATACGTCAGCCCGTACTTCTCCAGCGCTCGTGGCCGCATGTTTGTGACGAAGACGTCCGCAGCGTCAATCAGGTCCCCCGCGATGTACCGCCCGTCCTCCACCTCCAGGTTGAGCGCGATGCTGCGCTTTCCCCGGTTGTCGAGCTCGAACGGCGGGTTCATCGCCGCACCAAACGCGGCTCCCAGCCCGCGGAACGGGTCGCCTTCCGGCGGCTCTATCTTGATGACGTCGGCTCCCCAGTCGGCAAGGATCGCCGCGCACGATGGCCCCGCAACCCACACGCCCAGTTCCACCACCTTGATTCCTGAAAGCGGTCCAGCCATCGCGCCCTCCAGCTCCTCTCTTGCGTGCCGGCGATTCTACCTTCCGAACTCCGCACACACATGCGATACCTCGAAACGCCCCGCCACCCTAGACTTTCCCGAAACCACCAACTGGAAGTTGCCCCATGGTCCTCAGCGACCGCACCATCCGCCGCGAAATCGAGGCCGGGAACATCGTCATCGATCCCCTGGCCCTCGGCGCCATCCAGCCCGCCAGCGTCGATCTCCGCCTCGGCCACCTCTTTCGCGTCTTTCGCAACTCCCAGATTCCCTACATCGATGTCAAAAAGGAGTACCCCGACCTCACCGAGCTGGTCGAGATCGATGACGACCACCCCTTCATCCTCCACCCCGGCGAGTTCGCTCTCGCGGTTACCTACGAGCGGGTCAAGCTTCCCAACACCATCGTCGGCCGGCTCGAAGGCAAATCCTCCCTCGGCCGCCTTGGCCTTCTGATCCACTCCACTGCCGGCTACGTCGATCCCGGCTGGGATGGCGCCCTCACCCTCGAGCTCTCCAACGTTGCCAATCTCCCCATCACGCTCTACCACCGCATGAAGGTCTCCCAGATCTCCTTCCTCCAGCTCACTGAGCCCGCCGAGCACCCCTACGGCTCGAAGGCCGCCGGCAGCAAGTACCAGCACCAGGCCGGCCCCACGCCCAGCAAGTACTACCTCAACTTCCGCGAAGAACCCTAGGCGCAGATATCAGCCGTTCGCGCCTCACCCCAACAGGTACGACAGGTCAAAGCTCTGGCCCATCTCCGGGATGTACGGCTCGATCTCGAACCGCTCCTTGATCGCCTTCGCCAGCGCCTTCGCTGCATCGGGTTCGCCGTGCGTCATGAACACCGTTCCCGGCGGCTTCGGCGCCGTCCCTACCCAGCGCAGGAGCTCATCCCGGTCGGCGTGCGCCGAAAGCCCTTCGATGCTCACCACCCGCGCGCGTACCGGTACGTCCTCCCCGTACATCCGGATCGTTGGGGCGCCCATCAGCAGGTTCCGGCCCCGTGTGCCCGCCGCCTGGTAGCCCACCAGCGCGATCAGGTTCCGCGAATCGCGGACCAGGCGGTGCAGGTGGTGCACGGCACGGCCCCCGGTCAGCATCCCGCTCGATGCAATGATGATCCGCGGCCCTTCCATGTTGTTCAGCTTCTTCGAATCCTCGACCGACCGGTGAAACCGCACGTTCCGCGGGAACAGCGACTCCGGCGTGGTGTGGGGGATCCGGTTATCCAGGTACTCCGATTCCAGGTACTTGTTGTAGAGAGTGGTCACGTCCGTCGCCATCGGCGAGTCGATGTGGATCGGGATCTCCGGCAGCTTCTTCGTCTCGATCAGATCCCGCAGGATGAGCGTCACCAGCTGCGCCCGCGCCACCGCGAACGACGGGATCAGGATGATCCCCTTGCGCGCGATAGGCTCCGCGAACGCCTCCCGGATCTGCTCCGCAAGTGGCCGGTGCTCGTGCAACCGGTCCCCATAGGTCGACTCGAGGATCAGCGCGTCGCATTCGGGCAACGGCTCTGGGTCGGTGTGCAACGGCTGGTGATACCGCCCGAGATCGCCGCTGAACACCAGCCGCGCGGATTGGCCGCTGTCTTCCACATCGATCTGCGCGAACGACGAGCCCAGGATGTGCCCGGCGTTCAGAAACCGCGCGGTGAGGCCTGGTCCGAGTTCCAGCGGCTCGCGATAGTCCACCGTCTTCAGCAAGCGCAGCGCCGCCAGCGCATCCTTCACCGTGTAGAGCGGGAGCGCTGGCTTGTGCTTGCTGTAACCTTGCCGGTTCGCAAACGCCGCGTCCTCCTCCTGGATCTCCGCCGCGTCCAGCAACAGGATGCGCACGACCTCTGCCGTGGCCGGCGTACAGTACACCGGTCCCCGGTAACCCAGCTGCACCAGCCTTGGCAGGTATCCCGTATGATCGATGTGGGCGTGCGTCAGCAGGATCGCGTCCGGTGTGTTCGGCCGGAACGGCGTGGGTTGCCAGTTCAGCAGCCGCAGCGCCTTCAGCCCCTGGAACATCCCGCAATCCACGAGCACCCGGGTTCTGCCGGCCGTCAGCAGGTACTTCGAGCCCGTGACGGTGCCCACTCCCCCATGGAACGCCAGCGAAAGCTCCATCACTGCCGCCACGCCGGGCTGTCGCTGCCCCGCCGTTGCCACTCGAGCACCCACGGGTTGTGCGCCTTCTCGAAGGCTACCGTGGTCTCTTCCATGTGGCCCGGCAGGACGATCGTCTCCGCGGGAAGTACCAGCAACCGCTCGCAGATGCTGCGCATCTCCTGCTCGAGGCTGCCCCCGGGGAGATCCGTCCGCCCGATCGACCCACGAAACAGCGTGTCGCCGCTAAACAGCATCCCCTCTTCCGCGTAGTAGCTGACGCTCCCCGGCGTGTGCCCCGGCGTCCCGATCGTCCGCAGACGGAGCCCGGCAACCTCCACGATGTCCCCGTCCTTCACGAACATGTCCGGGTCGGGCGGCCCCTGCCCGATGTCCATGCCCATGCGCGCCGCCATGCCCCTCCAGCCGTTCCGCAGGAGTTCCAGGTCGCCGTGGTGCAGCAGGAATTTCGCCCCCGTGGCGGCGTGCACCCCCGCCACCCCCATCACGTGGTCGATATGGGCGTGGGAGTTCGCGATGTACTTGATGCGCACGCCCATGTCCCGCGCCAGGGCCAGGACTTCGTCCGGCTGATCGCCCGGGTCGATGCAGATCGCCTCGCCCGTGCGCCTGTTGCCGATCACCCAGCAGTTCTCCTGGAACACCCCGACGACGATGCCCCGGACCATCAGCTCATTCGCTACTTCCATGTCAATAAGCGTACAGGCACCGGCTTTTCTCCGGCACTGTTCGGCTGTAGCGCCCTGTTCCGCTATAACCGCCCGGTGGATATCCCCCTGGCGGCGGCCATCGCCTTGCTCGCTGCCGTTGCTGCCTGCATCCAGGCCCTCTCCGGATTCGGATTCTCGCTCTTCATCGTCCCTTTCCTCGCCATCCTCATCGGGCCGAAAGACACCGTTGTCCTGGCCAACTTCCTGAGCATGACGGTCAACGTCATCCAGTTTCCCAGGCTCCGCCACACCCTCGAACGCCGCACCGCAACCATCCTCACGGCAGGCTCCTTCGCTGGCATGCCCGCCGGCCTGGCCGTGCTTCTCCTCGTCAACCCCACAGCCCTGAAGATCATCATCGCTCTCGCGGTCATCCTCTTCACGCTGCTCATCATGCGGGGCCTTCGCATCCACGGCGCCGGCACGCTCGGCGACCTCGCGACCGGGTTCGCCAGCGGCGTGCTCAATACCTCGACCTCGATGTCCGGCCCGCCAATCGTCCTCTACCTGCAGGGGAAGCGGCTTTCGCCCGCGGCCTTCCGCGGGACCATCAACGCCTTCTTCATGGTCACCTCCCTGGGGGCCGTGGCGCTGCTCGTTGCGTCTGGCTCGGTGAAACCCTGGATCCTTGGCGCCTTCGCCCTCGCCATGCCCGCCGCCGAGGCCGGCCGCATCCTTGGCAACCGCCTCTTCGACCGCATCGACGAGGTCCGCTTCCGCCGCCTCGTCTATGCCATCCTCCTCCTGAGCGCCACCGTCGCCCTCGCGAGCGCCCTCCCCCGCGTCTAGGCCCGGCCAACCGCGAGCAGCCCGCGTCCGCTGCCAGGGCACACTTCGCACTTTGAACTTCGCACTTCCTGTACCCTACCGCCCCATGGAATGGCACGACACGCCCGAGCTGCCGACCCGGATTGATCTCCGCGATCCCGCCTTCAAGGCCAACCGCGCCCGCAACCTTGAACTCGTGGCCGATCTCCGTGCCCGCCTCGACCGCGTCGCCCGCGGCGGCGGCGATGAGTACGTGGCTCGCCACCGTGAACGCGGCAAGCTCCTCGCCCGCGAACGCATCCAGCGCCTGATCGACCCCGCCACCACCTTCCTGGAGCTCAGCCCCCTCGCCGCCGACGGAGTTTACGAAGACGATGTCCCCAGCGCCGGCATCGTCACCGGCATCGGCCTCGTCCATGGGCGCGAGTGCGTCGTCATCGCCAACGACGCCACCGTGAAAGGCGGAACCTACTACCCCCTCACCGTGAAGAAGCACCTCCGCGCCCAGGAGATTGCCGAAGAGAACCACCTCCCCTGCATCTACCTGGTCGATTCCGGCGGCGCCTTCCTCCCCCTCCAGCACGACGTGTTCCCCGATAAGGGCCACTTCGGCCGCATCTTCTACAACCAGGCCCGCATGAGCGCAAAGGGCATCTACCAGGTCGCCGCCGTCATGGGCTCGTGCACCGCCGGCGGCGCCTACGTCCCCGCCATGAGCGATGAAACCGTCATCGTCCACGGAACCGGCACCATCTTCCTCGGCGGGCCCCCGCTCGTGAAGGCAGCCACCGGCGAGGTCACCACAGCCGAGGAGCTCGGCGGCGCCGACGTCCATACCCGTATCAGTGGCGTCGCCGACCACTTCGCCGAAGACGATGCCACCGCCCTCCGCATCGTCCGCAGCATCATCCAGAATATCCCCCGCTCCCGCTCGGCCCCCTGGGACATCGCACCCTCCGAAGCTCCCCTGCACGACCCGGCCGACCTGTACGGCATCATCCCCTCGGACCTTCGCCAGTCCTACGACGTCCGCGAAGTCATCGCCCGCATCGTCGATGGCTCTCGCTTCCACGAATTCAAGGCGCGCTACGGGCCGACGCTGGTCTGTGGATTCGCCCGGATCACCGGCTTCCCCGTCGGGATCGTCGCGAACAATGGCATCCTTTTCAGCGAATCCGCCCTCAAGGGCGCCCATTTCATCGAACTCTGCGCCCAGCGCGGGGTCCCGCTCGTCTTCCTCCAGAACATCACCGGGTTCATGGTCGGCCGGCAGTACGAAAACACGGGCATCGCCAAAGACGGCGCGAAGATGGTCACTGCCGTCACCTGCGCCAACGTGCCGAAGTTCACGGTCGTCATTGGCGGCAGCTTCGGCGCTGGCAACTACGCCATGTGCGGCCGCGCCTACGGTCCCAGACAGCTCTGGATGTGGCCTAACGCCCGCATCAGCGTCATGGGTGGCGAACAGGCCGCGTCCGTTCTCCTCCAGGTCCGGCTTGACCGCGGCGAGATTCTGTCCCCTGAGGAACGAGAGCGCTTTAAAGCGCCGACGATTGAGCGCTACGAAGCGGAGGGCTCTCCCTACTTCAGCACCGCCCGCCTCTGGGACGACGGCGTTATCGACCCCCTCGATACCCGCCGCGTCCTCTCCCTCGGGATCTCCGCCGCCCTCAATGCCCCCTTCGAGCCCACCGCCTGGGGCATCTTCCGAATGTGACGCAGGTCCCGTTCGGGGCTCGCCCGCACCCTCCCGGTAAAGAAAACGTCCCGCACTGCCGGAACTTTTCACCCGCTCCTGCCGTTTGGTACCCCGAGGGGACCTTATCACCTGGAGGTCTGCATGTCTTCGAGTTTGTTACTCAACCCGCGCAAACCACTGCTCTGGTTCGGATTGGCCGCGGGGGCGGCCGCCTTTTTCGCCTCGGGCGCACTCGTCGCACGCGCCGTCATCGACACCAGCGGTGGCGATAGCGGTGAGCAGGCCGTCGCAACGGATGGCGGCTCCGGCGGCGGTACGCGCGACATCGCCGTCAATCCTGGCGTCACCGTGCCCCGTTTCGGGCCCGGCGAACAGCCCTCGGCGATGCCTGCCAACGCTCCGGTTCCGGGGAAGGTTGGGGGACAAAGCGCCGCTGGCGCCGATGCCCCGCTGTACTACCCCGGCTGCCGCGCGCCGCTCCCGCCCTCCGTGATCTCCAACGGGACCATCGACCCTTCGAGGGCAGGCTTCGCTCCCAACCTGCCCGGCGCCGGCTTCAGCCCGCTGAGCCTCTCGCTCTCGGTCTACACGGAATGCGATCAGAACGGCGCTCCGAAGCCAGGCGGCGAACTCGCCCTCGACAGCTCCTGGAAGCACGACGAAACCGGGCTCGAGGCCTACATCACCCAGCGAAAGTCCGAAAAGCGCGTCGCCAGTGTCATCCGCGATGATATGGCGAGCTTCTGGGCCAATGGCTACTTCTACAGCGTGAGCGTCAACCGCTACCACATCCTCCCGTACGCCTCCGAGGAGCCCACGCGCTCCTCGATGCCAGTGCCCGACGGCGACCCCCGCGCCACCGAAGTCCTGCGCGCGCTGGTCGCCCGGCTCACCGGCTCCGATGACAACATGAAGTGCTTCTGGAAGCTCGAAAAGGGCGACTGGGGCAACCTCGCCAGCCTCGGTATCGGCGACCCGCGGCCCAAGATCCCCGGCGGCTACACCCTTACCGATTCCTATATCACCACGTTCACGCCGCCCGCCGCTGGCTGCGATACCAGCATCGTTCCCACCGAAGGCGCGAGCATGAACGCCAACTGGCAGAAGTCCGGCTCTGGTGCTGGCTTCGGCTACATCGGCGTCTCCGCCTCCGCCATACCCGAAGGCTACACCGATACCTGGCCCGGTTCGTTCACGCCCTACGGTGCAAATTGGAGTAACGGCAAGTTCCAGTTCGGCGTCTACGCCAGGGTCGAAAACGGCCTCGAGCTCGATACCATCCGCGCCATCGCGAAGGCGCTCGACCCATCGTTCAACGAGGCCTGCCTCGTCCAGGAACGGCAGCTCTCCGATGCCGACATGAGTCGCCTCGGTTTCCGCGACCCCACGGGTCCCGCGGGCTACACGATCGTCCGCTCCAATCGCGCAGCCACCGATATCGCCGATGGCTGCCGCAAGCCAGAGGGCTGGCAGGCCCAGTACAACCTTTCCTGGACCCTCGAACGTGGCGCCGACACGGTCGAAGCCTCGGCCAGCCGCTATGGCAACGGTGGAGACCCCGCCGCCGGTTACATCTCCCCGAACAGCATCTGGTGGACCGATGGCAAAGGCACCTACTACGCCATCAACGCCTACTCCCGCGGCATCTCGCCCGAAGTCTCGAAGGAAGACCTGGTCGCCATCGCGAAGAGCCTCGACCCGTCCTTCGACGAGTCGAAGCTCTCGCAGGGCAACCCCGGCATGGAGAAGCCTCTCCCCGCCCCGGTTGCCGAAGCCCGCTAAGCCCGGCATTCTCCCCCGCCTTGAGTGGCCCCACCCGAACGGGGTGGGGCCACTCGCGCGTTCATTTCAGGGTGATACCCCCGTCCACCGCTATCGCCTGGCCGGTGATGTTCTGTCCCGCCGGGCTCGAAAGAAACGCCGCGAGCTCGCCAACGTCCTCCGGCGTCTGCTCCCTGCCAAGGGGCACGCCGTTCTTCACCACCTCGAGAAAGATCTCCCGCGGCTCCCTGTTGGCGTACTGGGGAACGCCCATCTTCATGCCCGTCGCCAGGCCCTCCCACGCCCGCGTCCACAGGAATCCCGGGCAGATCGCGTTCACTCTGATGTTCAGCGGCGCGTATTCCAGCGCGGTGCTCTTCGTCAGCGAAATCACTCCCGCCTTGGCCGCCGCGTACGCCGGCAGCGTCGGCGATGCTCCCAGCCCCGCGATGGAAGCGATGTTCACGATCGATCCGCCGCCCCGGGAACGGAGGTAGGCGACCGACACCTTCGTCCCCAGGAAGGTGCTCCGAAGGTTCTGTGCCAGCTGCTCGTCCCACGATTCCGGCGCCATTTCCGTCACCCGTCCGCCTCCGCCCGTCGGTCGCGTGGTGTTCAAGTCCAGGGGGCCGCGCCCCGCCCCGGCGTTGTTCACGAAAATGTCGATGCCTCCGAATCGCCCGGCCACTTGGCGGACCGCATCCGTCAGTGGGCCCTCCACGATCACATCGCAGGCGATGCCCACGCTTTCCGTTGGCAGGTCATGAGCGGTTGCCGCCGCCTGCTCCCCATCGAGGTCCAGGATCGCCACGTGGGCGCCCTCCCGCGCCATCACCCGGGCGATCCCTGCGCCAATCCCCCGCGCTCCACCCGTGACGACCGCAACCATGCCCTCGAGCCGTCCCATGACTGTCCCCTTTCTCACTGCTCCAGTGTGACCCCCGCCCGCTATTCGCCCACGAATCGCGGCTCCCGATTTTCCATGAACGCACGCACCGCTTCGCGGCTGTCCACCGAGAGCCCGCTGATCCGCATCAACAGCGCCTCGTGGTCCAGCAAAGCATCGAGCGTCGCCGTTTCGCCGAAGTTCAGGTTCTCTTTCATCCGCCCGTAGCTCGCCGTCGGTCCCGCGGCCAGCTTCGCGCAGAACTCCAGGCCCGCCGTCATGAGCTCGTCGTGGGGCACCACCCGGTTCACCAGCCGCAATTCCAGCGCCCGCGCCGCGTCGATGATCTCCGCCGTGAAGTACAGCTCCCGCGCCAGCCCCATTCCCACAAGCCGGGGAAGCAGGTACGTCCCCCCGAAATCACCGCTCAGGCCAACGTTCTTGAAAGCCGTCCCGAACCGCGCCCGGTCCGACGCGATCCGGATATCCGCGCCCAGGCACAGGCTCAGCCCCGCGCCCACGGCGACGCCATTCACGAGCGCAACCGTCGGCTTCGGCATGGTGTGCAGTTTCAGCGTCGTCGCCTCGTGCGAACGCCGCAGCCCCGCCGTCAACCGGTCGATGACCGTCACCGGGTTTGGCGGTCCGCCTTCCCGGCCCGCCCCCTGGTCATTGCGGGATTGCATGTTCCGCACATCGCCGCCCGCACAAAAGCCCCGGCCGGCGCCGGTCAGTGCCACACAGCGAACGCTCCGGTCACGCTCGCAGTCTTCGAGGTATTCGCCCAGCAACAGCACGAGCTCGTCGCTCATCGCGTTCAGGCTGTCCGGACGGTTGAGCGTGATCAGCGCCACCCCATCGGCGCGTTTGTCCAGCAGCACTTCAGACATGTGGCAGGCCTCCGGCTGGTTTGCGCCGTGATACTGGCTGAACGCAACCCGGCTCGCAACATCCGGTCGCCCGGCGGCATGGACACGTAAGCCTGCCCCGGGCAAACCCCGCGGTTCCAATCGTGGGCTTCCCGCCCCGCCTTCCCCTGCAGCGAGTCACGGGCGGGACCACGCTTCGGTGCAGGCCAACATCGCCGGCGCCACCGCGCTACAAACGCCGCCGGCGATGTGGCGCCTCGCCCTGGCGTGCCGGCCCGCAGGCCCGGTTGCCTACCCGATGTAGGCCTCGCCCCCGATCCGCTCCGGCGCCGTTAGCGGCATCATGAACCTCCGGATCTCCCGCCGCTCAGCTGGCCGGAAGCAATGCGCGCATACGCGGGGGCGGGGCAACTCGACCGGTACGAGCAGCCGGTGCACCCCATGCTCCTCGCACAACAGCTCGAACTCAATCACTTCGATGTTCACGGCGTCCTCCCGCGCCCATCTCCCCCGGATGGATCCATAGGATAGACCTATCGCCCGCGTTGTCTACCGACTTTCGGGCATATTTATGTGAACGTTTGGTCCGCGCCCTTAACGATCTGGTTCCAAACCCGCTCATCCTCCCAACGAATGACGCGCTCCGCCCGGACTCGCTCCACAATGCCTGGTGTGGATTACCCTTCCCGCCCGCAGGGGGTGCTCGGCGGCGACCGGCGCGCCCTCACCATCGGCCTCCTCATGGCCGTCACGCTTGTCGCCTTCGAAGCCCTCGCCGTCGCCACGGCCATGCCCCGCGCCGAGGAAGACCTCGGTGGCCTCGCGCTCTACGGCTGGGCCTTCGGCGGATTCCTGCTCGCCAGCATCGTCGGCATCACCTGGGCTGGCGAACAGGCCGACCGCTACGGCCCCGGCCGCCCGCTGGCAATCGGCCTTGCCCTCTTCGCCCTCGGCCTGCTCATCGCCGGCCTCGCTCCCTCGATGCTCGTGCTGGCCGTCGGCCGGGTGGTCCAGTGCCTCGGCGCCGGCGCACTCCCGGCAATCGCCTATGTCGCCCTGGGCCGCGGCTACCCCGAGGAGCTGCGGCCCCGCATGCTCGCGCTCCTGGCCTCGGCCTGGGTGGTGCCCGGCCTCGCCGGGCCTGCCATTAGCGGCGCCATCGCCGAGTACATCTCCTGGCGGGGGGCATTCCTGCTGTTTGTGCCGGCCATCCCGCTCATGGCAGCACTGGCGCTTCCGCCGCTCTTCCGCATGGGCCCACCCGCCGGCGAACGTGCTCCCTCCCGCGTGCCTGCCGCCGTTCGCCTCGCCCTGGGCGCCGGCATTGCTCTCGGCGGGATCGCCACCGGCCGCCCCTTCATCGGAATACCGCTCGTGCTCCTTGGCGCGGGCGCGGCAATCCCTCCCCTCCGTCGGCTGCTTCCCCCCGGCACCTTCCGCGCCGCGCGCGGTCTCCCCGCCGCCGTCGCCGGCAACGGGTTTCTCAACTGCTGCTTTTTCGGCGCAGAAGCATTCATCCCCTACCTCCTCATCACCTACCGGGGCTACTCCTCATTCGTTGCCGGCATGGCCCTGACCGGCGCGACCCTGAGCTGGAGCACGGCCTCCTGGGTCCAGGAGCGCATGGTGCGACGGTACCCCCGTCCCTGGCTCGCCGCGGGCGGCGCACTCGTCGTCACGCTTGGCATCTCCCTCGTGCCCATCGCCCTCGTCGACGGTGTCCCCGGTGTGTGGGTTGCCCTCGCATGGACGATCGGCGGCTTTGGCATGGGCATCGCCTACCCCATGTTCTCTCTCGAACTCCTTGCCTCGTCCCCTCCCGGACGCGAAGGAGAAGCCTCCGCTTCCATGAAGCTCCACGAGATGCTCTCCGCCGCGGCGGGTGTGGGAGTTGCCGGCGGCATTGTCTCCGCCGGCGACTCCGGCGGCTGGGCCGGGGCTTCCCTCGCCCTGGTGTTCTTCCTTGCCGCCACCGTGGGCATCGTCACAGCCATCGTTGCGCTCCGCCTCACTGCCCGCAGCCCCGAATCCTCACCGATCCCGGCCGCCGCACCGGCGGCTGCCTCCTGACCTGCCGGCGCACCCGCCTCGCGAACCTCAGGGTGCTCACCGGGAGACCCTGCGCTCCGCGGGCAGTAGGATAGGGCGTATCACGGTTGAAGGAGTGCTCGTGGACGACCAACGTGCTGGCGAGCTCCCCGGGCTCCGCGATGCCGCCCTCCTGTTCGAATCGAACCCCCGGCCGATGTGGGTGTTCGATTCCGCCACGCTCCGCTTCCTCGCCGTCAACCAGGCCGCGCTCGACCTGTACGGCTACACCCGCGAAGAATTCCTCAGCCTCACTCCGCTCGACCTTCGCCCACTGGAAGAACACGATAAGTTCCGCGCGCACATGGCCACCGTCGACCCCACCGGCGTCAACCGCGCCCGCTGGCAACACATCACGAAGGACGGCGCCCTCCTCGCTGTCGAGGTCTCCGCCCAGGGCATCACCTTCGACGGCCGGGCCGCCCGCCTCATCGTCGTCGACGATTTCACCCCTGTGAGCGCCGCAGAGGCCGCTCGCCAGGAGTCGGAAGCGCGCTACAAGACCCTCATCGAGCACGCACCCGACGCCATCGTCGTGCTGGATGTCGATGCCGGCACCTTCATCGAGGCCAACGAAAACGCCTCGCGCCTGTTTGGATGCACGCGCGAAGAACTGCTTTCGCTGGGTGTCGCCGATGTCTCCCCACCGTCCCAGCCCGATGGGCGCTCCTCGGTCGAGGCCGCATCAGAGGTCATCGAGCGCGCACTCCGTGGCGAGACGCCCGTGTTCGAATGGCTCCACCGCTCCGTTTCGGGCGAAGAAATTCTGTGCGAAGTCCGCCTTGTGCGGCTCCCCTCCGCCTCCCGCCGGCTCGTCCGCGGCAGTATGACCGATATCCGCGAGCGCAAAGCCGCCGAGATCGAGGCCAGCAGGCTCGGCGCCATCGTCGAGTTCTCCCAGGATGCCATGATCGCGACCGATTTCGCCGGCCGCATCATCACCTGGAACCGCGGCGCCGAGCGCCTCTTCGGCTACTCAGCCTACGAGGTGCTCGGCCGGACAACCGAGCGCTTCTTCCTCCCCGGCGAGGAGCACGAGCGCGCCCGTATCCGCGAAACGGTTATCGGCCGCGGCGAGAGCATCGAGGGCCTTGAACGCACCTGGCTGCGTAAGGACGGCACCACCGTGACGACTTCTTCCTCCTACTTCCCCATCCGCGACCCTGACGGGAACATCACCGGCGTCGGCAGCGTCGCTCGCGGTATCAGCGATCGCAAATCCGCCGAGCTCGCTCTCCGCGCGAGCGAAGCGCGCCTTCGGCTCGCGCTGCGCGCCTCCAGGCTCGGGATCTGGGCCTGGGATACCGAAACCAACGCAATCGACTGGTCGCCGGAAGCCGCAGCCATCCTCGGTCGGACGCTCGGCGAAATGCCGCCAACCATCGGCGCGACGCTTCGCCTCATCCACCCAGAGGACACTCCCCGGACACGCGTGGTCTCTCGCGAGGACCTCGCTTCCGGCGCCCCGATCGACTTCCGTATGGTCCTCCCCTCGGGCGATTACCGCTGGGTTTCTGTCACGGGCATGCGAGCGCCCGACGGTCGCCAGGTCACCGGCGTCATCCGCGATATCCACGAAAGCAAACTGGCCGAAGCCGAGCTGCGCGAAAGCGAAAGCCGTATTCGCGAGCTCCTCGAAAACCTTTCCACCGCCGTGTGGGTCTCCGATGGCCGCGCAGCCCTCCTCGTGAACGGGGAGCTTGAGCGCGTCACCGGCTACCCCAGGGAGCAGCTCCTACGGGAAGGCTTCCTCGCCAGCCTCATCCACCCCGATGATCGCCAGGCCATGGTCGACCACCTCCAGCGCCGGCTCCGCGGCGAGGAACGCGTCAGCCGCTTCGAGATTCGCATCACCCACGCCGATGGCGAGACGCGCTACCTCGCCGTCTCGGCAAGCGCGTTTTCGTTCGCCGGAGTCTCCGCTTCGCTCCTCTCCGCTTTCGATGTCACGGAACGCCGCCGCGCCGAAGACGAGCTGCGCGAGAGCGAACAACGCTTCCGCTCACTCGCCGATTCAGCGCCTATCTTCATCTGGACCGCCCGGCCCGACCGCCAGATCGACTTCTTCAATGCGACCTGGCGCAACTTCACCGGGCGGCCCATGGAAGTGGACACCGGCTACGGCTGGACCGAGGTCATCCACCCGGAGGACCTTGACGCCACCGTCGCTACATACGAAGCCAAGTTCGACGCCCGCGCTCCCTATTCGATGCGCTACCGCCTGCGCCGCCACGACGGCCAGTACCGCTGGATTCTCGAGCACGGCACTCCGCGCTACGCCGGCGACTGGACCTTCCTGGGGTTTATCGGCGCCTGCCTCGATATCCACGAAACCGTCCTCGCCGAAGACGAGATCCGCGCAAGCGAGGAACGCTTCCGGAGCCTCGTCGAGACCGTCCCCGTTGGCATCTGGGCCTGGGATGGCGTCGACGTCCTCATGGTCAACGCCGCCCTCGAGCGACTCCTCGGCTTCTCTCGCGAACAGCTCACGCGCCGCGACTTCCTCGGCTCCCGAATCGATCCGGAAGACCGCGCCAGGATTCGCGCCCGGGCCGCGCGGCGGATGGCCGGCGAGCCGGTCGACCCACCGTACGTTGAAATCCGCATAAACGACGCGCGCGACCGCGTCCTCACGTTCGAGCTGCACTCCACCGTCGTCACCCTTGGCGGACAGCGTATCTGGCTCAATTCCGTCATCGATGTCACCGAGCGCCGTGCCGCCGAAGAGGAGCGCCGCCGCCTCGACCACCAGATGCAGCAGACCCAGAAGCTCGAGAGCCTGGGCATTCTCGCCGGTGGCATCGCCCACGATTTCAACAACCTCCTCGTTGCCATCCTCGGCAACGCCGGGCTCGCCCTCCTCGAGCTTCCGCCCGAATCCCCGGCCCGCCAGACCGTCCAGGCAATCGAAACAGCCGCTCAGCGTGCCGCCGACCTCACCCGCCAGATGCTCGCCTATTCCGGCAAGGGCAAGTTCGTCATCGAACCCCTCAACCTCTCCCGCGTCGTCGAGGAAATGGCCCACCTTCTCGAAGTCTCAGTCTCCAAACGGGCTGTCCTCAAATACCACTTCGCTCCAAACCTCCCGCCCATCGAGGCGGACGCCACCCAGGTCCGCCAGGTCATCATGAACCTGATCACCAACGCCTCCGATGCCATCGGCGACCGTAGCGGTGTCATCTCCATCTCCACCGGCATGCAACACTGCGACCGCGCCTACCTCCGCGCGTCGTACCTCGATGCAGACCTTCCCGAGGGCGACTACGTCTACATCGAAGTCGCCGATACCGGCGAAGGCATGGACGAAGCCACGCGAGCCCGCATCTTCGATCCGTTCTTCACTACGAAGTTCACGGGCCGTGGCCTTGGGCTCGCCGCTGTCCTTGGGATCGTTCGCGGCCACCGCGCTGCCATCAAGCTCTACTCCGAACCCGGCCGCGGCACCACCTTCAAAGTCCTCTTCCCCGCCGCCCGCCTGTCCGGAGCCCGCGCTCCCGAGCCGGCGCCCCGGCCCGAACCCAGAGCCGCCACCGGCCCACGGGCCACCGTCCTCGTGGTCGACGACGACGAGACGGTCCGCACCGTCACTCGTCGCATCCTCGAACGCTCTGGCTTCACCGTCCTGCTCGCCCCCGACGGCCTCCGGGCCCTCGAGACGTATCGCGCCACTCCGGACATCGCTCTCGTGATTCTCGACATGACCATGCCCCACATGGATGGCGAGGAATGCTTCCGCGAACTCCGCCACCTCGATCCCGCAGTCCGCGTGCTCCTGACCAGCGGCTACAACGAACAGGATGCCACCGAGCGCTTCGTTGGCAAGGGCCTTGCCGGGTTCATCCAGAAGCCCTACCGGCCGGCCGACCTGTTGACCAGGGTTGAAGAAGTCCTCAGTCAGAGCCGCGGCTGACCTGCCCGAACGGCCAGTCCCGTTCCTCCCCTGCCGGGCGGTCACGCTCCCGTTGTCATCCGCCACCATGGAGGCATCCCCCACTGCTCATGGAGGAGCACATGCCTGGTCTCTCCGAACTCTCCGCGGCCCTGGCCGCCGCCGTCGAAAAAGCCGCCGCATCCACGGTCCTCGTAAGCGCGCGCCGGCGCCTCCCTGCCACTGGCATCGCCTGGCACGCCGATGGCGTCATCGTCACGGCCGATCACGTCCTCGAGCGCGACGACCGCGTCGAGGTTGTCCTCCCCTCCGGTGAGCGTCTCGGCGCAACCATCGCCGGCCGCGACCCCGGCTCCGACGTCGCCGCCTTGCGTGCCGCCGCCGCGCTTACCCCTGCCGAAGTGGCGCCTGCGGGCGAGGCCCGGGTCGGCAGCCCGGTCCTCGCTCTCGGCCGCCCAACTACGGAGGGCCCGATGGCCTCCTTCGGCGTGATCAGCGCGATCGGCGGCCCTTGGCACACCTTCCGCGGTACCGAGGTCGAAGGCTACATCCGTCCCGATACCACCTTCTACCCCGGCTTCTCCGGTGGGCCGCTCATTGATGTCAACGGGCTCCTCCTCGGCATGAACAGCAGCCGCCTTGGCCGTGGGTCGGGCCTCACCATCCCCTCGGCCGCGCTCGCTCGCATCGTCGCCGACCTCCTCGCGGCGGGCAGGCTGCGCCGCGCCTATCTCGGCATCAGTTCCCAGGTCGTCCGCCTCCCGGCGACGGTCGCTTCCGCCCTCGAAGGCCGCGAGACCGGTCTCCTCATCGTTTCCGTTGAGCCCGGCAGCCCTGCCGATGCAGCGGGCCTCCTCGTCGGCGACATCCTGGTCGCCCTGGCCTCCACCGCCCTCACCGATACCGACGACCTCCAGGCCGCCCTCGGCGCCGGCCGCATCGGACAGCCCACGCCAGTCACCGTCGTGCGTGCCGGCGAGGTGCGCGATCTCAGCGTCACGCCGGGCGAGCGCCCCTGATGCCAGGGGCCTCTGCTCCCAGCCCCCCGCGGCCCCGGCCGAGCGGCTACGATCGAACAAAGCCCATGCTGGAGCCTGGCACCACCGGCCCATTGATTCGCGTCGCCGTTCGCGCCTCGTACCCCTCCGTACGCGCTGGCCTTCGGGCCATGCTCGTGGCCGAGCCCGGCTTCCTCCTGGTGGAGGAGGGGGACGACGAAGCTGATGTCACCGTCGTGGATATCGAGGGCGGCGCCGGCAGCGGTGACTGGCCCCGGCGCCCTGCCGTCGTTCTCGCGGATTCCCCTTCCGCCTTCGCAGCCACCCTCCCGGCCGGGGGCATGCCGATGGCCTGCATCCTCAAGGAGGCCACCAGCAACGAGCTCGCGGCGGCCGTTCGCGCCGTCGCCGCCGGGCTCATCGCCCTCGAACCTGCAGTGGCAGCCCTCTGGCAACGCCCTTCGTTCACTCCTGCGGCCGGCTCCTCCGGCTCCCCGGCCCTCACGCCACGCGAGCTCGAAGTCCTGCGCCTGGTGGCGTCGGGCCAGCCCAACAAGTCCATCGCCCTCCAGCTGGGTATCAGCGAACACACCGTGAAGTTCCACATCGGAACCGTGCTGGGGAAGCTCAACGCCGCCAGCCGCGCCGAGGCCGTGGCGCTCGCCGT
The DNA here is from genome assembly GCA_964648195.1 of uncultured Anaerolineaceae bacterium. Lineage (GTDB taxonomy): Bacteria > Chloroflexota > Dehalococcoidia > Tepidiformales > Tepidiformaceae > Amarobacter. Next base: position 10,879 of record CAZYLL010000005.1, on the reverse strand, counting down.
CCGCGCCGGCCTCCTCCCGCTCTGAGCTACTCCAAATCGACCAGCCCGTCGCCCTCACGCACAATGTCGCCCGGCGCGACGCGCACCTGGCGCACGACCCCGGCCCCCTGCGCGACAATCCGGTGCTCCATCTTCATCGCATCCAAAGTCAGCAGGAGCTGGCCGGCCTCCACCGAATCGCCGGCTCCGACCCTCACCGAGGCGACCGTCCCGGCGAGTGGCGCCACGATGGCGAGAGCGCCTGCGGCCTCGGCGTGCACCCTCCGCGGGATGGGGGGAGGTGCCTCTAGCCTCACCACCGTTTCCACGCCGTCAGGCCCCCGCACATGCCCGCCACCGGCCTCACGCGTGACCTCGAGCAGCATCCCTCCCGCCCCGGCCCGGCACCATGTCCGGCCGGGCTCCTCGCGCTCAACCGTTACCGGCCGGGTTTCGCCATCGAACGAGACCTCCAGCCCCGGCGTCGCCTCCCGCACCTCTACCGCCACGCGTTCTGGCCCACTCGAAAGCCACACGGCCGAGCTACCCGCGCCAATCCAGCGCGCGCCCTGCCATGGGCCCGTCTCCCGTGCAAGCGCTGCCCCTGCCGCAGCCCAGTGCTCAGCTGGCACCCTGGCCCCCAGCAACTCCCCCAGCGCCGAATCGAGCCAGTCGACTGTCGCTGTCCCACGCCGGAAATCTCCATGGCCGATGACGCGCTCCAGGAACTCCCGGTTGGTTGCGATGCCCTCGACAGCCAGCGCACGCAGGCTCGCCAGGGTGCGGGCCAGGGCCTCGGCCCGGTCCGCACCCTGGCCGATGACCTTCGCGAGCAGCGAATCGTAGCTCCCGGGCACCACATCCCCCTGTTCGTATCCGGCGTCGAAGCGGGCCGAGCCGCCGTAATCCCAGCGCCGCAGCCGCCCGCCCCCGCCGAGAAACCCGTTCCAGGGGTCCTCCGCGTTCACCCGGGCCTCGATCGCATGCCCCTCGAAGCGCACATCCTCTTGCCGCACGGGCAGCGGTTCCCCGGCCGCCACGCGGATCTGCAGCTCCACCAGGTCCAGCCCCGTCACCGCCTCGGTCACGGGATGTTCTACCTGCAGGCGCGGGTTCACCTCGATGAAGTACCACTCGTCGCCCGCCACCAGGAACTCGAACGTCCCGGCGTTCACATAACCAGACGCCCGCGCGAGCCGGAGCGCGGCGCCGGTTAGCTGCGCCCGAAGGCCCTCGCTCACCACAGGGCTCGGCGATTCCTCAATCAGCTTCTGATGGCGGCGCTGGACCGAACAGTCGCGCTCGCCGAGGTGCACCGCGTTGCCATGCCGGTCCGCCACGATCTGTACCTCTACGTGGTGGGCGTCCCGCACCAGCTTCTCGACCAGCAGACCTCCATCCCCGAAGGCTGCCAGCGCTTCGCGGCGAGCGCTCTCGATCGCTTCCGGCAGCTCCTCCACAGAAAAAACCTGCCGCATCCCGCGGCCGCCGCCGCCCCCCCGCGCCTTCAACATCACCGGGTATCCAATGTGTTCCGCCTCCCGGGCGAGCGTCTCCGGGTCATCGTCACCGTCCCAGCCCGGCACCACCGGGACGCCCTGGGCCCGGGCCAGCCGCCGCGCCGCCCCCTTGTCACCCAGCGCCAGCAGCACCCCCGCCGGCGGCCCGATGAACACGATCCCCTCAGCCGCGCACCGCTCCGCGAAGCCCGCACGCTCGCTCAGGAACCCGTAACCCGGGTGGATAGCCTCGCACCCCTCGGCCTTCGTTGCGCGGATGATCGCCTCCACATCCAGGTAGGTCTCGCCCGCGCTGTACCCCTCCAGCTCCACCACCGCGTCGGCGACCCGCGCCGCCATCCCACGCCTGTCCGGGATCGAAGCGGCCACAACGGCCCGGATGCCCAGGCGCCGGAGGGTCCTCACGATGCGAACCGCGATCTCGCCCCGGTTGGCGACCAGCACGCTTCTCAACATGAATTCATGCCTCCGCCGGCGAGTCGGGCGCCAGCAGCTCGCTGTGGCCGTCGCCTTCGTCGAGCCGGCCGCCCGCGTCCCTCCGGTCGAGGTAGTAGTCGAGGACCACGCGCGCAGCGGCAGCTGCAGGCAGGGCTAGCAAGACTCCGGTGACCCCCAGCAGTTCGCCACCGACCAGCACCGCCAGCAGCACGACCAGCGCCGGCAGGTTCAGCGTCTGACCATAGACCCGCGGCACCAGGAACCGATCCTCGAACTGCTGGTAGACGAGCAGCGCGCCCAGGACGATTAGCGCCTGCGTCGGCGACTCCTGGAATGCCGCCACCGCCGCCGGCACGATCGCGATGAACGCCCCGATCAGCGGGATGATGTCGGCGAACGCCGCCAGGACCCCGAATGCCACGGCATTCGGCACATCCACGATCAGCAGCACCACGAGCGTGTACAGCCCGATGATGGTGGAAGTGATGAGCTGGCCGCGCACGTACCCGCCCACCACCCGGCTCAACGCCTGGATGAAGTGCTCCGCGTCCGGCACGCGCTCCTCGGGAATGAACCGGAACAGGAACTGCCGCAGCCGCTTCGTATCAACCAGCAGATACGCCGTCAGCACCAGCACCGTGAACGCGGATAGCACGCCCACCAGCACGCGCTGCCCGTAGTCCACCGCCTGGCTCCCGCTGATCAGGTCGCTCCAGTTGATCTCCTCCGCCCGCTCGGGGAGGTCCCACCGCTCCGTCTTGAACCCGAAGTCCGCCATCAACTGCTCGAAATCCTCCGCGTAATCCGGCAGGTTCGAACGCAGGTCGCGAAACTCGTCGAACATGGCCGGCGCCACGATCGCCACCATCGACCCCAGCCCCACCAGGATCGTCAGCAGGATCAGGAGCACGGCAACCACCCGGTTAAACCCGTGCCTCACCAGCCACTCCACATACGGGAGGAGCGCCGCCATGAAGATGAAGGCGGTCAGTACCAGCAGCACCACCGGCCACACCCGGATTAGCGCCCACAGCGACAGGACGGCGAGCCCTACGACGACCAGCCCGCGATAGGAAAGTTCGACCTTGAGCATGCGTCCGCCGGGGTCCGAAGGTGGCCGTAGCGTATGGCCCGCTGCTCCCGCCGACAACTCACCCGCGGGCGCTCGCTTTGCTAGGCTTTGTGGAACGGAGGCCTCGCATGTTCACCTCAATCAACACGTTCCTGCGCTACTTCGAAGGCGTCAATCGCCGCGCCATGCGCGATATCGCCGCCCTCCCGGCCGAGGCCGACGGCTGGAAACCACCCACGGGCGAAGGCGAAAGGGCCTGGAGCATCAACACCCTGGTCGGTCACATGTGCGGCTCCCGCCTATACTTCGCCAGCGCCTACCTCGGAAACGGTTGGATCAGCCCGCCGCCGCCCGATGTCAGCTCCCGCGACCGCTGGCTTCCCGCACTCCAGGCCAGCTTCGATCGGCTGCGCGAGCTGCTGGCGCCCGCGCCCCCTTCCTACCTCGAACGCCGAATCCAGATGATCGACACCGGGGGCACGCTCGCCGGCTGGCGGATCCTCCTCATGATGATGGAGCACGACATCCACCATCGCAGCCAGATCGACACGTACGCCGGCCTCAACGGGTGGGATGTCCCACAGATTTACAACCGCAGCGCCGAAACCATCGGTGCACGCCAGGCCGAACAACATGCCCGGCACAACCAGCCCGGCGAACCACACCAAATCTGACATCCGCGAGTATGCCCGGTGCCGCCACGACACAAACCCCGGGGGCCTCTGCCCCGGGGGTTTGCTCCGAATTCTCTCCAAGCCCGCCGCTCAGTCGCTGCTGAAGGGGAGCTCGCCCTCCACCCGCCGGCCCTGGGTGGCGTGGAATTTTGCGATCTTCTCCGGCTCCGGTTCGTGGACCGTAGTTGTTTTTGCCCCGCGCACCATGGCAATCCGTCCGGTCCGCGAAAGCTCCCGGATCCCGTACGGCTCGCACATCTTCACCAGGCCATCGATCTTGTCCTCGTCGCCGACCACCTGGAGGATGATCGAATTCGTGGCGATATCGACGACATCCGCACGGAACACGCTGGCGATGTCCAGCAGTTCGTGCCGGTTCACGTTGTTGCACCGCACCTTCAGCATCGCCAGCTCACGCGCCACCATGTCCTCGTTGCTCAGGTCCGTCACCTTCACCACGTCGATCAGCTTGTAAAGCTGCTTCTCCACCTGCTCCACTGGCGCGCTCGCACCGTCCACCACGATCGTCATCCGGCTCAAGCCCGGCGATTCCGAGTACCCGACCGTCAGCGATTCGATGTTGAAGCCGCGCCGCCGGAAGAGGCTCGCCACACGCATCAACACGCCCGGCTTGTCCTCCACGATGGCAACCACGGTGTGCTGCGCGTGGCGTTTTCGCGAACCATTCACTGAGGGGGTCATCGGGCAAGCTCCTCGGCCGGGGCCTCGATCGTCTCCGAAAGCGCTGCGCCAGCGGGCACCATCGGCCAAACGTTCTCCTCTTGATCGATCTGGAAGTCGAGCAGGATCGGCCCCGGGTAGGCTCGCGCCTCCCGGATAGCCGGCGCCACTTCCGCCTTCGTCTCCACCCGGATGGCCCGGATGCCGTAGGCGTCCGCCAGCTTGCAGAAGTCCGGCTGCGTCATCGCCGCGTCCACCAGGTTCCGGTCGTAGAACAGGTGCTGCCACTGCCGGATCATCCCGAGGTAGCCGTTGTTGAAGATGGCGATCTTTACCGGCAGGTTCTCATCCACCAGCACGGCCATCTCCTGCAACGTCATCTGGAACCCGCCGTCGCCACAGATCGCCCACGTTTCCGCTTCCGGCAGCGCTACCTGCGCGCCGATCGCCGCCGGAAGCTCGAAGCCCATCGTCCCCAGCCCGCCCGAGGTGACCAGCTGCCGGGGACGCTTGTAGAAATAGTGTTGCCCGGCCCACATCTGGTGCTGGCCCACGCCCGTCACGATCGTCGCGTCGCCATTCGTCTCCTCGTACAGCGTCCTCACCACGTACTGCGGCAGCATCCGCCGGCTCTCCCGGATGTGCAGGCTCGGATGCTCTTCCCGAACCTGGTCGATCCACGACCGCCACTCCTGGTGCTCGGCCTCCTTCACCTGCTCGGAAAGCCGGGGCAGCACGTTCTTCGCGTTCCCCACTATCGGCACCGCTGTCGGGAAGTTCTTCCCAATCTCCGCCGGGTCGATATCGATGTGGATGATTCTCACGCCGGGGTTGAAGTCCTTGAAGCGGCCCATCGCCCGGTCGTCGAACCGCATGCCAATCCCGATCACCAGGTCCGCCTGGTCCGCCGCCATGTTCGCGTAAAACATGCCGTGCATCCCCAGCCAGCCGTAGCTCAGCGGGTGCGACTCCGGGAAGGCACCGATCCCCAGGAACGTCGTAATCACCGGGATGTCCGCTTTCTCGGCCAGCTCCACCAGTTCGTTATGCGCGTCACCCCAGATCACCCCGTGCCCGGCGATGATGATCGGCCGTTGTGACTGGTCGATGAGCTCCGCTGCTCGCCGGATCATCCCGGCGTGGCCCTCCGTCGTCGGCTTGTAGCCCCGCAGGTTGATCTGTTCCGGCCACTCGAACTCGGCCGACTCCTGGAACACGTCCTTCGGGATATCGACCAGCACCGGCCCCGGCCGGCCCGTGCGGCAGATGTGCGCCGCCTCCCGCATCGTCAGCGCGATCTCATCCGGCCGCATCACCAGGTAGTTGTGCTTGGTAATCGAATGCGTGATCCCCGTGATATCCGCTTCCTGGAACCCATCCTTCCCCAGCAGCGAGCGCGTGACGTTCCCGGTCAGCGCCAGCACGGGCGTCGAATCCATCCATGCCGTGCAAATCCCGGTCACCAGGTTCGTTGCCCCGGGGCCGCTTGTCCCCAGGCACACGCCCATGCGGCCACTGGCCCGCGCATAGCCATCGGCCATGTGCGCAGCCCCCTGCTCGTGCCGGACAAGGATGTGGCGAATCCCCGGATACTGGGGAAGGGTGTCGTACAGCGGGAGCACCACCCCTCCGGGATACCCGAAGATCGTGTCCACGCCTTCGCGTTGGAGGCTCTCCAGCACCATCTGTGCGCCAGTCAAGCGCGCCATACCACAAGGTCCTTCTTGCGGTCTCCAACACATTCCCCGGCGCTTGCCCGGTGAGGGTCTGTCCGGTGCCTGCCACGCCATTCGGTCGTGGCCACCCGCGCGAAGCCGTGGGCCTCTCTCGCGGGCTGAAGGCGGGGAGGTGGGCCGGTAAGCCTGATTCCCTCCCGTTGCGAGCCGCAGAGTCCCAATTTACGTCGAGATCCCCCCAAACGAAAGGCCACTCGCCCGAACAGCCACCCGCTCGGCCCCGCCCTGCGCTACCCTATCGCCCCCGCCATCCAGTCCCAGATCGCCTGCACCGCCTCCACCGCCGTGAAGTCATCCAGCCACTTCGCGTAGTGCAGCACGTACTCCTGGAATACTTTCAGCGCCACCAGGATCGATCCCACCAGCGCCAGGTTCCGCGGCGTGTAGGCAAACCCCGGCCGCCAGTGCGGCAGGCTCGCCACAAACAGGAACCAGAACTCGAACACGTTCGGAAACAGCAGCAGCACCGCCCGTTCCCCGGCCGCCTCGAACACGACGAACCCCACCAGCCGGTATACGTATAACCCGATGGCAATGCTGCGCGCTGGCCCCTTCCACCGCAGCGCCACCGCCAGGAACGTCAGCATGTAGACCTGGTCCACCCACTTGTCGAACGCCTGGTAGTTTTTCAGGCCACCCAGGTCCAGCAGATTCATCATGAACAGGTCGCTGAAGTCCACCAGCACCGCGATGATCCCGCCCACGAACGCCCACCGCAGCACCGGCAGCGACCCCGCGATCCTGGCCAGCCCCACCACGACGTGTTCGAGCGTCACTCAGCCTCTCCTCCGGCCGGCCCCCGGCCCCGCGGGCGGCCGGCCCTGGCTAGGGGACTCCCGCGATGGTCTTGCCCGCCTCCAGGACCGGTTTCACCAGCGCGCTCGAAGTCACCTCGGTGTAAATCCGCAAAAGCGGCTCCGTCCCCGAGAGACGGAACAGCAGCCACCCATCGTCGATGAAATACCGCCACCCGTCCGTCCGGTCCGACCGGCGCACCGGCCGTCCCGCGATCTCGGTGGGGTTCGCCGCATCGAGCGCAGCTTTCACCTTCTCGTTCGAACCCGGCTCCAGCTCGAAGTCCAGCCGCTCGTAGTAGTGCGGTCCGGTGATGGCGAACACCTGCTCCAGCAGCTCCGACGCGGGCTTGCCCGTCGCCGCCGCGTAGTCCAGCAGATACAGCCCGGCCAGGATCCCGTCACGCTCCGGCAGGTGTCCCCGGAAACCGTAGCCGCCGCTCTCCTCCCCGCCGATGAGCGCGTCCTTCTCCATCATCAGCGGCCCGATGTGCTTGAACCCCACCGGCGTCTCATAGCACTCCACGCCATAGTGGTCGGCCAGCAGCTTCGCCATGTTGGTCGTCGTGACCGATTTGATCACCGGCCCGCGTAGTCCCCGCTCCCCGAGCAGGTAGTTCACCAGAAGCGCGAACGTCCGCAGCTGGTCGACGTAGTTGCCTTTCTCGTCCACCAACCCCAGCCGGTCGGCGTCGCCATCGTTCGCGATGCCTATGTCATACCGCCCTGTTGCCATCAACAGCATGAATTCGCCAAGGTTCGATTCAATCGGCTCGGGCGCCCGGATGCCGGGAAACGCGGGATTCCGTTCTGCATGGATCTCCTGCACTGTCGTCTTCCCGCCATCCAGCAGCTCGCCCAACAGGCCCGCCCCTGCCCCGTACATCGGGTCGAGGGCCACCTTCAGTCCAGCGTTCTTGATCCGGCGGATGTCCACCTGCGCCGAGAGCGCCTTCAGGTAGCCCGGCACCGGGTCGAACCGTTCGATGTCCCCGGTGTTCGAGGCTGCCATCTTCAGCTTCGACTGGCCTTCCAGGACTGCAGGCACCCTCGCCTCAATTGCCGCGACAAACTCGGGGCTCGCGCTCCCGCCGTAGTGAGGTTTCACCTTGATGCCGTTCCACCGGAAGGGGTTGTGCGAGCTTGTCACCACGACGCCCCCACACGCGCCGGCCTCGATGATCCGGTAGCTCAACGCGGGCGTCGGCGCCGGCCGGTTCGCCAGCTGCACCCGGAACCCGTTCCCGGCCAGCACCCGCGCGACCGTCAGTGCAAACTCGTCGGAGAGAAAGCGCGTGTCGTATCCCACCACTACCAGGCGCGCCCTCCCATAGGTCGCCGCGAAGTGCTCGGCGGTTGCCTGCGCACAGGCAGCGACATTCTCGAAGGTGAACGTGTCGGCGATGATGGCCCGCCAGCCATCGGTACCGAAGTGGACCGGGTTCTCAACCATAGGGCCCATCATACCTGCCGCCCGGGCCGATCGACGTGCGCTCGGGAACCACCGCCCCTGCGCCTATCGAGGCGCCGCTCCCTGCGACCACTCCGACGACGATCGCACCCTCGCCAACCGTCACCCCGTCCGCCAGGATGCTGCGCTCCACCAACGCCCCCGCTCCTACCGTCACACCTTCCCACAGGATGGAGGCGGTCACCTGCGCTTCGCTGCTCACCGTGCTCGCCGCGCCCACCGCCGAACCCGCCACACTGGCGTCCGGGGCGATGCTCGCACCCTCCGCTGCCACGCTTTCGCCGCCCAGCAGCGCCCGGCTTAGCGCCAGGTAACGCTGGGGCGTCCCCAGGTCGGCCCAGTGCCCGGCAAACCGGTACCCCAGCACCCTTCGGCGCTGCGCCACCAGCGAAGGGAACAGCGTCTCTTCAACCCGTACAGGCCCCGGCGGTATCTCGTCCACCACGCCCGGCTCGAAAATCCAAACACCGGCATTCACCAGCCGCGAGGGCGCTTCTCCGGGCGGCGGCTTCTCCACGAACCCGGTCACCAGCCCCTCCGCGCCGACAACCGCGACCCCGAATTGCGAGGGGTCTTCCTCCTCGTGGAGCGCCAGCGTCAGCTCGGCCCCGAAGCTTGTATGTGCCCTCAGCGCGTCGCGAAGGTCGAAGTCTACGTACACATCACCATTCAGCACCAGGAACCGGCCTTCAATTCCTGCTGCCCGCACCGCATGCCGGATCGCGCCGCCGGATTCAAGCCGCTCTTTCTCGATGACAGGCACAATTTCGATCGCGCCGAATCTCCTTGCCGGGTAACTGGCCGCCAGGTCCTCGTTCGATTGTCCAAGGGCCAGCACCGCGCGTTCTATCCCCGACCGCCCCAGCCAATCGAAGAGATACTCGATGGCCGGCCGGTTCAGCAGAGGCACCAGGCTCTTGTGCCGCGTCGCTGTCAGCGGCCGCAGCCTGGTGCCCTGTCCACCTACCAGGACAATCGCATCCACCTGCGGCCGGTGCTACCTTCCCGCCGTCACGCGCAGGTCCGCCGCCCGCGACGTGTCTTCCCAGGGCACGTTCAGGTCGGTCCGGCCGAAATGGCCGTACGCCGCTGTCGGACGGTAGATCGGCCGCCGCAGGTCCAGGTCCCGGATGATCGCCCCCGGACGCAGGTCGAAATGCTTGCGCACCGCGTTGAGGATCACCGAGTCCGGCACCACGCCCGTCCCGAACGTCTCCACCCCGATCGACGTCGGGTGCGCGACTCCAATGGCATACGAGAGCATGAACTCGCAGCGCGTGGCCAGGCCCGCCGCCACGATGTTTTTCGCTACCCAGCGCGCCGCATAGGCCCCGGACCGGTCCACCTTCGTCGGGTCCTTCCCGCTGAAAGCACCGCCCCCGTGCCGGGCGATGCCCCCGTAGGTGTCCACGATGATTTTCCGCCCGGTCAATCCGGCATCACCCTTCGGGCCGCCAACCACGAACCGCCCCGACGGGTTGACGAAGATCTTCGTGTCCTCGTCGATCAACGAGTTGTCCACGATCGTGCCGATGATGTGCGCGCGCACGTCCGTCTCGATGGTCTCGTTGTCCACATCCGGTGCGTGCTGCGTCGAGATGACCACCGCTTCGGCGCGCAGCGGCCGCCAGTTCTCGCCATACTCGATCGTCACCTGGCTCTTGCCATCGGGCCTGAGCCAGGGCAGCTCGCCGCTCTTCCGCGCCTGCGAGAGCCGCCGCGTCAGCCGGTGCGCCAGGGAGATCGTCAACGGCATCAGTTCCGGCGTCTCCGTGCAGGCGAACCCGATCATCATCCCCTGGTCCCCTGCCCCCGTGTCCAGGTCCGCCGTCTCCGAATGCCCATGCCGGGCCTCCCACGAGCGGTCCACCCCGTCGGCGATGTCCCGCGACTGTTGCCCGATCGCCGTGATCACCCCACACGTCTCCGCATCGAACCCGATCTGCGACGACGTATACCCGATTTCCCGGATTGTCTGACGCACGATGCCGGGGATCTCGACATAGGTCTTCGTCGTGATCTCCCCCGTCACCAGCACGAGCCCGTTGGTGATCGCTGTCTCGCAGGCCACGCGCGCCTTCGTGTCGTCCCGGTAGATTTCGTCCAGCACCGCGTCCGAAATCTGGTCGCACACCTTGTCCGGGTGTCCCTCGGTCACCGATTCCGAGGTCAACAGCTTGCGTTCACTCATCTCTTGCCCTTCCTTGTCGATTGGTGGCAAGGCCGGCGGGCAAAAGAAAGCCCCTCACAAGTCCATGAGGGGCGATGCGTTCACGTTCTCCACGGATGCACCCCTCGGCTGCGAGGGGCGGGCCTTCCCGCAAGCCCGCCTTTTGTTGTCCTTCCACGGAAGGACCGCGTCGTCTTGGCACCTTGGAGGCTTAACCAGGTTGCCGGGCGCGGTCGCCCTCTTGACGCTCCACCCATCGTACCAGCCCGCCCCCGCCACGGGAAAGCGGCTGTGCTGGTTCACGACGTTAGTGACACTCCCTGGGGTGGTGAGATGTTAAAGCG
>CAZYLL010000004.1:278396-285466 GCA_964648195.1 uncultured Anaerolineaceae bacterium | reverse complement strand
CGCACTCCAGCGCGCCGCCGAGGAGGAAGAAGAGCTCCAGGCCAAACACGACCCCACGCCACGCGTCGGCCTCGACGGCGGACCGGTCGGACCGGACATCTCGGCGCACATCAACTCCCGGCGCGGCGGTGGATCGACGCTTGATTCAGGATTCCGGGAGCGCATGGAGTCCGCGTTCGGCACGGACTTCAGCGGAGTGCGCGTTCACCAGGACTCGCAGTCGGACGTGCTCAATCGCCAGCTGACGGCGAAAGCCTTTACCACGGGGAACGACATCTTCCTGAGGTCGGATGCGAGCACGAGCGATGGCCACCTGATGGCCCACGAGCTGACACACGTCGTCCAGCAGCGCTCGGCCGCGGGTGGCGGGGGCGGGGGGCTGACCGCGGGCCCCGCCAATGATCCGCAAGAGCACGAGGCCGATCAGGCCGCGGAGGCGGCGCTCTCCGGCAGCATGCAACGCGAAGCCGAGCAGGAATCGGGGGTCTAGTCCCCCGGACAACGTGCCGTGCTCAACGACGTCGACGAAACCCTGAGGCAGTATCTGATCGCCGATGTGCCCATCGAGCGGGGCGAAGTCGACATCTCCTTCGAGCGGCCGACGCGGGAGTGGTCGGGCCGGCTTTCGAAACCAACGCTGAACCTGTTCATGTTCGACATCCGGGAGCGCACGGGGTATCGCGACGACACGCCGCAGGCGATGCGGCTACCGACGGGAGCCGTCTCGCAATCGTTGCCCGCCCGGCGCGTCGACCTGAGCTACATGGTGACTGCCTGGGCCCGCGAACCCCAGGATGAGCACCGCGTGCTCGGACGGGTGCTCGCCTCGATGTACCGTGGCACCGAAATCCCTCCCCAGCACTTCCAGGGAGAGCTGCGCGACTCGGAGTACCCGTTGCTCGGCCGCATCGCACCACCGGACCACCTGGTCAAGCCAGCGGACCTCTGGGGGGTGATGGACAACGAGCTCCGGGCGTCGCTCACGTGGGTCGTCACGGCGCCGCTCAACGTGTTCGCGCCCGTTACGGGGCCGCTGGTGCGGACGGTCGAGTTCGATTTCGGCGAGCAGGGCCAGGAACCCCGGGAGCGATGGGTCCAGGTGGCTGGCTTTGTCCACCGGAAAGGGGACCCGCTGGCGGGGATTGCGGGCGTGCGGGTCTCAATTGTGGGCACCGCGCACGCTGTCATGACCGGCCAGGATGGCCGCTTCACGTTCCCCGGCGTGCTGGCCGGCGAGCAAACACTCGTCGCGGTGGCGCCCGATGGCCGGGAGACGATGCGGACGGTGCTGGTACCCGGGGCGAGCTACGACATCGAAGTCTAGACAGTTGCCGTTGATGCAACGGTAAGTATTTCCGCAACCCGTTGCACCGCGGGCACGGGATGCTGCTAATATTGCCGCGCCCACGGGCCGCCGCCCGTCAATTCCGCACCAAGGAGCCGTGATGGCTACGTCTTACCTCACACCCGGCGTATACGTCGAAGAAGTCGACCGGGGGACAAAGCCCATCGAAGGCGTTGGCACTGCCGTGGCTGCCTTCCTTGGCATCGCCGAGAAAGGCCCCATCGGCAAAGCGACAATGATCGCGAACTGGACCCAGTTCGTCGACGTCTTCGGGGGATTCATCCCCGGGGCCTACCTGGCCCACGCCGTGTTTGGCTACTTCAACAACGGCGGCGGCCTCTGCTATGTCGTCCGGATTGGAGGTGCGGGGGATGCGGCTGCATCCGCTCCCCGGCCGGTCGCTGAGATCGCGGCCAGGGGCGGGTCGGGCACCGTCACGATTCGCGCCCTCCCGAAGCCGAACGTCAGCGCCGATGGCCTGAGCGTCGAGGTTGGCGCGGGCGACGACGACACGTTCACGATTACCATCAAGGGTGGCGGCGCTGAGGAAAAGTTCGAAGGACTGACGCTGGGTAAGGGCGCCAAAAACGCCTTCGACGTGGTCAATAAGCAATCCACGCTCGTGCAGCTCGAGGAAGTCAAGGTCGCGGGGTTGAGCCTGGCCGAGCGCGCCCCGGCGCCCGGCACGTACCCGCTTGCACTGCCCTCGGCGACGACGACCGCGGTGGTGCCGGTGACGCCCGCTGACTACCAGGGCGACGTCACCGAGCGTAGCGGGATCGATGGTCTCGAGGCAGTCGACGAGGTCACGATGGTGCTCGCCCCGGATGTGATGGCGGCCTACCAGGCAGGCGTCCTTGACATGGACGGCGTGAAGGCAATCCAGCTCGCGATGATTGCCCACTGCGAACGGATGGGCGATCGGGTGGCCATCATCGACACGCCACCGGACCTGAACGCGCAGCAGGTGAAGGACTGGCGGATGAACGTCGCCGGCTACGACTCGAAGTACGCGGCCATGTACTACCCGTGGATCACGGTTGCCGATCCGACGCCCGGGGCCCGGAGCACAACGATCACGATCCCGCCTTCCGGCCACATGGCCGGGATCTGGGCGCGGAACGATAACGAGCGTGGAGTGCACAAGGCCCCCGCGAACGAAGTGATCCGTGGCGTCATCTCGCTGCCGATCAACCTGACTGCCGCAGAGCAGAGTGTCCTCAACCCGAACGGCGTCAACTGCCTGCGGGTGTTCGCCGGCCGGGGCATCCGGGTCTGGGGCGCGCGCACCCTCTCGTCAGACCCCTCGTGGCGCTACCTGAACGTCCGGCGCCTGTTCAACTTCGTTGAGAAGTCCATCGAGAACGGGACGCAGTGGGCGGTGTTCGAACCGAACGACGCCATGCTGTGGGCGAAGATGCGCCGCGACATTGGCGCGTTCCTGCGCGTGGTCTGGCGTTCGGGAGCCCTGTTCGGCGCGACGGCGGAGCAAGCGTTCTTCGTGAAGTGCGACGCCGAGAACAACCCGCAGGAAACGCGCGACCTCGGTCAGCTGATCGTGGATATCGGCATTGCGCCCGTGAAGCCGGCCGAATTCGTGATCTTCCGGATCAGCCAGTACGCACCCGAGGCCTGATCGTCCCGACGGCCCAGTAACACAGAAGGAGCAAACGCCCAGTGCCCGCACGCGACACCGATCCCCTAACAGGTTTTATGTTCGCCCTCGACGCCGGGGGCAAGGTCCAGGGGTATTTCACCGAGATTTCCGGCCTCGGCTCGGAAACCGAGGTCATCGAACACAAGATTGTCGACGGCTCGGGACGGGATCTCATCCAGAAGATCCCGGGCCGCCTCAAGTTCACAGATGTCACGCTCAAGCGCGGCGTCACCAAGACCATCGACATGTGGGACTGGCGCAAGAAGGTCGAAGATGGCGACATCGTCGGCGCCCGCACGAACGCCAGCATCACGATGTTCGATCAGAGCCTGACGCCGGTCGCGAAGTGGGACCTCATCAATGCCTGGCCCTCCAAGATCACGGGACCCCAGATGCAGGCTGACTCGACTGCGTATGCGATCGAGGAGATGACGCTGGTGTTCGAAAGCATGTCGCGGGAAAAGATGTAGGCGCCCTGTTCGGGCCTCTGCTGAACAACCCGGAGGCAGGGGCTCGCGTGGCTCCTGCCTCTTCCAGTCTCGATGGCACAGGCAATGAAGGTACTCCAGACCGAGTTCGAGTTCACCCTTCCGCGGGGTTATGTAGATGCTTCCGGCACGCTCCACCGCGACGGACGCATGCGGCTTGCGACGGCAATGGACGAAATCGCCCCCCTGCGCGACCCGCGCGTGCGCGAAAACCAGGCGTACCTCGTCATCATCCTGCTCTCGCGGGTGATTACCAGGCTCGGATCATTGGCGCAGGTGACCCCGCACGAGATCGAGAACCTCTTTACCGGCGACCTGGCGTTCCTGCAGCGGCTGTACCGGCAGATCAACGAAGAGGGCACCTCGCTAGTCCCGGTGACATGTCCCGAATGCGCGACTCCGATCGATGTGGATATTTCACGCCTGGGGGGATAGTGGGCTACCCCCTCGACCGGCTCAACGAGGAGGTAGCCTACCTCGCCTACCACTTTCACTGGCCGCCGGAGACCTTGCTCGAACTCGAACACCGCGATAGGCAGCAGTGGGTCGAGCAGGTGGCTGAACTGAACAGGAGACTGGCCGATGCGGTCCAGGAGATGCACTGATGGCTGACATCAGCAGGATGACCGACCCGTGGGCCGGCTTCCACTTCACCGTCGAAATCGAGGGTGTCCAGGAAGCGCGATTCACGGAGTGCACCGGCCTCGAGGCGAAAATCGACGTGTTCGAGTACCAGGAAGGCGGCGTGAACGACCGGACCCATAAGCTGCCGGGACGGCGCACCTTTTCGAACGTCACGCTGAGGCGCGGCGTGACCTCCTCGACCCACCTCTGGGAATGGCTGCACCGGATAGCGACCGGGACGGCCAAGCAGACCGAGAAGAAGAATATCTCCATCGTCCTCTACCGGAAGGCCGAGGAGGTGTTCCGATGGAACCTCATTGGAGCGTACCCGGTGAAATGGACCGGCCCCTCGATGCAGAGCGAACAATCCGCAGTCCTGATTGAGAGCATGGAGCTGGCCTTCCAGGAGTTCACCATTGCGTAGGGATGGTGAGCCATGAGCCCGGAGGAACCGACCGCTCAAAACGCCCTCCATGGCACAGGCGAAGACCTCGCAAGTGCGGTGCTCGGTCGCGCTGAACGGTACAGCCGGGGGGTGCTTGGTCCGAACGGGGGGCTGGATCGCATGTTCACTGCCCCACCCGTCCCCAACCGGGCCGCGGCACCCGAGGCACCGGCAACGTGGGCGGGAGGCTACCGGTCCGTCGCGGAGGGCCCGATGCCCGCCGCCGGCGGCGCCGTGGGACCCTCCCAGGCCCAGGCCGATGAACCTGCGGACGTGGCGCCACCCGGCTCGCCCGAGCCGCCCGGCGAAGGTCCATCGTGGGTACGCCGCCTCGAAAGCATCGCCGAACAACTGGAAGCGCGCATGCTGGAGCGCAATACGGCGCCTGCCCTCGAATCGATCGGCATGCCGGTGCCTGCTGAGGCACCACCTCCACGGCCCCGGCCTTCGGGCAGGCGTTCGCGGATCCAGGAAGCGCCCGCACCCGTGACGATCGAGCCGGGAACAAGCGCCAGTCCTGCACCACCGGCGCCCAGCCACCCGGGAACCGCTGAGACCGCCGCCGCTGCGGAGCCTGCGGCTTCGGAGGCCCCGCCGGGCAGCCCCGCTGAGGCGGGAGCGCCGCCACCACCGGGCGGTACGATCCAGCGGACGCCGGCTCGCGAGGCTGCCCGCGGCCCGCGCGAGCCGGGTGACCGCGCCACCACACCAGCCGCGCTGAACCTCCAGACCCCGGCTACAGCCACAGAAGCCCTGCAAGCACACTCCGACGCCGGGCCGGGGGATGTTCCTCGCCGGACACCAGCCTCTCCGGGAGGGCAACCAGCGCCCCGCGGGGCCACACGTCCCGCGATCGAGGCGCCGGTGACGCCCGGCACCCGCCCGGCGCCGCAGGCGGCACCACTCGAGCGAGGGGAAGGGACGGGCGCAGCGCCCGATGAGACACCAGCCGCCGGGCTGGCTACCTCCCCTCCGCCGGTGCAACGGCGCACCGGAGGGCCGGACTCTCCGGCACACGCACCGATACCGCCGGAAGCCCCGCCTGGCACCATCCCATCGCAGCCGACCAGCGGCGCGGCGACAGTGATCGAGCCTTCGAGCGCCGCTGGCGCTCCGGCGCTACCCGAAAGCGGCACAGGTCCGCAAGGGTTCGCAGCACCGCCACCTCCGCGGGAGACGCGTCCAGGGCTGCCGCCACCTGTGGGTGGGCCGGGCCTCGGTGCAGAGAACATATCCAGGCCGGCCGACCGCGAGGATCACCTGCGAATCCCCGGGCGGCGGCACGCACCCGCGCCGTCGGTTGACCCAAGCCGTCCGCGGGAAGCCGCCGGAGTTGCAGGGGACAGCAAGTCATTGGCCGACGTGCCGATCGCGTCAATCGCACGGTCCCCCGCAACTGAGCCGCCGGGCGAAGCAGGCCATCGAACGCCCCCTGAGCGACCGGCGGGTGCGCTGCCGGTCCCGGACCCCGGCACCGCGGCGCCGATCCGCCGGCGTGCCGGTCGCCCTGCTGATGTGCATGACTCTGGCGAAGCACTGGAACCCCCGGAGCGAACTGAAGGCGCCACGCTCGCGAGCTCTGCGGCGCAGCCCGGTGCGCCGGCTGCCGAGAGGGCACCGCAAGCCCCGCCGGCCACCAGTGAGCCTCCGGGGGCAACAGCCCGAGCAGGTGACGCACAGGCGACGGCCCCTGACGGGCCCGGCGCCGGAGACAGCGCCCAGGAGATCGAACCAGGCCTCCCGGTTCCCAGACCCCCAGATCCGCCGCCAGCTCGTGGAAACACGGCACCGGTGTCACAGGGTCCCGGGCCGCGGGCTGATGCGGGGCTCCGCGCTGTGGCAAAACCGATGGTCGCCCACGGGCCGGACCAGGCCGCCACGGCGAGGCGCTCCGCGACCCGGGACGCCGGCCCACAGGCACCACCTCCAGCCGAACGGCCGCCCGCCGGCCATGGCGCCCCTGGAGCTGGGACCGTTCGACGGCGCGTTGAACTGCCCCAGTTAGCGCCAGCCGCCACTGCGCCTTCAGCCGGGCCATTTGAACCCGAGGAGGCAGCTGCGGATGTGTCACCGGCACCACCGGCCCGGGCAGGGGGCCGTGCCGGCCCAGTAGCCAGATCCAACGCGGCCGCGCCGCCAGCGGAGAGGCCCGGCGCCAGTGCCGCAGCCGTGGATTCTCCGCCTGAATCGCCGCAGCCCGAGGCGCCGTCCGGCCGACAGGCCAGCCAGGCAACGGTGGCGCCGCACCCTGAGACTGGCCCGGCTCCAGCCCGGGCGAGCGAACCGGCGGTCGCGGCCGTGACCGCCCCGGTTCCCAGCACGCCGCCGGCATCAGCGGCAGCGCCTGGCACGGAGATACCGGCCTCACCACCTCCGGTCGCACCCCATGAGCCGGCGCGGCCCGCATCGCGGGAGACTTCGGCAGCGGAGGGCCGGGTTCACCGGCGCGTCGAGGCCGCCTCCCCCGTGGCAAGCCGTCCGGATGGGGAAGCAATGGCTCCCCCTGGCCCC
>CAZYLL010000004.1:18405-278386 GCA_964648195.1 uncultured Anaerolineaceae bacterium | reverse complement strand
GAAGAACACCGCGTGCGGGTTGCCCATCGACACCAGCCCCGCCGCGGGAACGCCGACGTCCCTGTTCGCCAGGGAGACGCAAAGGAGCGGGGTGGCGCCCGCCCGGCGTGTGGTCGCCGCGGGCGCACCCCTGGCCTCCCCAGCAGGCGCAGAGCCTTCGCCTGAGCCGCGTACCTACGGGGCGACGGCACAGACTTTAGCGCCGGGTTCACGGCTTCCGCACGCCACCCCGCCGACGGGACAGGGAGCGCTGGTGGCAACTCCCGCGCCGGCAGTGTTTCCGTTTCCTCTCGCGCAGCGCCGGGTAGCGCGCCGAACGGCACCGCCCCTGTCGCCTGCAACCGACGAGAAGCCTGGCGCGGAGTACCATGTGCTACCGCCCGCGGCGACGAGTTCCGGCGCGGTGGAACCCCCGGGCATGGTTCAAAGGTCCATCACCACTCCCGGCCCACGCCATGCGGCGGTAGTTGCGCGCGTCCCTGCCGCCGCCGATCGGTTGGCAGCGTCTGCCCCGGGCGAAGCACTTCGACCGCAGGAACCGCCACGTCTGCGCGCCTCCGCTGTGCCCATCCACCGGCAGGAGCGCCACGAATCCGAAGCGCCATCCCGGCGCGTCGCGATCCCGCAAGCGCCGCCGGCCGATCCAGTGACTCGCTTCCTGACCGGCGCCGGGACGCCTTCGACAGAGGTCTCGTTGAGCCGCCGCGTTGTCCAGCCACCGGAACGCACCGGGTCGGTCTTCGCGCCGGCCGATGTCCCTCACGTCCCCGCCCGGCCCGCCCCTCCGCAAGCGGCCCCGGCCGGGCCGGGTACAAGTCTGTATGGCCAGATTGCCCCGGCGGCGCCGGGGCCTTCCGAAGTCCTGCAGCGTGTCGCCGCCGCGCCAGTCCCCGCGCGCCCGCTCCTCCCGATGGCGCCGCCACCGGCGCGGCAGGTGGTGCAGCGCGTCGAGGAACCCGTGGGGAGCGTGACGAAAGTTGAACCTGCACCGGAGGCCGCGGCCCCGCCCGATATCGATCGGATTGCGGAACGCGTCTGGAAGAAGTTCAAACGCGACCTCCGCGTCGAACGGGAGCGCGAACGTGGGATGCCGTAGGACGCTGGTGGTCTGGTATAAGGACGGCTACAGATGACGCTCGTAAAAGCCACGATCAGGAACCTCGACACGAACAAGGCGATCACCTGCCTGTTCAACCCGACGGAGTACGCATTCGCGAAGGAGGTGGGCTGGGCCGAGGCCGCCGACCGGGGCGCGAACATTCCCCAACTCGAGTTTGTTGGTGGAAAGCCCGCCACGCTCACCCTGAGCCTGTTCTTCGATACGAACGACACGGGGGAGGACGTGCGGACCAGGTACACCAACGACCTGTGGGATCTGGCGCTCGTGAACCCCGACCGGCTGGACTCCAAGACGAACAAGGGCCGGCCCCCGGAGTGCATGTTCGAGTGGGGCAACGCCTGGTCCTTCAAAGCCGTTGTCACGAGCATGACGCAGAAGTTCACGATGTTCCTCGAGGATGGGACGCCGACCCGTGCGACGGTCGACCTGACCCTGAAGCAAGCGCATGACCCGGGAAGGTTCCCGGCACAAAACCCGACCTCCGGTGGGGTCGCGGGGCACCGCACGCGGGTGGTTCAGCAGCGCGAGACGCTCGATCTCATCGCGGCGGAGGAGTACGGGGAACCCCGGTACTGGCGGCACATCGCCGAGGCGAACGGTATCAATAATCCGCTGCGGCTCAGGCCGGGCACACGGCTGGCGCTACCACCCCTGGATGAGTACGCAGGGTGAGCAGCCCGGAACGCCCCCATCTCAACCTGTTCGCCGTGAAGGTCGATGGGTCGGACCTTCCGCCGGCGTTCTTCAACGTGCTCGCCGAGCTGGAGGTGGAACAAAGCCTGCACATGCCCGGGATGTTCACCTTGCGCGTTGCCGAAAACATCACAACGTCGCCGGCCTGGGAATGGGCCGACGATTCGCGGTTTTCGATAGGCAAGCCCGTAACGGTGCAGGTTCGCGACGGGGCGAGCTACGTCACGTTGCTGGAGGGGGAAATTACCTCGATCGAGCTGGACATCGAGGAGGAAGCCGTCCCGATGCTCATTGTCCGCGGTTATGACAAGTCGCATCGTCTCCACCGCGGCACCAGGACCCGCGCATTTGTGCAACAGACTGATTCCCAGATTGCCCAGGCTATCGCCGGGCAGGCCGGGTTGTCGCTCTCGGCCGATTCGACATCGGTCCAGCACGAGCACCTGTTCCAGGTGAACCAGACAGACTGGGAGTTCCTCTCCGAACGGGCCCGCCGGATCGGTTTCGTGCTCCGCTTCGCGGATGGCAAGCTCCGGTTCGAAAAGCCCGAATCGAACAGCGGTACGAGCGTGCAGCTGGAGCTGGGCAACGCACTCCTTGAGTTCCGGCCCCGGTTCGCGGCAAGCGCCCAGGTCAACTCGGTGGAGGTCCGCGGCTGGGACCCTCAGCAGAAGCGCCCGACGGTTGGCACGGTCACTGCCGCTTCGTGGACGGCAACGGCCACCGGCTTGCCGAAGGGCGCGACGGCGGCGCAACAGGGTTTCGCGGCCGCAAAACTGGTCGTCACCGACCAGGGTGTCTCCAAGGCCGATGAGGCGCAGGCCATCGCCGGCTCAACGTTGAAGGCCATCGCCTCGGTCGACATGTCGGGTGAAGGCCGATGCCTCGGCAATCCGAAGGTAAAGCCGGGCGTCACCGTACAGGTCACCGGCATCGGCACCCGGTTCAGCGGGAACTACACCGTCACCGCAACCCGCCACACCTACACCCCCGAGGATGGCTACCTGACCGAGTTCACGGTCGACGGAATGAGCTCGGGCACCGTGGCATCGCTCTTGCTTGCCGACCCGCGCCGGCCGGGCCGTGTGCCTTCGCGGGCTGCGTGGCCGCTCGCCGTCGGGGTCGTTACCAACAACAAGGACGATGAACGCGGCGCCCGTGTCAAGGTGAAGTTCCCGTGGCTTTCGGAGGAGCTCGAAAGCGGATGGGCGCCAGTGGTCTCGCCCATGGCCGGGGCGGGCCGCGGGTTTATCACCCTTCCCGAAGTCAACGACGAGGTGCTGGTGGGGTTCCTCGATGGCGATTTCAACTACCCGTACGTCCTCGGGGCGACCTGGAACGGCCAGGACAAGGCGCCCTTGCCGACCGGCAAGCTCGTCGCGGCCGACGGCAAGGTGGTCGTCCGGCAATTCCGGACGCGCGCGGGTCATATCTTGAGCTTCGACGACACCAAGGGGTCGGAGAAGATTGAGCTGATCGACCAGTCGGGCAAGAACTCCATCAAGATTGAATCGGCTTCGGGCAAGATCGCGATCGAGGCGACCGGGAACGTGAGCATCTCGGCAGGCGGCAAGGTGGCGATCGAGGCCAAGGCCGACGCGGCGGTACAGGGGGCGAATGTCTCGGTCGAGGCCAAGGGGAAATTGGAGCTGAAGGGTGCCCAGGTCACCATCAACGGGAGCGGACAGGTCAAAATCAGTGCTCCGGCGGTGCAGATCAATTGACAACGAACGACGACATCCTGATTGGCAGGGGCTGGCGATTCCCGGTGTCGGTCGACGCCACCGGAGGCATCGCCATCTCCTCGCACGCACAAGAGATCGAGGAGGCGATCGCCATCATCATCGGCACCAGCACGGGGGAGCGGGTGATGCGCCCGGCCTTTGGCTGCCGCATCCACGAGCTGGTGTTCGCCCCGAACAACCCGGAGACCGTGGGCCTTGCCCGCCGTTATGTAGAAGAGGCGCTCGGCATGTGGGAGCCTCGCATCGCCGTGGAGGTCGTCGATGTCGCCACCGACTACTCAGACCCGGAGGCAGTGCGGCTCAACATCACGGTGACCTACACCATCCGCGCTACCAAGGACCGGCGATCGCTGGTCTATCCCTTCTATCTGATCGAGCCCGAATGACCAGGCGCATCGCGGTTTCCGACCCCGTGGGAACCGTTACAATTGCGCGCTCAGGAGTTCGCCATGCCCCTTCCTGATCCCCAGCTGGACGACCGCCGGTTCCAGGACCTCGTGAACGAGGCCAAGATGCTGATTCCGCGTTACACGCCGGAGTGGACCGACCACAACGTTTCGGACCCGGGGGTCACCCTGATCGAGTTGTTCGCGTGGATGACCGACCTGATGCTGTACCGGCTCAACCGTGTGCCGGAAAAGAGCTACTTGCGCTTCATGGACCTCCTCGGGGTGACCCTGAAGGATGCCGTGCCAGCCACGGTACCTGTGACCCTGCGGCTCTCAGCGCCCCAGCCGGGACCGGTCGTCATCCCACGGGGCACCGAGGTCTCCACGCTGGCCGCATCTGACCAGCCGGCGATCACCTTCACCACCGACCACGACCTGGCGGTGGTCCCGCCGACACTCCGCCAGTGCCTGTTCTCATCGGACGATGTCCAGTACGCCGACTACACGGGGAGGCTGAGCCTCGATGGAGAATTCTTCGATGCGTTCCAGCGGGTCCCCCTGCCAGGCGACGCCCTGTACTTCGGGTTTGCCGAGAACCTGAGTCACCACCTCCTGCAGCTCACGATCGACTGCAACGTGGAGGGCATCGGTGTTGACCCGCGGGACCCACCGCTGGCCTGGGAGGCCTGGTGCGGCGAGACGCGGGGCTGGGTGAGGTGCGCGGTGGAGCGAGATGAAACCGGTGGCCTGAACAGCGATGGAGCCATCGTGCTCCACGTGCCGGCGGGGATGGAGGCGCGGGTACTCCACCGTCTCCAGCTCCACTGGTTGCGGGTCCGGGTGGTACAGCCGCGGCCTCGCCAGCCCACCTATTCCGCGTCTCCACGCATCAACACGGTCGAACCAATGTCCATCGGCGGCACCATCCAGGCCACGCACTCGACGCTCGTGGTGAATGAGCTCATCGGCCGGACGTCGGGCATGCCGGGGGAGAGCTTCCAGCTCCAGAATTCCCTCATCCTTCCGCGGACCGAGGAGGAGTACCTCGAGGTGTTCGAGCCGGACGGTGAGTGGACCGGCTGGACAGAAGTGACGACGTTCCTGGACTCGGGGCCAGATGACCGGCACTACATGATCGATGGTGTGACCGGCACGCTGCGATTTGGCCCGACGATCCGGGAACAGGACGGCCGCGAGGTCGCGCACGGGCGGACGCCTGCGCGTGGTTCGGCCCTCCGGTTCACCAGGTACCGCTACGGCGGCGGTATCCGGGGCAACGTGGGCGCAAACACGCTCACCGTGCTGCGGTCATCGATCCCGTACATCCGCGAGGTCACAAACCGCATCCCGGCCTCAGGCGGACTCGACCCCGAGACGCTGGATGCAGCCCGCCTGAGGGTGCCGGAGGCCGTCAAGACGCGTGACCGGGCGATCACCGCCTCCGACTACGAGTTCCTGGCGCGGGAGGCATCGCGCCGGGTGGCCCGCGCGCGCTGCATCCAGGTGCGGATGGATGGCACTGGAAGCTCCGTTCCACCCGGGACGGTCGAACTCCTCATCGTCCCGCTGCTTCCTCCGGATTACCCGCGGACCGTGGAGACGCTTCAGCCAGCGCCCGAGCTCCTCGAAGAAGTGCGGGAGTACCTCGACGAGCGCCGGTTGCTGGGCACGCAACTCGTGGTCGATGGACCGGCGTACGTGGGCGTCAGCATCGAGGCCACGATCCTGGTCCAGCGCCACCGGCGTGCTGATGACGTTCGAGCGGCCGTTGCCGAACGTATCCGCGAATACCTTGATCCGCTGTTCGGAGGACCTGACGGCACCGGCTGGCCGTTTGGGCGCGACCTGTACCTCTCGGAGATGCAGTCGGTCGTGCAGTCGGTGCCCGGCGTGGAGTATGCCCAGGACGTGACGCTGTACCAGGTGGATATCCAGACCGGGCAGTCGCGCGCCGCTGGACAAAGCATCACGGTCGCCGATGATGTGCTCCTGCTCTCGTACGAACATGTCGTAACGGTGGGGCAGCGATAGCCATGGCGATGACACCGGCAAGCGAGGAGATCGGCGTGAACGGCAGCGACGGCCCGCCGGCAACCCCTGCCACGGCCGGGCAGCCTGCCTGGGACACGCCCCCGGGTATACCCCAGGCGCGCAGCTCGTACCTTGACTATTTGCCCGGCATTTACCAGGAGAACGAGCTTAGCGACTTCCTGGGGCGGTTCCTGCTCATTTTTGAGCACATCCTCTCCCCGATCGATCGCACGATCGAGAACATCCCCTACTACTTCGACCCAGATGTGGCGCCGCCGGAGGTGGTCACATGGCTCGGTTCGTGGCTGGGGCTGGCGCTCGATGCCCGCTGGCCGGAGGAGCGGCGGCGCGACCTGGTGAAGGCGGCACCGGAACTCTTCCGCTGGCGCGGCACCCGGCAGGGCCTGGCGCATTTCCTGCGCCTCTACACAGGGGCCGAGCCTGAGATTCTCGAGCCTTCGCTGCGCGATATCGCCAACGATCGCACGCGGGCGTTCCGGTTCACGGTGCGGCTGCATGTCGCGCGCGGTTCAGGGCTCAGCCGTCAGCTTGTGCAGAGCATCATCGAAGCCGAGAAGCCGGCATTCGCAGCGTGCAACCTGGAGTGGTTCGAAGAGGGCTGAGGTCAGGGGGCCGGTGCGATCCAGACGACCCCGTCGGCGCTCTTTTCCGCAGCCCAGCCGGCGAGGCCGCCACCCTCGATCTTCCACCAGGTCAGCGTCCCATCGGTCGCCGGCCCACCTTTGATGGCAACCCGGGTGCCCGTACACAGGCGCCCGAGGACGTTGTCGGGGGCAATCCTCGGCGTGTCGCCCGAGCGGACGGCGAGGCAGTTCGTGTTGTTCGGCACGGGGTCGGAGTTCATGATCACGCCGTTTCCACCCACGTACAGCCCGGCTGGTGTTGGTGTGGCCTGCGTGGCCGTCGGGGATGCCACGGCCGTGGGGGTGGAGGCTGGCGCGGCCGCCTTCTTTTCGCTCGAACAACCTAGCCAGCCATCCTTGCAGCTCGTCGTATAGCCGTAGGCGCCGCCGCCGAGCAGGGCGAAGATGAGCACGGCCATCGATGGCCAGCGAAAACGCTGCAATGGCGGCCGAATCGTAAGGTGCGCGTCCGCGGTCACAGAGGTAGCAGCGCCATCTGGACGCCCCTCAACGCGGAACGGCCGCATGGTTGCCGGTCCGAACCACTTCCGGGATTTCGTCCGCGCCGAAAGGGAAATCGTCCGCTGTTCGCCCGGCTGAAGCTCCAGCTGTTCGCTCTCCAGCTGGTAGTCAAGTTCGCTACCCTGGTCGGAGGTGGTGAGGGACACCGTGATCGGCGTGTTGCCCATGTTGCTGGCGGTGACCTTGAAGTCCCGCCTGGCCCGGGGGGGCTGAATCGCCAGCTTGAAGCCTTCGAACGGAAGGATGGTCAGCCGGCCAAGCGCCCGCACCTCGCGGCCGCGGGATTTCGACGTGACCGCCACGGAGAACTCGTGGTCACCCGCGCCCGCCGAAGCGTCTCGGGGGGGCTGGAGCACAATGGTGATTTCGTCACGCGCGCCGGGGACCAGCGAGATGGTTGGGCGGCTCACCCTGGCCCATCCCTCGGGCAAGTCGACGACGGAGATCGAAAGCTCGTCGACGACATTGCCCCGGTTCTGGACAAGCACCGTCGCGGTGGTGGGCGACCCTGCAGCGACCGGGGCGCCAGGCGAGGTCAGGGCCACGCCGATCGTCTGTTCGGAGTCAGCTGCGGCGGCCGCGCGAGCTGCGGGCGACGAGTCTCCGCGGAGCTCGTCCGAGAGCACGAACCGCGCCTCGACGTCGCCCAGGCGCATGGTCTGACCGCTTTCGATGAGGGTGGGCGTGTTTGCGGGCACCCGCTGCCCACCGACGAAAGTCCCGGTTCCGGAGCCCAGGTCCGAGATGGTGACCCGGCCAGATTCGATGACGAGCTGTGCGTGCCGGCGCGAGACGGACACATGGTCGATGACCACCTGGTTCCCGTCGGCGCGGCCAATCACGACCGAAGGTTCGCTGATGGGGTACTCGCGGATCTGGCCATCGGGCGTTGCGACCCGCAGGGTGCCGTAGTGCATGGTTCCTCACTCGAGGGCAAGGGTGGCAGTTTGCGCTGGTGCGCAGCATACGCGCGCCGTTAGGCTCATACCAACACGTGTCAACCGAGGGCCGGCGGGAGGAGCGCTTCGAGCCCGGAACGCGGCGAGGCCGGGGCGGGCTCTGCCGGGCGCGCCTGGTAGAATCGCTCCTCGCCGTAGAAGGTGGAGCGCAGGTCGTCCGGGATACGGGCAAAGAGGCTGTTTTCGCCGAACTGGCTGCGGTGCATGCCGGCGGCGGCCCGTTTGGGCCCGGTGAATTCGCCAACGTCGACCACGTGGCTCAGCGGTGCGTCCGGGGCGGCCATCGCCCGCTCGAAGCGGGCGCGGCGCTCCGGGTCGAGCCCCTCTGGAAGCAGGCCACGCCGTTCGAGCTCCAGGTACATCCCTGCGAAGCGCTTCATGGTGAAAGCGCCCCAGTAGAGCCGGCCTGGCTCCCAGGGCACGCCGGCATCGCGGAAGTGGGCGGGATCACCGCACGCGTCGAACGCGGCGAGGGTGTGCCGGTGGATCGCGATGTGGTCCGGGTGGCCATAGCCTCCCGCCGGGTCCCACGTGAATACCGCGTGGGGCCGGAGTTCGCGCATCAGCGTCACGAGGTGGCCCACCACCACGTGGGGCTGCTGCGCGTGAAGGCAGCGCGGGTCCTCGTTCTCGGGAGTTCCAGCCATACCGCTGTCGCGGAACGGGAGGAAGCGGACATCGAACACGCCGATCTGCGCCATCGCGGCACGGAGTTCGAGCTCGCGCACATAGCCGAGCGTCCCGGGGGTAGCCAGCGATGGGTCGCTGATTTCGCCGACCTCGCCCCGGGTAGCGCACACCAGCGTGACATGCGCTCCACGGGCAGCGAACGCGGCCAGCGTGCCAGTTGCCTGGCCTTCATCATCGGGATGGCCATAGACGGCCATGACACGGACATTCTTCATGGCAAAGATCCTAACGCCCGGGCGGAACAGCCGCCGGGCAGCCCGGAGCACAACCGTCACGGGAACGCCACCGGGCCGTCTCTCGAATCGAAGCCCGGACCGGGGCAAAATCCCCGCATGAACTTGTTGAGTGCGCTGGCGCCCACCAGCGTCCCGGTCGACCCGGTCGAAGGCATCGCGGGCCGGGTCGCGTTTACGGCGGCCGCGAAGGCGGTGAAGGTTTCGCACGAGATGGCGAAAGATACCGTGCGGCTGCTCGACCCGAACGTGGGCCAGCGCCTGAACGCCGGGGCATGAGTCGAGACCGCTGACGCGGTGGCTGGTAACCTCTCCAGTGCAACCTGCAACTGGAACGCACATGCGAGAGATCACCGCTGACCAGATCACCGAGACCATCGCGCGCCTCGCCATCGAAGCGACGCACTACCTGCCCGAGGATGTCGAGGAGGCCATCCGGAGGGCGCGACAGACCGAGCGCAACCCGCTCGGCGTCCAGATCATCGACGAGATCCTGGAGAATGCAGAGATCGCACGGTCGCGGATGCTCCCGCTTTGCCAGGATACCGGCACGGCCGTGGTGATGGTTGAGATCGGCCAGGATGTGCACATCACCGGCGGTTACCTGATCGACGCCATCAACGAAGGCATCCGCAGGGGGTACAGCGAGGGCTTCCTGAGGAAGTCGATCGCCGCCCATCCGTTCAGCACCCGGGCCAACACGGGCGACAACACCCCCGGCGTCATCCACACCGACATCGTGCCGGGCGACCGCGTCCACCTTTCGTTCATGCCGAAAGGCGGCGGCTGCGAGAATATGTCGCGCTATCAGAACTTCCTTCCCGGCATGGGCAAGCAGGCCGTGATCGACTTCGTGTGCGAGACGGTCGACATGTCGGGCGGAAACCCGTGCCCACCGCTTGTCGTCGGTGTGGGCATCGGCGGGACGGCGGAAAAGGCGATGACGATGGCCAAGCACGCACTCTTCCGGAAGATCGGCACTCGCAGCGACGACCCGGAAGCCGCTGAACTCGAGCTGGAGCTCCTGGAGGCGGTGAACGCGCTCGGCGTGGGGCCGCAGGCCGTTGGCGGGTCCACAACGGCACTCGACGTGTTCGTAGAGACGTACCCGACGCATATCACGGCGCTGCCGGTTGCCGTCAATATCCAGTGCCACAGCGCCCGGACGAAGCAGGCGGTGATCTAGTGGCCACGATCCGTGTCGTGCCACTGTCCGAGGCCGACCTCGAGGCAGTTGCCGGCGTGGTGAACCGCGCCTTTGGTGTATACCGGGACATCTTCAAGGGCGTGCGGACTTCGCCCTCGGAGTACGCCGATGAAGCAGGGCGCGATGCGCGGATCATGTTGGTCGAGGAGGAAGGGCGCCTGCTGGCGACTTCGATGGTGACCATGGCGGAGCGGTTCATCGAGCCCGGGCTGCTTGGCCCGGCAGGAATGGAGCGGACGCTCGAACGCCCGCCGGCGGCTGCAGCGAGCCACCCCTGGGCCGGAGCGCTGTACTACGGCCTGGCGGGTGTGGAGCCCGAGGCCATGAATCGCGGTTTGGGCCGGTTGATGGTGGAGCATGCCGAACGCATCGCCGCCGCCGGGGGCTACCGGCGAGTCGCCCTTGGCACTGTCCGGGAGTTTGGCCTTGCCGGCTACTACTCTCGCTTCGGCTACTACGTTGTCCACGAGGAGCAGTTCGAGCCGGGCCACTGGGATTTTGTCGTACCGCACAGCTACTGCGAGATGGTGAAGGAGCTGTGAGCTACCGCATCCGGGACGCGCAGCCCTGCGAAGCCGCGGCGATCGCTGCTATCGTGAACCGGGCGTACCGCGTCGAGGACTTCTTCAAGGTCGGCGACCGCACGAATGCCGGTGAGATCGCCAAGCTCCTGGCGGAGGATGGCTTCCTGGTCGCGGAATCGAACGAGCGCGGGCTCGCGGGCTGCGTGTACGTGGCGATGAAGGAAGGGCGCGGCTATTTCGGGATGCTCTCCGTCGTTCCAGGGCACCAGGGGAACGGCCTCGGCCGGCAGCTGGTGGCGGCGGCCGAGGCGCGCTGCCGGGAAGCTGGTTGCCGCGAAATCGACCTGTGGGTGGTGAACCTGCGCGAGGAACTTCCGCCCTGGTACCGCAGGCTCGGCTACCGCGAGACCGGGACGGCGCCCTGGCCGGAGGACGCGCTGGCTGAACTCAACCGGCCCGCCCACTTCATCATTATGTCGAAACAGCTGGGCGCCGGCGCCCGGCAGGAGGAATCGAATGGCTGAAAGCGTCGCTCTCACCACTCCGCTCACCGATGACGTCATCGAGGGCTTGACCATCGGGACGCATGTAACGCTCAACGGGGTCATTTACACCGCGCGCGATGCTGCCCACAAGCGGCTCATCGAACTCGTGAAGAAGGGTGAACCGTTGCCAATCGACTTGCGTGGCCAGGTGATTTACTACGTGGGGCCAACGCCCCCCCGTCCGGGGGCCGTCATCGGCTCGGCCGGCCCGACCACAGCGATGCGGCTCGACCCGTACACCATCCCCATGCTCGAACTGGGACTCAAGGGAATCATCGGCAAGGGTGGCCGCGGACCCGCAATCCGCGAAGCCATCAAGCAGCACCATGCGGTTTACTGCATTGCCGTCGGTGGGACAGGCGCGCTGCTCAACCGCCACATCAAGTCGGCGGAGGTGGTGGCGTTCGAGGACCTTGGCACTGAAGCGATCCGGCGGCTGGAAGTCGAAGGATTCCCCGCGATCGTCGTCAACGATTGCCACGGCGGCGATCTGCTGGAGGCCGGGAAGAAGGCCTACCGGACGAGCAGCCGGCCCATCCCCGCAGTGCAGTCGCTCGGGGGTTAACGCCGCCCGAACTGGCGTTCGATGGCATCGGTGCCCATGTGGATCAATGTGGGACGGCCATGAGGGCAGGTGCGTGGCGAGGCCGCACGCTCCAGGTCCTCGATCAGGCGGCGCATCTCATCCATCGCCAGGGGCATGCCCGCGCGCACGCTGCTGTGACATGCGACCGTCGCCGCCGCGCGGCCAAACGCGTCCTCCACACGTGTCTCGGACTGGAGCTTCTCCAGCAGGCGCGTGACCTCGCCGGCGATGTCGACGGCGCCCAACCCGGCAGGCACCCTGCGCACCAGGACGGAGCGGTCGCCGAACGGTTCTGTCTCCAGTCCGAGCCGTTGGAACGCATCCCGGTGTTCTTCGAGGACCGCAGCAAGCGGCAGCTCAAGCTCAACCAGCACGGGCTCCAGGAGCGGCTGGACCGCGTCAGAATCCCCCGCTGCCTGCTTCCTCGCGACCAGCCGGTCGTAGACGACGCGCTCGTGGGCCGCGTGCTGGTCGATGAGGTACACGCCATCCGGGCCTTCGGCGACGATGTAAGTCGCACCCATTTGCCCGACGACGCGGAGCAGCGGAAGGACTCCTCGCTGCGTGTGCAGCGGGCCGGGGCCCGGGAGCGATAGCGCTGGAGGCGAGGCACCGCGAGACAATTGCAGGGTGGCCTGGATGGGCTCGGGATGCCGGGGTGCCCGCAGCGGAGAATGGTTCTTGCCTGCGGACGCCAGAACGGCAGCCGGCGAGGCGGGTGGCAGCGCGTCCGGCCTCCATGCCACGGCCCGCGAACCTTCCAGCGCCAGCTGGATGGCGTGACGGACTGCCCGGCCGACGGCGCGCTCGTCCCGGAAGCGCACCTCGGCTTTCGCGGGGTGCACGTTCACGTCCACCTCATCATCGGGAAGCGCGATATGCACGGCGGCCAGTGGGAACCGCCCTGCCGGAAGCTGCGCCTGGTAGGCATCGACCACAGCGAACGCGAGCGGGCGGCTTTGCACCCAGCGACCGTTGATGAACACCGAGATAGCGCTCCGGTTGCCGCGGTGGAGGGAAGGCGGGCCGGCAAGGCCACTGACCCTGAAGGCCTGCTCCTGGTGGTCGACTTCCAGCATGGCAGCCGCCGCCTCGGCGCCGTACACCGAGGCGAAAGCGTGACGGATATCCCCATCTCCGCTCGTGATGAGCACGCGGCGGCCACCGGAGACCACCTGGAACGCCACCGAAGGGTAGGCAAGCGCGTAGTGCGTGGTCAGCACGATCACCGCCCGCGATTCAGTGGCGGGCGTCCCCAGGAACTTGCGTCGCGCCGGCACCCTCGCGAAGAGGTCGCGCACGACGATGCTCGTGCCCCTCGGCGCCGGGCGCGACACGCGCCGGACGACCCGGCCATCGACGAGGGCGACGAACACGGCCACCGGCTCGCCCTCGGCCCGGGTGACCACTTCGATGTCAGCAGCCGCCGCAATCGAGGGGAGGGCCTCGCCGCGGAATCCCAGGGTGTGCACCCGGTGAAGGTCGTCGAGCGCGGCAATCTTCGAGGTCGCGTGGCGCTCGAAGGCGAGCTCGATATCCTCCGGACGAATGCCTCCGCCATCGTCGGAGACACGAATGAGACCGATGCCGCCATCGGCGATTTCGAGGGTGATGCGCGTTGCGCCAGCATCGATGGCGTTATCCAGCAGTTCCCGGACGACGGACACCGGCCGCTCCACCACCTCTCCCGCGGCGATGCGCGCGGCCACCTCCGGAGCCAGGATGCGGATCGCGCCCGGCGGTCGCGCAGCTCCGGCGGCGGTCATGGTGCGCTGCCCCGCGTGGCGGCCCGGGCTGCCGCGCGCAGTTCGTACAGCTTCTGCATGGCCTCGATCGGGGTCATCCCGTCGATGTCGAGCCCCTCGAGCTCCCGTTCGATCGGCGAAGGGCCACCGAACAGCGATGGCTGGAGCGGTGCATGGCCGTTGGAAACCGCCGGCCCCGCTCCTCCCGCAGGCCGCGCCGATTCGAGCTCGCGGAGAAGGTGCTCTGCCCGCGAAACCACGGCGCCCGGCAACCCGGCGAGGCGCGCGACGTGAATGCCATAGCTGCGGTCGCTCGGGCCGGGGACGATTCGGTGCTCGAAGACCACTTCCGTCCCTTCCTCGTGGACGGCGACGTGGGCGTTACGGACCCTGGGGAGCACGCCGGCGAGCGCGGTCAGTTCGTGGTAGTGCGTGGCGAACAGCGTCCGGGCCGCAACTTCTTTGCGGTTGTGGAGGAACTCGACAACCGCCCGCGCGATTGCCATGCCATCGAAGGTACTCGTCCCCCGGCCAACCTCATCGAGGATGACCAGTGAATCCGGGGTGGCCTGGTGCAGAATCTGGGCGGTCTCGATCATCTCGACCATGAACGTGGACTGGCCAGCGGCAAGGTCGTCCTGGGCGCCGATTCGCGTAAAGATGCGGTCGAAGAGCGGCAGCCGCGCCGCGGCCGCGGGCACGAATGAGCCGGCCTGGGCCATGAGAGCAATCAGCGCGACCTGGCGAAGAAAGGTTGACTTTCCGCTCATGTTCGGTCCGGTGAGGATGAGCACCTGGCAATCGTCATCCAGAGTGCAATCGTTGGGCACGAAGCGCCCGGTCCCGAGCGCTGCTTCGACCACCGGGTGGCGGCCCGCCTCGATGTGGAGTGACGAAGCCCCGAGCTCGGGCCGAACGTAACCGCGCTCGGAGGCCGCCTCTCCCAGGGCGAGGACGAGGTCCACGAGCGCGACGGCCTCGGCAACAAGCTGGAGCGAAGCGATCTCCGCGGCCAGCGATTCGACGAGCTGTGCGAATGCCTGCCGTTCGAGTTCCACCAGGCGGTCACGGGCGCCGAAGAGCCGGGACTCGTGATCCTTCAGCTCCTCCGTCACGTAACGCTCGGCCCCCACCAGGGTCTGACGCCGCTGGTAGTGCGCCGGCACCAGGGCCGCATTCGCGGCCGAGACCTCGATGTAGTACCCGAAGACTTTGTTGTGACCGACCTTCAGCGTCTTGATACCGGTGCGTTCACGCTCCAGGCGTTCGAGGCCCAGCAGGAACCCGCGAGCATCGCGAGTGAGGGCGCGCAGCGAGTCGATTTCCGGGCTGAACCCCGGGCGGATGACGCCGCCTTCATCGAAATTCGCCGGCGGGTCGTCCGCGAGGGCGGCATCGAGCGTGACCAGTGCCTCCGGGGCAGCGGCGAGCCCGTGGAGGGCATCCGCCAGCACGCGAGGCAGCCCGTCGCGCGGGATGCGCGCCCCGAGATCGAGCGTGGCCCGGAGCCCGTCGCGCAGCGCCGCGAGGTCCCTCGGCGCTGCTGAACGCGCCCCGACTTTGCCCAGGATGCGGCCGATATCGGGGATGCCCTTGAGAATCAGCTGGCAGCGCTCCCGTTCCACGGGGTGGGAAACCGCCCACGCCACCGCCTCGTGTCTCGAGGCGATGCCGGCCAGGTCGCGCAGCGGGTGGGTGAGCCACTCCCGGAGGAGGCGGCTCCCCATGGCCGACCGGGCCCGGTCGAGGACGCCAAAGAGGGAGGCCTGGCGGCCGGGCTGTGGCAGCACATCCAGGTTCCGGAGGGTTCGCTGGTCCACGATGAGGACGCCTTCGGGCGCCAGGTGGCGCACCCGCTGCAGGGCTCCGAGCGCTGCCGGGTAGGTCTCACGCAGGTACGCGATGAGGTGGGCGAGCGCGGCCGCTTCGGCGGGCGAGCCGGCGATCGTAGGGGCCGCATGGTCGCCGAACTGGCGCGCGAGCTCCGCCGAGACAGCGAGCTCGCTCAGCTGGGGCCGGGTGACAAGCACGCCGGCGAACGCCTCTGGCCGGTCGAGCGGGTCTTCGACCAGCAGCTCGGCAGGGGCACTGCGCGCAAGCTCTGCCGTAGCCCCGGGCCCCGGGGCGATGCGAATCTCGCCCGTGGTGATATCGGCGAGCGCAAGCGCGGCCGTGCCCCCTCGAGCCGCGAGGGCTGCGAGGTAGTTCGGTGCGGCCGCATCGAGCGATGCATCGGCGGTGACCGTACCGGCGGTGACGACTCGCACCACGTCGCGCGGGACGAGCCCTTTCACTTCGGACGGGTCGGCCAGCTGTTCGCAGATGGCGACGCGGTAGCCACGGGCCACGAGCTTCGCGACGTGGCCATCGATGCTGTGGTAGGGAACACCGGCCAGCGGAACCCGCAGGTCCTTGCCCATCGGCTTCGAGGTCAACGTAATCTGGAGCTCGGTGGCGACGAGCCTGGCGTCGTCGTCGAACGTCTCGTAGAAGTCTCCGAGCCGGAAGAACAGGATCGTGCCGGGGTACCGCTGCTTCAGCTCGAGGTACTGGAGC
This sequence comes from uncultured Anaerolineaceae bacterium, assembly GCA_964648195.1. Classification (GTDB taxonomy): domain Bacteria; phylum Chloroflexota; class Dehalococcoidia; order Tepidiformales; family Tepidiformaceae; genus Amarobacter. The sequence continues at coordinate 262,197 of CAZYLL010000004.1, read as the reverse complement.
CTGATCGGGGTTGACACGCGGCGCGACTCCGGCGGGCGAGATACGCCATTCTACCGGCAGGCGAACGGATGTGCTTCCCGGCGCGGGGGCGGCCTCAGCCGCCGGCAGCGGCTCCGCTGGCGACGGGAGCGGCGAAGCGGTCGACCACTTCGATCGCGTTGGGGGCGAGCTCTTTGCAGGCTCCGCAGCGAATGCACGCCGGGTCATCGATGGTGTACCCGGACCCGTGGCTGACGATGGCGCCAGCCGGGCACAGCGCCGCGGCCTCTTCGAGGGCGGGGTCGCTGGCGGATCGCACCCGGTAGTCGATCAGGCCGGCGCACACACCAGCGCGGCAGCGCTTCTGCTCGATGTGCTCGAGGTACTCGTCGCGAAACGTCTTGAGCGAGGTCTTGACGCTGGTCATGGCGAACTGGCCGTGGAGGCAGTTCGACCAGACCAGGGTGCCGACCAGCTGTTCGAGGTTCGCCAGATCGACATCGCGGCCGCCGCCGGCGCTGATGCGGCGAAGGATTTCGGTCGCCCGCTGAGTGCCGCCATGGCAGGTGGTGCAGCGGCCGCAGCTCTCGTCCTCGCAGAACCCGAGGAAGAAGAGGCACATGTCGACAATGCAGGCCGATGTATCGAAGAAGACGATGCCGCCCGAGCCGAGGAACATGCCCCGCTCGCGGTAGGGGTCGAGCGTGAGTGTCAGGTCGATATCCGAAGCCGGAAGCACACCCGAAAGGGGTCCGCCGGGCTGGAATCCCTTGAGCGGCCGGTCACTGCTGAGTCCCCCGGCGTATTGTTCGAGCGCGGTCCGCACGGTGGGGCCGAAGGGGATTTCGATGCAGCCAGCCTGCTTCACATGGCCGGAAAAGGTGAACATCTTGGTGCCCTTTTCCTTGGCATCGGAAACGGAGCTCCACCAGAGGGCCCCGTTGCGCATGATCATCGGGGCGTTGGCATAGGACTCGACGTTGTTCACGTTGGTGGGCTTGTTCCAGAGGCCCGCCTGCGCGGGGAACGGTGGCTTGATGCGGGGCATGCCGCGGTAGCTATCGATCGAGTTGATGAGGCCGGTTTCCTCGCCGCAAACGTAGGAGCCGGCGCCGAGGAACACGATGATGTCGAAGTCCTTGCCCGTGCCCAGGATGTTCTTGCCGAGAAGGCCCTTCTCGTAGGCCTGGTCGGCGGCCTTCTTCATTCGGGCGAACGCGAGCGGGTACTCGTACCGGATATAGATGTAGCCGGCATCGGCGTGCGAAGCGAGCGCGGCGATGAGCATCCCCTCGATGATCAGGTGGGGATCGCCTTCCATGAGGATGCGGTTCACCCACGCGCCGGGGTCGCCCTCATCGGCGTTGCAGACCAGGTATCGGGGCGAGGCCGTGGCAGTGCGAAGGAAATCCCATTTTCGGCCGGCGGGGAAGCCACCACCGCCGCGCCCGCCAAGCCCGGAATCGAGCACTTCCTTCACGATGGCCTCGGCATCCATCTCGAGGGCCTTGCCGAAGCCCTCGTAGCCGCCACGGGCAAGGTAGTGGTCGATGTTTTCGGGGTCGGTAATGCCCAGGTTCGCCATCAGCCGGCGCACCTGTCCGCGCATGAAGGGGTGGTCGGAAAGCAGGGGAATCTCGGTGGTCGGGTTGCCTTCAACAACGCCCAGCGCCATCTCGGGCCAGTCCTGGCCGGCCGCCACCTTTTCGATGAGCTCATCGACGCGGTCAGGCGTGATGTTCGCGTACAGGACAGTCTGTGTGCCGGCAGCGGTGCGCACGGTCACGCACGGCTCCATCCAGCAGAAGCCCCAGGACCCGGTGATGCCCACATCGGCGACGATCTGGCGGGTCTCGGCCGCCTCGCGGACCCTGGCAAGGACGGCATCGGCGCCCCTGGCCCTGGAGGAGGTATCGAGGGTGACGTTGATGCGGACGCGGCCCGAGGCCTGTTCGGCGGCCCAGGACTGCCGGGCGCTGGCGATGATCGATTCGAGACGGTTGTTCATTGGCCTGCCTTCAACTCGCGGGCGAGACGGATGGCCCGGGCGACGGTGAGGTTGCCGACGACCTCGCCGTTGACCCAGACCTGGGGCGCCTCGCTGCACGTGCCGTTGCACTGGCCGATGTGCAGTCCGATGCGGTGGTCGGGCGTCTGCGCGTTGAGCGGAAGGTCGAGCTCGCGCTGGAGCACCTCGCGGATGCGGTCGCCCCCTTTCAGGCGGCAGGCCGGGCCGCAGCACCAGGCCACTTCGGTCTCCGCCGGGGGATGTGTGCGGAAGTCTGAATAGAACGAGACGGTGCCGTAGACCATGGCCGGCGTGGTGTTGAGCTGGCGCGCGACAACCTCGATTGCGGTGCGCGTGATGTAGCCATACCTGTCCTGGATCTTGTGGAGCGCTGGCATCACGTGCCCGCGCCCGGGCTCAAATTCGGCCACGAGCTCTCGCAGCTCCTCCACACCGGGTTCAGCGGTCATCGGCCGGACCTCTCGCTTGTGAAATCGAGCACACTATAGCCGAAACCCCTGCTAGAGGCGCACGCCCCTCCGCGCGCCGCGGGCAGCGGGCGCCAGTTGTCCTGCCGGCTATCTGCCCCAGGCGGGGCGATCCGCGGTACCTGGCCTTTCGCAAACATGCCGTCCATGGCGACGGCGGGAAACGTTGCCGGGAGGGTCTTACAGGGCGCCGGGCAGGCTAGATGCCGGCTCCGCGGGCATTCGCCGCCATCCGGGCGTCTTCGTCCATCAGGGCCGCCACCTTTTCGCCGAGCAGCAGGCTGTAGTTCTGGCCACGGTCTTCGGGATAGACCTGGGTGGTGTTGGAGAGGTAGAGCCCCGCGATGCCGGTGCGCATTTCGGGGATCGATGCTGAGTAGTTGGTGGTAATCACGGGCTGGCCTCCGGGATCCTTGAAGAACCACCTGTCGCGCACCCAGGAGGGCTCGAACGCCGGGTTCAGCGTCTTGATGCCATCGAGGTACGCCGCGAACACCTGGTCAGCATCCATCTCCAGGACCGGGTGGCCCGGGGGAGTGTAGTTCGAGAGGTAGACGATGTGGTTGCCGCCGTAGCGTTCCGGCGGCATGAAGTTCGTGTGCTCGATGCAGGCGACGAACGGCAGATCGTCGCCAATGGAGAGCCAGTAGTACGGCGTGAGCGGCCGGTCGAGCGCAAGGATGAGGCAGGTCGCCCACTGGTAGCGCACGCGTTCGAGCACCGCCCGGTAGTCATCCGGGAGGTCCGGACAGATCTTCATCGTGATGATGTTCGGCGTCGTCATGAGCACCTGGTCGAAGGGGTGGAACATGCCGCCGGCAACGATGCCCTTTACGGCGCCGTCCGAGACTTCCACCCGTTCGACTGGCGTTTCGAGGCGAATGGTGACGCCGTCGGCCTCGAGCCGGTCGGCGAGCGCGCGATAGTAACGTTTGAAGGAACCTTCGAGATAGCCAAGGGACTCTTTCGACCCCCCGGCCTTCCGCGACGAGAAGCGGAGGTAGATCTTGTTCCAGAGCCAGACCATACCGACGTTGCCGGCCTGGTCGGCGAACTTACCGCGGAGGAGCGCACCCCAGAAGGCGTCGAACGCCCGCCTGCCGACCGCCTTCTCCATCCATTCCCTGGCGGTGATGTTTTCGTAGCGGGCGAGGCCGTCCTTCCGGCGCCGCAGCCAGAGCGCGGCCAGGCCAAGGCGGACGCGGCTGACGAAAGGGATCGCCGTGAACCGCAGCAGGTCGAGCGGGGTGACGAAGGGGTACATCTTCCCCTTCACGAAGTGTGCGTTTTTCGGCTCGATCCACTTCAGGTGGTCGATGAGCCCGAGGTCTTCGATGTAGCGGATGACGGCCGTGTCGTTCGTGAAGATATGGTGGTAGAAGCATTCAAGCTCTTCTCCGCCAACCGGGAACGTGACTACTTGCCCACCGACTTCATCGCGGCCTTCGAAAATGGTGACGTGGTGGCCGCGGGCGCGCAGCACTCGCGCCGCCGCGAGGCCGGCAACCCCAGCGCCAATGATCCCCGCGTTCACGGCGCGATCACCTGCTCCTCGACCTCCACGCGCGCAATGCGCCTGAATGAGACCCCGTAGCTCCAGAGGAGGACCAGGCCGAGGACGGTGGTGGGGACCAGGATGACCCCATGGGCGACGATGGAATAGGCGCCAGCAACGTTGTCGGCCACTCCGCCGCCCACGAGGACGAGCTTGGCGGCCCATTCGAACGGGCCTGTCCCGCCAAAGAACGTCGGGATGATGATCGCCAGGTTGGCGGCCGCCAGCAGCAAGGTGTAGTGGCCGAAGCCCACCTCCATGTCGAACCCCTGGCCGATGACGGCATAGGCACCTGCCTCGACCGTCCAGGCGAGGCCACTAAAGGTGGCGACCAGGAGGAGTGACCGCCAGTCGTGGACCGAGCGCAGACTGCTGACCAGCGAATCGGCCATTGCCTCCGCCTGGTGCTCGAACCGGTCGGGCAGAACGCGCAGGAAGAAGTGGATGACTGTCTTCGCGCGCTCCTCGTTCAGCGTGAGGATGTAGAACCCTGCGAGCGCGACCACGAAGAGGATGGTTGAGGCAACCGCGATGGCGCGCAGGCGGCCGTCTTCGAACCCCACGATCGACCCGGCGATGAGCAGCATGAGGACGAGCGTGACACCGTCGAAGAGGCGCTCGACGGCGATGGTGCCGAAGGTGCCCATCTTCGAAACGCCCTCCCGGTCGCCAAGCACGTAGGCGCGCACCAGCTCGCCTGCGCGGGCCGGGAGGAGGTTGTTCGCCATGTAGCCGATGATGGCATAGGGGAAGAGCTTCGCCGGACTCATGGGCGCGACTGGCCGCATGAGGATGGACCAGCGAATGCAGCGCGCCACGATGGCGACGAACAGTACGCCCGTGCCAGGGAGCAGCCACCAGTACTCGGCCTGCTCCAGCGCGTCGGCCAGGTCCCTGGGATGAGTTGCACGGAGAAACAGCGCCACAAACACAAGGCTGACAACCAGGCTGGCCCAAAACCGGAGAGAGCGAATCACGGGACCGCCTGTTAGGGGATTTCGAACAGCCTGAGCCGGGCGGCGCCGCCCTCGACTATCCAGAGCTTACCATCGGCAGACTCAACCAACCCATAAGGGCGGTTAAGGGGTTCCGCTTCCGAAGGGATGGTCCCTGCCGCGGAGCCATCGGCGTTGTAGACGCGCACCAGGTTGAGCGACGGCACGCCGGCGGCGATCCGGCCGCTGGAGAGCACGCGGAGGTACGGTTTATCGTTCACCTCGACGCCACCCCACCCGTCGACGGGGATCTCCGCCCGGAATGAACCATCGGGGTTCAACACCTGGATGCGCCGGTTGTACATGTCGGCGACGTACACCGCGCCATCCCGCCCGATGGCGAGGCCCACGGGCTCGTCGAACTGGCCCGGGGCATTCCCCGTCGACCCGATCGTGCGGACAAACTGCCCGTCGAGCGTGAACACCTGGATGCGGTCGTTACCGGTGTCGGTGATCCACACCTGGCCCGAGGAATCGACGACCGCATCGCGGGGGCCGAACAGGTCAAACGGCCCGGGAGCCTTCGAAGTATCCGGGGGCTGGCCAAAGGAGGAGACCAGCTTCAGGTCGCGGTCGAATACCCGCACCCGCCAGCCGAAGGTATCAGCGACCACCACGTGGCCATCCGGGCCCACGGCGAGGCCCCACGGCTGGGATTGCTCGCCCGGGTTCGCCGGATTGTCGCGGATGTCCACGGCAGTGATGAAGTTGCCCTGCGCGTCGAACTTCTGCAGCTTCTTGGTCGCGCTGTCGATGACGAAGAGATTGCCCGAAGCGTCAGCCTCCACATCGACCGGCGCGAAGAACTGCCCGGGAAGCCAGCCGAGACCACCGAAGGCCAGCCGGCCCTCGCCGTCGGTCCCGGGTTTCGGCGGCTCGACCGGTTTGGCCGAGAGCTTGCCTGTTTGCACATCGAAGTTCGCCGGGAAGAACGCGAACGCGTCGGTCGACCCTGGCTCTCTCGCAGGCGAATGATCGCGCCAGTAATGGAACCAGGCATCGAGCCAGCCGCCGCCGAACACGCCATCGGCGATGACCTTCCAGGTTTCCAGGCGGAAGGGCCCGCAATTGCCCGAGCGGGAGAGGCAGGGCTGGCCGTCCTCCACGCTCATCGCGTACTTGTACGTTTCGTCGTACCACCAGCGGTGGGGGTAGCGGCGGGGACTGCCGTACTGGACAGCCGCGTTGCTCGCCGCGTAGTCCTGGGTGCGGCCAACGTTCGCGTAGGCAACCAGCATGACGGAGAAGTTTCCGGCCGGGGGCCCGTTCGAGAAGTCGGCGTAAGCGACAGCCTTGAAGTCGCGCAGGTACCACGCCCAGGGCCACGCGAAGGAATCGGTCGTGTCGACCGCGATGGGAAGGTTGTAGCCCATGCCCGATGCCTCGGCCAGTGCGTTGATCTGGTCGGCAACGTCTTTCAGCTGTGGCGACGACTGGGTGTAGATGAGCAGGTCCTTCGGGACATCGCCGCGCTCATAGACGGCCATCACCATGGTCCTCATGGAGAAGAACACGAGCGCGCCGGCGACCGCCACCACGGCGACGAACCCGGCCGCGCTCCGGCCACAGGGCCAGGCGGCGAACAGGATGGCTGCGAGGACGGCCAGCGCGATTGCCCCCCGGAGGAAGTGATAGGCGACTCCGCCGGGGAGGAAGGCGACGAGCGCGAGGCCCCCGGCTGCGAGCAGCGCAATGCTCGCGAGGGTTGCAGCCGTCCGGCGGGAAGCCTCACGCATGGACCAGGCGCGCCACGCGCGTTGGACCGTCCACGCCGCGAGGAGGCAGGCAGGGAGGGCGATGTGGACGTTGAGCCATGGCATTTTTTCGGCGCCCCACGAGAGTGCGCCCCAGATTCCCACCAGCCACACGACAAGGAACCGGGAGAAGGCATCGCCCCGCACGACGGACCACCAGGCCCCGCCAACGACCAGCACCAGGGGCAGGAATTCGTAGGCCGGCATCAGCATGTAGTAGTAGAACCAGGGCTGGTCGCCCCGGTGCGCGTCCTGCTGGCTGTACCAGTAGTCGAGCGAACCCCATGGACCGCTCACCAGGCCATCCAGGTTCGTCCAGAGCGAGGTCATCAGGGAGAGGTAGACGAACGCGGATGCGGCGAAGGCAATGCCCCAGACCTTCGGCTTCCACTGCAGGCCGGCGAAGGCCGCCATGCTCGTGGTGACCGCGAACAGGCCGAGCAGCGCGACCGCGTCGCGCGTGGCGATGCTGCCCTGGAGGCTCTTCTCCCAGCTCAGCCGGTCCTTTTCGATGAGGCCGGACTTCTCGAGTAGGGCAATCCTCGAAACGGGGGTGAGGAGCGGGAGGCAGAACGTTCCCAGGAGCACGAGCACGTCGCCGCTGCGGGGGAGGTCATCGCCCCAGTCCAGGTTCCTGCGCAGCGGGCCAAGGAAAGGCCAGAGCGCCGCCACCATCCAGGCCCACGGGGCGAACCCAATGGTCAGGAGGACCCGCCGCGGCAGTGTGTCGAGTTCGCGGGCGGTGAGCGTCCGGACCGCCAGCGTGTTCGCCGCGTACAGGTCGAGGTAGACGAGGAACGCCGCGAAAGCGAGGAACGAGCCCTCCTTCGTGAGCACGTTGCCGGTGAAGCCCGCGGCGAAGACGAAGAGCCACCGCTGGCGGCCCTCGTCGATGTAGCGCCACATCGCGACCACCATGAGGAGCGTGAACGCCCCCATGTAAATGTCTTCGCGGAAGAAGCGGCTGTAGTACACCAGCGTCGGGGAAAACGCGATGAACGCGACGGCCGCGAACGTCCCCGCCGGGCCAAGGCGGCGGCGCAGGAGAAGCGGCAGGGCAACCAGCGCCATCCCGAAGAGCGCGGCGGAGACCCGGCTGGTGTAGTCGCTGGCGCCGAACAGGAAGAACACCAGGCCCTGAACGTGGTAGTAGAAGGGGCCGTGGAAGACCGGGCTATGGTGGTAGTTGCCCTGCAGGAGCCCCCACGACCACTGCGCGTGGATGCTCTCGTCGTGATGGAGCGCGCGCGAGCCCAGGTCCCAGAACCGGAGGGCGAACGCCGTGGCGAGGACGGCGGCGTACGCTGTGATCTCCCAGGTCAGCGTGACCCGTGCGGCGGCCAACCGGTCGATGCCAGCGAAGCGCGGGTTGGTTTCCCGGGCGGCGGTGGGAGCAGTCATGGCCCTGCTTTCAGATACACGATGACGGGAACACGCCCGCTGGGAAGAGTATTGCGGTTGGTGAGCCAACGGAGGTAGTCGAGGAAGTCCTCGTCTGGACCCTGTCTTTCCCGGAGGATGGACCACTCCCCATTGAGGACGCTGTAGCCCTCAGGCGCTGCGAGATCGCCGGGCCAGATGATGACCGAGGCATCGGGCACGCGGCCGGAGGCGATGATGACCTCGCCCGAGTCCCGGAACGCCCAGGTCAGGTCCTGTTCGAGCCGCGGGTGGATCACGATCAGCCCGCCCTCGTCTTGCCGCACCTGCAGTGCGATATCGCGAATCTCCCGGGCCTGGAAGGAGCTCACGGGCGATGGGAGCGGCTCGTTCGGGAGCGAAAAGGCGACGCCAGAGACCCCCGGGAGCAGCGCCAGGATGCCCACGACGGCCGCGGGCGCGGCCAGCGCCGGCCGCGAGCGCCGGTCGAACACGAGCAAGGCCAGGGCCGCGACAGCCACCAGCAGGAGACCGCCAACCGCGACCTTTTCGCCACCATCACCCGCCCGGCCATCGCGCGCCCACTGCAACATGAACGCGACGGCTATCAGCAGCGCCAGCAGCACGCCCGGGACGAGGAACCGGGCATAGGTCCAGTCGGCCTCGAGTGCGGCGTTGGTCAGCCGGGCCAATGCGGGACCGAGGAGCAGCGCGACGGGGAGAGAAACCGCGGCGAGGGGGACCGGGGAATGGGTCCCCGCGGAAGCAAGCAGCCATGCGGCCGCGGTACCGGCCCAGGCGAGCAACTCCAGGCGGTCCGTGGCGGGGAAGGCGCCAGAGACTGCGCGGTAGAGGTCGTAGAACACTGCGGCGAGCCCTGCAGCGAGCAGTGGCGCGAGGTAGAGCGCGGCAAGGTACCCCGTCGGTTCGGTCGACCAGCGGCGATCGAACCCGGCGGCGAGCGCATCGAAAGCGGGCACGCGAAGGCCATCCCAGCCCAGCCCGAAACGGAAGCTGGCGGCCAACACACCAGCCGCCGCGCCCACCGAGGCCCAGCCAAGCGTCGTGACCGCCGGGTATTCCTGGCGAAAGAGGCGGGCGACGCCCACGCCGAAGGCAAGCGGCAGCCAGGTGGGGCCCGCAGTGGTGAGGGCGAACGCGGCGGGCGCCCAGGCCCACCCCGGCGTGCCCCGCTGCTGGAGCAGGACGAACAGCCATGCCGCCGCCGCCACGTCAAATCCCGAGGCCGTCGCCGTGGCGCCGAACAGGACGCCTGGTGCATCGAACGTGAGCAACGCAAGGGAGATAAGCGCGCCAGCCTCGCCAAGCATGGGGCGGAGCCGGTACACCGCCACCGGCACGGTGCCGGTGATCGCCACGGCCAACAAGCGCGCCGGGAGCTCGGACGTACTCCAGCGAAACGACAGCGCGGTGAGCGACTGGAACAGCGTGGGGATGAAGCGGGAGTCGCTATTTCCCACATGGGATTGCCATGCCCCGGCCAGGCCGTCCAGCTCGGCGCCGCCGACTGGCGTCCCCATGGCGGCGCCGAGGCGGATCGCGATAAAGAGCGCGCCGAGCGCCCACCACACCAGCGCGCCGACCGCGAGCGCTGGCGCGCCCTTCGAAACCGAACGCAGGGCGGCGCCCTCGCTCACGAGGTGGAAATCCTCCGGTACTCGGGCAGCACGTACACGCGGTAGGCGCCTGCTTCGAAGGCGACATCCAGGAACTTCGCGAAGTCCGACAGCAGCCCCGGGTAACTTGCCATTTCCACCCGTGCGACCACCAGGTAGCGCGCACCGTACTCGCCCATTGCGGCCAGCACGGTTTCGGGATCACCAGAGACGTACGCGGAGTCGACACGGTCCTGGCGGTGGGTAAACTCGGCCCGGTTCGCGGGCGAATCGCCTCGCCACTGGATCTCGTGGAAATACCACCCGATCGGCGTCTGCCGTCCGGTCCGTGCGGCGATGCGACCGGCCTCGGAGTAATCGACGTTTGCGTTCACGATCACCGGCTGTTGCCCCGCGCTCCCCTGCCAGCGCCGGCCAGTCGCCTCGAAGATGACATCGCCCGGCGCGGTGTGTTCCTGGATCCAGAGGGTCAGAGCGTAGTCGTTTGGGTCATTGCGGGCGACTACCTCGAGCCCGTCGATCGCGGTGGGCAGGCTGAAGCCCGCGGTCCGGTTGAACGCTGCGAGGACCGGGTACAGGAGGCCCGCGGCTGCGAGCCAGGCGGCGGGAAGTGCCAGGAAAGCGGCAGGCCTGCGCCACTGCACCGCCATGCGCAGGCTGGCCACGATGCCGGCCGCGCCGGCCACCGAAAGGAGCGCCCATGCCTGGTACGAAAGCTTGAACACCGTGTTGAGCCGTGGCACCGAGCCAAAGAAGACATCCCGGATGAGATAGAGCTCCGAGCCGTACAGTAGCAGGACGCCGACTGCCGCCAGGGTGGCTACCGGCGCGGCCGGGTTCCGTGCCAGGGCCATCGAAACGCTCGCCGTGGTGAGCAGCCAGACGGCTGCCGCGTAGAACGCCAGGGTGACCCACCCGCCTGCGCCGCGGGCATCGAGGCCATCGGCGAGGTCGCCCCGGGCCGCCGCCAGCGCGAACCATCCGAGAAACGGGAGCAACGGCACCCATGCCATGGCGAGAGAGAGAAAGGCGAGCCGGGGAAGCTCACCCCGCCTGGAAGCGAAGAGAGCCGCGAGCAGGCCGGCGGCGAGCAGCGGTCCGAACTGGAGGAAGGCATGCGCCGGGCGGGTACCCTGCCCAACGTAGGCGTACAGTCCTTCGGCCTGCGAACTGAACGTGACCCACCACGGCAGATATCCAATGGCAGCTGCCACCGCCACCGGCCCGAGGTAGGACGCAGCAGCAAGCATCGCGGCCGGCGCCGGGAGCGCCCGCAGATTGCGCGCGACAACAGCCAGCGCCAGGACCGCCGAGAACGTGATGACGTCCCAGGCGTTCTGGAAGGCGAGCGCCCCAACGATGACGGCCAGGGCCAGGCCGGTGAACGGGTCGTTGAGGTGGCGCCGCCAGCCCAGGGCACCGCGACCGCGCCACACCGCCATCGCCACGCCGAGCGCGAGGAGCACGAGTGGCAGCGACATCACGTGGGGATGCAAGTCTCCCAGGAGGAAGCTGAAGAAGGGGAATTCTGTGATGGTGCCAGGGATGATGCGCGAGCCGCGCCACCAGAACCAGAACTCCGTGGGGTACCAGGCGGTGGTCCGCGGGTCGAGCTGGCCCGAGTAGCAGTTGTCCGTTTGCCCGGGTGCGCAGGGGATCATCCACTCCACGCCGAATGCCTCGAAGAGCGTGCGGCTCGTGTGGCCGTGGGCCGCCGCCCACTCGAACCACGCCGAGAGCGACCCCACGAAAAGCAGCAGCCCAATGGCGACGGCGCCCGCGGCCGTGGCCCACGTGCGGCCACGCGCGCCGGCAACCCAGCGGGCAAGGGCAAACGCCAGCGAAGCCGCAGCTGAGGCCGTCGCTGCGAAGGTGTAGGCGAGCGAGAGGTTGTAGCCCGCCGACGCGGGGACACCCGAGACTGCGGTCAACACCCCCGACTGAAGGTAGCCGAAGTAGTAGTAGCTCGCCTTTTCGCCGGCGAGCCACGGATCGTGTGGCGGGTAATCCGGCGAGGTGAGCGTCGCGTTCAGGAACATGAGGTCCATGGGCTGCTCGGTGCCGCCGATTTCCGCGTTGTAGGAGCGGAACGCCACGTAGCCAAGGAACGCCAGGCTGAACACGCCCGCCGCCACCACCAGCCCGGGCCAGGCACGATGCCACGTCACCAGCAACCAGCGGTCTCGGCCGGCTGCCCCGGCAGAGACGAGCGCGAGGAGCGCCAGGGCGAGCAGATAGCCGGCCCGGCCCGGGGGGAGGACCGAGAGGACGCGCAGGATGAAGTACCCGTAGCTCGCCAGCACGAGGCCAAGGGGGAACGCCAGGCCCGCACCGGCATCGGGGAGGCGGCGGAGGAGGACCGCCCCGATGGGAAAGCCGAGAGCCCCCACTACCAGGGCGACGAACCAGAACGCCAGGACATCGCCCATGGGGCCTCCTCAGGCGAGCAGCGAGTCGACGAAATCCTCCGGGTCGAAAGGCGCGAGGTCGTCCATCTTTTCGCCGGTGCCGATGAAGCGCACCGGGATGCCAAGCTCGTGGGCAATGGCGAAGGCGATACCGCCCTTGGCTGTGCCATCGAGCTTGGCAAGGACGATGCCCGTGACGCCCACGGCATCGGCGAACGTCCTGGCCTGCATGAGTCCGTTTTGGCCGGTCGTCGCATCGAGCACCAGGAGCGTTTCGTGGGGGCCATCGGGGACTTTCCGCTGGACGATGCGGTTCATCTTCTTCAGCTCTTCCATCAGGTTCGACTTGGTGTGCAGACGGCCGGCGGTATCGATGATCACGACATCGGCGCGGGCGCTTTCTGCTGCGGAGAGGGTGTCGAAGACGACGGCGCCAGGATCGGCGCCTGGCTGGTGGGCAATGACGCGGACGCCGATGCGCTCCCCCCAGACCTTGAGCTGGTCGGTGGCCGCGGCGCGAAACGTGTCGGCGGCCCCCAGGATGACGGTTGCGCCATCGCGCTTGAACGCGTGCGCCATCTTGGCGATGGATGTCGTCTTGCCGGCCCCGTTCACGCCAACCACGAGGATGATGAGCATGGGCGGGGCATCGGGCCGGGCCCATGCCGGTGGCGTCTCGCGCGGCTCGTGAAGGACGCGGACGAGTTCCTCCCGGAGGAGTTCGCGCACGCGGGCCGACTGTTTCACACCCTCCTGTTTCACCCGGGCGCGCACCCCGTCGAGGATGACCGTGGCTGTCTCCAGGCCGGCGTCGGCCCCGATCAGGATCTCCTCGAGTTCATCCCAGAGCTCATCGCTGAAGTCGGGACGTTCGAAGAGTCCGCCGAGGCGGCTGAAGAAGCCGCGGCGCGTCCGTTCCACGGCACGCTCGGTCTGCTGGTGGAGCTCGGCCCGCTCTTCCGGGGTGGGCTCGTATGCGCTTTCAACGGCGGCCTCTTCGGCCGCCTCCGGGATCTGATCAGCGGGCTTCCTGCGCCAGAACCTCACAGGGGCTCCTTCTCGCGGTCTTGGGGGCTGATGGTACCGCCACCGGGGATAACGGACAGTTGCGAGAGGCCGTCCTCACCACGGTAGCGCGGGAGTCCACATGCCGGGGTGCGAGCCTCCAATCGCGGCATCCCTGGCGTGCGCGCCGGTCAGTTCTGGGGGATGTCGGAAAGCCGAAGGCTGAGCACCTTCGACACGCCATCGCGCCCCATCGACACGCCGTAGATGGCGTCGGCGACCTCGATGGTGCGCCGGTTGTGCGTCACGACGAGGAACTGCGTCTTCTCCGCGAGCTGCTTGAGCGCACTCGTGAAGCGGCCGACGTTAGCCTCGTCAAGGGCGGCATCAACTTCATCGAGCACGCAGAAGGGGGCGGGATTCGCGGAGAGCAGCGCGAACAGGAGCGCCACCGCGGTGAGCGACCGTTCGCCGCCGGAGAGCAGGCTGAGGCTTTTGATCCGCTTGCCCGGGGGCTGCGCTTCGATCTCGATGCCGGCGTTCGCGAGGTCTTCGGGATGGGTGAGGATGAGCGAGGCCGTGCCCCCACCGAAGAACGCCTGGAAGTACTCTCCAAAGCTGGAATTCACGCGCTCGAAGGTGGTGGTGAAGCGGGTGCGAATCTCCTCGTTGAGCTCGGCGATCGCCGTTCGAAGCTGGTCTTCTGCATCGGTGAGGTCGGCGAGCTGGCCGGTGAGGAACTCGTGCCGCTCCTGGAACTCCCGGTAGTCTTCCGGCGCTTCGGCGTTGATCGCGCCAAGCCGCCGGATCTGGCGCCGGAGCTCCTCGATCCGTTCGCGCATGTGCTGGATGTCGACGTCAGCGCCGCCCTGGATGCGGGGCGCCTGCAAGGCATCGACATCGAAGAGCGGGTCGGCAGCCATCGCATCATCGAATGCAACGATGCGCCCGGTGCGGTCAGGGGCAAGCCCCTCGCGCTCCATCTCGAGCCTGAGATGCTCGATGTGTTCCATGGTCCGCGCGAGTTCGGCTTCGAGGTCGAGCCGCTTGCGCTCGATCGCCAGCAGCTGTTCCTGGGCCTCGTTGCATTCGTCCTGGATCGTTCGTTCATGGTTTTCGAGGCGGTGGAGCTCATCACGGTCCGGGGCGGCATCTTCGGCATAGCGGGCCTGTTCTGCGCGGATCGTCTCGAGTTCACGGGCGAGCTTGCCCAGGCGTTCATCGATGACGCTGGCTTCGAGTTCGAGGTTGCGCGCCTGGAGCCGCTTCGCCGCAATCTGGCTGTCGAGGCGCTCGATGGACTTCTCGTGCTGCTCGCGCATGGCGAGCAGCGTGCGGCGTTCGCCTTCCACTGAGGCCAGGCGGGCGCTCGCCTCGGAGACGGCGCGCAGGGCAGCCTCGCGGCGCTCGGTCGCGGCGGTGAGCTGGGCCTCGAGCGACGCCATTTCCGCGCGGCGCTCGTCGCTCCGCTGCTGCAGCTGGCCCGCGGCGAGGGAAGCCTGGGCGATCTGCGCCACCCGGCCGTCACGCTCGCGTTCGATATCCGCGCGCTTCGAGCGGATGGCGTCCATGTCCCGGCGGAGGCGATGGAGGCGCTCGCGTTCGCGTTCAAGGTCGTAACGGGCCGCTTCAAGCGCCCGCCGGGTCATTTCGTAGTCAGCCTCAGCCTCGTGCGAGCGCTTCGCCACCTGTTCGATGGCGGCGCGGGCATTGGCGATCCGTTCGGCGCTCACTTCGGTGCGCTTCCGGAGCTCTTCGATGCGCTCCGGGAGCTCTTCGAGCTCGCGCTGGCGGATGAACTCTCCCTCGTCGGCCCCTGTCGAGCCGCCCGCGATTACGCCGGTCTGCTCGATGTAGACGCCATCGAGGGTGACAACGGAGCCCAGCGCCCGGCGGATCATGCGGAGGCCGGTCTGGACGTCCTCCACCACGATCACGCGGCCGAGAAGCGTGTCAACCAGCGGTTTGACACGCTGGTCGCAGCGGACCAGCTTCGCCGCCACCCCGACCACGCCGCGCTCCTTCTGGAGATTGAGGGGGTAGACGTGGCGGACCGCATCGAGGGGGAGGAACTGCGCGCGGCCGGCCTTTCGGCGCTGCAAGATCGCGATGGCATCGAGCGCGACGGCCTCGTTTTCGACGATGACCGCATGAAGGCGCTGTTCGAGGGCAGCGTTGATGGCCACCTCGAGGCCCGCGGGGACCTTGATCTGGCGGGAGAGAAGGCCGACGACCCCGGGGACCTCCGGGGGTTCACCGAGGCTCCCCGGTTCGAACTCCTCCATGAGCGCCTGGCCCATGATGAGGACGTTTCGCGTCCCCGCGGCAACGCCATCATGCTCGGCCTGCACGCGGCGCAGGGCATCGAGACGGCCTTCCAGGTGGTCGAGCTCGCGCAGATCGTGGTTGCCGGCGGATTCGAACTCGCGGACCTCTTCTTGCACGCGCACGAGCTGTTCGCGCGCGGCATCGGCTGCGGCCCGTGCCTCTTCGACACGGACCTCGCCTTCCATCACGGCTGCGCGCGCCTCGGCGAAGCGGCGGCCGTAGCCGATGAGCTCGACCATGACCTGCTTTCGCCGCGCGATAACCTGTTCCATCTCGCGCTCAAGCTCGGCGATGCGGCGCTCAGCGTTTTCGATGTCGGACTGCATTGCGCTGGCGCGCCGGTCATCGCCCTCCGCGCCATCGCGGAGCTCGCCGACGCGGCTGCGGAGGGCGGAGTACTCGCGCTCGGCGGCATCGAGCTCCTGGCGGCAGCGCTGCATCGCATCGCGGGCATCTTCGGCCTCGCCGATCACTTCAATTCCGCGGCGCCCATCGTCGACGTCGGTGGAGGCCAGCGAGAGGCGCTCGCCCTCGAGCGCCTCGAGCTCCGCGCGCACCTCCTCGCGCCGGGCCGAGACCATGCCGTGGCGTTCGCGGTCAAGGGCCACGGCCTGCTCGGTGGCGGCGAGCCGCTGCTCGATTTCCATGCTGCGGGTGTCGCGGCGGGCGATGGCGTCGCGGCGCTTGCGGATCTCCTCGGAAAGCGTGCGCAGCTGCTCCCGGAGCTGGGTGACGCGCTGGGCTGCGCTCGCGTTCTCCGCGGTGCCCTGGTCGAGCGCGGCCCGGACGCGGACGAGCGTGTTCTGCGCTTCGTTCCAGAGATGCCCGTAGTAGGCCTTCAGGAGTTCGGTAAGCTCGGCGCTGAGCCGCTTGTGCTCGGCGGCGCGCTCGGCCTGGCGGCTGAGCTGGGCCAGCCGCGGCTCGATCTCCTGGATGATGAGCGAGACGCGGTCGATGTTATCGCGCGTCGCAGCCAGGCGGTCCTGCGCCTCCCGGATCTTCATCCGGAACCGTTTCACCTCGGCCGCCTCATCCAGGAACGAGCGCCGCTCATCGGGGGACATGCTGAGGACCTCATCGACGAGGCCCTGGCCCATGATGGAGTAGCTGTTCTGGCCGACATCGCCCTTCATGAGCAGGTCGATGACGTCGCGCAGGCGGACGCGGGAGCCGTTCAGGAGGTACTCAGAATCGCCGTTCCGGTAGATGCGCCGTGCAATTTCGACCTCAGCGAAATCAACCGGCAGCCAGCGCTCCTCGTTATCGAGGGTAAGCACCACCTCGGCCATTCCGACCGCCGCGCGCTCCTTTGTCCCCGCGAAGATGACGTCTTCCTGTTTTCTTGCCCGGAGGAGGCGCGTGCTCTGTTCGCCGAGCACCCAGCGGATGGCGTCGGCGACGTTGCTCTTGCCGGACCCATTGGGACCGACCACGGCAGTGACGCCACGCCCGTATTCAAAGGTGGTGCGATTGGCAAAGCTCTTGAAACCCTGGATGGAGAGCTTCTTCAGGTACATGGGCTAGCCCTCCTCCCGCGGTTGGGCGGTGAGCCAGGCGACGGCTTCCTGGGCAGCCTGTTGTTGCGCTTCACGCTTGCTGCGCCCCTCGCCCCTTCCGAGGGTCTGGCCAGCGATCCGCACCTCAACCACGAACCGGCGGGCGGGTGAGCCGGCCGCATCCTCAACGGTCACATATTCAGGAGGTTCGTGCCAGCGCGCCTGGACCATGTGCTGGAGCGAGCTTTTCGCATCGACCCGTGCGCCGTGGCGCCGCGCGGCCTCGAGCTCGGGTTTGAGCAGCCGGCGGGTGAGCGCGCGCGCCGCGCGATAGCCGTGGGCGCGGTAGACGGCGCCGATGAGCGCCTCGAGGGCGCCCGCGAGGTTGCGGTCGCGGTTGCGGCCCCCGGCCGCCTCCTCCCCGCGCCCGAGGATGAGGTGCTCGCCGAGCTTCAGACGGGCGGCCACCCTGGCCAGGCTCGTGCCGCGGACGATATCGGCGCGCATCCGGGTGAGTTCGCCTTCACCCGCGTTGGGGAACGCCTCGAAGAGGACGGAGGCGATGACCATACCGAGGACGGAGTCCCCGAGGAATTCGAGGCGCTCGTTGGAGACGGCGGAGGAATCGGCCTCGTTCAGGTAGGAGGCGTGAGTCAGTGCCTGGCCAAGGAGGTCTTCAGGAAGTGGCCGCACGCCGAGGCGCGCCACGAGCTCCGTGCGATCCGTCGAGGTGGCCAGCGCCACGAACCCTCCCGCCCGTCCACGCCGGGCACGGCCACCAGTGCGGCCGCCTAGGAATTGCTAAAGCGCTATGATCATAGGGAGGGCGTTCCGCCCGAGTCAAGGTTGCAGTATGCTCGCGGCGGGTTCAGCGATGGTACACGGGACTGTTTCGAAAGCGTGCAGCGTGTGCGGGCTCGAGGTTGCCATCCATATGGAAGCCTGGTGCAACACGTGCGGGCTGCTCTACCACCTCAACCAGCGCGCCGACCTGCCGGGCGAAGACTGCGGGCAGGTGTGGATCAACGAAGAGCACCTGGCGCTGGAGTTCGCGTGCAACACGTGCCTGAACCCGGTACCTGCAGGCCTGGACGATGTGCTCGATGCCGGGGAGGCGGCCGAGGTCGCGGGACTGCCGGAGGCAGTGCTCACGGAAGCGGCGCAGCGCGGCCGGGTGAAGCACCGGCGGACTGCCAGCGGCACACTGCTCTTCCGCCGCGGCGACATCCTCGAATTCATCCAGGGGCAGCGATGAAGGATGCCTGCTGTTGCGAATGCAAACAGCAGATTGGCTCTCGCAGCGCGCTCATCTGCGCCGACTGCGGCGGACTCTTTCACTATCCCGATTCCCGCATCAACGAAGCGGGCCGGGCTTGCGGAGTGCATGTGATCGGATTCCGGAACTTGCTGGGGCGGGACGTGGTGCCCTTCTGCCTGCGCTGCGACATGGCGTTCCGCCTGCGCTACGGGATCCCCTCGTGACCACGCGCAGGCGGCGAAATCGCCAGGCAGGCCCCGTGGTTCCCGCAGCCCAGGCGGCACCTTCGCCCGCCCGTCCGCCGCGACCGATGCCCGAATGGAGGTGGCGCACATTCCCTGTGTTCTTCGCGTTCGCCCTGGGTGGATTCGCCGGGCTCTACATGGGGATCTTCGCAAGCGAGAGCCCGGGCTTTTTCGTGTTCGCCTCGGCGTTCTGGGCGGTGCTGCTCGGCCTTGGCTTCTCGCGGTTCACCACTCGCTGGATCATGAGCCGGCAGTGGGCCCGGCGCCGTTCGGGGGCCAGGAGGGCGAAGCACTGAGCCCGCCCGGGGCCCGGGCGGACGTTAAAATCCACGCGTCCGACTTCGTGTAGGGTTGACACGAACTCCCCTCCATGGCACGTTACTGGTGCCACTTAGTGTAGTTTCGACACTAAGTCAGGAGGATCCCGATGACCGCTGTCGTACGCCCGAGCGTCTCCGAGTACGCCGAACTGCTTGCCCGGTACACCGACCCGGACACGTGCCCCACCGATTCGCTCCAGCCGGTGCCGCTGATCGAGGAACCGGCATTCGTCAGCTGGCAACAGGACATCCCGCGCGCTTACCTTGAGATGAGTCCCGAAGAGCTCGACCGGCGCATCGCCCGGGCCCGGGCCATCCTCGGAAAGAAGCTGGTGGTGCTCGGCCACCATTACCAGCGGGACGAGGTCATCAAGTACGCCGATTTCACCGGCGACAGCTTCAAGCTCGCGCGCCATGCAGCCGACCAGGAAGGCGTCGAGTTCGTACTGTTCTGCGGTGTTCACTTCATGGCCGAATCGGCCGACATCCTCACCGATGAGAAGGTGAAGGTCATCCTGCCCAACATGGCGGCTGGTTGCTCGATGGCCGACATGGCCGACCCGGACGACGTGTACGCGGCCTGGGACGAGATTCACGAGATGATCGGCGATGACGCAGGCGTGGTGCCGGTCACGTACATGAACAGTGCCGCGAGCCTGAAGGCGTTCGTTGGCGAGCGCGGCGGGCTCGTCTGCACGTCGAGCAATGCCGAGAAGGCGCTGGCCTGGGCGTTTGAACGGGGTGAGAAGATCCTCTTCTTCCCGGACCAGCACCTGGGGCGCAACACAGGCTACGCGATGGGGGTCCCGCTCGACGAAATGGTGCTGTGGAACTGGCGCCTGCCGAACGGCGGAACCACGCCGGAGCAGCTTCGCAAGGCAAAGATCATCCTCTGGCAGGGACATTGCAGCACCCACCAGCGCTTCAGCGTTGAGCAGATCGAGAAGGCGCGCCGCGACTACCCGGGCATCAACGTGATCGTCCATCCTGAGTGCAAATGGGAAGTCGTCCAGGCTGCGGATATGAACGGCTCGACCGAGAAGATCCTCAAAGCCGTCAGCGAAGCGCCAGCCGGGACTGCCTGGGCGGTGGGCACCGAAATCAACATGGTCAACCGCCTGGCGCACCAGAACCCGGACAAGACGGTGTTCTGCCTCGACCCGGTGGTGTGCCCCTGCAGCACGATGTACCGCATCCACCCTGCCTACATCGCCTGGGTGCTCGAGGGGCTGGTCCAGGGGCAGGTTGTGAACGAGATCAAGGTCGATGCGGAGACCCGGAAGTGGTCCCTGGTGGCGCTGGAGCGGATGCTGGCGCTCCCCTGACCTCAGTTGCTGGCGCCGAGCGCGCCGAACTTCTTCCTCCGGTGAGCCACCACCTCCTCGCGGGTCCGCGCGAGGAGTTCATCGATGATCTCCGCCAGGTGAGCCACGCGGTCGGCGGCCGGCCCGATTTCGAGCAGCCGTTGTTTCGCCTCCTCCTCAACCTGCAGCCAGGGGCCGATGAAATTGACCAGTTCGTGCGGGCGCTCGGGCAGGCGCAAGCCCTGCGCCCACTGGCCGGTGAGCGAGAGGGCCATCCGGAAATAGGTGGGAAAGGTTGCACGGACGGTCTCGATGGCCGCCTGGAGGTTCGGCGTCAGCGGTTCGGGTTCATCGCGGATGAATTCGACTTCGCCGAAGGGGTAAGGCCGCGGTGGGAGCAGGCGCACGAGGTGAAAGCGGTGCACCCCGCGGGCCGTGAGCACGAAGCGCCCCCCTTCGACCTCCTGGCACTGCTCGATTCGGGCGGTGGTCCCGTAGTCATGGGGAATCGCCCCGCCGCCGACTTCCTCCCCCTCGCGTATGAGGAGAACGCCGAACTCGCCGCCAGAAGCGAGCAGTTCACGGACCATCACGCGGTAACGCTCCTCGAAGATGCGCAGAGGCAGCTCCATTCCCGGAAACAGGGCCGTGCGCAGCGGGAAGAGCGGCAGTTCCACAACACCTCCCCGGTGAGCTACGTCCGTGTCCGGAGCCAGCGTTCCAGCTCGGGCTGGTGCTCTTCGAAGTGGTGGATCCCCGCCCCGTGGAGGAGGCGGTTTCCGATCAGCGGGCGTCCGCGCTCGGGGTCTTCGCCGTAGAGCGAGCCGGGGAGCGCCGCCGCAGCCGACCGGTAGGCCTGGAAGGCGGAATCCCATGCGGCCAGCGCGGCGCTCCCCGGCTTCGCCTCCCTGGCGAACCTCTCATTCCAGGCGTCCGCATCGGAGTAGTCCACACCCTCGGGGGTGGGCCGCTCGCCGCGAGCCACACGCTCGATCGCGGCGGTCATCTCGCGGTACCAGCCTTCCATGTGGGCGAGGCACTGCGAGAGGTTCCACGTGCCGAGCCACGGCTCAGCGTACGCTGCATCGGCGAGTCCCGCGATGGGCGTGCGGAAGGCCCGGTAGCCAGCGTCGAGAGCTGCGAGCGCTTGTGCCTTCGTGACCATGAAAGCCTCCCTTTAGGTGAGCCCGGCGAGACGCCTGGCGTACTCCAGGGTCCGCCTGGCATCGTAGGCGCGAGAGATCATCAGCTTCTCTGCCTCGAGCGAGCCCTCGGCGTGAATCGCCAGGACGGCGTGATACCCGCCGAATTCGCCGGTGGTGAGGTCGCTGACCATGTTCATCGCGCGGGTGCGCGCTTCCCCATCAACCCCTGCACGGCCACCCAGGTACTTGCGGAGGAGGTCGCCGGTTTCGGGGCTGGCGAAATCCTCGACGCCCGGCCCGGTGACGAGCATACCGCCGGCGATGTCCTGCACGTGCTGGAGTGCTTCGTGGTAGTTGTGGGCGAAGTGGTACTTGGCCATGTTCGTGGTCAGGGCATCGGGCGCGAAGATGCCGTGCTCGTCGGCTGCGCCGCGGATGGCGGCCATCTCGGTGAGGGCGCGCAGGGTCTCGGCGTAGCTGATGAGCCAGATGAGCTTGTCGCGGACGTGGGCCGCCTTCGAGATGCCGTTCATGTCGGCCATGAGCAACGCTGAGCCGATGAGCGCATCGACGAGCGGGAGCTTATAGCTCACAGCGGTGAAGCGGTGGTACTCGACGAAGCCCAGCGCGAGGGCGCCGGCAAAGTCGTGTTCGCCTGCGAGGAAGACGCGGTCCCAGGGCACGAAGACGTCGTCGAAGATCGTGATGGTCTCCATCATCTTGCGCTCGGCGCTCAGGGGAGCATCGAATTCGGCCCTGGGGCTGCCGCCGTAGGGGCTGGCAATCAGCTTCAGGCCGGGCGTGTCGACCGGGATGGCGAAGGCGAGCGCGTAGTCCTTATCCGCCTCGGACATGGCGCGGGTGGGGAGCACAATCAGTTCGTTGACGTTTGTGGTGCAGCTGGTGTGGATCTTCGCTCCGCGGACGACGATGCCGTCAGGCCGGCGCTCAACGATCCGGGTGTACATGTCGGGATTGGGCTGGTTGAGTGGGCCGGCCGAGCGATCCCCTTTGACATCGGTCTGCGCGACCGAGACTGCCAGGTCGTTATCGCGGCAGTGGCGGTAGAAGGCCTCGACGCGCTGGTAGTAGTCCGTTTCGTACTTCGTATCGACCTGGCGGGAGACGCGGTGGAGGGCGAAGAGGGCGTCGGTGCCAATTTCCTTGACCAGGACGACGAGCGTCTTCCCGAGCGCGGTGGCGGCCTCGATGAGCTGGCTTCGCTTGAGGAGGTCGTCGTTGCTGGCGGGAATCTTGTAGTAGCGGCTGTACTGGTCACCGCCCTCGTTCACCACCGCGAGGTCGCAGTAGGCGGGGTCCTCGGCCATCTCGAAGTCCAGGCAGGCGTGGTGGACAGCCTTCTTGATGACCGGGTGCACCGTGACATCGGGCACCCGCTCGCCGCGGTAGTAGACGGTGCGATTGTCCTTGAGGGAGTCGACGTATTGCTGGGGGGTGCGGAGTCCCATGGCGTGAGCGTCCTCCGGGTGGATTGCCGCGGGCCAATACCGTTGGCCATGTCATTCTAGCCCGGCACCGGGCGGGACGCTGGCAATGAAACAGGCCTCGCAGTTCGCGAGGCCTGTCGATGGTTTTTGCTCCGTCCTTCAGTCCCGGTTCCGCTCCCTGACGTTTTCTCCCGAGGGGAGCGCCGCGGGCGCCTTGTTCAGGCGGTGGCCGCGAAACGGTTGTGCCTACTGGTGCAGCCGGGGCCGGGACTCCGTGCCTGGCTCGCCGGGCGAGCCTTAGATCGGACGGTGCCACCTCCGGTGGAAGGCATGGACCCTGACTTTCATGTCTGTGACCTCCCGGTGGGTTTGAACCTGGCCGTGCCGTTAGTTCTGCACGATCCAGACCCGGAAGAGGGCGTGGATCCGGCGACCGTTCATCGTTGCCATTCCCGTTTCCTCCCTTCCGTGACCCCTGGTTGGGGTCGTGTTTCTGTGGCGATAGTACCGCGGCCCGAGCCGCCCGGGGGCGGACCATGCGGGGTAGTTGGGCGGTCCGGAAGGTCGTAAACGGTGCGTTGCCGGCCAGGCAACCGGCCGTCATGGCCTGAGCGCGTCACATACTGCGCAGGATGCGGATGCGGTCCTCGATCGGCGGGTGGGTGCTGAAGAGGTTGTTCAGGAAACTCTGGTGCTCGCGGAGCGGGTTTTCGATGTAGAGGTGCGCGGTCGCCTTGTTGGCGGCCTCGAGCGGTTCGTGGTCGTTCGCGATTTTCTCCAGCGCCCGGGCGAGCGCCTCGGGATGCCGGCAGAGCAGGGCTCCACTGGCGTCGGCCAGGTATTCGCGGCGCCGGCTTATTGCCATGCGGAGGGCCTGCGCCACGATAGGCGCGAGGATAGCGCCGACGATGGCCACCAGCACCAGGATGAGACCAGCATTGCCACCCTTTTGCCGGTTACTCCGCCGGTGTCCCGTCCCGAACATGGTGTAGCGGAGGAAGAGGTCGCTCACGAGCGCAACCAGGCCGACCAGCACGGTGGCAACCGTCATGACACGGATATCGTAATTGCCGATATGGGAGAGTTCGTGGGCAAGCACGCCCTCGAGTTCGATCGGCTCCAGCTTGTCGAGCAGGCCGCGGGTGACCACGACGTGCGCGTGTTGCGGGTCGCGGCCCGTCGCGAAGGCATTGGGAGCCGAGTCTTCGAGCACCCAGGTCCTTGGCATGGGGAGGCCGGCGCCGATCGCGAGGTTCTCGACCCGCCGCACGTACTCCCACTCTTCCTCCTTCGTCACCTCGTGCGCGCCCGAGATTGAGAGGACGACGTTTGTTGAGATCCAGTAGCTGAAGATTGCGTAGACGATGAGCCCGATGCCCACCACGCCAACAATCCCGAGATCGCCGCCCAGCGCGATGACAATGACGCCGACCAGCGCGGTCAGAAGGACGACAAACAGGGTCATCATCACCCATGTCGTCCGCTTGTTGGCGGCGATCCGGTCGTAGATCAGGACGGAGCCGGGGGCGGGGAGGGTCATGGGGTGGGGACTCCCGGCGGACCGGATTGACGATTGCCGATCGACGATTGACGCCTGGCCGGACTGGTCGCCCTTGCTCGCAACGTCTTCTTGGACGCAACAGTCATGGCCAGTAACTGGGGTGCTTCCTTCCTCAAAGGCTGTGCCCGACCGGCGGGGATGATGCCGGTTTGGACAAGTAGCTCGAGCCGGTAGAGGCTCTCGTCGGCCGCCTCTTGAACGATGGACAGCTTCGCGAGCATCTGAGCGGGACTCTGAGCGCGTGCCGCGGCACGGTAGTTCGCCCCGACCGAAGTTGCCGGGCGCAAAAGTTGGCGGCCAAGGACCTCACTCACCTTGCCACCCGGAAGCTCACCGACCAGCACGATGGCATCGAGGGCAAACCGCTTGGTCCGATGCTTGAATTCGTCTGCATCCATTCAGGCCGCCTGTCTGGCGTCAATCGACAATCGGCAATCGACAATCGGGCAGCGCTAGCTGGTCCCGAAGCTGACCTTTACGTCCTCGCGGGCTGCTTCCTCAGCTTCGTAGAATTCCGCGGGTTCGAAGTTGAACATGCCGGCGATGATCGAGCTCGGCACGGTGGCCGTGCGCTCGTTGTAGTCGCGGACGTTGGCGTTGTAGAACTGGCGGGAGTAGGCGATTTTGTCCTCGGTGTCGGTCAGTTCGCGCTGAAGTTCGAGGAAGTTCTGGTTCGCCTTGAGGTCCGGGTAGGCTTCGGCGACAGCGAACAGGGAGCGCAGGGCACCGGTGAGCATGTTGTCAGCCTGAGCTGCCTGGCCCGGCGTCGTGGCACGGTCGAGCATCGCCCGGGCCCGGGTCACGTTTTCGAGCACTTCCTTTTCGTGGGCGGCATAGCCCTTCACGGTCTCAACGAGGTTCGGGATGAGGCTCGAGCGCCGCTTCAGCTGGACATCGATTCCAGACCACGCCTCTTTCACGCGGATGCGGGCGCGGGCGAGGCCGTTGTAGATGCCAATGACCCAGAAAACCAGGACGAGGACGACGACGGCGATGACGATGAGAGTGATCAACAGAGCCACGAGGGAATCGCTCCTGCCGGGGTTGGCGGCATGCTACCACACGCCGCCCCGCCGGCGGGCCCCCAGAGCCTGGCAGGCCGCCGGTCAGCCGGCGGATGGAAGACGGTAGACGCGGGCCGCAGTGTCGTGGAACATCGCGGACTTCTCGTCCTCGGAATAGCCGGCTGCGATGCGCTTGAAGGCGTTCCACAGGACCGTGTAGGAACAGCTGACACGATCGACCGGGAAGTTGCTCTCGAACATGCACCGAGATGGCCCAAAGAGCTGGATGGTGCGGTCATAGTAGTGGCGGGTTGCCGTCGCAAGTTCCTCCGAGGTGGGCGGAACGAGACGCTTGTCCCAGCCGAAGCCGTTGATCGGCATGTTGATGCCGCCCAATTTGGCCACGACGTTGTGGCACTCCGCAAGGGCACGGATGTTCCGCTTCCAGGCTTCGAACACCTCTGCCTGCCGGCCTGCGTAGGGGCCGATGCCCAGCGGGCCGCCGAAGTGGTCGAGCACGATGAGCGTCCCCGGGAACGAACGAGCGAGATCGACCAGCTGCGGAAGCTGGGGATGATAGAGCCAGGCCTCGAAGGAAAGCCCGTACCGTTCGAGGTGCCGGAACCCCTTCCGGAACGCTGCATCGGCCAGGAGCCCGGGCGGCGGATTCGTGTGCGAGTTCCGAATCTCCGGGCTCTCGTGCCAGCCAGCGGCGTGCCGGATCCCGCGGAACCGGCCAGGCGCCGCGGCGATGTGGGCCTCGAGCACGGGCACGACATCGTCGCCGAGCGTGAGGTCGGCGAATCCAACGATCCCGGCGGCGACCCGGGCCGGGCCGTAGCGTCCGCTGGCGGACATCGCGGCTATGCCGTTGACAAACTCCGTTTCGCCCACCGGCCGCAACTCGGCCGGGCCATCCGCGCGATACATCGACATGCACTCAACGAACACCGTGCTCACGATCTTATGTCCTGCGCCGATGTCGGCGAGGAGCTCATCGAGCAGGTACCGGTTCCCCGGATGGTCCCAGAGGTGATGGTGCGGGTCGCAAATCCGCCGGTCCGGCTCCAGGATCTCTTCCTGGACCTGTGCGAGCCAGCCGCTCGAATTGGCCATGCGCGAACCTCCCGGTGCGGTGCCGCGAGCCTACTCGTGTTGCAGGCGAACCCTCAAGCGGCGTAGCCTCGCGCGGACGAAACCCGGTGCCGCAGTGGCACCCGGAGGCATCATGGCGCGCATTCCGCTGCTCACCAGGGACGAGCTGCCGCCCGAGCGGCAGCACCTGCTCGCGCGCGACATCAACCTCAACCGCGCGCTCGTTCACAGCCCCGAGGGTGCACGTGCCTTCTGGGGGCTTGGCGGCTTCATCCGCAATACGAGCCGGCTCGACCCCAGGTTGCGAGAGATGGCGATCCTGCAGGTTGGTTATCTAGCGCGTTCGCGGTACGAGTATTCGCATCACATCAAGATTGGGCGGGAGTTCGGCGTGAGCGATGCGGACGTTCGGGCGATTGCCGCGGAGACCGCGGGCCAGGCCAGCGGCCTCCGCGAGCTCGACCGCGCGGTCCTGGCTGCCGCCCGGGAGATGACGGCCGGCCTGGGCGTCTCCGACGGGACCTTCGCCACCCTGAGCAGTGGGCTCGACACGGAGTGCCTCGTCGACCTGGTCCTCACCATTGCGTTCTATTGCGGGGTGGTCCGCCTGCTCGAGACGCTGCAGATTGAGGTGGAACCCGAGTACTTACCGTACCTGGAACAGTTTCCACTGCCGGTGTAGCGGGCCCAACGACCCCGGGTGGCCGCCCGGCGGCCCATTGCAGCGGACCGGCGAATAGCGCACGGTTTACAGCAATGACCACGCAGGCGCCGGAACAGAAGCGTGGGGGCATGTCGCTCAGCACAGCCCTCGTGATCGGCCTCGTCGCTACGGCTGCGATCATCCTGGCACTGTCCTTCCTCCCCGGTGTCGAGGAAGAGCGGGAAACGGTCGGCCTTGGGCAGCTCGTCGCCGATGCCGCCGCGGGCAAAATCGACAGCGTCGTCGTCCGGGGCGCGGAGGCGAAGGTCACCTACGTTGCGCCAGAAGGCCTGGCCCCGGCCGAGAAGGTCGCGATCATCCCGGATACCGTCGACCTTCCGGCGCTGCTGAGAGATGACGGCATCGCCCTTACGCGTACCGGCGCGCCGGCCGGGAGCCCGGCTGTGGAGCTCTCCTTCGAGAAGGACTCCGAAGGGGCGTGGTCTGGCCTCGCGACGCTGGTCGTCTCGTTCCTGCCGCTCCTCCTGCTGGTCGCATTCTTCATCTACGTCATGCGGAGGACACAGTCGGTCGGGGGGCAGGCCATCGATTTTGGCAAGAGCCATGCCCGGCTGTTTTCGGGAAGCAAAGTCGCCGTCAGTTTCGCCGATGTGGCGGGCGTGGACGAGGCGAAGGAAGAGCTTGCCGAGGTTGTGGAGTTCCTCAGGAACCCGGCGAAGTTCGCGGCTCTCGGCGCGAAGATTCCCAAAGGGGTCCTGCTCCTGGGGCCTCCCGGCACCGGGAAGACACTCCTGGCGCGGGCGGTCGCAGGCGAAGCCGGCGTGCCGTTCCTCAGCATCTCCGGGTCCGAGTTCGTTGAGATGTTTGTGGGCGTGGGCGCGAGCCGCGTGCGTGACCTGTTCGACCAGGCGAAGAAGAGCGCGCCGTGCATCGTCTTCCTCGACGAGATCGATGCGGTGGGGCGCCAGCGGGGCGCCGGCCTAGGGGGCAGCCACGATGAGCGCGAGCAGACGCTCAACCAGATCCTGGTGGAGATGGATGGTTTCGAACCGGGGACCAATGTCATCGTGCTGGCCGCGACGAACCGGCCCGACATCCTCGATCCTGCGCTCGTCCGGCCGGGGCGGTTCGACCGGAAGGTCATCCTCGATGCCCCGGACGTGAAAGGCCGCATGGCGATTCTGCGGGTGCACCTGCGGGGCAAGCCGCTGGCCGAAGACATCTCCGTGGAGCAGCTTGCCCGGACGACGCCGGGGTTCACCGGGGCCGACATCGCCAACCTGGTGAACGAGGCGGCGATCCTCGCGGCCCGGCGCAACAAGTCCCGGATCGACATGACCGACTTCGTGGAGGCGGTCGACCGTGTTTTGGCGGGGCCGGAACGCAAGAGCCGCCTGATGACGCCGCGCGAGCGCCGGATCGTGGCGTACCACGAAGGAGCCCACACGGTGGTCGCGCATCTCCTGAAAAACCACGACCGGCCCCAGAAGGTGACGATCGTCTCGCGGGGCGTGGCTGCCGGGTACACGCGTTTCCTTCCCCAGGAGGAGGAGCATTTCAAGACGCCGGAGATGTTCCGCGACCAGCTGTGCGCGGCACTCGCCGGACACGCCGCCGAGGAGCTGGTCTTCGGTTCGGCCTCGAGCGGGCCATCGAACGACCTCGAGCAGGTGAGCCGCCTTGCCCGGGCGATGGTCACCCGCTGGGGGATGAGCGAGAAACTCGGGCCGCTCACCTACGGCCGCACCGAGGAGCTCGTCTTTCTCGGCCGGGAGATCTCGGAGACGCGGAACTACAGCGAAGCTACGGCCGAGGAGATCGACCGGGAGGTGCGGCGCATCGTGGTCGAAGCGAGGGAGCGGGCGAAGCAGCTGCTGACCGAGAACCGGGCGCTGCTCGACAAGGTGGCCGGGGCGCTGCTGGAGGTGGAAACGCTGCAGGACCCCGAACTGACCGAACTGCTCGAAAGCGACCCGAACGAACCATGGCATGCGCCGCTTTCCCCGAACGGCGTGGGCGATGCGCCGGGAACCGCGAGCAGGAGCGAGGCGGAACCCGCGGCAGCCGCCCGCCCGGACTCCCCTTCCGCCAGCGAGGCCGGGTAGTCTGATCGCGACGATAGTCGCAAGCCGGACGGGCCGGGTGGCCCTCACCCCCGGTACGAAAGAGGGCTACTCTGAGGCCAAGGGCAGGGACAACACGCCACCGCCTTCGCGGCGACGGCGCCGCCCGACCGGGAGGCCGGCTACGGCACCAGGGTTAGGCCCCTGCCCTTTCCCGTGCACCGGCGTCGGGCAGTGTTGGACATTCGGGAACGTTTGATGGGCAACGCGGGCCGGCGCAAAGGCCCCCAGACCGGCGAGTTTCCAGGCTTGAAGATGCCACTCCCCGAATCCGGTATCGCGAGCGAGTGCCGATGAGCGCCCCGCTGGTTGTGCGCGAGCTTTCCCGCGTGTTCGGATCGGGCGATGCAGCGGTGCGTGCGGTGGACCGGGTCAGCTTTCGGGTGCTGGAAGGCGAAACGGTGGTCATCATCGGTCCCTCCGGGTGCGGCAAGACGACGTTGCTCTCGATGCTGGGCTGTCTGCTGCGGCCAACCTCGGGCAGCGTGTCGATCCTGGGCGAGGAGGTGACATCGCTGAGCGAAGGCCGCCGCGCACGGTTCCGGCTCCGGCATATTGGCTTCGTGTTCCAGTCGTTCAACCTGATCTCCGCGCTGAATGCCGTGGAAAACGTGGAGGTCGCGCTCAACCTCGCGGGGACAACGGGCGCTGCTGCGCGGCACCGGGTGGAGGACCTGTTCGCGCTGCTCGACCTGGGCCACCGGGCACGGTTGCGGCCGAACGACATGAGCGGGGGTGAACAGCAACGCCTTGCCATCGCCCGCGCGCTGGCGAACCGGCCCGATATCATCCTCGCCGATGAACCAACGGCGAGCCTCGATTCGCACGCCGGCCGCTCGGTGATGGAGCTCCTCCAATCGGCGGTGAAGACAGGCGAGACGAGGAGCCTTGTCGTCGTGACGCACGACCTGCGTATCGTCGATATCGCCGATCGGGTGTTCGCGATGGAGGACGGGAGGTTGCGTGAGATCGACCCGGCAGCGGCCGGGCATCCCGGTGGTGGCGCGGACCGTGAGGCCAAAGAGAGGTAGCCGGGTGGCCATTTCCCGCGCGCGCCCGCGGGCGGCATGATGATCCGGGCTGTGGTGGCCTCCGACCACAGCACACCGGGCGAGCAGCCCGAAGACGAGGTTTGTCCCATGCCAGGACCAGCGCGCGGCAATCGCGACGAGTTGACCCCCAGCGGCCAGCCGATGATCCGCAATGCCATCATCACGCCGACGAACCAGGATGCGTACCGCCTCTCGCGGAAGTTTCCGGAGCCCACGGTGTGCACCGAATGCAAAGCGGTCTACCAGGGCGGCCGGTGGCGGTGGCAGCCTGCGGGGGAGGGGCCGGGCAAGGCTGCGAAACAGACGGTGTGCCCTGCCTGCCGCCGCGCCCGTGATGCGTACCCGGCCGGGACGCTCACCATCTCCGGGGAGTTCCTGCGGCTCCACAAGGCCGATGTGATGGCTGCGCTGCGGGCTGAGGAAGAGCTGGAGCGCGCCGAACACCCGATGAATCGCGTGATCGACCTGGAGGAGGGCGAGACTCGCATCGTGGTGACCACGACCGACATCCACCTGCCGCGGCGCATTTCCGAAGCGCTGTACCGGGCGTACGAGGGCGTGCTCACAGTCGACTACGCCGACGACGAGGAGAGCGTGCGGGTGACGTGGAAACGCGACGATCCACACCCGCCAGCTGAAGGGGCGCGCGCGCCCATCCTTCCCTATGAGATTGTCGACAACGGGGTGATCGAGAGCCCGGAGGCCAACGCCTATCTGCACGAGCGGATCGACCGGCTGCGGCGGTTCTACCCCCGGATCACATCGCTGCGCGTGGTCATCGAGGCCCCGCACAATCACCACCGCAAAGGCGGGCCGTACCAGGTGAACATCCATGCCGATGTGCCGGGTGCAGTTGCCAGGGTCACGCGGCAGCAGGCGGATGACCTGCACGTGGCGATCTCGCAGGCGTTCGACGCGGCCCAGCGCCAGATCGAGGACTACGCGCGATTGCAGCGGGGCAAGGTCAGCCCGACGATCCGGCCGGCCCGGGGCAGGGTGATCCGGCTGTTTCCCGAGGATGGTTACGGGTTCCTGGAGGCCGAAGACGGGCACGAGGTGTACTTCCACCGCAACAGTGTCATCGGTGACGAGTTCGACCTCCTGGAGGTGGGCGACGAAGTGAAGTACCGGGAGGAACCGGGCGACAAGGGCCCGCAGGCGAGCAGCCTGGAACGGTAAGTGGCGAGTGCGGGTGGGGAAACGGGGCCCGGTCTTGAGCGCCGCACGGGCGAGGGCTAACCGGAGGATACCTCCCGTGCCGGCGCGGCTGCGAGCCGCGACTGGACGCGGGCGCCAAGGAGTTCGCGATAGCGCAGGGTGGTGAGGAGCGCGCCCGCGAGCACGAGCCACCCGAGCAACGGAAGAAGCAAGGCGAGGCCGATTGCCTGTCCAGCAAGGCCGGCGATTGCTGTCGCGGCCTGGGCGATGCCGATCGTGAGGGGGAAGAAGCTGAGGACGCGTCCCCGCATTTCGTCTGACACCAGGTGTTGGATGAGGGTGCTCGCCACCAGGCTCGTGCTGGTGAATGCCGCGCCCATCGCGTAGTCCGAAACAGCCGTGAGCGGGATGAAGCGCGAGTATCCGAAAGACAGGACCGCCAGGGCGAAAACCACCGCCACGAATGCGAGCGAACCGCCCCGGAGCGCGAGGTGGGACTTGCGCGCGAGGGCGATGCTGGCTGTCAACGACCCGAGCCCCCAGGTCGCCCCCATCAGGCCTACCTGCGCCGAATTGAAGTCCAGCACCTCGATGAAGAACATCGGCCCGAGCGGGGCGGCAACCGGCATGCCAATCACCTGGACGATGAACACGATGGTGACGATGGCCAGGATCGGCCGGTGGGCTCGGGTGTACGCGAGGCCTTCGCCAATGCTGCGAAGCGTGCCGCTGCGGGGTGCGGGCGCCCGCTGGTCCTCCAGCCGCAGCATGGTGATAAGCGGGATGATCGCAAGCCACGCGACAAGGGAGGACGCGTAGACGGCGCCGGGTGCGAACACCTGGTTCATGGCGCCGGCGAGAGGGAGGGAAAGCGGCATGGTCACCTGGCTCGAAATGGACAGGAGGGCGATGGCCGCGGCGATATTCTCCCGCCCGGCAGCCCCGGGGACGCTCGCACTGCGGGCAGGCGTATCGATGGACTGGACACCGGCCGCCAGGAAGGTGGCCCCGGCGACGAGGCCAACGCTGCCCTCGCCGAGCGGCTCTGTCAGCATCAGGAGCGCGATCAGGCCGTGAGCGGCAAACGACATGGATTCGCACACCAGGAGGACGCGCTTCCGGTCGGCCCGGTCGGCGATCGCACCGCCCAGGAGGCTGAAGGCGACCATGCCGGAGCCGCGGCTGGCCGCCAGGATGCTGGAGTAGATCACTGCCGAGCCGGGGAAGTGCTGGCTGACCCAGAAGACCTGGGTCATGAGGTGCAGCGGGAAAAGGACGCCAACGACGGCGGACCCCGCGAGGAGCAAGCGGAAGTCGCGGCGCGCGAGCGGGCGCAGCGCCGGGCGCGAGGCGAAGGGTTCGGCCACGCGCCTATCATGAACGCGCATTTACATGCGCTGTATCATAGTGGCAACGGGAGCGCCATGTGCTGAGGGCGTGACTAATGTCACAGCGAGTGCCCTGGTCCGAACTCAGCATCGTTCGTGCGAGGTAGCCACGATGTCGCGCACATCGGCAAGTTCTATTGAGCCATTGACTCCGAACCAGGAGCGCACGATCGCGGCGCTCGAACGGTTCCCGCTCGTCGCCGGGCTGAGCCGCGAGGAGATCACGGAGATTGCGTTGCAGTGTTCGCTGCACCGCGTCCCCGCGCACCGGCGCGTGTTCGAGGAAGGGGAGCGATCAAAGGGGCTGTGGGTGATCACGTCGGGACGCGTGCGACTCCACCACCTGATGGCCGATGGCCGCCAGCACGTGGTCGGGTTCCGGGCGCCGACGGCAGCGCTTGACCTGAGCTCGGCCCTGGATGGGCGGCCGTACACGGCGACAGCGACCACCCTGGATGACGCGGAGCTCGTGCTCGTCCCGCGTGGCCTGCTCCAGGAACTGGGCAAGCGCTATCCCATCACCGTGCGGAACGCGATCGACCTGCTCTGCCTGGAGGTGCGTCAGCGCGACATCACGACGGCGATTGCGGCGCTGAAGGACGCACGCGGAAGGATTGCCTGCGCTTTGTTGCAACTGGCGCGGCAGTTTGGCCGGAAGCACGGGAACGCCCTGCGCATCGACTACCGGCTGACGCGGCAGGACATCGCGGACCGCTCGGGGGTGACGGTGGAAACGGCGATCCGGGTGATGTCGGACCTGCAGCAGCGGGGCGTATTGCGCACCGAATCCCAAATCATCGATATCCTGGATATTGAGCAGATCCGGCTGGAGCCGAGCTGCGAGGATTGCCAGTTCGAATGCTCGGTGTTCGCGCCTCGCGTGGGCCGGCCTGAGACACCGGCCGAGGCCATATGATTGGCATCATATAGAATGGGGCGCTCCCAGCTATAGATTCCCACCGCGCCAACGACAGATTCCGGGCGCGCGTGGGAAGAGGACATGCGGAGCAATTATTGGGAGACCCGGCAGCGGAGACTGAGCAGGCGGCGGTTCGTGGGAGGCGCCACGACGGCTTCGGCTGGATTGGCCGCCTTCGCGGCGGTGGGATGTGGTGACGACGACGATGACGCTGGCGAAACACCGGCTGCCACCGCTACGAAAGGAGGCGGCGCGGCATCGCCCAGCGCCGCAGCTGGTTCGCCCACCGCGGCGCCGAGCCCCCAGGGCAAGAAGGGCGGCGTGTACCGTGGCAGCAGCGCCAATGCGACCTACGACACCTTCGACCACAGCCGCAGCCGCTTTACGCCGGTGGCAACCATCATCGGCCGCACGATGCAGCGGGCGATCTTCTGGGATAGCTTCGCCGAGGGCCGCCTTGCCGGCGGCTTCGCCGAGAAGTGGGAGCAGCCCGATCCGCAGACGGTCATCCTGAAGCTGCGAAAGAACAACTTCTTCCACGACAAGCCGCCGGTGAACGGTCGCCAGACCAAGGCGGAGGACATCAAGTACCACATCGACCGGAACAAGGCCGGGAAGCGCCTCGACGGGACGGACGACCCGAACTTCTACCGCAAGGGCGAGTACCAGGTCGTCGATTCGGTCACGGTGCCGGATGCCGAGACGATCCAGGTGAAGCTGGCGAAGCCTTCGCCGCTCTTCCTGAACCTGCTTGCCCAGTCATACGAAGGCATCGGCGCACCGGAGGCGATAGAAGCGTTCGAGAAGGATTACGCCAACTTCCACCAGAAGATGATCATCGGGACAGGCCCGATGGTGCTGGTGGAGTTCGCCTCGGAAGGCCGGGCGAAGTACCAGCGGTTCGACAAGTTCACGGGAACGGTCTACCTGGACGGCATCCAGGAGGTGCCGCTCTTCACCGACCCGCAGGCGGCCCAGGCGGCGTTCGAACAGAAGCAGATCGACGCCTACGGGCCACCGAACATCCAGGTCCTTGCGGAGATGCGGGAACGGTTCAAGGGGAAGGTTTACGAGCGCACGAACTTCTCGGCCAACCCGATCATCGCCGGTTCGTACTACGGTGGCGCTGCGCCGTGGAACAACCCGAACCTGATCGGCGCGTACTTCCGGGGCATTGACCGGCGCCAGCTCATCCAG
This sequence comes from uncultured Anaerolineaceae bacterium, assembly GCA_964648195.1. Taxonomy (GTDB): domain Bacteria; phylum Chloroflexota; class Dehalococcoidia; order Tepidiformales; family Tepidiformaceae; genus Amarobacter. Next base: position 227,283 of record CAZYLL010000004.1, on the reverse strand, counting down.
CAGTTCCACGGTGGCCGGGGCGTGATCTCCGGGTCGATCCCTCCGAGCCAGGGCGCCTTCGGCCTCACCGAGAAGGAGCTGATCGAGTTCCCGGGCTACTGGCAGGATGTCGAGAAGGATATTGCCGAGGCACGGAAGATGTGGGAGGCCGGTGGCGGGCCAGCCCTCGGCGACGTCACGATCGATGTTCCCGACATCTTCGAGGGTGTGTACCAGGCGAGTTCGATCCTGACGGCGATGCTTAACAAGAACCTGGGAACCAACCAGTTCAAGGCCAAGGTAGAGCCCTACTCAACGATCACCTCGAAGATCGTCGAGCAGAAGTACGGGTCCGGGAACGCAAACCTCTGGTATGGGTGGGACACGGAAGTGCTCGACCCGGAGCCCACGGCCTTCCTCATCAGCAACTACAGCTCGACATCGACGTTGAACAAGCAGTTCAGCGTGAAGATCGACGGGATGGATGAGCTGCTCGCCAAGGTGGGCGTCGAGCTCGACATCCAGAAGCGAAAGGAGATGACCCGGGAGGTGGAGCGCAAGCTCCTGAAGGCCTACGGCGGTGGGCGCATCTACTCGCACCTCCAGATCACGAACACGCTGATCTGGAACTACTACCATGCTTCCGAGTCGGCCCCGTTCAGCACCGCGCACCTGGGCGCGATGTATGGCTGGATGGACCCGGCCGACCCGACGTACCAGGGGCGGCCAAGCTAGATGGGGGCATACGCGCTCCGCAGGACGCTCATCAATATTCCGGTGATCTGGTTGATCGCCACGCTCGTCTTTTTTGCGACGAGCGTACTTCCGGGAGATTTCGTCGCCCGCCGGATTGCCCAGCAGAACCCGGCGGGCGGCGAGGATAGCGCCGCCCAAATTGCCCAGATCAAGAAGGACCTGGGCATCGACAAGCCCGTTGTGGAGCGATACGTGACCTACCTGTGGGACACGGTCCGCGGCGATCTCGGGCAATCGTACCGGACGCGCAAGCCGGCGCTTAGCGAGTTTGCGAAGGGAGCTCCGTACACGCTCCAGCTTTCGCTGATGATGCTGGCGGTGGCGCTCGCGACGAGTGTGCCGATCGGGATCATCTCGGCCCTGCGCCAGGATTCGCTGGTGGACTACGCCCTCAGGCTGCTGGCAATCCTTGGCGTGGCGGCGCCGAACTTCTGGATCGGCACGATGCTGCTCCTGTTCGTGGTGCGGTTCGAGCTGTGGACAATTGACCTCTTCAACTCGCCGTTGCTCTGGGAGAACCCGCTCCGGAGCCTGCAGCTCTTCATCCTGCCGGCACTGGCCGGGGGCTTCGCTTCCGGGGCCGGGATCATGCGCCTCACGCGTTCGCAGATGCTCGAGGTATTGCGGCAGGACTACATCCGGACCGCCTGGGCGAAGGGGCTCCGGGAACGGGTCGTTGTGATTCGGCATGCGCTGAAGAACGCGATGATCCCGGTGATCACGGCCATCGGGCTGACGGTGGCCGGCCTCCTGAGCGGTAACGTCGTCTTCGAGTACCTGTTCAACATCCCGGGGGTTGGCAACCGCATCCTCACCGCAATCACCGAGCGCGATGTGCCGGTGGTCCAGGCATTTGTCCTGATCATTGCGACATTCGTGGTGTTCGTGAACCTGGCGGTGGACCTGTTGTACGGCTGGATCGACCCCAGAATCCGGTTGTCATAGGGGCCCCATATGACTGCACAGGAAGCTGTCCGCCGCGAAGAGCAGCTCTTCGCGCAACCACGCCAGGCCATCCGGCCGCTCCGCGGCCTCCGCGCGGCACGGAACTTCGTGGTCCAGAAGCCGCTGGGCGGCTTCGGGATGGCACTGATCATCATCGTGGTCCTGGTGGCGTTCCTCGCCCCGCTCATCCAGCGCTACGACCCGGACCGGGTGTTCACGCGGGCGAACCCGGAGTACGACGCGGAGCTCGCCGAGAAATCGCTGACGGACCGGAGCATCCGCTTCCAGTATCCCCCGGAGAAGTTCGATGAGACGGTCATCGCGGCGGTCGACGGCATATCAGCTGAACACTGGCTGGGGACTGACACGGCCGGGCGCGACGTCTATGCGCGGATGGTGTGGGGGGCGCAGCTTTCGCTCCTGGTGGGCGTTGGCGCGGCGTTCATCGCCATCTTCCTCGGGACCGTGCTGGGCACGGTCAGCGCCTACTTTGGCGGCGCGGTAGACATGATCATGCAACGCATCACCGACACGTTGCAGGCGTTCCCGGCGCTCATCCTGCTTCTCCTCTTCCTGCAGGTCGTCGAGAACGCGAACAAGTACCACATGACGCTGGCACTCGGGATAGTGGGAATTGCCGCAGTCATCCGGGTGGTGCGGAGCGCGGTGTTGCGGGCGCGGGCCGAACTCTACATCGAGGCGGCGCGGGTGATCGGGGCGACCGACCTCCGCGTGATGGTTCGCCACATCCTGCCCAATATCATGGCCCCAACGATCGTGATCTTCACGATTTCGATCGGTTCGTACATCGTCGCCGAGTCTTCGCTGGCGTTCATCGGGTTCGGCGACCCCGCAGCGATTTCGTGGGGAAAGATGGTGAACGAGGGGCGGAAACTCTTCCCGGCCGAGTACACGATTTCGCTTGTCTCGGGCGGGGCAATCACGCTCACTGTGCTGGGCTTCAACCTGGCCGGCGATGCGTTACGCGACGTCCTGGACCCGCGCATGCGGGGTGCTGGAAAGGGTGGTTTTTAGCGACACCGGTATGACGGCGGTCATATCCCGGGGGCGGCGACATTTGCGAGATTCCCGCCAACCGGGGTCCTGACCACGTCCTGCCGTCCAGGATCAGGTGAACTCCATTTCCGTCCCAGGGCCCCGGCCCCTCTTCTCTGGGACACAGGCCGTCGCGTTGCTCGGGGCACCACCACAAGGAGAGGTTTGCATGACTGCACCCGAAATCGAGCGAACTGCCACCGAGGTTTCCAGCAAGTACCGCGAGCGCTGGGACTGGGACGAGGTGCGGTGGGCCTCACATTGCATCGACTGTTACCCGGGCAACTGCCCGATGCGCGTCTACGTCAAGAACGGCCAGGTCGTCCGCGAAGAGTCGGCCGCCGTGTTCCCGACCTACGAACCGGGCGTGCCCGATATGAACCCCATGGGCTGCCAGAAGGGCGTTGCCTGGTCCCGGATGGTGAAGGGCGAGGAGCGCGTGCTCTACCCGCTCAAGCGTGTCGGGCCGCGAGGGTCCGGGAGCTGGGAACGGATCACGTGGGAGCAGTCCACGACCGAGATCGCCGACAAGATCCTGGATGCCGTCCAGGAGGTTGGAGGCGAATCCATCATCGCGCCTTCGGGCTGCAACACCCCGCCGGCGGCGGTGGCCGGCCGCGGCGCGCTCATGAATTCGTTCGGCGGGCTGACTACCGATGTGAACGCCGAGATGAACGACTTCGCGCCGGGGTACTACCTCACCTACGGCACGTTCGACCCGGTGAGCAGCGTGGATGACTGGTTCCATGCCGAGGTGTTCATCATCTGGGCGGGGAACCCGAACTACACCCGCATCCCGCACATCCACTTCGTGAATGAGGGTCGCTATGCGGGCCACGAAGTGGTGGTCATCGCCCCGGATTACTCGCCCTCGTCGATCCACGCGGATTACTTCGTACCGGTGAAAGTAGGGACCGATGCCGCGCTGGCGCTGGCCATGGCCCTGGTGGTCATCCAGGAGGGGCTGGTCAACGAAGCCTTTGTACGCGAACAGACCGACCTGCCCCTGCTGGTGGACAAAGCAACCAATCGCTACCTCCGGGCCTCGGATATGCCGGAGGGCGGCTCGGAAGAGCAGTTCTATGTGTGGGATACACGCACCGGCGCGCCCATGGCGGCACCTCGCGGGAACCTCCAGTGGGGCGACGTGGTGCCAGCGCTGGAAGGCGAGTACACGGTGACGACAAAGAGCGGCCCCGTCACGGTCACTCCGGTCTACGAGCTCATGAAAGCCCGCCTCGCCGAGTACACGCCCGAGCTCGTCCAGCCCATCACCGGGGTCGACCCGAACACGACACGCCTGCTCGCAAGGAAGATCGCGGCGAAGCGCACGGGGATCCTCTCGGCGCTGGGCGGGATGGGGAAGCACTATCACGGCGACCTGATGGAGCGTTCCCAGCTCCTCCTGCTCGCGCTGACCGGGAACTGGGGCCGCCAGGGCACGGGCGTGCGGGCGTGGCTCGCGGGCGGCTTCGATGGCTCGGCCACCATCATGATGAAGACGAAGCGCGGCCCGGACGAGGTCGCCGCTGTGCTCGACATGCGGGAGCAGATCATCCAGATGCGGATGGCGGCCGACCCGTCGCTCAGTCCGCTCATCATCGCTGTGGAACAGTCGCGGCAGTCTTCGGCTGGCCTGGTGCCGCCGGTGTTCTGGTGGTACCACCATGCCGGGTACAAGGAGACGTGGGAGCGCGCCGACTGGCACGACCCGAGCATGAAACGGCCATTCGCCGAGTATTTCCGCGAGGCGAGCGAGAGCGGATGGTGGAGCGGGGTTGATGTGCCGCGAAAGGAACACGCGACGCGCGTGATCATCGAGATGGGCGGCAATGTGCTGCGGCGCACGCGGGGCGGGAGCAAGATGCTGCTCGAAAAGCTGTGGCCGCAGCTGACCTGCGTGGTGACGCTGGAAGTGCGCATGAGTACCACGGCGCTGTATTCGGACTATATCCTCCCGTGCGCGCAGTGGTACGAGAAGATTGGCTTCGGCATCCCCAGCACCCACGTGATGCACCTGACGTTCTCTGACAAGGCCGTCGAACCGCCCGGCGAATGCGTGCACGAATGGGAGGCGTACCGGCGCATCGCCGAGAAGATCCAGGAACGGGCGCGGGCCCGCGGCATTCAGCCGTACATCGATTCGCGGGGCATCCAGCGCGACCCGGCAAATGCGCACGACAACTTCACCAGGCACGGGATGTACGTTGATGAGGAAGTGCTTGCCGACGAGATGATCCGCGACAGCGCGGTGACCGGCACGCTGCCGCCCAACGCCAGTCTCGAGGACATCCGCAAGAACGGCTTCTACCGGTGGCAGAATCTTGGCATCAACCCGCGCATGATCGCCCAGGCCACCCAGCCGCGGCAGGACGAGACGTTCGTGCCATTCAGGGACCACGTGGAGAATGGCGCACCCTACCCGACGCTCACACGGCGGGCGCAGTTCCTTATCGAACATCCCTGGTTCATCGAAGCGGATGAACACCTGCCACGCTACAAGGCGCCCCCGGTGATGGGCGGGAACTACGAGTTCCAGATCACGAGCGGCCACAACCGCTGGAGCATCCACTCGTTGAACAATGCCTCGCAAATCATGCTCGAGACACACCGGGGCACCCCGCACCTGGTGATGAACACGGCGGACGCGAAGCGGCACGGGATCGCCGATAACGACATGGTGCGCGTCTACAACGACCTCGGCGAGTTCCAGGTGCCGGTACTCCTGTCGTCAAGCGCCCAACCGGGCCAGGTGGTGATGTACAACGGCTGGGACCCGTACCAGTTCCCGAACTGGGCCGGCCCGAACGACGTTGAGCCCGGGATGATCAAGTGGCTCCACCTGGCCGGGGGCTATGGACACCTGCGCTACTGGGTCACGGAGTGGCAGCCGTCGCCCGTCATGCGCAGCACCCGCGTGGGGATAGCCAAAGTGGGGTAGCTTACCTCGCGCGGGAGAGGAAGGGGGTGCCGGCGGCACCCCCTTTTTCGTGCCCATAGGCCAGTATGACCACAGTCATAACCCGCGCCGATGGGTGGGCGCGACCATCCGCGCCATGAAGGCCGCAGCAGAGTCAGAACGGATTTATACGAGTGCCCATGACCTCTACCGGAAGAAGTGGGAGTGGGACGCCGTCTACTGGGGGACGCACTGCGTCGACTGTTATCCCGGCAACTGCCCCATGCGCGTCTATGTCAAGGACGGGCTGGTCTGGCGGGAGGAACAGTCCGGTTCGTTCCAGACCATTGAGGAGGGAGTACCGGACTTCAACCCGATGGGGTGCCAGAAGGGGGCTTCGTGGAGCCAGTCCCTTTATGGGCCGGACCGGGTCCTCTATCCGCTGAAGCGAGTGGGCGAGCGGGGCGAAGGGCGCTGGAATCGCGTGAGCTGGGACGAAGCGCTCGGAGATATCGCCGACAAGATCATCGATGCGATCCAGGCCGGCGGCCCGCAAGCTATCGCTCACGAAGGCACGCCGGAGATGGCGACCGTGATCCCGACAAACAAGTTCTTCAGCACGCTGGGCGGGCACGGGCTGGACCTGAACGGGTCGATCAACGACTTCTCGATTGGCCTTTACGAGACATTTGGGCGCTTCAGCGCGGTTTCCTCGGCGGATGACTGGTTCCACTCGGAACTGGTGTTGATCTGGCACATGAACCCGGTCTACACCCGCATCCCGTTCTATCACTTCATCGCAGAAGCCCGGTACAACGGCGCGGAAGTGATCAACATCTCCCCGGACATCAATCCTTCCCACGTCCACGCGGATATCCAGGTGCCGATAAACGGCGGCACCGACCCGGCCTTCGGGCTCGCTATGGTCCAGGTCATCTTCGAAGAGGACCTGGCGCACTGGAAGTTCATCCGCGAGCAGACGGACCTCGGCTTCCTCGTGCGCACTGATACCGGCCGTTACCTGCGCCAGACCGACGTTGAGGGGGGCGGACTCGAGGACCAGATGTACCACTGGGACCCCGCGGCCGGCCTGCGGAAGGCCGACCGTGGGAACCTCTTCCTGAAAGGCGTGGAAATCGCCCTGGAAGGCACCTACGAGGTCAAGCTGCACGACGGCTCAACGGTCCAGGTGCGGCCCGCGTGCGACATCCTGCGTGAGCGGCTGAACCGGGATTACACGCCGGAAAAGCAGTACGCGATCACCGGCGTCCACCCGGAGACGGTGCGCTCGATCGCCCGGAAGGTGGCGACGCGGAAGACCAACATCATGCTGGGCTACAACGCCTGCAAGTTCTACCACGGCGACCTCATCGAGCGCGCACAGGCGCTGGTCCTGGCGGTCAGCGGGAACTGGGGCCGCAAGGGCACTGGCATCCGCTGCTGGGCATCGGGCATGCACGACGGCGCGTTCATTGCAGTGAACAAGCCCGGGCCCGGCGCCGGGAACACGGAAATCGTCCTTTCCGGCCGCGATGCCGCGATTGCAGCCATGAAGCAGGCCGATCCGACGATGACGACAGAGATCGCGGTGAAGCGGCTCGGACAGATTTCCCAGAAGTTCCAGCGCACGCCCGGCGGCATAGCGGGTGGCCTTGGCGGCATGACGGCGCGTGGTGATGGCGAGGCGCCCAACGACTCGACGTCCTCGCCGCCGGCGTTCTGGTGGTACTGGCAGGCGGGCTACGACAAGCGCTGGAACACGCCCGGGTGGGGCGACGACTCCCTCCCGAGGACCTTCGACGAGTACTTCAACGAAGCGATCTCCAAGGGCTGGTGGAAGGACATGGACCACCCCCGGCCCGAGGAGCCGCCGCGCGTCCTGATCGAGTGCGGTGGCAACATGCTCCGGCGGACGCGGGGTGGGAAGACGGCGCTCCTGCCGACCCTCTGGCCGAAGCTCGACCTGATCGTCTCGATCGACTTCCGCATCAGCCAGACCGGGCTCTACAGCGACTACATCCTGCCGGCGGCGCAGCACTACGAGAAGGTCGGCTTCCATATTCCGACGCCGCACCTGCTGAACCTTACGTTCAGCGATAAGGCAGCCGAGCCCGCTGGCGAGGCGAAGAACGAGTGGCAGATCTACCACGCGCTCTTCCTGAAGATTGCGGAGCGAGCGGCCGCACGCGGCCTGACAGAGTACAAGGATGCCAAGGGCCAGGCGCGCCGGTACGCCGCCCTTCCCGACGCCTTTTCGATGAAGGGCTTCCTCCTGGATGAGGATCGGCTGGCCGACGAACAGATTCGCGATTCAGCGCTCGCCGGGACTCTGCCAATGGGCACCTCTCTGCGGACCCTGCGGGAAAAGGGCCATGTCCGCTTCATCGACTGGGGCCTCTCGCCGATGGCGCTCGCCCAGGCCTCGCCCATCAAGCCGAACGAGACACACGTGCCATTCCGCGACAACACGGAGAGCGGCCTGCCGTTCCCGACGTATGCGCGGCGCGCGCAGTTCTACATCGACCACGAGTGGTTCCTCGAGGCACACGAGGAGCTGCCGACGTACAAGCCGAACCCCAACATGGGCGGCAACTACCCCATCGGCATGACCTCGGGCCACAACCGCTGGAGCATCCACACGATGAACCAGGGCAACTGGGTCATCCTGGGGACGTACCGCGGCGAGCCGGATGTGGTGGTGAACCCGGACGATGCGGCCGAGCGGGGCGTGAAGGATGGCGACCTGGTCCGGGTGTTCAACGATGTGAGTTCGTTCAAGTCTCGGGTGCGTGTTTCGCCAACCGTGAAGCGCGGGCAGCTCATCTCCTACAACGGCTGGGCCGGGTTCCAGTACCCGGACTGGAGCGGCGCGAACGAAATTGAGCCCGGAATGGTGAAGTGGATTGGCTTTGCCGGTGGCTACGGCCACCTCAGCCACCTGGGCGCCGAGTGGCAGCCGGTTCCTGCCGAACGCTGGACCCGTTGTGACTTCGAAAAAGCAGAGGTAGAGCAGTGAAAGTCGCCAAACTCGCCGGAAAGCTGGCCGACCCGGCATCGGCCGAATGGGGGTCGGTGGATGCCGTCCGCGTCAGCCTGGCCCCGGTAGCGCTCGAAGCCCAGCCGACGGAGTACATCCGCGAGGCCTGGAAGGACCGGGACTATGGCCAGACCGCGGAGGCCGCGGTGAAGGCCGCGACGGATGGCGAACGCCTGTACATCCGCGTGGAATGGGCCGATGACCCGGCGCCCAACCGCGAGTTCCAGGATGCCGTCGGCGCCGTCTTCCCCACCAACGGCAGCGGAGTGCTCGCCACGCTGGGCGACGATGACAAGCCGCTGGCGCTGTGGTTCTGGGAGAACGGCCGGCCAGGCCCCCTGAACCTGCGCTCGCATGGGCCCGGGGTGTTCCGGAAGGAAGATGGCCCGGCACTGGCCGCCACGGGCGCGCTGGCCGACGGGCGGTGGAGTGTGGTGCTGAGCGGGCCTGCCAGCATCGCCGCAAAGGGCAAGGTCGGACTGGCCGTGTGGAACGGCTCGAACGACGAACGGGCCGGACTGGCCGCGGTGAGCCGCGAGTGGCTCCCACTGGAATCGGAGTAAGGAGACGCACATGGCCGCGACAACGGAAACCAGGGTCCGCCAGCTCGCCTGGGTGTACGACCTGAACAAGTGCATCGGTTGCCAGACCTGCTCGGTGGCCTGCAAGGTGCTCTGGACGCGTGACGAAGGCGAAAAGCACCAGTGGTGGATGTCGGTGAACACCATGCCCGGCCTCGGCACGCCGAAGGGCTGGGAAGAGATGGGAGGGGGCTTCGATACCGCCACGGGCAAGCCGATCCCGGGCCACCAGCCGGCCCGTGAGGAGTTCGGCGGCGGCTTCGACTTCAACTACCATGAGGTGTTCTACGGCGGCACTGGAGGCAAGGCTCACCTGGAACCGCAAGCGCCGCGTGAGAACCGCTGGGCGATGAACTGGGACGAAGACCAGGGGGCGGGCGAGTGGCCGAACTCCTACTACTTCTACCTGCCCCGCATGTGCAACCACTGCACGAACCCCGTGTGCATGACTGCCTGCCCGACAGGCGCGCTTTCCAAGGACGAGAACGGCCTGGTGCTGCGCGATGAAGAGGTCTGCATGGGCGATCGCTTCTGCATGGAGGCCTGCCCATACAAGAAGGTCTATTTCAACTACGAGCGGCATGTGGGGCAGCAGTGCATCGGCTGCTTCCCCAGGATCGAGGCGGGAGTGGCGCCTGCCTGCGTACGGCAGTGCCCGGGCCGGGCTGTTTTCATTGGCTACCTCGATGACGAAAACAACCCGGTCCACCGGCTCGTCAAGGAGTGGAAGGTCGCCTTGCCGCTCCATGCCGAAGCCGGCACGGGACCCAACGTGTTCTACGTCCCGCCGCTTTCGCCGTACCGGCTCAGGGAGGATATGAGCATCGACTATGAGACGCCCCGGATCCCGCCGGAGTACCTCGAGTCGCTCTTCGGGCCCGGCGTGCACAGCGCCCTGGCGCTGCTGAAGAGCGAAATGGAGAAGGTCCGCAACGGCGGCTCCTCGGAGATGCTCACCACACTCATCGCCTACAAGTGGCAGGAACTGCTCGGCCCGTTCACCGTCGACCCCGCCACGCTCACGCCAAACGGCAGCAAGGGGGCGTAAGCCATGTTCGTCTATTCGCTTGCGGGCCTGCAGGTTGATGGCGGCCCAATGCAGGAAACCGAGCTCCCCGACAACGAGACCACCTCCCGGACCGGTGTCTACCAGTTGCTGGCGCGCCTCGTCTCGATTCCCGACCGCCACATCTACGAAGGCGCCGTCGCCGGGTCGTGGGGGAGGGATCTGGCGGAAGCAGGCAAGCTGCTGGCGTTCCCGTTCGATTTCGGCAGTGCCGCGATCGATGCCTCGGTGAGCCCGGAAGACTTCCAGGCGGAGTTCCTTCGCGTCTTCGAGATCGGGAACGGGGCGGGGCCCGCAGCCTCTCTCTATGGTGGCGCCTACGCGGGCGACCGCATGCAGCGGCTCGAAGAGGTGGTCCGCTTCTACGAGTACTTCGGGCTTTCGACGTCAGCCGAGGACCCGAGGCCGGCCGACCACCTTTCGACCGAGCTCGAGTTCATGAAGTATCTGACGTTCAAGGAAGCGGTGTCCTCGTCGCCTCGCCTGCAGACCTCGTACCGGCGTGCGCAGCACGACTTCCTCGAGCGCCAGCTCACCACGTGGGTCCCCAGCCTCGTCGAGAAGACCCGCGCTGCGGGCACCTGGCCGTACTGGGAGTGGGTAGCGTCCACCGTCGGAGGGTTTGTCGCCGCCGACGCCAACTACGTCGCGGGCGTCCTTGCCAGTTGAGGCGCCCGGCACCCCGACCAAGGTGAAGCGATGAACCCCACGACAGCTTCCCGATACCGCCAGCGATGGAGCTGGGAACGCGCCACGTTCGGAACCCACTGCCTGAATTGCCTGGCGACGTGCCCCTACCGGGTGTACTCGCGAGACGGGCAGGTCATTTTCGAAGAGCCCGCCGCGGTCTACAAGCAAATCGAGGACGGGGTCCCCGACCTGAACCCCATGAGCTGCCAGAAGGGCAGCGCGTGGAGTGTGCAACTGCATTCGCCAGACCGCCTTCTCTACCCGATGCGCCGCAAGGGCGAGCGTGGGTCGGGTGAGTGGGAGCGGATTTCGTGGGACGAGGCGCTCACCGAGGTCGCCGACGCGCTGATTGAGGCCATCGACTTTGAAGGACCGGAGTCCATCGTCTTCGAGGAGACGGTCGAGGGAGGGCTCCTGGCGCAGGCTGCCTACCTGCGCTTTGCCGGCCTCCTCGGTGCGACCACGCTCGATGCGAACGGTCTCATCAACGACTTTCCCGCGGGCCACCACATCACCTTCGGGAAGTTTTCGTGCGCCAGCTCCGTAGACGACACGTTCCACTCGGAGCTGATCCTCATCTGGCACTCGAACCCCTCGTATACCTCCATCCCCTATGCGCACTTCATCACGGAGGGGCGGTATCACGGCTCGAAGGTGGTGTGCATCGCGCCGGACTACAGTCCTTCGGCGCTCATGGCCGAGCAGTTCATCCCCATCCGGCCGGCGACGGATGCAGCGTTCGCCCTGGCAATGTGCCAGGTCATCATTGAGGAAGGCCTCTACGACCGGGCGTTCGTCCAATCGCAAACCGACCTGCCGCTGCTCGTCCACCGGGGCACGGGGCGCTTCCTGCGCGGGCCAGAGTTCATGGAGGGAGAGCGAGAAGACCAGTTCTTCTGGTTCGATCAGACGACCGGGGAGATCGACCTTGCACCCCGGGGCACGCTGGAGCTCGCGGATTCGAACCCGGCGCTGGAAGGGACGTTCACAGCCACCGGCACCGATGGCGGCACGCTCGAGCTGACCACAGTGTGGGAGCTGTTGCGCGAGCGGCTGCAGGAGTACACGCCTGAGGCTGCCACCGAGATCTGCGGCGTCAACCCGGACGTCATCCGGGCCCTGGCGCGCGATGTGGCCAGCAAGAAGACGAAGATCATCGAGGGCTTCAATACGCCCAAGTACTACCACGGCGACCTGATGGAGCGGGCGATGTGCCTGTTGCTCGGCCTCACAGGGAACTGGGGGCGCCCGGGCAGCGGGATCCAGGGGCTCGCGCTCGCGGGGCTGGATGGCTACATGCTCTTTGGCATGAAGCAGAGGCGCGGCGTGGCCGAGACCATCCGGGTGATGGAAGGGCTCGATGGCGCACTCGAAGCGCTGCGTGGGCAGGACCCGGAAGCCTCGGACGAGATCCTAGGCTACGAACTGTTGCAGCGCGGGGTTGCGGCTGGCACGGCAAGTCCGCCGGCATTCTTCCACTTCTACCACTGCGGCTACCAGGAGACCTGGAACCGGGCGGAGTGGTCGGACGGCAAGATGGGCCGGTCATTCGAAGACTTCGTCGCGGACGCGACGCGGCGCGGCTGGTGGGGCGGGCTGGTGAAACCTGGCCCCTCAACCGACCCGCAGGTGCTGTTCATCGTTGCGACGAATCCCATCCGGCGGCAGCGCGGGGGCTCGGACACGCTCATCCAGAACCTCTGGCCGAAGCTGGAGAAAATTGTGGTGGTGGAAAACCGGATGAGCGCGACAGCCCTCCAGGCGGATATCCTCCTCCCTGCCGCGATGCAATACGAGCGGCCGAACCTCCAGTACGCCATCACGCACTCGTTCCACGTCGGGTTTTCCGAGCAGGCCATTCCCCCGGCGGGAGAATCGAAGACCGAGTGGGAGATCTTCAAGCTTCTTGCGCGCAGGGTGCAGGAGCGCTCGGTTGAACACGGCGTCACCGAGTACCTCGACGGGCGCCGCCAGCCGCGGCGGCTCGACACGGTGGGCGATGCCTTCACGGCCAACGGCAGCTACGAGAACGAAGAGACTGTGATGGACGAGTGGCTTCGCGATAGCGTGGAGGCGGGGACGCTGCCCGAAAACGGGACACTCGATTCGCTGCGCAAGCTGGGGACGGTACGATTCGCGGGCCTGGGAATGTTCGCGCCGGGCCTTTCGCTTGCGGCCAACGTCGAGCCCGACCGGACCATCACCGCCTTCGAGTGGCACGTCGAGGACGGGGTGCCGTTCCCAACGCTCACGCGCCGGGCGCAATTCCTTATCGATCACCCCTGGTTCCAGGAAGCCGGCGAAGACCTCCCCTGCCACAAGGAGAACCCGGCGGTCGGCGGCGATTATCCGCTGCTGGTGACGAGCGGCCATTCGCGCTGGACGGTGCACGCCGTCTCGATGGGCAATCCCATCCTTGCCGGGACGCACCGGGGCGAACCGCTCGCAATCATCGGCAGCCACGAAGCGAAGAAGCGCGGCATCTGCGATGGCGACCTGGTGCGCGTCTCAAACGACCGCGGGAGCTATTCGATCCGGGCTCGCGTTTCGCCGCGGGTCCGCCCGGGCCAGCTCATCGTCTACAACGGCTGGGAGCCGCACATGTTCCCCGGCTGGAAGGGCGCCAACGAAGTCGAACCCGGGATGGTGAAATGGCTCCACCTGGTGAGCCGCTACGGCCATCTGCGGTACCTGCCTTTCGGCTGGCAGCCGGTGCCTGCCGACCGGGGCGTTTTCGTGGAGGTTACGAAGGAATGACGACCGCACCCGCCAGCAGCGCCCGGCCCGAGCCGATCGCCCTGACACCCGAGGAGCACGCTGCGATTGCGCGTGTGTTCGAAGGCGGCACCACCGTGTTCGGAGCGCTTTCGACTTTGCGCACCCGCCGTATCGGCCTGGGATACCGGAGCGAAACGGGGGAGGAGGAAAACTTCGCCTGGTCTTCCCATATGGTGGTGAAGCAACGGGAGGGCCCGCTCGCCTTCGAATCGGCGAATCAGCCGGTGCCGCTCAGCGAGGTCGAGGAGGCGCTCATCGCCTGGGCGGCGCTCGGCCCCAACGGCATTGTGACGGCGGATATCCCGGTGCAGGGCGACCTTTCGAGCCTGATCTCCTGGGCCGGACGCACGGTCCCGGCTTCGAGCAACGACCAGGGGGTGGACCTGTTCATCATCAATGACCAGGGCATCCACCTTTACCGCCCGGGTACCGAGCGCATGGCGCCCGTCGAGATCAAGGGTCCGGAAGACTACTGGAAGATCCTCCACTGGTACCGCACGGGCCGCATCAAGATCTCCGACAAGCGCCCCGATGTGGCATGGGCGACCGCGCCCCCGGGTACGCACAACGTGAACACCATGGGGGCGCTGCAATACAACGCGAACCGGCCGGGGAGCACCTGGTTCCTCCCTGTGGGCGATGTGGGGCTGGAGTGGGTGAACCTGCTCCTGTCGTCGTACCAGTTCGGCGGGTTCTACCTGCAGGACGCTGAGACCGACAAGCCGGCCGGCTGCGACCAGTGGATACGGCCGGGGTTCCTCGAAGTCGGCTTCCCCATCCCTATCTTCGATGAGCTCGCGCTCATGCAGCACGTCACTGAAGTCGCGTGTGTCGTCCAGAACATCCGGCTGGCATGTGAGGCGATGGGTCTGGGCGCCTGGGCGATGGGCGGTTACTCGGACGACCTGCTCCTTGGCGCGTACCCGGAGGTGGCAGCGGGCCTCGGATTCTCGTTCCTCGAGCGCGCCCCTGCCCGGAACCCGTCGAAGACCGCGACCTGCCAGGGGCTGCCGGGAGTGCTCGATGCCTGCATGGCGCCATCGCGCAAGTTCCCAAACGCGGAGGCGCTGGTGCGGCATGTGGTGAACCTGCGCTACCAGCGTGGGGCACACCTTTCGCCGAACGATAACTGGGGCGAGCGCAACCAGGGCCCCTTCACCGACGAGGCCCGCGAGCGCATCCTGCAGCATCCCCGCGCGCACATTCCCGATTGGGTGATCGAGGCCGCAATCGAGACGGTGAAGTACATCATCGAGAAGTACGGCGCCGCCCCCGCGTACATCAACCCGGTCCGGGCGAAATTCTCGGCCCAGGTGCACCACGTGGACCTCGACTTCTACCGGCGCTACCACACGGGGGGCGCCGAGCCTTACCTGGCAACACCTCAATTGCTCTCGCACTTCAAGGAATGGCACCCGGCGATGCCGGACCTGTACGAGCGGGGAGCTTCGTGATGCCCGACTACACGCTCGATACGTGGCTCCTGATCCTGTACTCGTTCCTTCACGACATCTCGATCGCCGTGTACATCGGCGGCGCGATCTCGATGGAGTTTGTCCTGGGGCCCGCGCAGGCCTCGATCCCGCCAGCCCAGGCCCAGGTGATGGGACAGAAGACCGCCGACCGGTTCCTCTGGTTTGTCTGGGGCTCGCTCGGGATGATCCTGCTCACTGGCCTGCTCCGGCTCGAACAGAAGCGCATGCTCGTTGGCGAATGGCCGTTCTTCCAGACTCCCGGCGGACTCTCGGCGGACTATGGCCAGACGCTCCTGGCGATGATCCTGCTCTGGTGCGTGCTGGCCATCAACGGGGCGCTCATCACCTTCTACTTCCGGCCCCGCCTCCAGGGCAAACTCGGCTCGGGGATGTCGGCGGCGCAGGTAAGCGCAGCTCAGAACGCCAAGATCCAGGCGGCCACGTGGGTGCAGCGGATCACGCGCACGGATATCGTGATCGCCCTGCTGATCGCCCTGATGGGCGCATCGCTCGCCCGGGGAGGGCTCATCTGACTGGAGAACGGCGGACGGACATGGGAGAGCTCGCTTGGACACTCTGCTCGGCTGGCTGCACACGGCTGCCTGGGCCATCTACGTTGGCGGAGCGCTGACCATGGAGTGGGTGCTCCGCTACGCCCAGCAGGAGATGCCCGGCTCCCAGGTGGGTGTGGTCTGCAAGAACGCGGGCATGCGCTATCGCTGGCTGGCGCTGGGGTGCCTCCTGGCGATCGGCATCACGGGTGGATGGACGGTCCTCCGGCTCGATGATGCCGAGCTGCTCGCCCGCGAGGGCGCACCCGCCCTCTCCCTCCGCGACGCGTATGGCCGCACGCTCCTGCTGCTCGTCGCCTCGTGGGTGCTGCTGGTTGCAACTGTCGCCTTTATGGCGTTCGTCCTCCACCCGGCGCAGCGCAAGCGTTCGAAGCCGGAAATGACGGAAGAAGAGGTTGCAGCCGAGCGGGAGCGAGTCGGCCGTGCTATCGCCCGCATGGACCGGGCCCTCAAGTTCGAACTCGTGCTGTCGGTGATCAGTGTGGGCCTGGGCGCTTCGCTGCACGCCGGTGGACTCATCTAGGACCGAGGAACCGCTATGCCGAAGACCATCGCCATCACGCCGTCCTGGTACTGGCCGACGGGCATCGCCCGGGTGGTGGGCGTGCCTCCCTACCCGGTCCACGAACTCTGCCTGGTCCGCAATGAGCGCGACCATGCCGACGAGCCCGCGCTCATCGACAGCCAGGGCCAGCTCTCGTTCCGGCAGCTGCGGGAAGAGGTCGCCAGGCGGGCTCATCCCCTGGCCCTTGCCACTGGAGAATCCCGCCTGGCTGTGCTGGCCGGCGACCTCACGCGCGAGAACGTGTTGCAGTTGCTGGCGGGCCTTGCCGGGGGCGTCCGCCTGCGCATAGCACCGCCCGGGACGGACCCGCGGGCGCGCGCCTCGCAGGTTGGCGCACCCGCCGTTGCCGGTGATCAACCGCCCGGCGACGGGACCGCGCCGCCGTACGCGGGCATGCTCGACCCGACCGTGCCCGCCGTCACGATCGACGGCCCGGTGGCACCCGTTTGCCACTCGAACCGTTCGCTCCTGGCGATGGCCATCTCCATGGCAACCTTCGTCGATGCTGACCGCCAGGGACCGTGGATGTCGACGCTGCCGCTCTCCCGCTGGGAGGGGCTGATGGCGGCGCTCATCCCACTCTACCTGGGCAAGCCACTGGTCCTTCCGAAGCCCGGGGCCGACCCGGACACGTTGCTCGCCAACATCACGCGGTACCGCGTGAGTTATGTCGTCTCGGACCTGGCTTCGTTCTCGCATGCCTGCCGCGAGGCGAAACGCGCGGCCAAGGACGCGCGCCGCGTGCTCAACGCGGCCCTGGTGGCAGTAGATGGTCCTTTCGACCCCGACCAGCGCCGACGCGTGAGCAAGGCACTCGAATGCCCGGCGCTCACGTTCTGGGGAATGCCGGAAACGGGCCCGGTTTTTGCCGCCCACCAGTCCTGGTACCTGGACGAATCGGTGGGGCTCCCGATGACCAACGCCCACGTCGTCCCATCAGACCCGCGAACCGGCCAGCCCATCGCAGCGCTCTGGGAGCTTGTCGAGATGGCGGAAGTCACCGTCTTCTCCCCCTCGCTGATGACGGGATACGAAGGTCGCGAGGCGACGGACCGCTACGCCGGGAATCGCTTCCGCACCGGAATGATGGCCTCGTCGGACGCCAACGGGATGATCTACCTGCTCGGAAGTTGATCCCGCGGAACGGGGAAGCCAGCCGCCCGGCGGCGGGCACAGAGCGATCGTGTGGCCGCTTTCACCGCCATGCCCGGGGAGCAAACCCTGCTGCCGTGGGTTAGCGCGCGGCCACCGTGCGCCCGAGCGCAGCCAGCTGCTGCTCCGCAAAATCGCGAGCCAGGGTTGCTACCCCGAGGTAGAACGGCTCGGCCGCACGGTCTGCCAGGCGCGTCACGGTTTCCTGCACCCAGGGAAGAAGGTGGCGCTGAAGAATGTCTGCCTTCGCTGCCTGGAAAGCGGGGACAGCGGCTTCGCCTCCGGTCTCCTCTCCGAGCGTGAGAAACCGCAGAAACTCCAGCACGGTTGGCACGTAGTCCGGGAGGTCGTGGGACTTGCTGCCGACCGTGAGGCCGAAGTGGCGGTAGGTGCGAAGGAGCTCTTCCATCGCGTCGCGCCGGCGGGGCGCGTACACCCCGGTATAGAGGGGCGTCGGCTTCCCTTCGGGAGCGTCGAAGAGGCGGATGTACTCTGCCTCGAGGTCTTTGTCGCCGATATGTCCGGGGCTCAGCCCATTGAATGGCATCGGAGCCCCTTCGCTTTGGAGATGGGAGAGCATGTGCTCGATGGCTTCCCGGACCCTGCCATCGCTGACGGCCGCCGCGAGTCCCGGCCCCGGAAAGGAGAGGAGCTCGCCCAGCAGACCGTAGAGGTCGGCGGCAGGGCGGGCTCCGTTACCGGTGCGCATCAGCGGCGGGCTGGCGGCCGGTCGATTTCGGCCGGGTTCGTGGTGAACGGCCCAAGCAGGCCGTTCCAATCGCGCGAGATGAGGATATCGATGAGCTCGGATGGTTCGCCGCGCGCCGACTTCTCGCGCTCTTCCTGGATGGTGTTGAGCGCCTGGTCGACGCCGGGCCCGAACATCTGCCGGAGGTACTCCATAGGGATGCGGGGTGTCGTCTCGTCGAACTCTCCCGCTTCGTTGAAGGCCGGCGGAGCCAGCGGCGGGACATAGAAGACGTTTGGCTCAGTCCCGAAGTCGGGCCGTAAAGGCAGGGCGACCTTCCATTCGTGGACGAGCTTGTAGGGATGCCCCTCCTTGTTGTCCATGTAGTCGACATGGCGGACGCGGCCGGGGCACTGGCGCACGCAGGCAGGCGCCACGCCCGCTTCGAGCCGCGGGTAGCAGCTGATGCACTTCTGAGCGATGGCCCGTCCGGGGTTGAAGTAGATGCGCTTGTAGGGGCATGCCTCGGCGCAGAAGCGGTAACCGTGGCAGCGCTCCTCATCGATGAGGATGATGCCATCTTCCTCGCGCCGGTAGAGGGCGGTCCGGGGGCATGCCTCGAGACAGGCCGGCCTGGAGCAGTTCGCGCAGATTTGCTGGAGGTAGAAGAAGTAGGAGTTGGGGTATTGCCCACCACCCATGTCCTCGTCCCAGTTCGGGCCCCACTCGGGGCTCGAACCGTCACGCTCAAGCGGGTGGAAGGCAGTCCTGCCGCCACTCGCGAACGCTTCCTCGTGCGGGAAGTCCCAGGCCTCTCCGAATTGCTTCACGCTCGGGAAGGTGCCTGGCACAGGCTGGCCATCGCGGTAACCGCCCCCGTGCGAGAACACGTCGCGCGGAGTGCCTCTGCCGGGCATGGTGTTCACGATGTTCCACCACATCGATTCCATCCCCGGGGCGTCCGTCCAGAGGGTCTTGCAGGCGATGCTGCACGACTGGCAACCGAGACACTTGTTGAGGTCGAATACCATGGCCAGCTGACGCGCCGGCCGGGGAGTGACAGAGGCCATATTTCCTGTCCTTACTTCGGAAGTCCGAGCGTGAGCCAGTCCGGCGTGTGGGCTTTGATGCCGGCCCGCTCGCCATTCGCACCGCTCCAGATGGCAACCCCGACGGGTATGCTCGCGCCTGCAGCCAGCGGGACCCCGCTTGCCGCGAGGTCACGCCTGAACACCACCGTCCACGAACCGCCTTCCCAAGCGGCGCCAACGCTGACCGGGTGATTCGGGACACGCGACGCTGTGCCGAGACCGGTGGCAGTGATGACAAACGGGAGCGCGGTACCGGCACGCCAGTGCCAGGCCTGCACCGGGCGGAGCTCATCGCCCATGGTGGTGAGCTCCGCGCGTACGCCATCCAGTGGGAACAGGATGGCGCAGGCATCGGCGAAGGTGTTGTTGTCGGTGATGGCGTGCACCGGGTGGGGCGCTTCCCAGCGGAGGCGGAGATACAGTGCATCGCCGGCGACGATGGCGGCCAGGTTCGCAGCTGCCAGGCTCCCGTACGAGCGCCCGGTCCAGGCCGCGCGGACGTAGGCGGAAGGCTGTGCGTCGAGGGGAGTGGGCGCGAGTGACACCTGCGTCCCGGGGATGTTGGCCCAGGCTTTGCCAGCCGGGGCGAGCAGCTCGGACGCGGACGCGCTCGCTCGCGCGGCGGCAACCACGGTAGCGGTTCCGGCGGTCATGCGCGTTCCTCCACCCGTTCGATTTCGACTGCCACTTCCTTGGGCACGTGGTTCATGGTGTACGAGGCCATGCGGTAGTGGAGCTGGCCGTAGTTGCCGACGAGGTTGGTCGGCTTAATGGGGCTGGCGGCCACATCGTTCTGGGTTGCCCAGTCTTTGAACTGGTATCCCTCCCAGGCGTGGTAGACGATGACGGTGCCGGGCTGAACCGAAGGGGAGACCTTCGCCCGGATTTCGAACGAACCGACGTCGTTGTGGACGCGAACCCGGTCGTGATCGCTGATGCCGCGCTTGTGGGCATCGTCGACCGAGATGTAGGCGACGGGTTCTCCGCGCTGCAGGCGGAGGAGTTCCTCGCTGGCTCTCCAGATGCTGTGCATGCTCCAGCGGGTGTGGCCGCCCGTCATCCGGAGGGGATACTTGCCGCCCGAGTTGACGGGTTCCTTGTGGACGAGGAGCTCTTCACCCGCTTCGAGGAACCACTGGTGGTCGATATAGAACTGCTGGCGGCCAGTGAGGGTTGGCCACGGGTTCTTGCGTTCGACGAACCACCCGCAGGAGTACATGGGGCGGTCCTCGGTGTAGTCGGAGTAGACGGAGTTGAACCCGACGGCGAGTGCCGATGGCTGAACCGCCTTGATCTTGACCATGCCCTTTTCCGCCGCCTTCGCCCAGGCGCCTTCACCGAGCCCGCTGTTCCGGGTGATGTGGGAGTACTGGAGAATGAAGTCGAGCGCTTTTTCCTCGCCCGCTTCGTCGGGCGTATAGGCGCCGTCGGCGCTCATTTCGGTGTACAGGCGGGCCAGGTCGTGCTGCATGCCTCGCCGGTCGGTGTACGGCTTGAGGCCGCGGGCGATGGCCCGTTCCTGGATTTTCTCGGCAAGGAGGAGCGCAACGTCCCACTCGTGCTTCGACTCATAGAGCGGCGGCACCGCGCGGTCGCCAACCACGACGTAGGGGACGTAGGTGCTGGTGTATTTGATGCCCGGCTTTTCGTAGTAGCCGCAGCCCGGCAGGACGTAGTCCGAATACAGGGCCGAGGTCGACATGCGGAAGTCGAGCGTGACGATGGTATCGAGGCTCGCCCAGAGGCTATCGCGGATGAGCCTCGGGTTCGGCCAGCGGCGCAGCGGGTTCGGCCCGGAGTAGTAGAGGAAGCGCGGCCGCTTCGGGTAGGGCGGCACCGGCTGCCATCCAGCGGCAAGCGCTTCGTCGATGTATTCGCGGGCAGGCCGCGGGAGCGACGGGTCGTTGTATTCCTGTTTGCTGGCCATTTCGGCCCACTTCTTGTCGTGGGCGTAAAGCCAGGGGATGAGGGGCGCGGCATTGCCCATGCGCCCGGCCTGGAACGTGACCTTCGAGAGCTCCTGCACGCCGACCCGATCGACGGGAAGTTCGGGGACCGGGTTGGTGTTGAGGCGAACGGATGGGCCGCCAAGCCCACCACCGGTGAGTGCGCCGTTTGGGGGTGGCCACCAGGTAGAGACCTTGATCCCGCTGCCGGGCTTGCCACCGGAATTCCCGGTGAGTGCGCAAAGGTAGGCCATGCCGCGCTGGAACAGGTCGGAGTGGTAGTGCTTGCAGGCCCCCCAGGACGAATAAATCATCGCCGATTTGGCGGCGGCGAACCCGCGGGCAACCACCCGGATGTTGTTCGCGGCGACGCCCGTGATCTCCTGGACCTTTTCCGGGCTGTACTCGGCTGCGCGCTTCTTCAGGTGCTCGAATACCGGCCGCACGGTGACCCTGCGGCCGTTGGCAAGGCGAACCCGGTGCGCCCCTTCGAGCGCCGGGTCGAGACCCTCGTCGAGGGCAATCGTCGAGTATGGCGAACCCCAGCTGCCGGGAGGGCTCTCCTTCCGCCCGGTGAGGTTGTTCCACACAAAGAACACCCCATCCGAGCCGTCTTCGTACACGTCCGACTCGCGCAGGCACTGCCCGGTGTCGTCGCGGACCAGGAAGGGCAGGTCGGTCTGCTCCTTGATGTAGGCCTCGTCGTAGAGCTTTTCGTTGAGGACGACGTTGACCATGCCGAGGGCAAGGGCGGCGTCGGTACCGAAGCGGACGTTGAGCCAGCGGTCGGCGTGGATGGTGGAGGCGTTGTAGTCCGGCGCGATGCTGACGACCTTTGCGCCGCGGTAGCGCGCTTCCCACATGAAGTGGGCCTCGGGCACTTTGGTGTAGGAGGGGTTGCCGATCCACATGATGATGTAGTCGGACAGGAACCAGTCATCGGCGGTGCCTTCCGACATGTAGAGGCCCCAGGTCTGGATGAGGCCGACGGGGAGGTCACCGACGCCGGCGTACGAATCGATGGTGGTGCTGCCGACGCCGGTGGCGAAGAGGTGGGATTCCATCGGCGAGCCGATGCCGAAGTCGAGGTTGGTGGTGCCGTTGTCGTAGATGATGCATTCGGGGCCATCGGACTCGACGACATCGATCAGGCGGTCGGCGATTTCGGTGAGCGCCTGGTCCCAGGAGATGCGCTCCCACTTTCCCTCGCCGCGCTTGCCGGCCCGCTTCATGGGGTACTTGATGCGGGTGGGGTCGTACATGACGGAGCTGTAGACACAGCCCATGGGGCATCCCCTGGGGTTGAAGTCGGGGACGTCGGCGAACGATTTCTCGTAGGTGGCGTTCTGCTCTTCGCGCCAGACGATGCCGTCCTTGACGTAGGCATCGATGGAACAGGCGGAGATGCAGTTGACACGGGTATGGGTGACTTTGACGACCTTGTCCCAGGTCCACTGGTCGCGGTAGACGTCTTCCCAGGAGCGGTAGGCGTAGGGTTTGGAGAGCAGGTCGTCGAGTCGCGCGCCAGCATCAAGCGGCGCCAGGCGCTTCAGCGGCGCGGGTGGAGCAGCAACCGTGGCCATGGGTCGGCCTCCTTCGGGGGCCTAGTCTTCCTTCTTTTCGGTCTCGGACTTTGCGGCGGCCTTGCGGCCGGCGACGGCGCGGCCACGTGCAGCGGCCTTGCGCGGGGCAGGCTTCTCTTCACTTGCCTGCTGCAGCTTCTCGAGGTCGACGTTGATGGATGGCGCGAACATGGTGTGACTCCCTTCCGTATGCAGCGGCCAGCCGGGTGGCCAGCGCGCTTTCTCGACGGTATGGGCACCCCCCGGGGCCCAGTCATGATCGTGGTCATATAGATTCATCAACTGCCTCTCCTAGGGTGCGCTCAATAGAACTTTGGGGGCCGTGCGAGTGCTGATCGACATCGAAGTGGGACTTTCCGAGCAGGCACGGGACATCCGCGACACGGCCCATCGTTTCGCCGAGGAAGTGCTGCGGCCCGCCGGCAAACAGCTCGATCAGCTGGCCGACCCCCAGGACGTCATCGCCGCCGATTCGATCCTCTGGGACGTGTTCAAGAAGTACCGGCAAGTCGGCCTGAACGACCTGGAAACGGCGACGATGGAGCTTCCACCGCTTGAGCGGACACGCATCCGGGCGCTCATCAGCGAAGAGCTCGGGTGGGGCGATTCAGGCCTTGCGATCAGCCTCGGTGTCTCGAACTTCCACAAGACCTTTGCGATGATGTCGGGACGCCCCGCGCTGATTGACCGTTATGTCCGCTCTGGCGCGGAAGAGATCGGCTGCTGGGCAGTCACTGAGCCCGACCACGGCAGCGACAGCCTGACCGTCAGCGAGCCGCACTTCCGCAACCCGGAGGTCCGCGCCAACTGCATCGCACGGAAAGACGGCGACGACTACGTCATCCGGGGACAGAAGTCGGCCTGGGTTTCGAACGGCTCGATTGCGACGGTGGCCGCGCTCTTCTGCACCATTGACGGCGACCAGGGGTTCGCCGGGGGTGGTGTAGCGGTGGTGCCGCTTGACTTGCCCGGCGTTTCGAGAGGAAAGCCGACGAACAAACTCGGCCAGCGAGCGCTCAACCAGGGCGAGATCTTCTTCGATGATGTCCGCATCCCGGCGGAGTACATGGTGATCGGCAAGGAGAACTACGCCGCCGTCGTCGAGCAGATCCTCACCGGCGCCAACGCGAGCATGGGCACGATCTTCGTGGGCGTGGCCCGGGCAGCGCTGGAGCTTGCCCTCGATTATGCGAAGACGCGCGTCCAGGGTGGCGTTCCGATCATCCAGCACCAGAGTGTGAAGGCGCGCATCTTCAAGATGTTCGCGCAGGTGGAGGCGGCCCGCTCCCTCGCTCGTCGAGTCGCCTACTACAATGCGACCAACCCGCCCCTCCTCCAGTACTCGATTGCCTCGAAGGTGACGGCCACGCAGACCGCCTTCGAGGTGGCGAGCCAGGCGCTCCAGATCTTCGGAGGTAACGGCCTGACAAAGGATTTCCCGATCGAGAAGCTGATGCGCGATGCGCGCGCATCCATGATCGAGGACGGCTGCAACGACATCCTGAGCCTGGTCGGCGCATCGAAGCTGTAGCCGGCGGCACACCATCTGGAGCCGGGCCCAGGCCCCCATCCAATCACGCGGGAGTAGAACCATGAAGATGAACGCCATCGTCGCCGGGGTGGGGATGACCCGCTTTGGCAAGATGCTCGACCGGGGACTCAAGTCCATCGGCGCCGAGGCCGTCGAGGCCGCAATCAAGGATGCGGGCATCGAGAAGAACGACATCGAGGCGGCATTCGTTGGGAATGCTGCGGCGGGCCTGGTCACCGGGCAGGAATGCATCCGGGGTCAGGTTGTCCTGCGCTCGGCCGGCATCGGCAAGATCCCGGTGGTCAACGTCGAGAATGCGTGCGCGAGCGCCTCGACGGCGCTCCACCAGGCTGCCGCGATGGTCACGGCCGGCCTGTACGACGTCGTGCTCGCCCTCGGGGTGGAGAAGCTGTACGACGAGGATAAGCGGAAGAGCTTCGCGGCCTTCAGCGGCGCGGTCGATGTGGAGGCGCTGGCGGAGATCATGGCCCGCCTGAAGCAGGGCGCCGCCGAATCGGGGGCCGCGAAGGCCGCCGAGGGCGCAGGACAGAACCGGTCGATGTTCATGGACATCTATGCTGCCTCAGCGCGCAACCACATGAAGCGCTACGGCACAACCGTCCACCAGTTCGCGCGAATCGCAGCGAAGAACTCGTTCCATGGCAGCCTGAACCCGCGGGCCCAGTTCCGCGAGAAGCTGACCATCGAAGATGTGCTCAACGCGCCGATGATTGCGGAGCCCCTGACCCGGCCGATGTGTTCGCCAATCGGAGATGGAGCGGCCGCCGCGATCATCGTGAGCGAGCGCAAGGCGGCCCAGCTGGGCATCACGCACCCGGTGCGGATCTCCTCGATGGTGCTCCGTTCGGGCTGGGATCATGGCAGCGACGAGGCCGGGCTCGTGGAAGTCTGTTCGAGCGAGGCCTATGCCGAGGCCGGGGCCGGTCCGAGGGATATCAGTGTGATGGAAGTGCACGACGCCTCGGCGCCGGCGGAACTCATGGCTTATGAATCGCTGGGCCTCTGTGCAAAGGGCGAGGGCGGCCCATTCGTCGATTCCGGCGCTACCTGGCTGGGCGGGACGATCCCGGTCAACACCTCGGGAGGACTGTTGCGCAAGGGGCACCCGGTGGGCGCCACGGGCATCGCCCAGATCGTTGAGCTGACCGAGCAGCTCCAGGGCCGCAGTGAAGACCGCCAGGTGAACGGCGCGAAGGTGGCGCTCGCGCACAATGGCGGCGGGAACATCGGCTCCGATGCGGCGGCGATGTGCGTCACCATTTTGGTGCGGTGAGCGGCGTGCATCGGCACAAACCCGGCAGCCCGCCATGCGGGCTGTCGGCGCATCCCGAAGGGGGAGTGGCATGACTGTTTCGCCGACCAGTGCGAGCCGGATCGAAATCCTTAGGGAGGGCACCGGCGCCTACCACCCGGTCGACCCCGATGGGTTCCGTGCCTACGTGCGGGACCACAAGAACCGGGCGCTCCAATCCCGCCTGATGACAGCGCGGGAAGCCGTGGAGCGGTTCGTGGCCGATGGCGATTACCTCACGTATGAGTGCAACTACCTGATGCGAGGACCCAACGCGGTCTTCCACGAGATCATCCGGCAGCAGAAAAAGAACCTCTGGATCGCCGGGAAGTTCACGTATGTCGATACGGCGCTCCTGGTCGATGCGGGCTGCGTTTCGAAGATCGATTGCGGGTTCTTTCTTTCGGCGCCAGCTATCGAGCGAGCGCTCAAAGAACGCACCCTGGAGATCTACGAGTACAGCAACGTGATCATGACCCTGCGCATCCAGGCGGGGGCCATGGGCGTGCCGTTCCTCCCGGTCCGCTCCTTTGGGGGGACCACCGGGTTTGACCACTCGGGGGCGAAGCTGATCTCCGACCCCTACACTGGCCGACCCATCACCATCGTGCCGGCCGTCAATCCCGACGTGGCGATCATCCACGTGCACCAGGCCGACATCTACGGAAATGCGCGGATCTTTGGGACGGGCATCTCCGATGTCGAGGCCGCGATGGCGTCGAAGAAAGTGATCATCTCGGCGGAGGAGATCGTCGATACGGAGGAGATCCGGCGGAACCCGGGGGCGACGCGCATTCCCTACTACGCCGTCGATGCGGTGGTCGCATCCCCGTTCGGGAGCTACCCGGGAACCTGCCCCGGGTACTACGGGTCGGACCCGGAGGGAGTGTTCGAGGTCTTCCGGGCCGTGATGGGCAATGCCGTTGGCGCGTACCTGGATAAATGCGTGCGGCCGTTCGAGACGTTCGAGGAGATGCTGGAGAAGCGCGTGGGCCAGGCGAAGCTCGACCAGATGCGCGCCAACGAAGTCGTGAAAGAGGGGTACCGGGCATGACGAGGGCAGAAGCGTTTTCGGATCGTGAGGTGGCGATGTGCCAGGTCGCCCGGCTGGTGGAGAACGGGCGCACGTACTGGGCGGCCGGGGGCGGGACGCCCCTGTACTCCGTCCTCCTGGGCAAGAAGCTCTACGCTCCCGACGCCCAGTACGTGACCGAAGACGGCGTCATCGCGCCGGAGCCGATGCTGCCGTTCGAGCCGATGATGACGATGGTGGCCTCGCGGGCGGTGTACCGCGCGCTGGCGTGGGGCACGATGAATTCAGCCGGGATCCACGCACAGCTCGGGTACATGGATTACGGGGTACTGAACACGCTCCAGGTGGACCAGCACGGGAACATCAACTCCACCTTCCTGGGGGAGTACGGTTCGCAGGGGCGGCGCTTCGGCGGGCCCGGAGGTGCGGATACCATCGCGGCCTGCTGCTGGCGCACCATCCTCATCACCGACCAGGAGCGGCGGAAGTTTGTGAGGCAGGTGGACTTTATCTCCTCGCCGGGCTTTCTGGATGGCACCCCCGGGGCGCGGGAACGCGCGGGACTGCCGAAAGACACGGGACCCTGGCGGGTGGTGACGCCGTGGGCGATGTATGACTACCAGGACCGGCGCCTTCGGCTGATGGCGCGCGTGCCATGGGTGACCGTCGACGAGATTCTCGCCGAGTGCGAGTGGAAGCCGCTCGTCGCCGATGAGGTCCAGGTGCTCGACCCGCCGACGGAGGAGGAGCTCCATCTCCTGCGGACGGAGCTCGACGTCCGCGGCCAGACCACGGACGCAGCGGGTTCATGGATCACCTGGGACGGTGAGAAATACGTGCGGGCGTAACGCCTCCGCCAGGACCCGGGCTTTCGCAGAACGGCCACCCTGGTTGCCAGGGGTGGGCGTTTTCATGGTTCGTGGCTTGGGGGTAGGGCCGGTGGCGGCGTAAGCCACCGGCCCCGGGGGGAGACCGCAACTGTCGGCGTCAGGCTGCCACAGTAACGGGGCTGAGATAGCGGGCGAACCAGCCCGCGGCCTCGGCGATAGACCGCCGAAGCGGCTCGCCGGAGTAGATCTGGTAGTGCCGGATTCCCGGGATGACCACCAGGCGCTTCGGCTCGGCAGCCGCAGCGTAGAGCGCTTCGAATTCCGCGGCCGGCGTCACCGTGTCGTGCTCGGCGGCCACCAGGAGCAGCGGCCGCCCCGCCAGCGCATCGACAACCGCGATCGGGCGGTGGGCGAAGGTCGACTCCAGGAACTCCATCGAAATCGGTTCGGCGAGCGCGGGAAACTCCTGCCGGGCAACGGTGAAGAAGGCCACGCTATCCGTATCGTTGAGGATCTGCAGCGGGTCGACCATGGTGGAAGAGCCGGTGAGGACGCGCTGCCTGCGCTCCTGCTCGATGAGCGCGCGCATGGGGGCGGTTTCCTGCCCGGGGCGTTCGCGCATGCGGCGCCCGCCATCGGCGAATCCGACTTGCGCCGCCACGCAGCGGACCCGAAGGTCCGCTGCGGCGGCGACTATCGCGTTCGCGGCGCCGTAGCTCGTGCCCCAAAGCCCAACGCGTCGCGGATCGACCTCGCTGAGCGTCTCCAGGAAGGTGCCGCTGTTGTGGATGTCCTCGATTTGCCTGCGGGCAACGAGCCGGCCTCGTGTGCCCTCGCTTTCACCGAACCCCCGATAGTCGAAGGCCAGTGCAGCGATGCCAGCACGGGCGAACCCGCGGGCATAGCCAGGGAGGATCAGCTCCTTAATGCCGGTAAAGCCGTGGCACAGGACGACTCCCGGGACGGGGTGCTGTGCTGAGGCGCTACCCGGCAGGTAAAGGACTGCGGAAATCCGGTCCCCCTCGGAGTAGTAGCCAACCCTGCGCTCGAGTACTTCCACTGCGCAGATGGTGGGCCCGGCCAGCCGTTTGCGATATGCGCTTCGTCATAACGCCTGGAGGAAATCGCCGGAACGATACTGGCGGGAGATTGTGCCCAAAAGGAGAACCGCCATGGCCGAACCGGGTGACCTGCTCGTTCGTTCGCTGCTGCAGCACGGTGTGAGCGAGGTGTTCGCGCTTTCGGGCGGGCACCTGGACCCTATCTTCCAGGCATGTGCGGCGCATGGCGTGCGGCTCATCGACACGCGCCACGAGGCCGCGGCAGCCCACATGGCGGACGGCTTCGCGCGCACGACCGGCAGGCCCGGCGTTGCCCTCGTCACCGCGGGGCCGGGCGTGACGAACGCCATCACCGGCGTCGCCAACGCGTACATGGATGCCATCCCCATGATTTGCATCGGCGGACGTAGTCCGCTGCGCGACGACGACCGGCTGCCGTTGCAGGGCATGGACCAGGTTGCCCTCATGGCGCCTGTCACCAAGTTCGCCCGTACGGTACTGCAAGCAGAACGGGTGCCGGAGTACGTGCACATGGCCTGGCGCCACGCCACCAGCGGCAGGCCCGGCCCTGTGTTTCTCGATATCCCCGTTGACGTGCTCTTCACCCCGGTGCGCGAGGAGGACCTGCCACCGCTCGGGCTGCACGAACCCCGGCGGCTCGCTGTTCCTCCCGTGGAGTCGATCGATGAAGCCCTCGACCTCCTCGAGCAGGCCGAGCGCCCCGTTGTCTTTGCGGGTGGCGGCGCCATGTTCTCCGGCGCGCAGGAAGAGGTGCGGCAGTTCGCCGCCATGCTCCAGGTGCCCGTGATGGCGAACGCGAAGGCCCGCGGCATCGTCCCCGAATGGAGCGAGCTCGGGTACGGCTCGTACGCGTTCGCGGCGTCGCCGATTGCCGCCAGTGCCGCCGGCGGGCCGGCCGATGTCGTGGTGCTGCTCGGGGCGCGGGTGGGCATGTTCACGGGGACGGGCTCCCGGTCGTTCATCCCCGGGACCGCGAAGGTGATCCAGGTCGACATCGAACCCGAGGAGATAGGGCGGGCGCGCGACGTAGATGTGGCGCTGGTGGGCGATGTGCGAGAGACGCTCCTCCTCCTGATGGACCGGGCCCGCCGGCGCCAGTTCAAGGACCACACGGCGTGGATAAGGGGCCTGGCCGCCACCCGCACCACCATGCGGCAGATGTACGAGGCGGCAGCCGCGCGGAATCAACCGATCCACCAGTCGCGCCTGGCCCGCGAGGTCGCCGATGTGCTCGCGGGGGACGGCATCATCGTGGCTGACGGCGGCGAAACGTCGCTCTGGATGGCCGAACAGGCCGTGGTCCTCAACGCGGGGGATTTCCTGAGCCACGGCTACCTGGGGTGTCTCGGCACCGGCATTCCCTTCGCTATCGCCGCCAAGGTGGCAAGGCCGGAGAAGCGGGTGGTGGCCATCATCGGTGACGGCTCCGCGGGCCTGAACATCGCCGAGTTCGACACGGCGGTGCGCCACAACATCCCGGTGGTGGTCGTGGTGAACAACGACCAGGGCTGGGGGATGATCCGTCACGGCCAGCGCGCGCGGTATGGCAACGACCGTGTCGTTGGCGCCGAGCTGGGTGCGACCCGCTACGACCTGGTCGCGGCCGGCTTTGGCGCGCACCACGAGCACGTGACGGAGGCAGCGGAGATTCGGCCGGCGCTCGAACGGGCGCTCGCGAGTGGCAAGCCGGCCTGTGTCAACGTGATCACGGACCCCAATCAGCCACACCCGACGTCGATCGCAATGGCGAAGCCAGCAGTCCAGGAAGGCGAGGTCGATTTGCCCTACTACGGGCGAAAGAAGCTCGTGCCCACACCGTAGGGGCCTGCTGCGGGAGCGGTCAGACGTCCTGCGACTGGAAGAGCCGCAGCGCGGCACCGAGCGGCGCGAGCGACCATACCGCCAGGGAGAGAAGCAGCAGCAGCGCGCTGGTCGCGGTCCCCAGGCGGTCGACCATGTATGCTCCCAGCGGCCCGAGAATCTGGAGGTCGGGCTCGACGCTGAGGACGGCCAGCAGGCGCGTCGCCTCGACCGGGTTGCCGAGGGCAACAGCGAGCAGCGTCCTGCCGGACGAGGAAAGCCAGAGGGCGAGGCCAATCGCTCCGAGGTCGTAGACCAGGACCAGCACAAACCAGGCCAGCACCGCCCCCGAGAGCGCCTTCACGCGGCTATCGGCGACCACGGAGATGAGCATGCCGATGCTGAGCGTTGCGCTCGCGAGTGCGGACGAGAGCAGCACGAAGGTCAGGTAGTGCTGCACATCGGTGATAGGCTCGAAGAGGGCGACCAGGAATCCTGCGGCGCCAAACCCGAGGGCGATGGCGCTCCACACCGCAATCGTGAGGCCGAGGTACTTCCCGGCGAGGAGCTCCGCTGCGGATATGGGTTGCGAAAGCAAGGTGGCCAGCGTTCCGCGCTCGCGCTCACCGGCGATGGACGCCGCGCCGAGCACGAGGGAAAGCAGCGGGACCAGCAGGATGCACAGGTTGATGAGCCCCGCCGTGGTCCGGTTGAATCCCTGCGAGCCAATATCGCCGCCCTGGAGCTGCGAGAGGGCAAGCGCGACTACCGCGAACGCGGTCGCATAGCCCACGAGCCAGCGGCTGCGGACCGCATCGCGGAGTTCTTTCCACATGATGGCGCGGATGGCTCTCACTGGTCTCCCCCTGCCACGCTTTGGAGGTCGATCACCGCTTCGTCGACCGATGCCTCTTCGACCCGAAAATCGAGGATCGTGATGCCTGCGCTGAAGAGCGCCTCGACGATCTGGGCCTTGTTCTCGGCCCGGCAGGTGACGACGAGCCAGTCGCCCGCGCGGTCGACGGCGCCAGCGGCGGCGGTTGCCTGGATGACCGGGACGGCCTCGGGGCTGTGCCCGTTGAGGCGGAGGTAGAGCTTGCTCCCCACGGTGGCGTTGGCGGTGAGACCGCTGGCCGGGCCCTGGAACACGGTCTTGCCCTGGTCGAGGACGAGGGCATCATCCGCGACGTAGGGGACATCTTCGAGCCAGTGGGTCGAGAGGATGATGGCTTTACCGAGCGTCCGCTGCTCCTGGACGAGGCGGCGAAGTTCGAGCCGCGCCGAGACATCGAGGCCTGAAGCGGGCTCATCGAGGACCAGCAGCGGAGGGTTCGCGAGCAACGCGAGGGCGAGCGCGAGGCGTTGCCGCATGCCGCCAGAGAGGGCGTCAGCACGCTTCTCCGTATGGTCCCCGAGGCCGACCCATTGGACGACCTCGCGGGCGCGGTCGTGCGAGACACCCTTCAGGTCGGCGTAAAAGATAGCGGTCTCACGCACGGAGAGGTCGCCGTGGAATGCCGGCTGCTGGGGAACATAGCCGATCAGGCGGCGCGCCTGCTTGCCCTTCCGGGAGACATCGATGCCATCGATCAGCACCTGGCCCTCGAATTTCAACAGGCCGACGATGCATTTGAGCAGCGTGGTCTTTCCGGCGCCGTTGGCTCCGATGACGGCCAGGACTGAGCCATTGTTGAGCTCCAGCGACACGCCATCGAGCGCGGTATTCGCGCCATAGCGTTTGCGCGCATCCCGAACTATCAGCATGGTTGCCAGTCCCCCCGGCGCCCCCTCGCGACGGCCACGAAAACGGCGGCCGGCACGGCGGTGAGCGCAAGCAGCGCCACATAGATCATGAACGGACGATTGGTGTTGGAGCTATCCAGGGAGAGCGTCGGCGACATGAGGGGGTTCGGATCGACCAGCCGGGTTTCGGGCTTGTACACGGGGAACCACCTGGCTCCAAGGTCCAGCGCGGACTGTGCCGGGCTGAAGCGGTAGGCGCGGAGCGCGTCGTTGCGCTGGAGGAGGTCGTCGAAGGCCCCTTCGTAACGGTACTCGAGGTCACCGATGCCGTCGCCATCCGCGTCGTAGCCCCGGTAGTCATCCCAGTAATTGCCGCGGCCGTCAAGGGCCCACCGGTTGTGCTTCTGAATGTTGCCTCCGCGGCCCTCGACCTGGCCAAGGTTCCCGACAAAGGTGTTGCCGCTGAAAACGGCGCCCGTTGTGCTGGTCAGCTCGATGGCCACCTGGTTGAACCCAATGAGGTTGTTCTTGATTTCGACGACCGAGCCGGGAGTGTGGGGGGCGCCCTCCATGGTGATGCCGAGACGGTTGTGGTGGATGAGGTTCCCTTCCATGAAGACGTCGTCGACATCCTTGAAGAGGAGTCCATAGCCGGAGGCTTCGGAGCGGTTGTAGCCGAACTCATTGCGCTCGAACCGGAGGCGGCGGGAGTACATCAGCGCTCCCCCGGCCGTGCTGTGCGTGAAGCTGTTGTCCGTGAACACGTTGTCGTCGGCGTACATGTAGTGGATGCCGTAGCGTACGTCCGTGACCCTGTTCCGCTCGATGGTGTTGAAGTACGCGAAGCCCAGGAAGATACCGTCCTTGGTCCGGGTGATGACGTTGTCCTGGATGGTGTTGTTCCTGGTGGAGTAGAGGTAGATGCCGTGGCCGCGGCGTTCGGCGGTGAACTCATCGATGCTGCTGATGGTGTTCCGGCGGACGGTGTGGCCGTCGCTCTGGATGAGGGTGACCCCATACAGGACGTTGCGGAGGACGTTGTCTTCGACCGTCGCGTTGTCGCCGAGCAGGCGGATGGCCGTCGGCTCATCCGAGACGTTGGTGCCTGAGCCCTCAATAACGAAACCGCGGATGGTTACTCCATCCGCGGTGATTCTGACGACGTCGCCGGCGCCGCCCCCATCTATCACCGGTCTTCCTTCCCCGGCGAGCGTGATGGACTTGTCGATGACCGCCCGCTCCCGGTAGGTGCCGGGCGGGACGACAACCGTGTCTCCGGGCGAGGCCGCGGCAATGAGCGAAGCGATGGTGGGCTGCCGGGTGGATTGGGCGCTGGCGCCGCCCGGCTGGCCGAGGGCGAGCAGACCGGAGAGCAGCAGCACCCCGATCGCACCGGCGGAAGTCACCGTTGCGGGTGTCCCGGTGTTCTGCCAGGCCGAACGCAGGAACCTGACGGCCTGGGGACCGATGGTGACGAGAAGGGCAGCGGTCACCATCGTCCAGAACCCGGCCGCAACCATAGTCTGGCTCGTGAAGTTCACCACGTGCGTGGTGCCAATGACCTTCGTGGTGAAATCGTCGATGCGGTAGGGCGCGGTAGGGTCGCGATCATGGCCGTAATTGTAGAGCCAGTACTGGAGATCGAGGAGGAGGCCAATCGGGAACGTCCAGAGGAGGGCGGCAACCAGGTAACGCTTCCAGCCGGGGCGCATCACCAGTGCCGAGGCGACGAGGATGGCCACGGTGAGCCACAGGGCAGATGGGAAGAGCTTCAGCTCGAAGACCGAGCCGGGCCTGATTGGCTTGACGCCAACGTAGTGGTTCAGCGCGTTGATCTCGTGCAGATCGCCCTCCATGCGGTTGCCGTAGGCCACGAGGTCGAGCCCGGCCGGGTACTGGGGGGCGAGGAGGTGCATCTTCCAGAGAGGCAGGAAGTAGCTCACGATCATCAAGAGGATGGCGACGGCAACGCACCCGACCCAGAGACGATCAGAGCGGAGGTTTTCGAAGCGGGCGGGCCTCGTCGCGGTCTCTTCCCGGGTGGTTTCGTGTGGTCTGGTGAGTGTGCTCATGCCGCGCGGCCTTCCATCTCCTGTAGTACGCCCCGCCAATCGGCGACGATTCCGCCCAGCTCTGTGAGAGCGCCCTCGGCGGCGGCCCGGGTTGCGAACGCCGCGATCCCGTAGGCCATGGGGCTGCGAATCGCATCGGAGACCACGAATGCAGCCGTGGTCGCATCGATAAGCGCTTCGTCGCGGTAATCCGCGACCCAGTACGCCGCGCCTTCACCCGGCTGGAGTTCGATGTGGTCCATCAGCATGCAGCCGGGGTCATCGAACACGCGCGCTTTCCCGTTGGGGTCGCGCCAGGCGGAAGCAAACCGGCCATCGGCGATGACCATGCCGCAGCGGGCGCACTGTTGTTTTCCGAGCTTGATCTGGGGCACGCCGGTCTTCGCTTCGTCGCCCGGGAGCAGCGCGAACCCGGCTGCGCCCGCGACGGCGGCAACAGCGGCTCCGCCGGCCAGCGAAAGGAACTGTCTCCTGGTTACCACGGAACTCCCCCTTCCCAGGAGCGCGGGCGGCCGGAGCTTTCCCGGCCGCCCGCGAGATGATGCTCAGGAGACCAGGATCCAGCCCTGCATCTCCAGGTGGAGCGCGGAGCAGAACTCCGTGCAGTACATGGCGAAGGCGCCCGATGCATCAGCTTCGAACTCGAGCTTGGTGTATTCGCCGGCGTCGAGGCTGATGTTCACGTTGTAGCGCGGGATGGCGAACCCGTGAGTCGCGTCGGGAGTCGTCTCGATGTTGGTGAGGTGCATCACGACTTTGTCGCCCTTGTTCACGCGGATGATGTCGGGCTTGAAGCGGCTGCGAGTGATGGTCATTTTCACCGTGACGGTGTTGCCTGACCTCGAAACGCCCTCCTGGCCGTCTTTTACGGCGTTTGGATCGACCTCCATGGTCACGGGGTTGGTCCCCGGAGGGTAGACCTCCCAGGACTTGATCTTGTCGGCCTTGATGGCCTGGACGTAGTGCGGCTCGCCGATGCCGATGGGCATGTCGGTGATGATGTCCATCTTCTCGGTGGTGAGGTCGACCAACTGGAAGTTCTGGGGCTTCAGAGTGCCGACGGCCGGGAAGCGGTCGATGGACCACTTGTTCAGCGCGACCAGGTATTTGCCATCAGGCTTGACGGTGTCGCCTTCCATGGTGCACAGGTGGCCGATGTTGTAGTGCACCGGCAGGGTGTCCACCAGGGTGAACGGGTTCGGGCCCTTGTAATCCGGTTCGCCGAGGGTGAACTTGGCGACGGCGCTGGCCACGAAGAGGCTGGTGTAGCCGTGGCCATCCGGGTCGTACTGCGTGTGAAGCGGGCCGGCGCCGACTTCAATGCGAGCTTCGACAACGGAGTCAAACTTGAGAATTGGGACACCGTACTGGTCCTTCTTCTCGAAGTCTTTGGCCTCGATGGCCGCCTTGATCTTGTCGATGGAGTAGATGGTGACGTGCGGGTCGAGCTTACCGCCGACGGTGATGTACTTACCGCTGGGCGAAACGTCGACGCCGTGAGGGCTTCGCGGCTCCGGTGCAAGGAAGAGGATCCCTTCGGCGACGGCGGTTTCCATCGGGATGACCTTCATGCCGTTGATGGTCTTGGCCTTGCCGGCCTTGACGGCCTCCTCACCCTTGCGCCAGTTGATGATGTGCAGGTAGTCGTAGTCACCCTGGGAGGCACCGGCTTCGATGGAGGGCTTGCCTTCCATGTTGCCGCCGCTCGCCATTTCGGAGTTGTACGAGTTGATGAACGCCCAGCCATCGCTGACCAGCTTGCCGCAGTCGGCAAGGTCCTGGGTGTACGGCGGAAGTTCGACCTGGAAGCTTTCGGCCGGGATCATGTGCCCGTTCTTCGGGTCAATCTTGAAGAACGTGGCGTAGCCCCGGAACGATTGGGCGAAGTTGTCGAGTGCGCCGTGGATGTTGTTGAAGTTGACGAGCGTCGGGATCTTTGTGGAGATATGGACGTACTCGGAGTTCGGCGTGACGAAGCAGCCACCGTGTGAGGAGTCCAGGTTCGGGACGTCGATGATCTGCTTGGTCTTGAAGTCGCGCAGGTCGACCATGGCGATGCGCCCATTCGCCCGGTCGTTGATGTAGATCCAGCGGCCGTCGTATTCGCCGTTCGTCTCGCTGAGGGCAGGATGGTGTGTATCGCCCCAGGTGAGCGGCCCGCGGGCCTTGGAGGTCGGCTTCTTGAAGTCGGTTCCCGATTCGAGGTTGTGCTCGCCCCAGTCCGCGCCATAGCCGTAGCCCTGCCACGGTTCGGGCGAAAAGACGCCGAGGACCTTGAGGAGGCGCATCGACGGGACGCCGATGACCAGGATCTGGCCGCCATGTCCGGCGGAACTGAAGATGAAGTATTCGTCGTGCTCCCCGGGCGGGACGAACGTCTTGACTGCGCGTGCGACGTCGTCGGCCGCGAGGCCACGCGCGTCAGCGATCTTTCCGGCATCGCCCGTGAGGCCGCTCCCGCCGCCATCGCCGTCATCGCCGGCGACTTTGCCGACAACGCCGCCGACCACCAGACCGGCCGCACCCGCTGCTGCGCCTGTGATGAGTTCTCTCCTTGTTACTGCCACGGAATTCTCTCTCCTTTTCCCTGCCGGTCCCCTTCCCCTGGGTCCCGGAAATTCCTGGCGCCTTGACAGGACGCGGGCGCCGCGCGTATTCCCCCTGGTTCGCGGCGTTACTCGACGACGATCTTTCCGACCATTTCAGGCAGGTGGTAGTCGCACTGGAAGTCGATAACGCCCTTTTTGGTGAACCTGGCTTCGAAGGTGCTGCTCTTGCCAGCGTTCACCAGCAATTCGCTGCTGAAGTCCTTGCCCTCGGTACCCTTGCTCAGGATGTGCATGTTATGAATCGCTGTACCCTTGTTGTTCGCGGTGAACTTGATTGTGGTGTTTACCGGAACTTTGATTTCCTTGGGCGTGAAGACGTTGTCGGTCATGACGACCTCGATCGAGCGGGCTTCTCCTCCGCCATTGCTTCCCCCGCTATCTCCGTTGCTCTGAGCGGGCTTCGTGGCGACTGCGCCGGGGGTGATGGTGGAGCCGCTCTCCTCGTCGCTGCCGCCGCAGGCGGCGGCGAGCGGGATGAGCAGCAGGCCCGTGACGCCGATCGCGAGTGCCTTCTTCCAGGTCATGTTCTTCATGGTTCTGTGGCGTTCTCCCTCGGTTGATGTTCAGACGCTTCGGAAGGCGTGGCGGAGCCCAATCTGAGGCGCTTGACGCGTTCTTAACCCCAGTCTCAGCCGGGCATCTGACCGGGACTGTGACATTAATCACAGGTGGGGCGCCCGTGCCGGCGAGCCCACCATAGCCCTCCTGAAGCTAGCCTCCACGCGAGACCCTCCTCACGAAAGGACCGGGAGGTCCCACGAGTGCGGGGCGAACGACGGTAAAGCCCGGCGTGGCCTGAGGACCGGCCTGCCTGGCACCGGGCCCCCACCATGCCGACGCCTGCCAGTTCGGATTTCAGAGCACTGCGGCGTGACTTTTGTCGCAGTCCGTCGAACGAATTCCGGTATGGTCGGCACATGGTCACGATTCAACTTGACAACCGTGGTCTTCAACCACCGGAGCCGATGGTGCGCATCCTGGCGGCGCTTGGCGAGCTGGGCGACGGCGACCAGGTGGTCGCGCTGATGGACCGCGAGCCGCTGTTACTGTATCCCGAGCTTGAGCGGCGGGGGTTCACCTGGGAGTTCGGCCGGAGCGAGAATGGCTATGTGCTGACCGTGCGGAGGGCAGCCTCATGACGGTTGCCGTGCCAGGGCGGGGCCCGGCGCTCGGGGTGGTGGCGCCGTTCTTCGTCGCCGCGCCAGTGGGGCTGGTGGCGGCGGGACTCATCCTGGCGTGTTCGAACGGCGACACGCTGGCCGCAATCAATGCTCCCCGGACGGTGGCGGCAACGCACGCGGCGGTCATCGGCTGGCTTACCACTGCGATCTTTGGAGCGGTGTACCAGCTGGGGCCGGCCGTACTGGGCGGGCGCCTTGCATCGGCCAGGCTGGCGCGCATCCACTTCTTCGTGCATGCCGCATCCGTCCCGGCGTTCGTCTGGGCTGTCTGGTGGTGGGACATCGCCGCCATGGCCATCGCCGGCGTTGGGCTGGTGACGTCGTTCAGCCTCTTCCTCATCAACGCCATCCCCGCCGTCGGCTCGCCGCGGCGAGGGCCGCTTCCGGCCCGGTATCTTGCCACCGCGCTCGCGTTCGTCGCCGTGGCAGCGGGCTTCGGGATCACGTGGGTGGGCACGCTCGAGCACCTCTGGTTCCCGGTCACGATGGGGCGGCTCGGAGGGCATGCCCACCTGGGGCTGATCGGTTGGCTCAGCCTCACGGTGATGGGGGTCGCCTACCAGCTCGTCCCGATGTTCAACGTGGTCCAGCGCAGGCGGCCGGTCGCCGGGGGGTGGATCCTCTCATGGACAGCGCCGGCTGCGCTCCTCGGCAGCCTCTGGCTGATGACCGACCCACCGGTCGCCATCCGAATCGCGATCGCGGTGGCAATGGGGCTCGGGCCGGCAGCGTGGGGCATGGAGATGCTCAGGCTGATGCTCGCGCGTTCACGCCGGGCGCTCGATGTGCAGGGCCAGGCCACGTTCGTCGCACTGGGATTCCTTGCTGTCGCGATTGTGCTCGGGCTGCTGGTCTCGGCGGGGGAGCACGCGAGCCCCGGGGGTGAGCCAACCCGGATCCTGCTGGCCTACGGCATTTGCGGCATCGGAGGCTGGGCCGGGGTGATGCTCATCGGGAACAGCTACAAGATCCTGCCATTCCTGGTGTGGTACCACCGCTATCGCCAGCTCGCCGGGATCCGGCCGGTGCCTGTGGTGGCGGATATCTACAGCGAGCCTGTTGCGAGGGCGGCACTCGCAGTGCACGCAATCGCCACGGTTGTTGCCGCAGCGGGCGCGCTGGGCGGCGAGCTGGATCTGTTGCGTGCAGGAGGAGCGCTCCTTGCGATTGGAGCGGCGATTCACCTGGTGTCGCTCGTGCACATCCTGGCGGCGCCTCACGCGCCGACGCCCAGGACGGTAGGACCAGAGAAGGCGGCAATGCCATGAATACGAAGGAAGTGGAACGGGCGCTGCGGCAGGTGTTCGACCCGGAACTGGGCATCGATATCGTGTCGCTCGGGCTGGTGTACGCGATCGAGGTCGACGGCCCGGACGTGCGCGTGAAAATGTCCACGACCTCGCCCCGGTGTCCGATGGGCGAGGCGCTGGTGGGGATGGTGGAATCCGTGCTGGCGTACGGTTCGAGCGAAGGCACCACGAGCGTGGAGCTGGTTTTCGATCCGCCATGGGACGTCCGCATGGCAGACGAACGGGCGCTCCGCCACCTCGGCCTGCTTCCTAGATAAGCGCGCGGAGCGCGGCGAGATCCCGGACAAGGATTTCCTTGCGGCGGATCTCGACCACGCCGTCCTCCTCCATGACGCGAAGGGTGCGGCTGACCACCTCACGCACGCTTCCAACCAGCGCCGCGAGGTCCTGCTGGGTGATGGTCCGCGGGACGACGATCCCGTCATCGGTGGCAACGCCCTCCTCGCGGGCGGTCATGTAGAGGTAGCGGGCGATCCGCTGCTGGACGGTTTGCAGGCTGATTTGCTCGACGAGCTCGGTGAAGGAGCGAAGCCTGCGGGCGAAGTGCTCGAGCAATGCAGCGGCGACCTCGGGGTAACGCGCAACCACCATGCGGAACGCGGCCGCAGGAACGAGCACGACGTCGCAGGCATCGAGCGCCTCGACCGTGGCCGGGTTGGGACCGCCATCGAACACGGGGACCTCGCCGAAGGTATCGCCGGGCCCCAGCAGCCTGAGGATCTGTTCCCGGCCATCGGCGCCGGAGCGGAAGATGCGAGCCCGCCCGGAAAGCAAGACGAAGAACCCCCGGCAAGGCTCGCCTTCCACGGCAATGAACTCGCGAGCGGCGAACTGGCGAACCACGAGCTCGCGGGCGAAACGCTCGGCCTCTGAAGGGGGAAGCGCGGCCAGGTGGGGGATGCCCAGGACGACATCGGCAGTGACCGAAGGCATGTCTCCAGTATGAACCAGGTCACATTGCTCGCTCTACCCCGCTTCTTGTGACGAATGTCACATGCGGAAGCCGGGCCCGGGGGCAGAGTGCGCAGTAGACGGCTGAGGTTCCGGAAACGAATGCAATTCAGTACGGGAAACGTTCCTTCGGCCCCAACGCGAGCGACGGTTGGACCTTCGCTCGCGGCGACTGCGGCGACATGCTACCGCGGACATGACAGAACCGGGCTGACCGCCATCCCGCGGCCTTGCGAGCTTCCCTCCGGCTGCAGCCGGCACGTGCATCCCCATCTCTCACCCCGGAGGACCAGCATTGGATAGGCGAGGTTTCTTCAAAGTCACCACAGCGGCTGCGGCCGCGGGAACCGCGTTCTACGTCGAGCGGAAGATGGCGTTCCTGCAATCGGCGCCGGGGATCACGAATCCGCTGCAGGCCTACCCCAACCGGGGGTGGGAGAAGGTCTACCGCGACCAGTACGCCTACGACGACTCCTTCACGTTCGTCTGTGCGCCGAACTGCACCCACAACTGCCGGCTGCGAGCCTTTGTGCGCAACGGCGTGGTAGTCCGCACCGAACAGAACTACGACGGCCAGCTCGTTGGCGACCTGAACGGCAAGTTCTCGACCAATGCATGGAACCCCCGGGGGTGCAACAAGGGCGCAACGCTCACCCGGCGCATCTACGGGCCGTACCGCCTCAAGGGCCCGATGGTGCGATCCGGTTGGAAGCGGTGGGCCGACGATGGCTTCCCGGGGCTTACGCCCGAGCTGCGGACAAAGTACAAGTTCGACTCCCGCGGCACCGACACCTTCACGCGGATCACCTGGGACGAGGCCGACACCTATATCGCGAAGGCCCTGGTTGCCATCGCGAAACGCTACTCAGGCGAAGAGGGCAAGAAGGTCCTGCTGGCCGACGGCTACCAACCGGAGATGGTCGAGGCCGTGGGTGGCGCCGGCACACGCACGTTCAAGATGCGTGGCGGCATGGGCCTGCTTGGCGTGATGGGCAAGTACGGCATGTACCGCAACTCCAACATGATGGCGCTGCTCGACGTCTACGTTCGCGGCGTGAAGCCGGAGGAGGCCAAGGGCGGCCGGAACTGGTCGAACTACACGTGGCATGGCGACCAGGCGCCGGGTACACCGTTCGTTACGGGCCTGCAGAACTCGGACTGCGATTTCAACGACATGCGCAGCGCCAAGTTCCACATCGGGGTCGGCAAGAATCTCGTTGAGAACAAGATGGCCGATGCCCACTTCTTCATCGAGATGATGGAACGGGGCGGGAAGATCGTGACCATCACTCCCGAGTACAGCCCGCCGGCAACCAAGGCGGATTACTGGATTCCCTGCCGCCCGGGCCTTGGCGACACGGCGATTTTCCTGGCGATCACGCGGATCCTGATGGAGCGGAACCTCTACGACGCGGCCTTCGTGAAGCGCTTCACCGACCTGCCGCTGCTCATCCGCACCGACACGCTGAAGCGGCTCGACCCGCGGGACGTAATCGCCGGTTACAAGCCAGCACTCGACCCGGCAGGGCCCAGCTTCAAGGTCCAGGGGCTCACGGCCGAGCAGTACGGCAAGCTCCAGGACTATATGGTGTACGACGCCCGTTCGAAGTCTCTGAAGCCAATCACGCGCGACGATGTCGGGGAGAAGCTCACAGAGAAGGGCATCGACCC
The DNA here is from genome assembly GCA_964648195.1 of uncultured Anaerolineaceae bacterium. Lineage (GTDB taxonomy): Bacteria > Chloroflexota > Dehalococcoidia > Tepidiformales > Tepidiformaceae > Amarobacter. Next base: position 185,299 of record CAZYLL010000004.1, on the reverse strand, counting down.
GGACCTGGAGTACAGCGGCACGGTAACGCTGCTCAACGGCCAGGCGGTCGAGGTGCTCACGCTGTGGCGGGCCTACCGGGAACACCTGAAGGATTATGACGTGGGGACCGCCGCCGAGATCAGCGGCGCCCCGGCTGAGCTCATCGAGAAGCTGGCGATGGACATCGCGACCATCAAGCCGGTGGCGATTCACGTCGGCGAGGGCATCAACCACTGGTTCCACGGGACCCTCCACAACCGGGCGGTGCACCTGCCGCTCATGCTCACGGGAAACGTGGGCGTGCCAGGGGCCGGGATGTACTCGTGGGCCGGCAATTACAAGGCGGCGCTGTTCCAGGGGACGCCGGAGACGGGACCGGGCTTCAAGGGCTGGATCGCCGAGGACCCCTTCGAAATGAACCTCGACCCCAACGCCCGCGGGAAGGACATCCACGCGCACGCCTACACGAAGGACGAAGAGCCCGCGTACTGGGACCACGGCGACCAGGCGCTCATCGTGGAGACGCCGAAGGCAGGGCGAAAGGTCTTCACCGGGAAGACCCACATGCCGACCCCGACCAAGGTGATCTGGACGACGAACGTCAACCTCATCAACAACGCCAAGTGGCTGTATGGGGTGTTGTTCAACACCCTGCCGCGCATCGACCTGATCATCACGCAGGACATCGAGATGACGCTGACCTGCGAGTATTCGGACTTCGTGCTCCCGGCGAACTCCTGGCTCGAGTTCCAACAGCCAGAGGTCACGGCCTCGTGCCAAAACCCCTTCCTGCAGATCTGGAAGGGCGGCGTCAAGCCAATGTTCGATACGCGGGACGACATCATGATCATGGCCAGCGTGGCCAAGGCGCTGGCGAAAGAGACCGGCGACCAGCGGTTCGCTGACTACTGGAAGTTCGCGCTCGAAGGACGTACCGACGTCTACATCCAGCGGCTGCTCGATTCTTCGGGCACGACGCACGGCTACACCGTGAAGGACGTGATGGATGGCAAGTACGGGGAACCGGGTTCGGCGCTGATGATGTTCAGGACCTATCCACGCGTCCCGTACTGGGAGCAAGTCCACGACAGCATGCCGTTCCACACCGATACCGGCCGGATGAACTCGTACTGCGACATCCCCGAGGCTATCGAGTACGGCGAGAACTTCATCGTCCACCGGGAGGGCCCGGAAGCCACGCCATACCTGCCCAACGTGATCGTCAGCACCAACCGGCTCATCCGTCCCAACGACTACGGCATCCCGCGGGATGACATGGACCCGGAGCGCCGCACCGTCCGCAACATCAAGCTTTCGTGGGCCGAGACCAAGCAGACCAAGAACCCCCTCTGGGAACAGGGTTTCAACTTCTACTTCCTCACCCCGAAGACGCGGCACACGGTGCACTCTTCCTGGTCGGTGACCGACTGGATGAACCTGTGGGCGACGGACTTTACGGACCCCTACCGTGCTGATAAGCGCCTCGCGAGCGTGGGCGACCAGCAGCTGCACATGAACCCGGAGGATGCGAAGGCGCTCGGGCTGGCGGAAGGAGACTACGTGTGGGTGGATGCCAACCCGGCGGATCGGCCATACATCGGCTGGAAGCCCGATGACCCCGAATACGAGGTCGCCCGCCTGATGCTCCGGGTGAAGTTCAATCCCGCCTACCCGCGGGGCGTGGTGATGACCAAGCACGGCGGCTTCGGCGCGACGCCGAAGACGGTGGCCGCCACGAAGGAGCGGGCCGACGGCCGGGCGGTCTCGGCCGACACGGGCTACCAGTCCAACTTCCGCCACGGCTCGCACCAGAGCGTGACCAAGGACTGGGCCATGCCGATGCACCAGACCGACACGCTCTTCCACAAGGCAAAGGTGGCGCAGGCGTTCATCTTCGGAGGTGAGGCCGATAACCACGCGGTCAACACCGTGCCGAAGGAGACGCTCGTCAAAATCACGAAGGCGGAAAACGGCGGTCTCAACGGGCAGGGCGCGTGGGCGCCTGGCACCACCGGGTTGACTCCCGGCGGCGAGAACGAGGTGATGAAGCGCTACCTCGCGGGCGGGATGACCCGCGTGAAGGGGGCATGAGATGGCAGATAAGCACCTCGAGAGGGACGACCCTTATGAGTTCGTGGCGATGCGATATGCTGCGGCCCCGGGGTCGGACCCGGATGTGGAGATGGCGCGCTGCTTTATCGAGGAGTACGCGCTCATGGGCATGCCACGCGAGAAGACGATGCGGCTGTTCCAATCGCCGTACTTCGCCGGCACGCACGCGATCCTGCAGAAGCGCGGTGATGCGTTCGTGCGCCAGCTGATCAACGACGTCTACGGCCAGCCGGCCGGGGAGGTTCGCAATGGCTAAGGTGTACAACTGGCAACTCGGCCGGGAGATGGATTACCGATTCGAAGGCAGCAAGCAGCAGCGCCAGTTCGCTGCGGTGTTCAACATCAACCGGTGCATCGCCTGCCAGACCTGCACGATGGCGTGCAAGTCGACCTGGACGTTCTCACCCGGGCAGGAGCTGATGTGGTGGAACAACGTGGAGACCAAGCCCTACGGCGGCTATCCCCAGCACTGGGATACGAAGCTGCTTGAGCTCCAGGATAAGGCAGACCCGAACGGACAGGTCTGGAACGCGGCCGCTTCCGACCCGAAGCGGGCCCCCTACGGCAAGTTTGATGGCAAGACGATCTTCGAGACGGCCGACGGGGTCCAGCAGATGGCAACCGGGTACATCCCGGCGGAAGAAGAGTGGAAGACCCCCAACATCTACGAGGACACGGCGACGCGCTTCTCCCCGCAGGGGGCGAGTCTGCCGGAGCATTCTGGCTGGTTCTTCTACCTCCAGCGCATCTGCAACCACTGCACGTACCCGGCGTGTGTCGCCGCCTGCCCGCGCAACGCGGCATACAAGCGCGATGAGGACGGCATCGTCCTCATCGACCAGAACCGCTGCCGGGGGTACCGGAAGTGCGTGGAGGCCTGTCCGTACAAGAAATCGATGTACCGGCCCAGCACCCGCACCTCGGAGAAGTGCATCGGTTGCTACCCGCGGGTGGAGGGCACCGACCCCCTGACCAAGGGATTGCCAATGGAGACCCGCTGCATGACCGCCTGCATCGGCAAGATTCGCCTGCAGGGGCTGGTGAAGGTCGGCGATGGTGGTGAATGGGCGGAGGATCGCCAGAATCCGCTGTACTTCCTTGTGCATGTGGAGAAGGTGGCGCTGCCGCTCTACCCGCAGTTCGGCACGCAGCCGAACGTCTACTACATCCCCCCGCGATGGGTGCCGCGCGACTACCTGCACCAGATGTTCGGCCCCGGAGTCGACCACGCGATTGAGCGCTACACGAACCCGGGCCGCGAGCTCCTTGCGGTGCTCCAGCTCTTCCGGGCCACCCAGGAGATCGTGTTCAGCTACAAGGTGGAACAGGGCCCCAAGACCGGCGAGCTGAACATCGGCGGTAAGGTGCGGGAGATGTTCAACGACACCGTGGTCGGCTTTGACAGCCAAGGCAAGGAGATCGTCCGCGTCTCCGTGGATGAGCCCCTCATCGAGCGGCGCGACCGCTTCGCGATGAACACCATCTGAGGAGGGAGGCCATGCCAGCAGCAACAGCCTGCCGTTCGCCGATCGAATCGCTCGCTGCGCGTTCCGCGGTCTACTCCCTCCTTGCGCACGCGTTCGCCTATCCAGATGCGGAGCGGATGGAGGCGATCCGGGCGCTTGCGGTGGAGGTCGCCGAAGCCGGCCTGGCTTCGCCGGTTGCCGGTCTCGCGTTGCGCGCCGCCGGCGCCACCGCAAGCGAGCTCGAGCCCGAGCACGTGCGGCTTTGGACGCTGAGCTCTTCGCCCGACTGCCCCACGTTCGAAACCGCGTACTTCCCGGGCGATGCAATTCAGCAGACGACACGCATGGCGGACATTGCGGGGTTCTACCGCGCGTTTGGCGTCGATGCGACTTCCGGAGGCGTCAGGCCTGATGACCTGCCAGTCGAACTGGAGTTCATGTCGTTCCTGTGCCAGAAGGAAGCGTACGCCGCCGAGCACCTGGGGGCGCCACGGGTGAAGCAGGCGGCCCGGGCGCAGCGGATGTTCCTCGGCGAACACCTGGGCCGCTGGGCGGCAGCGTTCGGACGGAGGATTGCCGGGAAGGCTGTCCCTGGCAGCTTCTACCAGGTGGCCGGCCTCGCACTGGCCGAGTGGATGAGCGATGAGTGCGCGCGCCTGGGCGTGCGCCCCGAGGAAGTGACTGGCGAGCCCGCGGTAGGTTGGGGGCCGCCGATCAGCCATGGGCCAGAGTTCGCCGGACCGGCGACGCTCGTGCCGTTGGAAGACATCGAGGTGAGGTGAGATGGTGCTCGACATTCTGAAGCGGCGGCGCATCGTCCTGGGCGTGGTGAGCGTTCTTGCGCTAGCGGCGGTGCTGCAATTCACAAATACCAACCCGGCCGTCTCGCAGACGCTCTACCTGACCGCCTACGAGTCGGCGAGCGACCCTGGCCTCAATCCCATGGACAGCGCGTGGAAGGACGCGGTGGCCGTGCACGTGCCACTCACGGCGCAACGCGGTTCGTACGCCGCCGGCGGGAGTGTCGCCACCGTGAGCGCCAAGGCGCTCCACTACAACGACACCCTCTACGTCCGCGTGGAATGGAAGGACTCCACCAGGGACGAGAGCACGACCCGGGTGGAGGACTTCTCCGATGCGGTGGCGCTGGAGTTCCCGGCGAAAAAGGCCTCGACGGTTCCATCGGTATGCATGGGCCAAGCCGATGCAGGTGTAAACATCTGGCACTGGCGGGCCGACTCCGATGCCGGGCTGCGCGACCCCGTCGAGATCTACACCGGAGCATCGGTGGATGGGTACCCGTCGACGGATACGCTGTTCTACACCGCCCGGGCGGCTGGCAATCCGTATGCAAATCCCGACCTGGGCGCTGTCCAGACGCTCGTGTCGCGGGCCTTCGGACAGCTGACCACCTCGACCGTGCAGGACGTTCGGGGCAAAGGCGTGTGGGAGAACGACACCTGGGCGGTGGTGTTCGCCCGTCCATACACCAGCGACAGCCCTGACCATGCCGGCTTTAGCTCGGGCGCGCGCACTGATGTCGCGTTTGCCGTCTGGGATGGCAGCCAGGACGAGCGCAACGGTATGAAGGCGGCGTCGCAGTTCATCACGCTCTCTATCGCGGGGGCGAAGGCGCCCGGGGGCAACGGATTCAGCACGACCTGGGCGATCCTCGGCGCGGTCATGCTGATTGGCCTATCGGCGCTGGGCATCGGGCTGGGCGTGTACGGCTACCGGGAAGGGAAGAGGTAGGGCGGCATGGCGGCCCGGCAGATGGCAGCTCCCCGTGAACGGCCAGCCCCGCAGCCGGCGATCATGTTCGCTGCGGCCGGGCTGGCCGCTGCCTCCGCCGTGGAGCTGCTCATCCTGCGAACGTTCACACGGACCGCCATCCACATCCCGGGCATCAGCGCGTTGCGCGGGCCGTACGAGGCCCTCAGCCTCGGAGGGCGGTACGCCTACTTCGTGTCGGTAGCGCTCCTGTTGATGGCGGTACCGGTGGCCACCTGGGCCCTCTGGCGGGGGAGGGCTCCCGTGCACCGCGGGATGGCCTTCGCACTTGGGGCCTTCGCGATGCTCAGCGGGCTTGCAGCGCTGGACGTGGTGGGAAGGTTCGCGCTCGACGCCACTACTTCGGGCTCCATGGCGGTGGTCGCCATTGGGGGAGTCGTGCTGTCGCGGAACATGCGGACCGGGCTTCCGATCGCCCTTTTCGCCCTGGCCTTTCTGCTCAGCGCCAGCCATACGCTCTCGCAGTCCATGGCCCAGGATGGGCTGGCGACGTTCGACACGAGCGGGGCCCTCAACGCGGCAGAAGCCGTGGGAGTCGCGTTTGCCATCAGCGTCCCGCTGCTGGCGCGCGGGTACCTCGACCGGACAGCTACCGTGGGGGGGGTCGCGGTCGCCACGGTGACGTTCGCGGCGTTTCTCGGGAACGGCGGGGCCACGGCCCGCTTCCTGTTGTTGTGGAACGAAGGGCTATCCGGAGCGATGCCCTCGATTGCGTACGCGATCGCAGCCGGGTGCCTGTCGGCGACGCTGGTAGCCCTGCTTCGCGCGCGGCAGGGGCTCGCCGCGGCTGGCCTGGTGCTGCTCCTGACCGGCGGTATCGGCCTTCACAGTACGTATCAGTCGGCCCTCGCCCTGACGGGCATAACCCTGATTGCCCTCGCTGTTTCCCCACCGGTGTCCGCTCCCGGGTGGCCATGGTCATCGGGTGCCGCGCCCGCGAGGCAGGCGATCGCCCGGTAATCCCGCCCCCGCAGCCAGCCACGATGCCTCCATCCCGGCGCTCCCCGGCTGGCGAGCCGCCAGGCTACCGCGCCGCCAGTTTCCCCACCGGGCCTCCTTTCTGGAGTATGGTGGGAACCGGCACGCCCCCGCGGACGTTGGGTGGATCATGAGGACAACGAGCGGCCGGGCACCGGGCGGGCTTGGACGGCGCAGGATGCTCGCCGCGTTGTTCGCCGTGGTGGTCGCGGCCATCCCCGGGTACGTGTTCTGTGCCCCCTTCGATGCGCCCGAGACAAAGCTGACGATCCCGGGGACGGTGGTCCTCGATGCGCACGGCGCGGTGTTGCAACGCGACGGAAGCACGGGCTTCCGCATCCCTGTCAGTCTCGACCAGGTGGCGCCCCTGGCCATCCAGGCGACCCTCTCGGCCGAGGACCGGCGATTCCGCCACCACCCCGGGGTCGACCCGCTGGCTGTGGCGCGAGCCGCATGGAATTTGCCGCGGGAGCGGTCCGGCGCTTCGACGATCACGCAGCAGCTCGCACGCCGGCTCTACCTCGACGGCGGTGGGGGCCCGTTGCCATTGCGGAAGGCCCGGGAATCGCTCATCGCGCTGCAGATTGAAGCGCACCGGAGCAAGGACGAGATCCTCGAGCTGTACCTGAATGAGGTGTACTACGGCCGGGGCGCCTACGGGATCGAGGCCGCGGCGCGAATCTATTTCGGTGTATCGGCGGCGAACCTCGACCTCGCGCACGCCGCGTTCCTGGCGGGCCTGCCCCAGCTTCCCTCCGCCTACGAGCCAGCCGCGAACGAAGCAGCCGCGCGGGAACGCCAGGCTTACGTACTCCGGCGCATGACCGCTGACGGGCACATCACCGCGGAGCAAGCCGACGCGGCCGCCCGGGCGCCTCTTGCCTTGCTGCCCGGGATCGAGCCGGCCATCGCTCCTCACTTCGTCTCCTGGGCGCTGGATGAGCTTGCCCGGCTTAGGCCCGACCTCGCAGACCGGCGCGGGCTGGTCATCGAGACCACGCTCGACGCAGGACTCCAGGCTGAGGCTGAACGGTTGGCCCGGTTCCACCTCTCGAACCTCGCCGATCGCAACGCGACGAACGCGGCGGTCACCGTCATCGAACCTGGCACGGGGAGGGTCCTGGCGATGGTTGGGAGTCTCGGCGGCGAGGAGACGGGAGGGGCCATCAACATGGCACTGACTCCCCGGCAGCCCGGCTCGGCGCTCAAGCCGTTCCTCTATGCGGCTGCGTTGGAACGGGGTTTCACCGCAGCGTCACCCCTTTTGGATGTACCGACGGCTTTCCAGACGAAAGACGGGCTTTACAGTCCGCAGAATTTCGACCGGCAGTTCAGGGGGGTGGTGCCGCTGCGGACCGCCCTCGCCTCATCGCTCAACGTCCCCGCCGTGCGCACGCTGGAACAGGTGGGAATCCCGGCGTTCCTGGAGGCCGCTCACCGCTTTGGGCTCAGCACGCTCTCCGAGCCCGAGCGCTACGGGCTGGCGATCGCGCTCGGCGGGGCGGAGGTACGCTTGCTCGAGCTGACGGCGGCGTATGCCGCGCTTGGCGCGGGCGGCATGCTGGCCGAGCCTTACGCGGTCGAGCGCGTGCGCGCCGCCGATGGGACGGTGTTGTACGAGCGGGGAAGGGCCAGCTCCCGCCCGGCCGTCACCCCGGAGGTCGCCTACCTGCTGGCCGACATCCTCGATGACCCGAATGCCAGGATCCCGGGATTCGGAGCGGTGACGCCGTTCGAGATGCCGTTCAGAGCAGGCGTGAAGACGGGGACGACGACCGGGTTTCGCGACAACTGGACCCTGGGATTCACGTCGGATTTTGCCGTCGGCGTGTGGGTGGGGAACGCCGACGGCTCGCCGATGCGCGAAGTTTCGGGCATCGATGGCGCCGGGCCGATCTGGCGGGACGTGATGCAGGCGGCGGCGATGGTGATTGCGCCCGGTTGGCCTGAGATGCCCCCGGGCATCGAGACGGCGGTGGTCTGCACCCCCACCGGTTTGTTGCCAGGTCCGGATTGTCCGCACCCACAGCGCGAACTCTTTATCGCAGGCACCGCCCCACAGGCGGTCGAAAGGTACTATGCGCGGCAGGCCGACGGCACGGTGGCGATCAACCCGCCGGCGGAGGCGATCGCCTGGGCAAGGGACGCCGGGTTGCCGGTTGCGGCGCCCGCAGGCGGCGAGCGCCAGGTCCACATCATCGAACCGCAGCCGGGGAGCGTGTACTTCCTGGCGCCAGAACTGCGGACGCAGGAGCTGAGCCTGCGCGCCGCCACCCCCTCCGATGCGATCGGCGTATCGATGAGCATCGACGGCGAGCCCCTCGCCGAACCGCCGCCGGGAGATTCCCGGCTGATCTGGACGCTGCAGCCCGGCATTCACGAACTGCGCGTCGCAGCGCGCCTGCGCGACGGAACCGTAGCCGTCGCCACAAGTACCTTCGAGGTGAGGACACGATGAGCGCACAACCAACCGGGAGTACCGCATGGCGGCGGTTCGTGGCGAAGGCCGGAGATCTCTTGAACTCGCCGGCGCGGCGCGCGGGAGCCGCACTCGGAGGTGCGGCCGTGCTCGGGCTCATCGCCGGTGCGGCCTGGTTCCTGCTGGGCCGTGATGGGGGCGAACCCACGCCGTTTGTGGAGCCCCCCGGGTTTGCGCTGAGCCCCGAGGGCGACGATGTGCCGCGGCTGGCCCCGGTCAAAGTCACATTCGCAAGTGCCCCGGCGGAGCGAAAGCCGGAGAACCTCCTGATCCTCGAACCGCCGGCGGCGGGCACTTATGCCTGGCTCAGCGACCGGACCGTCCTCTTCCAGCCGGAGTACCCCGGACTGCTTCGCGGGTCGACCTACACGGTAAGGGTGCCCGCCCGCCCCGAGACGGGCCTGACCGAGGAAGTGCTGCGCCAGTTCACGGTTACCGGTCTGTTGACCGTCCAGCAGACCCTGCCGGGCAACAGCGACACCGAAGTGCCGCTCAATGCGCCGATCCTGGTGCAGTTCAGCCGCTCGGTTGCCCCGTTGACCACGCTGAGCGCCGAGGCCACCGCAGAGGTCATCGAGTTCGACCCACCACTGGAGGGCAGCGGCGAGTGGCTGAACACCTCGATTTACCGGTTCGTGCCGTCGAACCTCCAGCCCTACACCGAATACCGTGCCCGCATCCCGAAAGGGTTGACCTCGGCCGCTGATGGGGTGCTGCACGAGGACTACGCCTGGAAGTTCCGCACCGTGAGCCCGGCCGTCGCGAAGATTGTGCCCGATAACAACACCGAATTCGCGAGCCCGCGCCAGCAGGTGGTTGTCACCTTCAACCAGCCGATGGACCCTGTGGCGGCATCGGGCATCTCGCTGGTGGACATGAGCGGGGCGAAGGTCCCCGGTTCGGTAGCGTGGAGCGAGAATAACACCATCGCGACCTTCACCCCGTCCATCCAGCTCGGCTACCGGACGCCGTACGACGGAGTGGTGGCGGCCGGGCTCCCGGGGGCAACGGGTGGAGCAACGGCTGAAGAGCGGCGGGTGCGCTTCACAACGGTGGGGCTGCCGGGCATCGCTTCCAGCTTCCCCCGGAACGGTGAGACCTCGGCGCAACGCTACGGGATCAGCATCAGCTTCACGAACCCGATGGAGACCGACACCCTGGAAGGCAAGGTGTCGGTCTCCGGGTTCAGCGCGGATGACCTGGACGGGAATGTCTTTATCAGTGAATTCGATATGCACGTCTCGCTGACGCTGCGTCCCTCAACGTCGTACACGGTCTCCATCGCCGGGGGCGCGGTCGACCGGTATGGGCAGGTGATGGGCCCACAGACGATTTCGTTCACGACCGGTGCGCTGCCATCGCAGGTGACGCTCGCGCTGCCGGGCTACAGCGCCTCGGCCACCTATTCGGCCTCGGCCGAGCCGATCCTGTATTTCCACGCCACGAACATGGACCGCGCGTCGTTCACGCTGTACCCGCTCACGGATAGCGAGGCAAAAGGGTTGCTGCACAACTTCTACGGCGGTCCGAAATTCGAGCCGTCGCTCGCGGCGCTGCGGACCTGGAGCGAGCCGGTGACCGGCGCAGCGAACGAGGTCGTGCTGGGTTCCACCTCGCTCTCGGGCAACGGTCAGCCGCTGCCGAAGGGCTACTACTACGTCCGGTCGAGCGGCCAGTACCAGTCAGACTTCGCTTTCGCTGTCGTCGATACGGTGCTGGTCACGAAGATGTCGAACGACGAGCTCCTGGTGTGGGCAATCGAGCATGACACCGGCAAGCCGGTCGCCGGTGCGAAGGTCGTCGCATCGGGCCCGGAAATCACCCCGGCGCAAGCCACGACCGATGCACGGGGGCTGGCATCGTTTAAGGTGCCGCCGCCACTGCTCGGCAAGAACATCGACCGCTCGTACTTTGTGGTGCTCGATGAAGGCGCCCACCGGGGCGTCACCTCGACACGATGGACGCAGGGCGCGGCGCCCTACCAGCTGGGTATCCCGACGGACTGGTTCGCCCGCGAGTGGGCCGGCCAGGTCTACACCGACCGGCCCATCTACCGCCCCGGAGAGACCGTGGAGTACAAGGGCATCGTCCGGGCGGACGATGACGCGGCGTACGCCATCCCGCCGTCGGACCCGCCCCTGGAGTTCGTCATCCTCAACTCCCGCGGGCAGCAAGTCGTGCGTGAAGGCGTCCGCACGAACGAGTTCGGCACGTTCGCGGGCAGCTTCACCATCCCCACGGATGCGCCGGTCGGAGATTACTCGATCAGCATCCAGCTGAAGGGTGCGCCGGAGTACGGGTACTGGGCCGTGGCCGGGAACAGTTTCCTGGTCGCGGAGTTCCGCAAGCCCGAATTCCAGGTCGAAGTCGAAACCGGTCAGCCTTCGTACGTCAATGGCGACACGATCGACGTGACGACGACCGCCTCGTTCTTCTTCGGCGGCGGCGTGCCAAACGCCGCAGTGGAGTGGTCCGTGCTCGGGAGCCCCTCCGGGCTGAAGGTCGAAGGTTACGAGCGCTACTCGTTCTCGGATTACGACTACTGGCGGACCGCGGTGAGCACAACGCCGATACGGGCTTCGGGGAAGGCCCTGACCGGGCCGGATGGGGTTGCGGCGTATGCGATCCCGGCGGCCCTCCAGCCTTCGGAAGGCGCACAACAGCTCACGCTTTCGGCCACGGTCACGGACCAGAACGCCCAGGCGGTGGCATCGAGCGCCACGGTAATGGTCCACCCGGCGTCGCTCTACGCCGGGATTCGCCCCGCGGAGTATGTGGCCCAGGCCGGCACGGCCACGACGGTGAACCTGGTGACCGTCGATAAGGAAGGCACGATTCTGCCGAATCAGCGGGTCACCGTTCGCGTCTACAAGCGCGATTGGATCACCACGAAGGAGCAGACGCCGGAGGGAGCCCGCCGCTACAAGAGCGAGCCTCGCGACACGCTGGTCTCAACCCTGACGGCGGACACCGATGCGAAGGGAGAAGGGAGCGTCCAGGTCACACCCGGGAAGACTGGCACTTACCGTCTCGTAGCCGAAGTCACCGATGCGCAGGGCCGGACCGCGCGCTCGGCCGCGTACCTGTGGGTCTGGGGCAGCGAATTCGCCAGCTGGCGCATCTCGAACGACGACACCATCGCCCTTGTCGCCGACAAGGACAGTTACGAGGTTGGAGAGACCGCCGACATCCTGGTCCCGGCGCCGTTCGAAGGCGCGGTTGGCCTGGTGACCGTCGAGCGGGGGAAAGTCTTCACCCGAGAGGTGCGGCAGTTCCCGACGAATACCGAGCGGCTCTCGATCCCCATCACGGACCGTTCGGTGCCCAACATCTTCGTCTCGGTGGTGCTCTACCGGCCGCCGACGGCCGAGGACCCGGTCCCGCGGTACAAAGTCGGTTATGTCCAGCTCCCCGTCTCGACCGAGACGCGAGAGCTGACCGTTTCCATCCGGCCGGACCGCGACCAGGCCCGGCCAGGCGAGAAGGTCCGATACGACATCACCGTGACCGATAGCGCCGGGCGCGGTGTGGCATCGGAGGTGTCGGTGTCCGTCGTCGACAAGGCGCTGCTCTCGCTCGAAGAGGAGCGTGGGCCGGACGGGCTACGGGCGTTCTGGTTCGAGCGCGGCCTGGCTGTGCAGACCTCGTCTTCGATGGCGGTTTCGATCAACCGTTCGAACGACGTGATCGCTGAGCCACCGAGAGGCGGGAAAGGGGGCGGCGGCCTGGACGACGACCGGCTCCGCCAGGACTTCCGGAACTCGGCTTACTGGTCGGCCCAGCTCAAAACGGACTCGCAGGGGCGGGCAAGCGTCGAGGTCACGATGCCGGATAACCTCACGACCTGGCGGATGCAGGTGCGTGCAGTAAGCGGCGACACGATGGTCGGCGAAGGGACCAACGAACTGGTATCGACGCTGCCGCTGCTGCTGCGGCCCGCGCTGCCGCGGTTCCTCCGTGCTGGCGACGAAACCCGGGTCCGCCTGCTCGTGAGGAACGCCACCGGCAAAGAGCAGGAGGTAAAGGTCACCATCAGCGCTGAAGGTATCGACCTGCAGGACAAGTCCGCGCGGACGGTCAAAGTGCCGGTGGGCCAATCGGTCGCGGTCTCCTGGCCTGCGAAGGTGACCACCGACGGGACGGCGAGGCTGACCTTCAGCGCCAGCGGTGGGGGCTACGAAGACGCCGTGACGCAGGAAATCCCGGTGTTCCTCGACGTCACGCCGGAGACTATGGCGACCGGGGGGATCATCACGAACGAGCCAGGGGTCGAAGCGGTGTACCTGCCCCCCTTCGCGGTGCTGAAGAACGGGCTCCTGCAGGTGGCGGTCCAGTCGGCGCTCACCGGCTCGATGGCAGACGAGCTGAAGAACTACGAGCCACGCCCGTTTGAGGACACGGTCTACATCGCGAGCCGGCTGACCGCAAACATCGCCGTCGCACGGGCAGCGCGCAGCGCCGGGCGCGCGCCTTCGAACAGCGGGCAGATCACGAGCGACCTGGCCGCGCTCGTTTCACGCCAGAGGCCGGATGGCGGATGGCCGTGGTGTGTCGAAGCGCTGTGTACGCCGGACCCGAACGTCACCGCGTGGGTGCTGTTTGCTCTGGGTGAGGCCCGCCGGGACGAGCTCGAGTTCGACAAATCGGGAATCTCCCGGGCAGGGACGTACCTCTCCGGGTACATCAACCGGACCGCCGACGTCGCCAACCCGGTGGACCCGAATCAGAAGGCGTTCATGCTCGCGGCGATTGCCGCCGCCGATTCCAGCCGGTCGGCAATCTCGCCCGCGAAGGCGCTGTTCGAACAGTACTGCGCGCAGCTCAACAACTGGGGCCGGGCTTATCTGGCGATGGCCCTGGTGGACTCCGGCGTCGAGCCGGGCGACGGGCAAGTTCGCGCGCTGCTGAATGACATCGCCGCTGCGACCATCCCGAGCGCCAACGGGAACCACTGGGAGGATGCGCCAATCCGGGGCATGTTCATGACCCATACGGCAACCACGGGGCTGGTCACTCTGGCGCTGGCGCGCATCCAGCCTGAGCAACCGCTCCTGGCTCAGTCCGCCAGGTGGCTGGTGATCGCGCGGGGCGAGCAGCGCTGGGTGACCCCGGTCGAACGGGCGCACGCCATCCTGGCGCTTACGAGCTATGCCGTGGCCACCGGCGAGCTCGGTGGAGAGTTCAACTACCGGGTGACGGTCGACGGCCGCCAGATACTCGGGGGCCTCGTGAAGCAGGGCGAGCCGCTGAAGGACGCGCGCAAGGACGTCCCGCTCGCGGACTTCGAACCGGGCAAGGTGAGCCTGGTGGCCTTCCTGCGCGACTTCGAGCGGCAGGGCCGGCTGTACTACACCATGAACCTGCGCTACCTCACCCCGGCGAAAGAGGTGGAGGCGGTGAACCGTGGCTTCGCCATCAGCCACGAGTACTCATTGCTTGACCGCCCCGGGGAAAAGATCGCCGGAGCGAAGCTCGGCGACGTGGTCCGCGTGAAGGTGACTGTGATGCTGCCCGCCGACCGCTACTACGCGGTGATCGAGGATCTGTTGCCGGCCGGGCTGGAAGCGATCGATGCGCGGCTCCAGACGACCGACCCGGCGCTCATCGCGCGCCTTGATGCAGAACGGCGGACCGCGGAGACGAAACAGCTGGGAGGCTACATGGCCCCCTGGTTCGGGTGGTACTACAGCCCGTGGCAGCACACCGAGATCCGCGACGACCGCGTTGTGCTCCGCGCGAGCTTCCTCCCGAAGGGTGTGTACGAGTACACGTACTACACCCGTGCCACCACCCCGGGAGACTTCTTCGTTGCGCCCGCCCATGCGGAGGAAACCTACCTTCCGGAGGTCTTCGGACGCAGTGACTCGGGGCGCTTCATGGTGACGGAGTAGGGCGGGGCGATGGCGGGGCGCCGGCTGCGGGTTGACCGGTGCCCCGCCGCTCCGTAGCGTCACGAGCGCAAATTCCCAGTTCGCGGATGACGCGCGGGCGCAGCGTGCGCTGCGCGAGCGTGCCATGCCGCAGGAGGCAAGCCCGTGGCCTACAACAAGCCAATTCCGGAGCCGGACCCGCTCTCAAGGCCCTTTTGGGAGGGGGCGAAGGCCGGCAAGCTCACGCTCCCGCGTTGCACCGATTGCAACCGGGTGCACTGGTACCCTCGCTGGATCTGCCCCTTCTGCCACTCGCGCAACATCGAGTGGATCGAAGGCAGCGGCGAGGGACGCATCCACACCTTCGCGGTGCAGCATCGCGCCTTCGGTGGGTGGGCCGACGAAGTCCCGTTCGTCACGGCCTACATCGACATCAACGAGGGCGACCGGATGTTCACGGTGTTGCGCGGGGTCGACCCGACAAAGCCCGAGACGATCAAGATCGGCGCGCGCGTCAAAGTCGAATTTGAACCGGCCAGCGAGGATGTCCACATCCCGTTCTGGCGCGTGATTTAGGCCCAGGAGGAAGAGATGCCAGGAGAACTTTCCCGGGCCGCGGCCATCGTGGGAGCGGCCGAGGCCAACGAGATCGGTTACCCCACGACCCCGAAAACGTCGCTCCAGCTCCACATCGAAGCGATCAAGAACGTCAGCGAACAGACGGGCATCCCCATCAGCAAGATCGATGGCATCTTCAGCGCCGGCTGGTCGTCGCAGATCGCGGAACACCTGAGGCTCCATCCGAAGTACATCGACACCACGTCGGTCGGCGGTTGCTCGTTCGAGATGCACGTTCACCACGCGCTGGCGGCCATCCACGCGGGCATCATCGACATCGCCCTGGTCACGCACGGCGAGGCCGGCTGGTCGGCCCGCGCCAACCAGGGGCGGGGCACAGGCCGGCCGCGCGGCATGGGCGACCCTTGGGACCCGAGCTCGCAGTTCAGCATGCCTTACGGCGTCTCGGGTGCGCCCTCGAACTACTCCCACGCGATGACCCGGCACAACCACCGGTTCGGCTCGACGCCGGAGGACTTTGCGCACATCGCGGTGGTGACCCGGCAGTGGGCGACGTTGAACCCGCGGGCGGTGATGCACTCGAAGGAGACGCATCCGCAGGGCGGACCGATCACGGTCGAGGACGTCCAGAACTCGCGCATCGTCTCGTGGCCGCTGACGCTGCTCCATTGCTGCCTGGTGACCGATCACGGTGGCGCCGTGCTGATTGCGAAGCCCGAGATCGCGCGGAGCCTGAAAACGAAGCCCGTCTGGATTGCGGGGGCGGGCGAGAACATGAGCCACTCGAACATGCTCGAAATGGAGGATTTCACGGCCACCTCGGCTGCCGCCTCGGCGGCGGCGGCCTACACGATGGCCGGGATGGGGCCCGAGGACATGGAGATGGCCATGATCTACGACTCGTTCACGGTGACGGCCGGCATCACTGCCGAGATGCTGGGGCTGGCGCCCCGGGGCGAGGGCTTCCGCCTGTGGAAGGACGGCCATGCGGCCCCTGGCGGCAAGTTCCCGATCAACACCAACGGTGGCGGGCTGTCGTTCAACCACTCGGGCATGTACGGCATGCAGCTGCTGATCGAGGCCTACCGGCAGCTTTCGGGCACCGCCGAGGATGGTGGCTTCAGCGGTCTCCCGGGGAAGCAGACAAAGGCCCGCTCGTGCGTGGTGAACGGCACCGGCGGGAGCCTTTCGACTACCGGCACGCTGGTCCTGGTCGCCGACTAGGACCGCGGACAAGCGCTCTCAGCGGGCGTATGACGAAGAAGGCCGCCGGGGATTTCCCGGCGGCCTTCTTGCGTTCGCATGCTGGAGGGCGTACGAACGGACAGCAAGACTCACGCTGAGGTGCGGCGCTCCATGGACTTCACCATTCCAGACGACATCAAGGAACTCCTCCGGCAGCTCGACCAGTTCATCGAGGACGAGATCAGGCCGCTGGAGCTGCAGGACGACAACGTCCGGTTCTTCGACCACCGGCGGGAGTTCGCGCGGACCGACTTCGAGAACGGGGGCACCCCCCGCAAGGAGTGGGAGGAGCTGCTGGCCGAGATGCGACGGCGGGCCGACCGGGCGGGGTTCCTGCGCTATGGCGTGCCGGTGAAGTACGGCGGCAAGGGCGGAACCAACCTGGGCATGGCGATCATCCGCGAGCACCTGGCCGCGAAGGGCCTCGGGCTCCACAACGACCTCCAGAACGAGTCGTCGGTGGTGGGGAACTTCCCGACGGTGAAGATGTGGGAGCGCTATGGCACCGAGGCCCAGAAGAAGCAGTTTCTCGAAGGCATGTTCACCGGTGAAACGCGCGTCGCCTTCGGGCTGACCGAACCGGACCACGGGAGCGATGCCAGCTGGCTGGAGACGCGCGCCGTGCGCGACGGCGACGACTGGGTCATCAACGGACAGAAGCGCTTCAACAGCGGGCTGCACAACGCGACGCATGACCTCATCTTCGCGCGCACGTCGGGGGAAGAAGGCAAGCCGAAGGGCATCAGCTGCTTCATAGTGCCCGTGAACTCCGAAGGCTTTTCGGTCGATTTCATGTGGTGGACGCTGAACATGCCCTCGGACCACGCAGAGGTCACACTGAAGGACGTGCGCGTTCCTGCAGATGCGATGCTGGGACAGGAGGGCGACGGACTGGCGCTGGCCAACACCTTCACGCACGAGAACCGGATCCGCCAGGCGGCTTCTGGCGTTGGCGCGGCGCAGTACTGCATCAACGAATCGGTGAAGTACGCGAACAGGCGCATCACGTTCGGCCAGCCGCTCTCGACGCGGCAGGCCATCCAGTGGCCGCTCGCCGAGCTCCAAACGGAATGCGAGATGGTGCGGAACCTCGTCTACAAGACGGCCTGGGAGCTCGACAATGTGGACCACATGGAGATCAGTGACAAGGTGGCGATGTGCAACTATCGGGCCAACCGCCTGGTGTGCAACGCAGCCGACCAGGCCATCCAGGTGCACGGAGGCATCGGCTACACCCGCCACATGCCGTTCGAGCACATCTACCGTCATCACCGGCGCTACCGCATCACGGAGGGCTCGGAGGAGATCCAGATCCGCCGCATCGCGCAGGTGATGTTCGGCTACGGACGGCCGCGGGGGTAGGGAGACCGCGGCGCAGGCCTAGAAGCGGACCAGACGCACGTTGTAGATGCCGTCGATGGCCTCGATGGCGTCGAGCTGCTCGGGGGTCGGGCACTCGTCCACGGCAATGGCCATGAGCGCCCGGCCCCGCCGGCCGCGGCGGCCGACCTGCATCGACTGGATGTTGATGTCCCAGGTCCCGAGAAGGGTTCCGACGCGGCCGATCATCCCGGGGCGGTCTTCGTTGTCGCAGGCGAGCAGGAAGGTCCCCGGCTCGGGCACAAGGTCCATATCCAGGCCGTTGATGATGACGATGTTCGGGTGGCCGTGCTCGACGGTGCCTCCCACGGTGACCTCGGCTTCGCTGGTGCCGACCTTCACGTGGATAAGATTGATGAAGGTATCGTGGGAGGTCCGCTTGCGCTCCTCGATGTTCCAGCCCCGGGATTGGGCGACCAGGCTGGCATTGACCATGTTCACGTTTTCCTCGCTGATGGGGCGGAGGAGCCCGCGAATCACGGAAGCGCGGAGCGGCGTGATGTCGTGTTCGGCGATTTCGCCGTAGTACTCGATCTCGATGGATTCGAGCTTGCCGGTCACGAGCTGGGTGGCGACGGCGCCGAGCATCTCTGCGGCCGCCATGTAGGGCTGGATGACCTGCAGGGTCTCGGGCGCGAGCATGGGGGCGTTGACGGCATAGCGCGCAGGCTTGCCCGCCAGGACCTCGACGATCTGCTCGGCGACGTCGACCGCTACGCGCTCCTGCGCTTCCGCTGTCGATGCGCCGAGGTGGGGCGTGATGATGATGCGGGGGTCGCCGACAAGCGGATTGTCCTTTGGGGGCTCGGCGGTAAACACGTCGATGGCGGCCCCGGCCACCTTGCCGCTGGCGACGGCAGCCGCGAGCGCGGCTTCATCGATGATGCCGCCGCGGGCGACATTGATGAGCCGGACGCCATCCTTCATGCGGGCGATCTCGGCCTCACCGATCATCCCCTGGGTGGTGGCGGTAAGCGGCGGGTGCACGGAGATGAAATCGGAGAGCATGATGAGCTGTTCGAAGTCGACCGACTCGACACCAAGCGCGCGGGCGCGCTCAACGGGGACGAAAGGGTCGTGGGCGAGAACGCGCATCTCCATGGCGACGGCGCGCCGGGCAACCTCAGAACCGATCTTGCCGAGCCCGATGATGCCGAGCGTCTTGCCGCGGATCTCGGTGCCGAGGTAGCTCTTGCGGTCCCACCTCCCGGCGCGCATGGAGGCGTCGGCCTGGGGTACGTGACGCGCGAGTGACATGAGCAGGGCGAGGGTGTGCTCAGCGGCCGCGATCGTGTTGCCCTGGGGCGCGTTCACGACGATGACGCCCCGTTCAGTGGCGGCATCGAGATCGATATTGTCGACGCCAACGCCGGCGCGGCCGACGACCTGCATTCGGGCCGCTGCTTCGATCACGGGCCGGGTGACCTTTGTTTCGCTGCGGACCACGAGCGCGTCGTAGTTGCCGATGATGCCGATGAGGGCATCGGCGGCAAGGCCGGTGTTGACGTCGACATCACCGGCGCCGCGGAGCATCTCGATGCCTTCGGGGGCGATAGGGTCGGCGATGAGGATTCGCGGGCGGGTTCGATCGGGCATGGGTGCGAGAGTCTCCTTGAGCCTGGCGAGAGCGAGCGGGATAGCGGCGGGGATCCGAACCTTGCCAGATTCCCAGCGGCTGATCGTGCCCTGGTCGACGCCGAGCGCGGTGGCGATGGCCGACTGGGAAAGACCAAGGGCGATGCGGGCGGCGGCAAATGCGGCGGCGTCCATGTGCCATGCAGTATGCATGATCGCGCACGCCCCATGCAATTTGCATGGGGCGTGCAGCTTCTCAACTCCGGGTCGGGCGCCGCGTCAGCGGGTGGTCTTCGCCCCGGCGAGCAGCTTCTCCACGACATCGAGCGCCTCGGCCACTTCGTGCTGCTGCACCCAGCCGAGGTGGCCAACGCGGAAGATTTTGCCTTCGAGCTTGCCCTGGCCGCCGCCGAGCACCACGCCAAACTCCTCTCGCGCGCGCTTGCCTATCGCCTTGCCGTCAACTCCCTCTGGCCACCAGACGGCGGTGACGGTGTTCGAGGCGAACTTTTCATCGACGGGGACGAGCCTGAGGCCGAGACTTCTGACCCGCTCGCGCGTGTAGTTGGCGATCGCCTCGTGGCGGGTGAACACCCCCTCGAGACCTTCAACTCGCAAGAGCTCGAACGCCTTGTCCATGGCGTAGTAGATGGACATCGCCGGTGTCCACGGGTTCTGGAGCTTTTCGAGGGAGTCGCGTGCCTTCGCCGCATCGAAGTAGAACCTGGGCATCTTTGCCTCGGCATTGGCCTTCCAGGCGCGCTCGCTCATGTAGACAAAGGCCAGGCCGGGAGGGACCATCCAGCCCTTCTGCGAACCACTGACGACGACATCGAGGCCCCAGCGCTCGACGGGGCACGGGATCGAGCTCATGCTGCTGACCGCATCGACGATGATGAGGCGGTCACGGGCGCGCACTTCCCGGGCGATCGCTTCGAGCGGGTTGGTGACGCCGGTTGAGGTTTCGTTGTGGGTGACGAGTACAGCCTTGATGGAGGGATCGTCATCGAGCATCTTGCCGACGACGCCCGGGTCGGCGGCCTCGCCCCATTCGAGGGCGTAGCTGACGACATCGGCCCCGTAAGTCCTGGCGATGCTCTTGAGCCTGTCGCCGAAGGAGCCAATCGAAACCGAGAGGACGCGGTCGCCGGGGCTGAGTGTGTTCACGACCGCCACTTCGAGGCCGCCGGTGCCCGACGTGGTGAACGACAGCACATCGGTGGAGCTGCCAAACACCCAGTTCAGGCCATCGGTAACGCGCCGGAGGATCTGGGCGAATTCGGGGCCGCGATGGTTCATCATCTGCATCGCGCCGGCGGCCAGCACCTCCTCCGGGCAGGGTGTTGGTCCGGGTATCCGCAGGTTCACAGGAGTCTCCGAGAGAGGGTGGCTCTTATCGTCAACGGTAATCTCAGCTTGGTCAATCGAAGATGCTGCCTATAGCTGAATGTAGATTCGATGGAACCACTGGCGCACATCGTGGAGCGCCTTCGGGGAGTACACTCCGGGAGTGGAAACCGATCCTCGCCGCGCGATCCCGCCGGTCGACGCAATCCTGTCCAGCATCCCGGGCCTCCCCGCCAGCGGCCCGGAGCGCACGCTGGCGGCAGAGGCTGCTCGCGAGGTGCTGGCCGGAGCCCGTGAGGCCGCGCGACGGGGTGATCCCCCCCGGCGGGAGGCGCTGATTGAGCGCGTGCTCGCGGCGATGGAAGCCCGGCGCACACCGTCACTGCGGAAGGTGATCAACGGTTCGGGTGTGATCCTCCAGACGAACCTTGGCCGTGCTCCGCTGGGCAGGGCGGCCATCGAGGCGATGGTCCGGGTGGCGGCGGCATCGAACCTCGAATTCGACCTCGCCACGGGTGAGCGCGGCAGCCGCCATGAGCACGCCCGGTCGTTGCTCCGGCAGGTGACCGGAGCGGACGACGGCATCGTGGTGAACAACAACGCGGCTGCCCTCCTGATGGCGCTGCAGGTGTTCGCCCAGGGGCGCGAGGTTATCGTCTCACGCGGAGAGGCCGTCGAAATCGGCGGGGGATTCCGGATCCCGGACGTGCTCCGGCAAAGCGGCGCCCGGCTGGTGGAGGTAGGGACAACCAACCGCACGTACGCATACGACTACGAAGCGGCGGTCACGGCCGAGACGGCCGCTCTGCTCCGCGTGCATACATCCAATTTCCGCGTCGTGGGCTTCACGGCCGCGCCAACGGTGGCAGAGCTCGCGGAAATCGCGCGCCGGCGCGGCGTGCTCCTGCTCGACGACCTTGGCAGCGGGTGCCTTGTGGACACTCGAGCGTACGGACTGGAGCGCGAGCCGACCGTCCAGGATAGCCTGGCCCGGGGGGCTGACCTGGCGCTTTTCAGCGGAGACAAGCTCCTTGGCGGTCCGCAGTGCGGGATCATTGCAGGCCGGCAGGATCTTGTCGCCGAACTCCGGCGCCACCCGCTGGCGCGGGCACTCCGGGTGGACAAGCTGACGATCGCTGCGCTCAATGCCACCCTGCTGCAGTACGCGCTCGGGCGGCAGGACGCGGAGATACCTGTCTGGGAGATGCTACGCCGGGAGCCTGGCACGCTCAGGCGGAGGGCCCGTCGCTGGGCGGAGGCTGCCGGCGAGGGCGGCCGCGTCGTGGCTTCAACGACCATGGTGGGCGGTGGGTCGCTGCCCGGCCAGGGGGTACCGACGTGGTGCGCAGCGATCCGTCACCCGGGCGGGGCGGATCCGCTGGCTCGTGCCCTTCGTGCGTGCGACCCCCCGGTCATCGGGAGGATCGACGGCGACGCGGTGCTGCTGGACCCGCGAACCATCGACCCCGCGGACGATCGGACAGTTGAAGCGGCGGTTACAGGTGCGTTACGTACGGCCGGCTGATGGGCAAACGGCGTGCAGTCCATCGCTGAGATGAATTGACCCGAACGTATGCGGAGCACTATAGTCCAGCGAAAGTTACGGATTTCACAACCTCCGCCATGACCCTCGAAATCCCAGAAGTGGTTATCAATCGCCTGCCCGTGTACGCACGTGCGCTCGCGGAGCTTGCGGCCCGGGGCGAAACCGTGGTGAGTTCGCAAGCGTTGGGCGAGTTGCTCGACGTGACGCCCGCACAGATTCGCAAGGATCTCAGTTATTTCGGGCGGTTCGGAAAACAGGGCCGCGGTTACAACGTCAACAGTCTGCTTGCCAAGCTTCGGGAGATCCTGGGGATCGACCGGCAGTGGCGCCTTTGCCTGGTCGGCGTCGGGCGGCTGGGCCAGGCCATCGCCGAATACGGCGGGTTCGGGCCCCAGGGGTTCGAGATTGTGGCGGCCTTCGATGCGAGCCCTGACGTCGTGGGGCGGCAGGTGGGGGGCGTGACCATTCATCACATCGATGAGCTCGACACCTTCCTGCAGAGTGCGCGGGTGGACATCGGGATCGTGGCAGTGCCGGCAGCGGTTGCACAATCGGTTGTCGACAAACTGGTTGGGGCCGGGATCCGCGCGATCCTGAATTACGCCCCGATCACCGCGCACGTCCCGCGCGATGTGACGATCCGGCACATCGACCCGGTACTGGCGATGCAGAGCATGACCTTCTACATCAAGCGGGCGGAGCCGGGCGGGAAGTAGGGCCGGGGCGCGCCACCTGTGGACCACTACGCGGCCGAGGCTATGGAACGCATTGTGGCGGCGCTCAGCGCTGGTCGCGACGCGCAACGGGCAGCGGCTATGTCCGCTTACATGCGCGGCCGGTTTCCCTTCCTGGGGGTCCAGACACGGGAGCGCCGTGCCCTTCACAGGGCGGCCCTCAGGGGGATGCCGGCCCCTGCCGAGGCCGACCTGGCGAGCTTCGCGCGGGCTCTCTTCGCGCTTCCCGAGCGCGAGTACCAGTACGTGGCCGTCGACCACCTCATCCGGTGGGTGGACCGTTGCGGGCCCGGCTTCCTGGCGGTCGCGCAGGAGCTCATCACCACCAGGTCCTGGTGGGACACGGTTGATGGCCTTGCCGCGCAGGTCGTTGGGCCGCTCGTGCCAAGTTATCCACAGCTCGCTGGTGAGATGGACCGGTGGGTTGAGGACACGAACCTTTGGCTGAGGCGGAGCGCGCTTCTGCACCAGTTGAAGTACAAGAGCCGGACCGACGAGGACCGCCTGTTTCGCTACTGTGAACGTCGCTCCGGCGACGCGGACTACTTCATCCGGAAGGCGATCGGGTGGGCGCTGCGGGAGTATTCGAAGACGGACCCGGCGGCTGTCGAGGCGTTCATCGCGCGCAACGAGACAAAGCTGAGCGGGCTTTCACGGCGCGAGGGGATGCTCTGGATCACGGGCAGAAAGCCACGCCAGGGCCGACCCGCCACGCCCCGGCCGGGGTCGCAGGTGGCCGGTTGAGCGCGGCCGGTGGCGCCGGCATCAAAATGGCACACAGGGTTCCGCTTTCAGCAATAAGTTGATAGACTCAGTCAACTTTATGGGGCTGACTGGATCCGTCGCTGCATTTCGGGTCTGCGCCTGGCGCACCGTCTCGTTCCGGGCGGCTGAGATGGCGGCTGTGCGCGCGTCGGTGGACGCCGCCCACCGCGACGACGCGGTCGTGACCAGCTGCCAGCGCCTGGAGGCCTTCGGCTTCGGCGACTGCGATTGCGAGGCGCCGACACGCTACCGCGGGATCGATGCCCTCAAGCGGCTCGCCGTGGTCGCCGCTGGCCTCGATTCAGTCGTGCTGGGCGAAGACCAGATCACCGGCCAGGTCCGTGCCGCGTTCGCGGGCACGAGCAACGAGCTCCGCCGGCTGGCCGACATCGCGATCAGCTCGGCCCGCGCACTGCGGAACGAGACACGGTTCGACAGCCACGTCGGCCACCTCCTGGACCGCGCGCTTCGTCTCGCCGGGGTCCCGCCTGTGGGCGGGACGCTGCTCGTCCTGGGAGCGGGGGCGATGGGCCGGCTGATCGCGGCACGGGGGCAGGAACTCGGCTTCGACGTCGTGGTTGCGGCAAGGCGGCCGCCTTCCGGCGAGTGCCCGTGGCGCTTCGTCGATCTTGGTTCGGTCATCGAACTACGCCAGGTCGATGTGCTTTGCGGATGCCTTGGGTCGGGAGCAGGGGAAATCGCCCTCCGCATGCTTCCCCGGGCGCGCCTGGTGGTGGACCTGGGCACACCGCGGAACTTTATCGAACCCGAGGGTCCGGGCCTCGTCACCATCGCGGGATTGCTGGAGAGTGAAGAACGCCGGCCGCATGCGATGGCGCGCCGCGCCGAGCTCCGGGAACGCCTGGACGTCATCCTCGGGGAACGTCTTGCGAACGCCACTGCCGATGGTTCATCAGCCATCGGGCGCATGCGCATGGAAGTTGAAGCCATCCGCCAGCGGGAGGTCGAACGGATCCAGCGCCTCCATCCCGGGATTGCGCCCGAACTGGTTGACACGATTACCCGGTCGCTCATCGACAGGGTTTTCCACGCGGCAACCGCTCGCCTGCGCGAATCGGGAGATCTCAGGCTTGCCGAGGCAGTCGCCGGGCTCTTCGCCGAGCAGGCCGATCAGCCGGCGGCCACGGGCTGATCATCCCCGGTCGTGGGGGCGCGAGCGGCCGGGCGGCTCCATCTGGCCCTCGACCACCGGTTGGCACTTTGGACACCAGGCCGTCCGGCGGATATCCACGCCCTGGGGCGCTGAGCGCAGCCGCGTGAAGCAGCGCCTGCACGGCTGGCCAGCGCGCATGTACACCCACATCCGGGGCCTGCTCGTCAGGCCGAGTTCGTTGGGCTTGCCAACGCTCGCCCGCAGCAGTGCCTGTGCCTTGCGCAGCAACCCGCGCAGGTCGTCGTCCGAAAGCTCGCGCACCCGCCGCCAGGGGTTGATGCCGCAGTGGAACAAGGACTCGTGCTTCCAGATGTTGCCTACGCCGGCGACCGCCTGTTGGTCCATGATCGCATCGCCGATGGTGAGGTCGGCCCGGGCCGGGTCGCGCAGCCGGCGGAGCGCCTCGTTGACATCGAACCGGTCGTCCAGCAGGTCCGGTCCGAGGCCGGCGATGGGCCGAAGGAGTGTGATGGCGCGCTCTTCGAGCAATTCGATCACGGGTGCGCTGAAGTTGACGACGACCGCGTCATCGACCTCGAGCACCAGCCGCGCTTCGCGCTCGGGGAGGCGCCACGGCTCACCCGCCTG
The DNA here is from genome assembly GCA_964648195.1 of uncultured Anaerolineaceae bacterium. Classification (GTDB taxonomy): domain Bacteria; phylum Chloroflexota; class Dehalococcoidia; order Tepidiformales; family Tepidiformaceae; genus Amarobacter. Next base: position 159,690 of record CAZYLL010000004.1, on the reverse strand, counting down.
GTAGACATGCCACGTCCCGTACATCCGCAGGTGGCCGCGCAGCACCAGGCCGTTGTCGAAGCTGATGAGCAAGTTCTTCCCGGTTGAGCGGACGCCGGTGCAGGTTGCGCCAACCACGCGGTGAACCCGGGGCACGGGCCCCGGCCCGTGGCTTCGCGCGTCCCGTATCGTCTTTCCCTCGATTGCCGAGCCAACCTTGCGCGCGAAGCGGTAGAGGGCGTCCCCCTCAGGCACGGGATCTCACCTCGAACCGCGGTGGCCTGTAGGTCAACCCGCGGTACCCGGTTACGAAACCGAGCGACTCGAGCTGACGGGCGAGGCGGGACCCGGCTGCCGGCTGGCCGTCGATGCGCTCGATGGTCAGGCCGCGCGCGCCGTTCCGGGCGGCGCCGGCCGCGAGTGCCCGGCACGCCAGGTCCACCGCGTTCGTGTCTTGCTCCGGCGCCAGGCAAACGACGCCACGGCCGGAACGCTCCACGTAGAGGACGGGCTCGCCATCCACGAGGATCACCTTCGCCCCGGCGGTGCGTACGAGCTGCCGCCGGTTGCCGTCGGGGGCGCGTGGCCAGGGCACGGCGGCGCCGTATGGTTGGGCCGGGTCGCAGGCGGCCAAGATGTTCACCACGGGTTCCTCAGGCGACTCGCGCTCGGCCCGCAACCGTTCGACGGCCCCCGGAAGACCGAATTGTGCCGCACCCAAGCCCTCGACGAAGTAGCCGCGGCGCACGCGGCCAGTCTCCTCCATGGCTTTCAGCACGGGGTACACCGAGGAGAATCCGCCCGGCAGATCTTCGCCGCTCACGCCCTCGCGCGTGACAATACCCTGCCGTTCGAGGAGCGCGAGGGCCCGCGCATGCACTCGCGCGGTCGAAACCGCGGCCCCGGCCGTTGGGGCGCCTCTGCCGACCAGCGACCAGCGACCCACCGACTCCGGAGGAAGCCGGCCCACGCGTCCGCGTGGCGCAGGCCCCGGGCCCTTCCGCGGCCACGAGAGCGCTCGCACCGGCGCGAACGTGTCGTTCGTTACGGCGCCCTGCCACACCAGATCCCAGAGCGCTTCGAGCACTTCACCCAGGGGCGCCGATGCCGCAGCCACCAGGTCGGTGAAGAACAGGGCGCCCCGGCTCGACAGCGCATCGACGATCGCACGGTGCGTGGTTGCCGTTGTGCCGGGTTCGGTCCCGGGGGCGAAGTGGTCGAGCATCTCGCGCCGTACGAGCACTACGCGGCCGTCGTCGCGACCGAGGCGCCCCGCGCCAAACCACACCAGCTCGCCACCGGCTCCCAACTGGTCGAGCAGCGCCGGCTCGTACCCTGCGATGCGGGCAGGCAGCACCTCGCTTTCCAGCACCGAAGCCGGGATGGGCAGCCCCTCGAGCTGGAGCAGCACGTCGCGCAGGCGGTCGAGCCCGTGGCTTGCGGAGCCGATGCCGTGCCAGCGCTGCAGGAAGCGGGCATAGGCTGCTCCGCTCACCGGTTCGACGTCACGGCGGATGCGCGCGAGCGAGCGTCGCTTCAGCAGCCTTAGCACCTCAGGGTCGCACCATTCCCGCCCGGTGCCGCCGGGGCGGAAATCGCCGTGCAGGAGGTTCCCTGCAGCGTCGAGCTCCTGCAGCGCCTCCCGCACCATCGACTCGGGCACGCCCCAGCGCGATGCAGGGGCGCTCGCCACGAACGGCCCGTGCGTCCGGGCATAGCGGCTCAACAAGCCGTCGAGCGCGTCGGGCGAGGGCCGGAGAAAAACCTGTGGCGCCCCGGGGGGCACGGCCACTCCGAGGCCGTCCCGGTAACGCCCGGCGTCCTCCATTGGGATCCAGCGCTCCTGTCCCGCGATGCGGACCGGGCAGGCGCGGCGGCTGGCCTGCAGCGCGGAGAGCCAGCCGTCCAGGGCAACCGGGTCGGTCACACGGGCGAGGAGTTCAGGCCGGTCGAGGTCGCCGAGGCGGCGCAGCAGGTCGTGAAGCTGGTCAGCGTTGCGCGCCTTTCGGGCAGGCACCAGGCACTGCAGATCGAGTTCAACCTCCTCGATTGCGGCTGCATCGAGCAGCTCGCGCAGTTCGGCCTCGCCGAGCAAGTCGCGCAGCAGGTTCCGGTCGAGCGTGAGCGCCTGAGCCCTGCGCTCGGCCAGGGGAGCGTCGCCCTCGTACATGTAGGCGGCCACATAGTCGAAGAGCAACGACCGGGCGAACGGCGAGGCCTCCCGGGTTTCCACGGGCCGCACCTCGATCTCGCGGCTGCGGACCGCGGCCAGGATGCCGACCAGTCCGGGGAGGTCGAAAACGTCCTGCAGGCATTCGCGGTAGGTCTCGAGGATGATCGGGAAGGAGCCATAGCGGCTCGCGACGGCGAGGAGGTTGGCCGATCGTTGGCGCTGCGCCCAGAGTGGCGACCGGGCGCCGGGCCGGCGTCTCGGCAGGAGGAGGGCACGGCCTGCATTTTCACGGAACCTGGCCGCGAACAGCGCGGTATCGGCCAGCCGTGACATGACCAGCTCCCCGACTTCTTCCGGCGAGGGGAACAACGCTTCGGCAGGCGGCGGCTCATCGCCGCTGGCGAACCTGATGGCGATGCCGTCGTCGCTCCAGATGGTCTGGATTTCGAACCCGGTGCGCTCGACGAGCATTGCCTCGATCGCGTGGGCCCACGGGGCGTGCACACGTCCCCCGAACGGCGTGAGGATGACGGCACGCCAATCGCCGAGCTCGTCGCGAAAGCGCTCCACGACGATGGTCCGGTCGGTGGGAACGGCGCCGGTCGCTTCTTTCTCGTCCTCGATGTAGGCCAGGAGGTTCCGCGCGCCGTTCTCATCCAGGTCGTGCCCCGCCATCAGGCGTCGGATCGCGTCCTCGGGGTCGCGGATGCCCAGGAGCTCGCGCGTGAAGGCGCCGATGGCCTTCCCGAACTCCAGCGGCCGGCCCACCCCGTCGCCCTTCCAGAAGGGCATCTTGCCGGGTTCACCCGGCGCGGGCGAAACGATGACCTGGTCGCGCGTGATCTGCTCGATCCGCCAGGTGGTCGCGCCGAGCAGGAAGGTCTCGCCGGGCCGGCTCTCATACACCATCTCTTCGTCGAGCTCCCCTACCCGGGGGCCACCAACGCCGAGGAAGACACCGTAGAGGCCCCGGTCGGGGATCGTGCCTGCATTCACGATCGCGATGGTCCTGGCGTCGCGCCTGCTCGAGAGCAGGTTGGTCTCGCGGTCCCAGATGACCCGGGGCTTCAGGCCGGCGAATTCGTCGGAGGGATACTGCCCGGCCAACATGCCGAGCACGCCTTCGAACTGGTCACGGCTGAGAGAAGCGAAGCTGTATGCCCTTCGAACCATGGCCAGGAGCTCATCGGCCGCCAGGTCTTCGACCGCGCAGGCCGCGACAACCTGCTGCGCCAGCACATCGAGCGGGTTCTTCGGTACCGCGGATTGCTCGATTAGCCCGGCGCGCATGCGCGAGGTCATGACGGCGCACTCGAGGAGGTCGCCCCGGTACTTGGGGAAGATGCGGCCGGTACTGATGCCCCCTACCTGGTGGCCGGCGCGCCCGACGCGCTGGAGACCGCGCGCGACGGACTTCGGCGACTCGACCTGGACGACCAGGTCGACAGCACCCATGTCTACTCCAAGCTCCATGGAGCTGGTACAGACCAGCCCGGGCAACATGCCCGCCTTCAGGCGCTCCTCGATCTCGAGGCGCTGTTCGCGGGAGACGGAGCCGTGATGAGCTCGCAGCAGCTCCTCGCCGGCGAGTTCGTTGATGCGAGCGGCGAGCCGCTCGGCCAGGCGCCGGTTGTTCACGAAGATCAGCGTCGAGCGGTGCGCCCGCACGAGGTCGAGGAGCTCCGGGTAGACCGCCGGCCAGATGGAGCTGCGTTGCTCCGGGCCGGGCCCGGGGCCCCCGTCCAGAATTTCGCCAGGACGTGTCATGTCTTCCAGTGGGACCACGACCTTCAGGTCGAGCTCGCGCTGCGCCCCGGCGTCGGCGATGCGCACCGGCCGATCGCCGCCAAGGTACTTCGCGACCTCCTCCAGTGGCCGCTGCGTAGCCGAGAGGCCGATGCGCTGGAACGGGCGCCCCGCGAGGCGCTCCAGCCGTTCGAGCGAGAGGGCGAGGTGCGCGCCGCGCTTGGTGGCCGCCATCGTGTGGATCTCGTCGACGATGACCGTCTCGACGGATGCCAGGACCTCGCGTGAGCGCGAGGTGAGCATCAGGTAGAGCGACTCAGGGGTGGTGATGAGGATGTCGGGGGGATCTTTGCGGATATCCTCACGTTCGTTGGTGGGCGTGTCCCCGGTGCGGGTAGCCACGGTGATGTCGGGTACGGGCATGCCTTCCCGGGCCGCCGCGATGCGCAGCCCGGCGAGGGGCGCGCGGAGGTTCCGTTCGATGTCGTAGGAAAGCGCCCTGATGGGCGACACGTAGACCACCGAAACCCCGGCGCGAACGGTTCGGCCTCGTTTGTCCCGGGGCAGCGGCGGCCGCATGGCGAGCCTGTCGAGGCACCAGAGGAAGGCTGCCAGGGTTTTGCCGGACCCGGTGGGGGCCAGCAGCAGGGTGTGCTCGCCCCGCGATATGGCGTCCCAACCCAGCTCCTGGGCTGGCGTTGGCGCGGCAAAGGTACCGCGGAACCAGGCGCGGGCGGCCGGGCTGAACCGGTCGAGCGCAGAAGGCATGGCCGGGGCGGTCATTCCCGTATTGTGCCAGAGGGCCGGCGAACTAGCACAAGCGTTCGTCTATGGCCCGGGGGTCACATCTCTCGCGGCGGGGAGCGGAGGGGACCCTGCCTTTCGGCGTTGCCTTGTTGGGCGAACGAACCCGAGGTGGCGGCGGTGCTCGTCATCCTCCGGGTGGATTTCGACCCGGTAGATGGTCTGGTAGGGGATGAAGACCTGGGTGGGGTGGGTGTGCTCTGGTCGCGCGGTCTGCAAGGCCACCCATGTATCGGAAAGCCCGCTGATGCCGTTCACATAGTGGGTGACGCCATCAACAGTGCTCACCTCGACCAGTGGCACGTCGCAGCGCGTCTGCTGGCAGAAAGCCGCGATCGAGGGAGGAAGGATGTTTTCGAAGAAGTTGCGGTCGAAGGGGATACCCGAGGGCGTGCCCGTGGGTTGGGCCGGTGCGGGCGTGGCAGCCACGACCCCCGGCGGCAGGTAGATGACGCGAGAAGGCTGAGTCATGCGGCGAACGTACTCCTGGGGCCGGGACGGGGCCAGAAACCGAGGGAATACCCGGCATAGACGCGCGCGCCCGGCATGGCTATGATTTCCATAGTGATTGCGGCCGACCGCGGGCGCGTCACGGAGTTCGCCACCAATACCCGCCGTGGAGACTGCACATGACGATCGATTCCGAAGCGAGCGTGACCCTGGTCAACATCACCGATAAGGCGGCCGAGAAGGCGAAGGCCCTGCTCGAAGCTCGCGAACTGCCCAATGGCGCGCTCCGCGTCTTCGTCGCTGGTGGCGGATGCTCCGGCTACCAGTACGGCATGGCCCTCGCACGTTCGTCCGAAGAGGACGATATCGTCATCGAAAAGTTCGGTGTCCGCATCGTTGTCGACCCGGAGAGCGCGCAGTACCTCCAGGGCGCCGAGATCGATTATGTCGATGACATCATGAAGAGCGGCTTCAGCATCTACAACCCGAACGCCGTCAAGTCGTGCGCCTGCGGGTCCAGCTTCCAAACCAGCGACGGCAGCGGCCAGCCGCGCGCCTGCTGCTAAGCAGGTTCATCCGCAAAGCAGCAAACGAACGAGGGGGCTGGTCAGAAGGACCGGCCCCTCCGTTTCTGTGGCGGCTAGGGAGCGCGGCTACATCAGGTTGCGCATGAGCTGGGTCTCGCTGGTCAGGAAGACCATCGAGGCGCGCGTGGCGGCCCGCAACCTTCCAAACTCAGCATCGGTCACCGCCATTTCGTCGAACTTCTCGAGTTCAGCAAGCGAATCGAACTCGGCCACGATAGAGACCCCGCTCGTGTGGCCGGTCATCGCCGACCAGACACTGGTATGGGCATCGATGCCACGCTGCTTCTGGTAGTCGAGCGCCTGGGAGACCGAGAGAACGAAGTCTCGGTGGTGCCCGGGCTGGACCTCGCCCTTCAGCACGCGCATGTATTTGCGGGGCGCGGTCGCATCCTCGGAGGTCATGAGTCCCTCCGAGTGGTAGGCGAGCCGATGAATTGAGACCTTCGAATCCTCGTAGACCATGTGGGTGCGCACCGCGCGGCGCACGATGGCAAAGCGGGAATCCTCGGTGGCCATGTCGGTCCACTTTTCCAGATCGTCGAGCGTGTTGAAATCCGCTGCGATGACGACCGAGTTATTTTGGCCGGTCATGGCGCCCCAAATGGCGGTGCGCGCACGGATGCCCCGTCCGAGCTGGTATTCGTTGGCTTCGCGCATGGCGGCCAGGAAGTCCCTGGTTTTGCCCTGGCTCACAATGCCAGCGAGGATTCGTCGATACATCGGCAGCTCCCGGATGAGCGGGGTCACGGCCCCGGCGCGGGCCACAGTCTACCAGAAGCTGGCCCTTGGGCCCGGCGGTGGGCGCTATACTTCCCGGCATGCCGCTCTATGTGGCCTATTTCAACTTCAAACCGGGGACGAGCGTGCTCCAGGGTCTCGCCGCGTTCGAGCGGCGGAAGACCTTCCAGCACCCTGCGCACGCGCAGGTGCTGGGCGAATACTGGGTGAACGCGCCTGAGGGCATGCCCCAGGTTGTTCTCGTGTGGGAAGCGGAGGACGAGGGCCCCGGGGACTACTACGAGGCCGCGTGGGGCGATCTTTTCGACATCACCATCTCGCTCGCGACAAGGCCAGTGAGCGAAATCCCGGACGACTTGCCCGAAGGCCTCAAGAACCGGCTGTAACGCGATGACCCCAGGCGATGAACCACCGATCCCGCTCGGCCGGCGAATCATCGTGGCCGGGCCAAGCTGCTCGGGCAAGTCGACGCTCGCAGCGGAGCTTGCGCGGCGCATGGGATGCACGTTCATCGAGCTGGATGCCCTCTTCTGGAGGCCCGGGTGGACGCAACCGCCTGACGATGAGTTCCGCCAGAGCGTGGTGGCGGCCCATTCCGGCGATGCGTGGGTGAGCGCGGGCAACTACCTCCGCCACACGCGACACCTGACGTGGCCGCTCGCCGACACGATTATCTGGCTCGACTTTCCGCTGCACGTGACCACCGCCCGCGTGCTCGTGCGTTCCTGGAAGCGCTGGCGATCGCGCGAGCTGCTCTGGGGCACCAACCACGAGCGCTTCTGGGACCAGTTGAAGGTGTGGAGCCCGAACGACTCGCTCATCGCCTACAACCTCTCGCGGCACCGGCGCAACCGGGAGCTGTTCGCAGCGGCCGGGGAAGAGGCGAGAGCCGCAGGCAAGCGATTCCTGCGGCTCCGTTCGGGGCGCGGAGTGGCCGATTTGCTTGACCGGCTCAGGCTGGATCCGCGGCCTACCGACCCTTGAACTGCGGCTCGCGGCGCTCGGCGAAGGCGGCAAGGCCCTCTTTGAAGTCGTCGCTCTGGAAGAGGGGCAGCAGCTGAAGATAGATATGGTCGACCGCTGCCTCGAAGGTTTCGTCCTGTCCGAGGCGCATCATGCGCTTGGTCGACTGCACGCTGAGCGGTGCGTTGTTCGCAATCCGCGTCGCCCACCTGCGTGTTTCGGCCATGAGCTGGTCGTGTGGGACGACCTTGTTCACGAGCCCCAGTTCGGGGCTGCGATTCGCATCGAGTACGTCTCCCAGGAAGGCCACCTCGGCCGCCTTGGCCCAGCCCAGCAGCCGCGGAAGGTACCAGCAGCCGCCGCTTTCCGGCAGCACGCCTCGCTTCGCAAACACGGCGCCCAGCTTTGCATGTTCGCTTGCGATCCGGATATCGCAGCCGAGCGCGAGGTCCATCCCATAGCCGGCGGCGGCGCCGTTCAGCGCGCAGATCATGGGCTTATCCATCCGGTTGATGACGATTGGCGGCGAGTTGTGGAGGTCGAAGAGCTGGTACGCCGCCCTGCCTGGACGGACCGCGCCATCGCCGTCTCCTGCGGAGGCCTGGTCTTTGAGGTCGAGCCCCGAGCAGAAGCCACGCCCAGCGCCGGTGAGGATGACGACGCGCACGTCGGGGTCGATGTTCGCGGCCTGCAGTGTCGACGAGAGCGCGCTCAGCATCGGCCCGCTGATGGCGTTCAGCCGGTCGGGGCGGTTCAGGGTGATGGTGAGGACATAGTCCGAATGCTCAACCAGCAGTTCTTCGGTTGGTGATGCGGGTACCAAGCTGTTCCTCCAGGCCGTTCAGGGACGTGTGCCAGGAGTGTTGTATCGCCGGTCTCGCGCGGCAACCAGCGTTAGCGCAGCAGGAACTCCCGGAGGGTGAGTCCGCTGGAATGGACCCTGGCAGCGACATCCTTGCCAACGTAGCGCACGTGCCAGGGTTCGTAGGCGTAGCCGGTCACGTCTTCCTTGCCTTCCGGGTAGCTCACGATGAAGCCGAATTTCCAGGAGTTTCCGGCCAGCCATGCGGCCTCTGGCGTGCCGATGAACGCTTCCAGGTAGAGCCCGCGTGCGCCGATATCGGCTGTCGTTCCGAGCTGGTGCTCGCTGTGACCGGGCCTTGCGCTCGTTCGGTCGGCCTGTTCCTTGCCGTACGTTTGCACCCAGTAGTTGTAGGTGTCGGCCTGGGTCTGGTAACTGCGAAACGAGGAGTTCACGAAAAGGAGGAAGCCCTGCTCCTGCCTGGCGGCATCGAACATCTCCCGGAGGGCGGCAAGCGTTTCGCTCCGGAGGTACTGGGCCCCCTGCGCCGAGATGGCGGCCGGGACCTCCACGAGGTCGGCGGGGATGCAATCCGCGGGGAGCCGGTGTTGCTTGTCGAGCGGCGCCAGCGGGTCGCCACAGGCGACCACGATCGAGCCATCGGGGCCGGGTTCGGTGGTTGGTGTGGCGGTTGGTGCGCCGGTCCCGGGCGCCGGTGTGGAGGCCGGGTTCGTCGCGGTCTGGCCCGGGGCAGTCGCTGGCGGCTCGGTCCCGGGCCCGGCGGCACCGCCTCCGCCCAGGCTATCGGCCGCGACGATCATGAAGATGATGAAGCTCACAGCGACGGCGAGGACCGCCCATGCAAAGTATGCCGGCCAGCTACCGGCGTTCTCCCGTCCGCCGACAGTGGTCCGCCGCTGTTGCGCTTGCTGCCGGGGCCGGGACTTCGCCATCCGCCCAACCTTAGCGCTCATCGCGGTTCCGGCCCACTCGCGGCGGTTCAGGGGCTGGAAACCCGTGGGTCGCGGGCAATGTCATCGAGGAACGCTCGAAGCAGGGCGTTGGTTATCGCCGGCTGTTCGAGTTGGAAGAAGTGGCCGGCGCCGGCCACGGGCTCTTGCCGCACGAACATCGTGACATCGCGCAGCCATGCCGGGTCGCCCAGCGGCTTTTCCGACCAGATGGCCATGAAGGGTTTGCGGTCTGCGAGCTGGACGAGTTCCTTGAATCGCGCCGCCACGGGCTCGAAGCCGTCGAGCATCCCGGCCGCGACATCGGGTGGGCAGGCCATCAGCACCTGACCGTAGGCGCGTACCTCCGGGGGCGTCTGCTGGTTCCAGAACCGCTCCACCATCGGGGCAGCCGGTTCCATCGAGCCAGCCTCGCGGATGCGCTCAGCGAGGTTCGGCCGGTGGTTTTCGGCCATCGCCGGGGAAATTGGTGAATCGCCGATCACCGTTGCGAGCACCAGGTCCGGGTCGCGCTCATTCAGGAGCAGGGCCACGACCCCGCCGAGGCTGTGTCCCACGACTACAGCGGGGGCGATGCCGAGCGTCCGGATGAGGGTGGCGAAATCGCCAGCAGCTGTGCTTACGTCGAACGGCGGCACCGCCGCGGAATCGCCACGGCCGCGCAGGTCGATATTGATGCAGCGATGGTCGCGGCTGAGGTCCGCCACCTGGGGAGCCCACGCCCGCCTGTCGCAGGCAAAACCGTGTACGAAGACGAACGCGGGGCTGCCTGCGCCCACGTCATCGAACGAGAGGAGCACGCCGTTGACCGTCAGTTCCGCCACCGCATCACCCGGTGATGCTTGCGCTGCCGCCGGTGGGCGACGCGACTGGCCAACCTCACAGCGGTCACGCCAGCGTGGCGGCCGCGCGAGAACGCCGAAGTGCCCCGGCGCCTGACGGCGGTCGAGTCCACCCGCTGGGCTGCCCCGCGGATCACCTCGGGAGCATGGCGCGACGTTTCCGACAGCAGCGCCAGGGCCTCCTGTGCAGCATGGCGCGCCCGCTCCAGGTCGATCTCGTTGAGCGACTGCCTGGCCCGCCGGGTGCCTGTCGTTCCGATCGCGCCAAGGCGTGCGACGACTTCCGCCGCTCGCTCGCGCGCCTGCTCGACGTCCACGCTGTGGATAGCGGGAACATGACTTGCAGCAGCCGCGGCGCGGGCGCGAAGGGTCTTCTGCTTTCGGCGCTGTGCGCTGCGCTTCACCAGGTAGCCAGCTCCTGCAAGGGCCAGGGTGGCGCCGATGCCGGCAAGCACAAGGGCCGTGATGCCCGGACCGCGCCGGCGCGCCGCCGTGTGTTCTTCGACCAGCTGCTGGAGGGGCGGGCCATCGGGAACCGGCTCGAACTGGCCGTTCTCGACGTCAGCCAGGAATTCACGCACGGCTTCTGTGAACGCATCGGGGTTGTCGCCGGGGACGCTATGGCCTGCGCCCGGGATCACCACCAGGCGCGACCGGCGGATCTCCTGCACACAGCGTTCCGCGACTTCCGGGGTGAGGACGTCGCTTTCAGCGCCGCGGACGAGCAGTGTGGGCACGCTGAGGTTCCGGAAGAGCTGCCACGACTCGTCGTTCGTGAGGTTGCTGCCGATTTTCAGCCCGCTATCGGGCTGCCGGAAGCGCTTATCGAACTTCCAGGTCCACTTGCCGCTTTCGGTGGGCTTCAGGCGGTGGCGCATCCGTTCGCGGATGTTTTCGAGCGTACGCCGCTGATTGAAGCGGTGCGCCATCTCGACGAACTCCTCGAACTCGAGCTCATCGGGTCCCCTGGTGAAGCGGACGATGTTGTCGACGCCTTCCTTTGCCGCCTCGGGGCCAACGTCGACGAGCACGAGCGCCCGAACGTGCTGCGGGTAGGCGTTCGTGTAGGCGACCGCATTGAGACCACCCATGCTGTGACCGATGAGGATGAACGTTTCGAGACCGAGGGCCTTACGAAAGCCTTCGACATCGGAGACGAAGGCATCGCGCGAATAATCGCCCTCAGCGGACCAGTCGCTATCGCCGTGGCCGCGCTGGTCCAGGGCGAGGAGGCGGTAGCGGTCCTGCATCCGCTCGGCGAACTCATCGAACATGTGCCCCGAAACGCCAAAGCCGTGGAGCATCACGATCGGCGGCGCGGTGGGGCTTCCCCACTCCTGGTAGGCCAGCTTCAGCCCATCGACGGAGACGCTTCGCTCAAGGTATCCGGCGGTCACCATCGGGGTCACCTCCCTCGTTGTTTCGCCATCGCGAACAACGATGATAGCACCCCGGTTCGAGCCCACGGATGTGGAGGTGAAAGTTATGTGAGGCCGGGCAGGCCCTGTTCCGCCAGGAGGCGGTTGTAGGTGCGGACGAGCGCGTCGCCCTGGTAGGCGAAACCGCCGCCGGGGTTGAAGGAGTAGTTGTAGGCGGCGCGCACGGCGTACTCGCCCGTGTAGCCTGCGCGTTCGCCGGCGTGCCAGGCTTCGGCGAGCCCCCGTGCGGCCCGCTCGGCGTTCGCCTCGGGATCGAATCTCAGGTCGCCCATGCCGTGGCCGTAGCCCTGGTCGTGGAGCTGGAATAGCCCGACGGAGTGACCGTTGTCACCAATGGCATCTGGCCTGCCGCCGCTCTCGATGAGCATCACCGCCTTCAGGAAAAGCGGAGGTACGTTGTACTTCCGGCCAAGCCGGTTAAGCAGTCCGTCCCAGCGGTCGGGGTCCGCGGGGGTGTTCGAACTGATTGGCGTGTGCGGCTCGACCTCAGGGGTGGAGGCTGCGGCGGCGGCTGCGGTTGGGCGCGCGGGGGCGCGGACGTGGCCACGGGCCGGGCCCGGCTCCCCGGAAGGAGCCACCAGCCCGGAGAAGGCCGCCGCGCCGGTGGCAGGGCCCCGGCTACGGGCGATCGCGCCCGCCTCGTAGAGGGAGACATGGGCCGCTGAAGGAGCGCCCGTGGCAGCCGGGTCGATGGCCATCCTGGTTGAAGGCTAGTACTGTTGGAAGGACCTGGCGCATCGGCACCCGGACCGATTCGCGCCCGGTGAATCCCCGATCCCGGCGGTTCCAGGATGGCCGAACAGCGAATCCCCGACCCCACACTGATGGCGCGCCTTCAGCTCAGCGTGAAGGGCGTCGACTGGGCCGCATCGCTCGTCGCGCACCGGCAACACGAACAGGTGGATGGGGAGTGGTCGGCGCATCAGCACGTCGCCCATCTCATCGCGGTCGAGACCAACGTGTTTCAGCCGCGCATCCGCGCGATGATCGCGGAGGACGGGCCGGTGTTCGAACCGTGGGACGAGGAGGGCTACATGGCGGATGTGTATCGTCCCGAGGGCGACATCGCGGACCTTGCCGATGAGTTCATCCGGCAGCGAGAGACGACCGTGGAGCTGTTCAAGTCGCTCGCGCCGGAACAGTGGAAGCGAACCGGGACCTGGCCGGCGGGCGAAGTGGACCTGGCGTGGGCAGCAGAGAAGTGCGTCGCGCACGCGCTCGAACACTTCGTCGCGCTCCTGCTGATCCATCAGCAGACCGAGAAGCTCCAGGCGCGGAGATGGTTCGGCGAGGCGTGAGGTTCCCGGTCTTCCGGACGCTGAACGCCATCCCGTCGTCCCTGCCGGGGGCGGGCCGGCAGCGAGATGCTGGATGCCGCTACGAAAGAGAGGTGCGGGTACATGTCTGAACTATTCGCCGAACGGCGCCGGGCGCTCGAGGAGGAGTTTTTCGCCCGGCAAAACGCGGAGCTCCTTGAAGCGATGCGGGCAAGCGTTCAGACGGAACACCGGAAGGAGGAGCTGCGAAAGACATCCGGCATCGCCGACGACCGGATCCTGCAGCACCTGATCGATGCCGGCATGACGGCCGCCACGCTCACCGCCGCGGCGCTGGTTCCGCTTGTGGCGGTTGCCTGGGCCGATGGGCGTCTCGAGGAAGTTGAACGCAACCAGGTGCTCCGCTACGCACGGACACTGGACCTCAGCGAAGAAGCGAACCGCCTGCTTGGCCACTGGCTGGAAGCCCGCCCGGGACCACGCCTGTTCGACACCTGGGTGGAATACGTGAAGAGCATCCTCCCGGCCCTCGAACCCACCGCCCGGGAGCAGCTACGGTCGAGCACGCTGGACCGCGCGGAGGGGGTCGCCGATGCAGCGGCAGGCGAGCCCTACGGCGTCGGCCGGCGCATCTCCGACGAAGAGAGGGAGGTGCTCCGCCTCATCAGGGATGCTCTCGGGAGCTGACCCGGGAAGCCCGGCCCGGTTGACCCCCTCCCGCGGCCGGCCCAGAATCGCCGCGTGCTCGCGAAGGTCCTCAGTTGTGCGGTCGTGGGGCTCGATGGCGAACTCGTCGATGTCGAAGTCGACATCTCGCGCGCGCAGCTTCCCTCGACGACGGTGGTGGGGCTGCCCGATACCGCCGTCCAGGAATCGCGGGAACGCGTCCGCTCGGCCATCCGCAATAGCGGGCTGACCTGGCCGGTCAACAGCAGGGTGACGATCAATCTTGCGCCAGCCGACCTCCGGAAAGAGGGGCCTGCCTACGACCTGCCGATCGCGACCGGCATCCTCCTCGCCTCGGGGCAGGTCATCGCCGATGTTGAGGATGCGGTTTTCATCGGCGAGCTTGCCCTGACCGGCGACGTGCGGCCCGTGCGCGGGCTCTTGCCGATGGTCATGCTCGCCCGTGCCCGGGGCATCAAGCGGGCGTTCGTGCCCGTTGAGAATGCGGCCGAGGCGAGCCTGGTGCGGGACATCGCGGTCTACCCCGTCCCGAGCCTGGCCGCCCTGGCATCTCATCTCCTTGGGGCCATCCCGTTGCCGCCCTACGAACCCACGGCTCCCGCAGCCGACACCGAGCCCATCAGTGGTCTGACCGACTTCGCCGACATCGTTGGCCAGGAGCACGTGAAGCGGGCGCTCGAAGTGGCCGCTGCCGGGGGGCATAACGTGGTGATGAAGGGCCCGCCCGGGAGTGGCAAGACCCTCCTGGCCCGCGCCGTGCCTTCGATTCTGCCGCCGCTGACCAGCGAGGAAGCCATGGAGGTGACCCGCATCTACAGCGTGGCGGGGCTCCTTGGTGGCGGTCCGGGGCTCGTCACCACGCGGCCGTTCCGGGCGCCCCACCACACGATTTCGAATGCAGGGCTGGTTGGGGGCGGCTCGGTCCCACGGCCCGGCGAGATCACCCTCGCCCATCGCGGAGTCCTATTCTTGGATGAGCTCCTCGAGTTCGACCCGCGCGTCCTCGAAATGCTCCGCCAGCCGCTCGAAGACAAGACCGTCACCATCAGCCGCGCGAAGCAGGCGGTTACCTTTCCGGCAAGCTTCATCCTCTGTGCGGCGCTCAACCCGTGCCCGTGCGGCTTCTACGGCGACCCCGAGCGCGAGTGCGTCTGCCCACCTGCCCACGTGAGCCGCTACCAGCGGCGGCTCTCCGGCCCGCTCATCGACCGCATCGACCTGTTCACCGACGTGCCGCGGGTGCCGTTCGAGAAGCTCGCGAGCGTCGCCCGCGGCGAGCCCTCGGCCGCGGTGCGGGCACGTGTCGCGCGGGCACGGGCCATCCAGGCCGAGCGCTTCGCGACGAGCGGCACACAGGTCAACGGCGAAATGACGCCGCCGGAGGTCCGCGACCACGCGCAGAAACAGCTCGCTGATGGCGCGGCCGATGTCCTCAAGCTTGCGGTGGACCGCCTGAACCTGTCGGCGCGCGCGTTCCACCGGCTGCTGAAGGTCGCCCGCACTATCGCGGACCTCGACGGCAGCGAGCGCATCGAGACCGCCCACATGGGCGAGAGCATCCAGTACCGGGCACGCATCGAGTGACCGGAGACGAGGCGATCCTGCGCTGGCTGCGCGACGTGGCCGGCATCGCCGAACCGCGCCGCGTGGTCCGGCGCTCGGCCACCGCCATCCTCGTGTCGAAGTTCGACGAGGGGTTCGCGGCCCGCCTCCACGAGACCATCGACCGCCTGCCCGAGATGTTCGACGACGCCCTCGTGACGGCCCGTTTCGAAGTGCTCGCGGCGATCGACCCGTCGCGTACCCGCATCGAAACCTGGCGTCTCGCCATCACGGCGGCCATTTCCGAATCCGCCGTCCGGCAGGGCCTCCACCCCGACGCAGTGGCAGAGGTCCGGGCTGGTATCGACTCCGTCGCCGGGCTGCTCGACTCGATCCTCTGGACGAGCCCGGCTGGCACTGAGCCGCACACCCCGGAGGCGTCGGAAGTCGAGGCGTACAACGACACCCGCGCCCGCATGGACGCCGAACGCGGCATCTTCTCGCGCTACTACGGCAGCTTCGAGGGCGTGCCGGTCGAGAACCACTGCCCTGGCTCCCAGGTCGCCCGGCGCCTGTTCGCGCAGGCGTGGGCCATCTGCGCGGCCGGCGCTTAGCGCGGCACCCGCGACGCCCGTGCCACCTCGGCCAGGATGCCGATTCCCTGGCGGATGCCGTCGACCGTCACGCTCGAATAGCCCATCAGGAAGGTCGCGCCCGGCGGCGGCTCGGTCAGGAAGTAGGGGCGGGCGTGGTAGATGCCCACCCGCCGTTCGCGCGCCTGTTTCACGAAGGCGTCGGCGTCGCGGATGTCGTCCAGGTTCACCAGCACGTGCATTCCGCTTTCGCTCCCGGAGATGGCCGCGCGCTCGCCGAAGTGCTCACCGAACGCCTCCATGAGCGCAATCCGCCGCTGCTCGTAGACCTTCCGCATCCGGCGCAGGTGGCGCTCGAAGTGGCCCTCGTCGATGAACAGGGCGAGCACCGCCTGGTACAGCAGCGCGACATGCCGGTCGGTCAGCCACTTCGCGCCGCTGATAGCGGGCTGGAGCGCGGGCGGCGCGACCATGTACCCCAGCCGCAGCGCCGGGAGCAGCACCTTCGAAAGCGTGCCGGTGTAGATGACCCGTCCCGCCTCGTCCAGCCCCTGGAGCGCGGCCAGCGGGCGCCCTTCGTAGCGGAACTCGCTGTCGTAGTCGTCTTCGATGATGTACGCGCCGGTCCGGGCCGCCCACTCGAGCAGCTCCAGCCGCCGCGTGGCCGACATGACCGCGCCCGAGGGGAACTGGTGTGACGGCGTGACATACACGAGCTTTGCGCCGTCGGGCAGGTCGCCGACGCGGATGCCTTCGCGGTCTACCGGGACGGGAGCGAGCCGCGCGCCGGCCGCGGCGAACGCCGCGCGCGCACCCGGGTAGCCGGGCTCCTCCACCGCCACCACGTCCCCGGGGTCGACCAGCACCCGGGCCGCGAGGTCGAGCGCCTGTTGCGAACCGTTGACCACGAGGACCTGGCCCGCGTCGCAGCGGACCCCGCGCGAGCGCTGCAGGTACCGCGCGAGCGATTCCCGGAGCTGCGGCAGCCCCTCGGTCGGGCCGTAGCCGAGCAGGTCCTGCGGCGGGTAGTCGAGCACGCGCTTGGTCAGCGTGCGCCAGGCGTCCATCGGGAACTCGTCGAACGACGGGGTGCCGTAGCGGAACTCGTAGGCGCTCACGCGCGAGCGGTCCTCCGCCATCTGTGCCGGGATCTCGCCCTGGAGCACCCGCCGGCCGAAGGCGCCCAGACCCGGGGGCGCCATCTCGATGCCCGGTGCGGGCTGGACCGCCAGCGCCTCGGCCCGGAACGCCCGGTCCGGGAGGTCGGGTGCGACGAACGTCCCGGAGCCGTGGCGCGCAGACAGGTACCCCTCGGCGATGAGCTGCTCGTAGGCTTCGAGGACCGTGTTGCGGGCGAGGCTGAGGTTCCGCGCGAGCGTGCGCGTCGGGGGCAGCCGCTCGCCCGGGCGGAACCGTCCCCCGAGGATGCCCTCGCGGATCGCCTCGGCCAGCCGCTGGTAGGCGGGGCGGCCGGGACCGGGCGGGAGTTCGATGACGATGTCCAAGGTCCAACCTTACCAGCAGGAATTGGTCCTGTTGAAGTGCCAGTTCCGGGCACAGTCTCGATCCATGGACACCGCCTGGTCATCAGACTTCCGGGTGATCCCGGTGGAAGCGCTGATCGCGCTGGGATGAGCGGCCGCGGTGTGCCGAAGTGCCGCTTCCTGCCGGTCGCGGTTCGGATGGGGGCGGGCGGGAGATGGGGCAGGCTGGTGCCGGGCCCGAGTCGCCGGGGTCAGGATCTGCTCCCTCGCCGGTCGCGGTTCGGATGGAGGTGGGCGGGACGGGCGCGGGCCCTGCGTGCTACGGCTCTCCGATGCGCTCCTCGATCCACGGCACGATCATGTCGACGAGCCGTTCGCGCGGGTCCGCGAGCTTCGCGCCCTCTTCGCCGACCGGGTGCAGGTAGTGGTCGGCCCAGGGCAGGATGCGCAGGAGCTTGTCGTCGGCGCCGCTCTTCTCCAGCAGCTCCTCCTGCTCGGCGGGGAAGATGTCGCAGTCGCCATCGGCGTACACGATGAGCGTTGGAATGGTCACGTGGTGGATCGTGTTCGGGAGGTCGGCCTGGGAGCTGGTGCCGCTCCAGGTGCTCAGCCAGCCGCGGGGCGTCATGACCCTTGCCAGCCCGCCCGGGCCGTAGTTCCCGATGATGGGGTCGCCCGGCGAAAAGATGCTGCCGAGCGGCCGGTTGCTGGGGTCGATGGATGGATCGAGGTAGGCGGGGTTAGCGAGCGTGCGGTAAATGACCATGTAACGCCCGAGGCGGGCGCGCCGGGCGATGAGCGAGCGAGTGGCATCGGGAAGGCCGGCGTACCGCTCGGAGCGGAGCTCGCCCCGGAAGTAGGCGTGCTCGGCCAGGTACTCGCGCGCGATGGCGTCGAGGCGAAGTGAGCGCTCGTGCTGCAGCTCGCGGTAGGCAGCGAGCCAACCCCGGTCGTACGAGCTTGGCGCAGGGAAGGGCCGGTAGCCGTTCGCCGGGTTGTACATGTCCCAGGCGGGGTCGTAGCTCGTCGGGTCGGCCTCGTTGGTCACGCTGGGGTCGAGCACGTTGAGCATGAAGCGGCCCTCGCCGAGGTGGGCGGCGGCCGCGATATAGAGGTCGCCTTCAGGCATGAGTTCGCCGGTGAGGTCGATGGGTTCGCCGCCCGGGGTGTTCGCCAGGCGGTGGTGGGGCATCCGCGACGCCTGAGACTGGTAGAAGCCGAGGAGCGAGCCGCCGCCGCTATTGCCAAGGAGGACGATCCGCTCGAACCCCTGCTCCTTCAGCCAGCGCATGCCGGCGGCGATATCCAGCAGCAGGCGCTCGTGGACCATGTCCGTGTCGTTGTTGAGGTAGCGGCTGTTCTGGCCGAAGACTGCATAGCCGCGCGCGGTCAGCCCCGGGACGACGTAGTGGCGCGTGAACTCGCCCCGCGGGTGCATAAGGTAGACCGCGGTCTTCGGGTCGTGGTTCGCCGGGCGGTAGAGGATGCCGAAGCTCTGGGCGGTGTCGGTCGCGTCGAGGTAGACGACATCGCGCCGGACCGAGGGGTCGAGGGAGGTGAAAGCGAACGGCAGCCTGCGGGCGCGCTCTTCGGTGGGGTGGGTCATCGCGGGTCTCCTGCTGGTGGCGCGGCGCGGATTGTACGCCAGCACGCCCGCCCGCGATGGTCACCGGCACGGGCACTTAGTTCGCCTTGGCCGAAATCTTTTCCGCGATGTCCTTGCGCGCCTCGGCGGCCGCCGTTGGGCCGTTGCTGATGAGGTAGACGATCACCACGGCCCGCCCGAACCGGTAGGCGTCGGTGTAGACGAGGTTGCCCTGGCCGTCGGGCTTCGTAGTCACGTAGCTGCGCGACTGGTCTCCCTGGAACACCGCCTGGTTATCGGCCTGGGTGGCGTTGGGCCCGAAGAGGTCGGGCGGCGGGTTGCGGAGGGCTTCGGAGATGGCGTTGAACTGGGCGGTGGCTGCGTCGGGGGTGGGGTGCATGTTCACCTCGATACGAGCCTGGCTTACGGCGCCCTGCCTGGCGTAGATGGCGAAGTTGGCGTCCTGGCTCTCGGCTGCGCCGGGGACGCGCCCGGACTGCACGAGGGAGAAGCCATCGCCGGAAAGGTCAGGTAGAAGGTCGGCGGCGGAGATGGCGGGGGCGGTATCGCCCCCGGTGTCGTCATCGTCGCCTCCGCCACAGGCGGCCGCCCCGAAGATGGCCAGGAGTGCGAGCAGGGCTAGCGCAACTCGGCCACGCGCGCGATGACTTCGGCGCACTGGTCCGGCGTGAGGTGGTCGGTGCTGATGCAGAGGTCGTAGGTGCTTGGGGTGAGCCATCCGGTTTCGTAGAAGCGGCGGAAGTAGTCCAGCCGTTCGTTGTCGGTCCTTTCGATGATCTTGAGAGCTTCTTTCTCCTCGACGCCCATGCCTGCGCGGATACGGCGCACACGATGGGGCGTGGAGCCGGTGACAAGCACGCGTACCGTATCGAACCGGTCGCGAAGGATCACCTGGGCGGCGTGGCCCACGATGACGCAACCACCCTGGTCGGCAAGGTCGCGGATGACCTCTTCGACGAACTTGCGGTAGTCGGCGGAGGTGAAGAGCGGGCTGGCGGCGAGCGGGACGGGGTCGGCCCAGGCCGCGACCGGCATGCTCGGGTTACGGGCGAGGGCTTCGAGGAGGCGGGTGAGGAGGGAGGGCGTGTGCTCGGCCTCGCTGACGGTCTCGGGCGAGACGCCGGCTTCCTCGGCGGCGCGCTGAATGACCTGGTAGTCGATGAACCGGAGACCCAAGCGCCTCGCGACCGCCTGGGCCACTTCCTCGCCCGCCGTGCCGACCTGGCGGGAAATGGAGATGACGCGCGTGTTCAACAGAGCCTCCCCTCTGGCGGTTGTGGGCGGATTGTAGTTGAGATCGGTGGGAGGCGGCGTCAAGGTGCGCTGGCACGAAGAAGGCCCGCCTGGAGCGGGCCTTCTTCGAAGCGGGTGGTGCCTGGGTTGTGTGGGCGGGATGGCTGCCCGCCGTCAGGCCTCGAACGGGTAGGCGACGCCTTCGAAGCGCGCCAGGAGGTAGGGGTCGAAACGGGTACCGCCGAGGCCGCGCATGACTTCGACGGCATCGGCCTGGGACATGGCGCGGCGGTAGGGGCGTTCGCTGGTGAGGGCGTCGAAGGCCTCGGCCATGCCGATGATCTGGGCTTCGGCGGGGACTTCTGAGCCTTCGAGCATCCCGGGATAGCCCTTACCATCGATGCGCTCGTGGTGGCAGCCGACCCACCATGCGACGGCGCCGAGGCCGGGGATTTCGCTGAGGATGTCCCGGGCATAGACGGGGTGCAGCTGAACCTGGGCCATCTCATCGACGCTGAGGATGTCCGGTTTGCAGAGGTAGTGAGCGGGGACGCCGAGGGTGCCGACATCCTGGAGGAGCGCTGCAACCTTCACCAGGTCGGCGCGGCGTTCGGTCATATCGCAGGCGAGCGCCACCCTGCGGGCGAGGTCGGCAACGCGGCGGCCACGGCCCGGTTCGCGGCCGTTGCGCCCATCGACGACATCGCTGATCACGCCGAGGAAATCGAAAAGGTCCTCCCGGTTCATGATGCCGCCATAGTTGAGGGACATGAGGGCTGCGGGGAGGTCGTTGTCGTAGAAGCCGAGCCAGAAGTCGTCGCGGGAGGCGATGGCCGCCATCTTGGCGGCGAGTTCCGGATCGAGCTCGGCGCCACCCATATCCTTGACGAGAGCTGGGCCGCGGCGGCGCACCTTGAGGGGTGAACCCTCGGCGTCGATCATGGACTCGACACGGTCGGCGAGAGCGACCACGCGGGCGACGACGGGGGCGCGCTGGCCAGGGGCGGCACCGGGACGTCCGGAGCCGTCCCAACAGTCGTGGTGGCCGGCAACGGCGGCGGCGACAGCGTCGCCGAGGCCCATCTTGCGGACGATCCGTGCGCCGAGGTCGCAATGGTGTGCGATGGCTTCGACGACCTGGGTCCAGCCTCCGGGTGGCACCTGGGCGAGGAGGTCGGCGGAGCCGGAAGCGCCGGCGATGATCCTGGCGCCGCGGGCGGCATCAACCTTTGGGGCATGGCTGCTGGCGGCCATGCCGACATCGTGAAGGAGGCACCCGAAGAAGACCTCTTCGACCTTCTGGGGGTCGAGTCCGAGTTCGCTGGCGAGAAAGACACCGACGTAGGCGACGCGCTGGGCGTGGCCAGGGCGGCGGCCCTCGGCGAGATCGAACGCGCGGCTGAGGGCGGCGAGGAGCGTGCCGCGGGAGAGCCTGGGGACGCCTGAGAGACCGGCGTCGTCGTAGAGGGACGGGTCGAGGAAGTCGGCTTTGACCGTCTGAATGTGCGCTTTCGAAGCCATAGCTGCCCTGCATCCCAAGGAGGGACCGTATCCGGAATATCGGCCGCAGCCGGGTGGCAGTGCAGAGACAGGGCGGTGGAGGAAGGCAGAAATAGGGAAGAGTCGTAGGGCCTATCGAGGGGGGCCGGGGATGGGCGAAGGAGACGTGGAATGGAATCGAGTGCGCCTGCACGATTGGCGGCGAAGGCGTACACTGGGCGCAAAGCGCGTTGCGCAGGCCCGGCCTGCTCCGACCCGCCGAAACCGCCCAGGCGAACGAACAGGACTCATGGATCGCTCCCGGCTCAGCCGGTTCGTTAATCAACGACTGCAGGAGCTGCCGCTCGTCGAGCCAGCGATCGTTTCGCCATTTACGTCAGTCAGGACAGCCGTGGAGATGATGCGAGCGGGCGCGGGGCCGTGCGTGCTCGCGGTGGATGGTGGCCAGCTCGCGGGGATCTTCACGGAACGGGACGTACTGACGAAGTGCATGGAGGACGGTTTCGACTGGGACCAGCCGCTCGAGAAGGCGGTGCTGACGAAGAAGCCTCGAACGATCGAGGCCACGAGGACGGTGGCCGAGGCGATCGCGACGATGCAGCAGCACCACTACCGCACGCTGCCCGTGGTGGAGGGCGAGCGCGTGGTTGGTCTTGTGCGGCTCGGAGACCTCCTGAAGGACCTCGCTGAAGCGTACCCGGAAGACGTCCTCAACCTGCCTCCACGCCCTCACCAGGTGATGGAGAGACCCGAGGGTGGATAGCAGAGGCTCATGACCACAGAAACGGAACTCAAGCCCGAGCACATTGTCGAAGAGCTCGACCGTGTGACGATTCGCTTCGCCGGGGACTCGGGCGACGGCATGCAGCTCACCGGAACGCAGTTCACCAAGACGGCGGCCGTGTTCGGGAACGACCTGGCGACGCTCCCGGACTTTCCTGCGGAAATCCGGGCCCCCACCGGATCGCTGCCGGGGGTCTCGGGCTTCCAGCTGTCGTTTTCGAGCAACGACATCCACACCCCGGGTGACCGGCCAGACGTGCTTGTAGCAATGAACCCGGCCGCGCTGAAGACGAACATCGGCGACCTGCGGCCCGGCGGGCTCCTCATCGTCGACGAGGACGAGTTCAATGCGGTGAACCTGAAGAAGGCGGCGTACGCGACGGACCCGCTGGAAGACGGGACGCTTTCGCAGTACCAGGTCGTGCCGATCGCGATCACGCGGTTGAACGAGCTGGCGCTGGAAGGTCTGCCGCTGAACGCGAAGGACAAGTTCCGGTCGAGGAACTTCTTCGCACTGGGGCTCATCCTGTGGCTGTATGGCCGCTCGATGGACACGACGATCAAGTGGGCGACGGAGCAGTTCAAGCGCCGGCCCGACATCCTGGACGCGAACCTGCGCGCGCTTCGGGCGGGGTACAACCTCGGGGAGACGACCGAGCTATTCCGCGTGCAGTACAGGGTTCCCCCCGCCAAAGTGGAGCCGGGCACGTACCGGCACATCAGCGGGAACGAGGCGACGGCGCTCGGCTTCGTGGCGGCATCGGTGCTCAGCGGGCTCCCGCTGTTCTACGGAAGCTACCCGATTACGCCGGCATCGGATGTGCTCCACGAGCTTTCGAAGCTCAAGGCATTCGGTGTCAAGACGTTCCAGGCCGAGGATGAGATCGCGGCGATCGGCGCGGCGATCGGCGCGGCCTATGGCGGGCATCTCGGCCTGACGGGCACGAGCGGCCCGGGGCTGGCGCTGAAGAGCGAGGCGCTGAATCTCGCGGTGATGACCGAGCTCCCGCTCGTGGTGATTGATGTGCAACGTGCAGGACCAAGCACGGGCATGCCGACCAAGACAGAGCAAGCCGACCTGCTGCAGGCGATGTTCGGACGAAACGGCGATAGCTACGTGGCAATCATTGCGCCCTGCACCCCATCGGACTGCTTCCTGATGGCGATCGAGGCGTTCCGGATCGCGCTGAAGTATATGGTGCCTGTGATCTTCCTGAGCGACGGGTATCTCGGAAACGGCTCGGAGCCGTGGCGCATCCCCGATATCGCGAGCCTTCCCAGGATCGAGTGGGCATACGCGGCGGAAAAGGACGGGGATTTCAACCCGTATGAGCGCGACCCGAAGACGCTCGCCCGGCCGTGGGCGGTGCCCGGGCAGAAGGGGCTGACGCACCGGATCGGCGGCCTGGAGAAATCGGGCCAGACGGGCGACATCAGCTACGACCCGCGCAACCATCATGAGATGACGCTGGCACGAAAGGCCAGGGTCGACCGCATCGTGCAGGACATCCCGGACCTTGCGGTGGTGGGGCCGGAGACGGGGGACCTGCTGGTGCTTGGCTGGGGGGGCACGTATGGAGCGATCACCAGCGCGACCGAGAACGCGCGGAAGCGCGGCCTGAGCGTAGCATCAGCGCACTTGCGATACCTGAACCCGTTCCCCGGGAACCTGGAGGCGGTGCTGAGGCGGTACAAGAAGGTGCTCATCCCCGAGCTGAACACGGGCCAGCTGGCGCTGCTTATCCGTGGGAGGTTCCTGGTGGATGCCATTCCCTTCAACAAGATCTCGGGGCAGCCGTTCAAGATCGCGGAGATCGAGGGGAAGATCGACGAGGTCCTCGGGCTGCGAGGGCCGTACACCATCGAGTTCGGGCAATCGTCCGTCCTGAGTGGAGGTTAATCCGTGACCGCTCCAACCGTACCCAACAGCGGCGTCATCCCGGCGGACCTGCCGGTGCTCACCCGGAAGGACTTTGTCTCGGACCAGGAAGTGCGCTGGTGCCCGGGCTGCGGGGACTACTCAATCCTTGCGCAGATGCAGAAGATGCTGCCGGAGCTCCGGATTCCGAAGGAAAACCTGGTGTTCATCAGCGGCATCGGCTGTTCGAGCCGGTTCCCGTACTACGTCGAGACGTATGGCTTCCACAGCATTCACGGACGAGCGCTGACGCTCGCGACCGGGCTGAAGACGGCCCGGCCGGAGCTGAAGGTGTTCGTCATCACGGGTGACGGCGATGGTCTGAGCATCGGCGGTAACCACCTGCTGCACGCCATGCGGCGGAACGTCGACCTGACGGTGGTGTTGTTCAACAACCGCATTTACGGGCTCACCAAGGGGCAGTATTCGCCGACTTCGGAGTTCGGGAAGGTGACCAAGTCCTCGCCGTATGGGACGACGGAGCGCCCGCTCAACCCGATCCGGATCGCGCTGGCGGCCGGGGCGACATTCGTGGCCCGGTCGATCGACCGCGACACGAAGCACCTGGAGGAGACGCTCTACCAGGC
This sequence comes from uncultured Anaerolineaceae bacterium, assembly GCA_964648195.1. GTDB lineage: Bacteria > Chloroflexota > Dehalococcoidia > Tepidiformales > Tepidiformaceae > Amarobacter. The sequence goes on along the minus strand of CAZYLL010000004.1, from coordinate 134,986 downwards.
GGCGCAGCACCACGGGATCTCGTTCGTGGAGGTCTATCAGAACTGCAACATCTTCAACGACGGCGCGTTCGCAGCGTTCGCGGAGAAGGAGGTGCGGCAGGACCGGATGGTGTACCTGGAGCACGGCAAGCCGTTGCGGTTCGGGAAGGATAACCAGCACGGCATCCGGCTCAACGGGTTCACGCCGGAGGTTATCGAGAACGCGGCGACCGACGATGGGCTGCTCATTCACGACGCACACAACCAGGACATTTCGCTGGCGAACATCCTCGTGGGGATGGATTACCCGGATTTCCCGGTGCCGATTGGCATCTTCCGCGACATCGATGCGCCGGTGTACGACGACCTGGTGCAGCGGCAGGTGGAGGAGGCCATGGCCAAGGGGCCGGGCGACCTTGCGGCAGTGCTGCACAGCGGCGAGACGTGGGTGGTGGAATAAGGCGGCCACTCCAACAACGAGGACGAATTTCTGGTACAGTCAGGCTCCCTCCGGGGAGCCTTGCTGTTTCCAGGCAGAGGAGGAGCCGGTATGTCGGTCGAACAACGCAATGTGGTCGTGTGTCCGAGTTGCGGGACCGGGAACATCGAGGGAGTGGATACGTGCGAACACTGCCTGATGGACCTGCGCAGTATTGATGTGCCCGAATCGGCCCAGGTCATCCCGGAGAGCGACCTGACGTTGCCGGTTTCGATGGTGCGGATGACCCGGCCCCGGATGGTATCGCCGGATGCTACGGTGAGGCAGGCGGTAGCGGAGATGCGCGGCGACCCATCGGGGGCAGTGGTGGTGATAGAGCAGGGCAGAATCGCCGGGATCTTCACGGACCGGGACGTGCTGATGCGCGTCGCGGGAATCCCGGGTGCGATGGATGAACCGGTCGCGCGCTACATGACGCCGGACCCGGTGGTGCTCCGCGAGGACGACATGATGGCGACAGCGCTCAACAAGATGGGAGACGGCGGATTCCGGCACATTCCGGTGGTGCGGGAGGGGGAGCTGGCGGGGATGGTGACGGTGAGGGACATCATGAACTGGGTGCTGGGGCGGTATTTCGACTGAGCGGTACGCTGACTGGTTACGCTGATGGATGCCAAGCCCTAGCCTATGGCTGACGAAGGCGGTATCGTTGGACGCATAGCGACGCCCTATCGCTCGCGGGTGAGCCATCCATGGAACTGGCCCAACTTGACGCCTTCATCGCCGCCGCTGATTGCGGGAGCTTCAGCCGCGCGGCCGAGCTGTTGAACGTCGCCCAGCCATCGCTGAGCAACCGCATCCAGTCGCTCGAACGTGAAGTTGGGCAGGCACTATTCGAGCGGATGGGCCGGGGGGTGAAACTGACCGATGCCGGGCGTTCGTTCTTGCCCTATGCGCAGCGCGTCCTCCGGACGTTGAACGACGGCCTGATGGTGCTGGAGGGGACCCGGGACGGCACAGCCGGGCGGTTGATGATCGGCACGGCGCCGGCGGTGGGGACCTACGTGCTTCCCCGGCTCCTGAAGGTCTTCCGGGACAATCACGCGGGGGTCGACGTGCTGGTGCGGACGGGCCACAGCGACGAAGTGCTCCAAATGGTGCTCGACGACGATGTGCAGGTGGGGATCGGGAGGCCGATCAACCACCCGGACGTGCGCACGGTGACGCTGTACCACGACGAGCTGGTGCTGGTCGTCTCGTCGCAGCACCGCTACGCGAAGCGGGGGTCAGTGAAGGTGGAGGACCTCGCCGAGGACTCGCTGATCCTGTTCGACCGGGACTCGGGGTACTACGGGATGATCCTGGGGCTGTTCCGGGACCTCGGCGTGGTGCCGCAACAGCAGATGCAACTCGACTCGATCGAGGCGACGAAGAAGATGGTGGAGGCGAACCTGGGCATCGCGCTCCTGCCCGAGGTCTCGGTGGAGCGGGAGATCCGGCTCGGGACGCTCCACAAGGTGCACATCGAAGCTGCCGAGCCGGTGGAACGGGACATTGCCGTGATGTACCGGCGAAACAAGCCGCAATCAGGCCCGATGTCGGCGTTCCTGGACCTCCTGGGCGAAATCTACGGCGTGAAGCTGCCGCGGTAGCCCTGCCCCCGTACTCATCGACCTGCACTGCCACACGCTGCCGCTCAGCACCTGCAGCTCGCTCGATGCCGAGGCGCTGGTGCGGCTGGCCCGGGAACGCGGCCTGGAGGGGGTGTGCCTCACCGAGCACGACCGGGCCTGGCCCGAGGACGAACTGGAAGCACTGCGGCGGCGTACGGGGTTCCCGGTGTTCTCGGGTGTCGAGCTGACCACCGACCAGGGGCACGTGCTTGCCTTCCGGCTCGACGGCCCGCAGGCGTTTTCGGCAATCGCCAGGGACGTTTGCGAGGCGGCAAAACGGAGCCGTGGCCTGCTCTTCCTTGCGCACCCGGCGCGCGACGGGCTGCTGAAGGTGACGCGCGACACGGTCGAGTTTTTCGCCTCGGTGGAAGCCATCAACGGTTCGGACACGCGGCTGCAGAACATGGCGGCGACGGGCCTGGCGCGCGGGTTCAGGTTGCCGGGCATCGGCGGTTCGGATGCCCACAGCGTGGCTGAGGTTGGCCGGGCGGCCACGCGCTTTCGCTGGAGGATCGCCTCGCAGTCCGACCTGCTCGAGGCGCTCCACGAAGGCGCATACGAAGCGGTCGCGCTGGAGTGACGGGCGGAGGATCGCGACAATGATTGACGAATTTAGAACAGATGTGTTGACATGCGAACGCATGTGCGGGTAGTGTTCACGCACTACGAACGGATGTGCTAACCATGGTCAACCCGGTCCTGACGATCCTCTTCGACCTGTTCCTCATCGGGAGCGCGCTGGCGCTCATTTCGGCGATGGCAACGGAGTACCTGGCGAGCCGCCAGCCGCACGTTGGTTCGACGCGGGCGGCGCGACTGCCCCGCCCGCGGCCAGCCACGAGGCGCGGGGCGGAAACGCTGGAAATCCGCGTGGTGCGGCGCCGGGCAGCGTGAATCAGGGGGCGACGCGTCGCAACGGAGTGGGTTCGGCGGGGCGGGGGCGGCGGCGATCCTGGCTGCGCTCGACCGAGCGGATACCGCGGATGATTTCGATGCGTGAGAGCAGGCGGGAGAGCTGTTCGACGCCCGTGGTTTCGAGCGTGGCGAGGATGCTGACCGAACCATCGCCGTTCTCGATCGTGCGGACGCCGACCATGTTGACCTTGTCCTCGGTGACCACCGTGGTGATGTCGCGGAGGAGGCCGACGCGGTCCCAGGCCTCGATGCGGACGGAGACCGGGTACAGCTTGGTGACGGTGCCCCACTCAACTTCAACGATGCGTTCGTGCTCTTCCTCATTGAGGATGTTGTGGCAATCGGCGCGGTGGACGGTGACGCCGCGGGTGCGGGTGACGTAGCCGACGATTTGGTCGCCGGGCACCGGATTGCAGCAGCGCGCCATGGTGGTGAGCAGGTTGCCAACGCCGAGCACGCGCATGCCGGGGCTGCCGAGCTGGGCCGGCGCCTGCTTTTGCGGTGCCGCGGGTGGCACTTCCTCGGCAGCCTCTTCTTCGGCAAGGAGGGCACCCATGCGGCGAGCGATGGAGTTGGTGCTCACGCCGCCATAGCCGAGCGCGGCGAGGAAATCATCCCAGTTGGTGAAGTTGAAGAGCTGGAGCAGCTGCTCCTGACGGTCGGAGATTTCGACGCCGAGGCGCCGCATCTCGCGTTCGAGGAGGTTGCGGCCGACTTCGATGTTCTGGGCGCGCTCCTGTTTGCGGAACCACTGGCGGATCTTTTCCTTGGAGTGGGTGGTCCGCACGTAGCCGAGGTTGCTGTTGAGCCAGTCGCGCGAGGGGCCTTTGCTCGTGCGGCTGCGCATGATCTCGATGACGTCGCCGTTCTTGACGGTGGAGTTGAGAGCGACCATGCGGCCATTGACCTTGGCGCCGACGGTTTGATGGCCAAGGTCGGTGTGGATGCGGTAAGCGAAGTCGAGGGGGGTCGCGCCCGCGGGCAGGTCGAGGACGTCGCCTTTGGGCGTATACACGAAGACCTGGTCGTGGAAGATGTCGGTCTTGACGCTTTCGACGAACTCATCGGCGCCGGCGAGATCGCGCTGCCATTCGAGGAGCTGGCGGAGCCAGGCGATGCGCTCCTCGTCCTTACCCTGGGCCTTGCCGCCTTCCTTATAGCGCCAGTGGGCGGCGACGCCGTATTCGGCGACGCGGTGCATTTCATAGGTGCGGATCTGGATTTCGAGGGGCTTGCCCCCTGGCCCCACAACGGTGGTGTGGAGCGACTGGTACATGCTGTCCTTCGGGTTGCCGATGTAGTCGTCGAACTGGCCGGGGATGGGCCGCCAGAGGGCGTGAATGACGCCCAGCGCGTGGTAACACTCGGTGATGCTATCGACGAACACGCGGATGGCGAGGAGATCGTAGATCTGGTCGAAGGACTTGGATTGGGCTGAGTAGCGGGCCATCTTGTGGTAGATGCTGGCGATGTGCTTGGCGCGCCCGGTGATTTCGGCCTGGATGCCGGCGGCCTCGAGGTGCTGGCGGAGGACTTCGGAGGCTTCGGCGATGACGCGCTCGCGGGTGGCGCGTTTCGAGGCGAGGAGGTCAGCGATTTCGCGGTACTTTTCCGGTTCGAGGTAGCGGAAGGCGAGGTCTTCGAGCTCCCACTTGATCTGCCATACACCGAGCCGGTTGGCCAGGGGCGCGAAGATCTCCTGGGTCTCGAGAGCGATGCGCTTCTGCTTATCCGGCGGGAAAGCCCAGAGGGTGCGCATGTTGTGGAGGCGGTCGCAGAGTTTGATGAGCACGACGGAGATGTCCTCGGCCATGGCGAGGAACATCTTGCGGAGGTTCTGAGCCTGCATGGTCCCGCGGGAGGGGTCGACGGCTCCGACGTTCATGGGCAGCTTATCGAGCTTGGTCAGGCCGTCGACAAGCCTCGCCACACGCGGACCAAACTTCCCGGCGAGGACCTCGTTGGGGATGGCGCAGTCTTCCTGGACGTCGTGCAGGAGGGCGGCAGCGATGGCCAGGTGGTCGAGCTCGAGGTTGGCGACGAGCTCGGCGACGGCGACGGGGTGGGTGATATAGGGGTCGCCGGTTTTGCGGACCTGCCCATCGTGGCATTCACGGGCGAACTCGAAGGCATCGCGGATGATGCCAAGGCGGTCTTCGGGGAGGTACTGGGCGGCACGCTGGAGCAACGCGTCGATGGTGACGGCGGAAGAAGCTGGCTCCTGGGTGGGCACCGCCAAGTGGGGTCACCTCTATGCCGGGTGGGGCTGTGAACCTATCCTACCATGCATCCAGACCGCCGGAAGTGCTTTGAGCCCATGACCACGCGATACCAGGCCCCGCGAGGCACGCAAGACGTGCTCCCGGACATGCAGCCATACTGGGCGGCTATCCTCGAAGGCATCCGCGAGGTCACCCGGCTTCATGGCTTCCGGCGGATCGACACGCCGGCGTTCGAATACGCGGGCGTGTTCGAGAAGGGCAGCGGCGATACGACGGACATCATCGAGAAGGAGATGTACGTCTTCGAGGACCGCGGGGGTGAAAAGCTCGCGCTGACGCCGGAGGCAACGCCGGCGGTGTGCCGCGCCTACCTGGAGCATGGCATGGCCAGCTGGCCACAGCCGGTGCGGCTCTACACGACGCACGCGATGTTCCGGTACGACCGTCCACAGAAGGGGCGGTATCGCCAGCACCACCAGTTCGATTGCGAAGTGCTGGGTTCGGCCGACCCGCTGGTCGACGCTGAGGTGATCGCGGTGCTGTGGCGGCTGTACGAGCGGCTCGGCATCAGGAATGTGACGGTGAGGCTCGGGTCGCTCGACGATTGGGAGCCGCGGCGGGCGTACATCGAGCGGTTGAAGGACTATTACCGGCCGCACCTGCAGAAGCTATCGGAGGACAGCCAGCGCCGCTTCGCGCGCAACCCCCTGCGGTTGCTGGACAGCAAAGACGAGCGGGACCTGCCCTTCAAGGAGGGCGCGCCAAAGCTCGTGGAGCAGCTGAGCCCGGCAGCCCAGGCTCATCACGAGGCCGTGACCGGTGCACTCGCCGCGGCGGGCATCGCGTACGTGATCGACCCGCTGCTGGTGCGCGGGCTGGACTACTACAACCGGACAGTGTTCGAAATCGTCCCGAACGACGACGAACGCGCCCAGGGGACGCTGGGTGGGGGAGGGCGGTACGACGGCCTGATGGAGCTGCTCGGGGGGCCACCGACACCGGGCATGGGCTTTGGCAGCGGCATCGAGCGGCTGATCCTGGAGATGCAGAAACACGGTGTGGTGTTCGAGGACGGGGCGATGGCTTCGGTGTACATCGTCCACCGGGCCGAGGGAGCGGGAGCGCGGGTGTTCGCGCTGGCGGCCGAACTGCGCGACCTCGGCATCGCCACGCTCATCGGGGAAAGCGGGAAGTCGCTGAAGGCGCAGATGCGCGGCGCCAACCATTCGGGTGCTCGCCTGGCCGTGATCATTGGCGAGGACGAGCTCGCAGCCGGCCAGGCCGTGGTGAAGGACCTGGTGGGCGGAGGAGAACAGGAGCCGGTGGGGCTCGACCGCGTGGCCGCCGTGGTGAAGGAGCGCCTCGGCGGCTGAGCGCCGGTCAGGGGGTGCTATACTCGGATCAAGCCCCCCTGGAGCGCACCTGACGGTCCGCCCTGCGCGGGCCGTTTCTTCTGACCTATGGATGAAAACATCCTTTCCCGGCTGCAACGGATCCGTGAGCGCTATGACGAGCTGACGAACGACATGGCACGCCCGGAAGTGGCGGCGGATTTTGAACAGCTGAACAAGCTCGCCCGTGAACGGGCCGAGATTGAGCGGGTGGTGGAGCTCTTCCGCGAGTTCGAGGCGGCAAGCAAGGCGGCGGCGGATGCGCGGGCGCTCATGGCCGAATCGGACCCGGAAATGAAGGCGCTTGCGGAGATCGAGCTTGCCGATGCCGAGGCACGGATGGATGAGCTGACCGGCCTCATCAAGCGGGAGTTGTTGCCGAAGGACCCGCGCGATTCGCGCAATGTGATTGTGGAAATCCGGGCGGGAGCCGGCGGCGAGGAGGCGGCGCTGTTCGCATTCGAGCTGTACCGCGCATATGCCCGTTACGCCGAACGGAAGCGGTGGCAGACCGAAATCCTGAGCGCCTCGGAATCGGAAAAGGGCGGGTTCAAGGAAGTCGTGTTCGAGGTCCGGGGCGAGGGGGCATACTCGCGTTTGAAGTACGAGAGCGGCGTGCACCGGGTCCAGCGCGTTCCCGAGACGGAAGCCCAGGGGCGCATCCACACGTCGACCGCCACCGTGGCCGTGCTCCCGGAGGCCGAGGAAGTCGACATCGATGTGGACGAGAAGGACCTGCGCATTGATATCTTCCACTCGTCCGGGGCGGGCGGACAGAACGTGAACAAAGTGGCGACGGCGGTCCGCCTGACCCACATCCCTACCGGGATCGTGGTTGTCTGCCAGGACGAGCGGTCGCAGATGAAGAACCGCGTAAAGGCGATGACAGTGCTGCGCTCGCGGTTGCTGGACATGGAGATGACCCGCCAGGAAGCGGAGCTGAGCGCCGAGCGGAAAACGCAGGTGGGGACGGGCGACCGGAGCGAGAAGATCCGGACGTACAACTTCCCGCAGGACCGAATCACCGACCACCGGGTTGGGCTCACCGTACACAACATCCCGGACAGGATGGACGGGAACCTGGACGACATCATTGATGCGGTCGCCACGGCGGTCGAGGCCGTGCGGCTCGAGAACCTGGAATGAACGCACGCCGGGCGGCGATGGAGGCTTCAGCGAGGCTGGCCGCCGCAGGGATTGAAGATGCCCGGTTCGAGGCAGAGCTGTTGGCGCGGGAAGCCGCTGGCGTCTCGCGGGCGGCGTACTTCGCCGGCAGCAGCCTCGACGCGGCGGAGGCGGCGCGGTTTTCGGAGTGGGTGGATCGCCGGGCAGGGCGCGAGCCCGCTGCGTACATCACGGGTCGCCGCGAGTTCTTCGGCCGGGACTTCGGCGTCGGGCCGGGCGTGCTGATACCGAGGCCAGAGACGGAGCTGCTCGTCGAGCTGGCGCTGGAGGAGCTCGACCGCGATGCCGGGGCGCTGATTGTCGAAGCGGGGACGGGCAGCGGCGCGGTCGCGGTTTCGGTTGCAGCTGAGCGGCCAGGGGCGCGGGTGGCGGCGACCGAGATCAGCCCCGATGCCATGCGGTTCGCGAAGGCCAACGCGGCGGCATACGCTCCGTGGACGGAGCTGGTATTGGGGGACCTCCTCTCCATGGTTGCGCGCGCCGATGTGGTGCTGGCGAATCTGCCATACATCCCGGCGTGGGAGATTGAGGCGCTGGAGCCTGAGGTGAGCCGGTGGGAGCCCCGCGTGGCACTGGACGGTGGGAAAGACGGGTACGAGCTCATCAACCGGCTGATTGAGGATTGTGCAGCCCGGCTGCGGCCCCGGCTGCTCGCGCTCGAAGTGGGGTATGGCCAGGCGGCGGACGTTGGCGCGTTGTTCCGGCAGCGGGGCATCGAACCCTGGACTGTGAAGGACCTCGCCGGTATCGATCGGGTCGTGTGCGGACGATGGGCGTAAGGCTGGTCGCGCTCGACATCGACGGTACGCTCATCGAGCCGGCGCATTACGGTCACGATCACGTGCCCGGTGCGCGCCTGTCGCGGGCCGTGACCGCGCTCCGCGAACGGGGGATAGCGGTTGTGCTCGCCTCGGGCCGGATGTTCCCCGGGACGGCGAAGATCGCCAGGCACCTGGGGTTGCCGGGGCCGGTCATCTGCCAGCAGGGGTGCTCGGTCCACCTCCTGGATGGCACGATGACGCACGAGTTTCCGATTGCGCGCCACACTGCGCTGGAAATCATCGAATTCGCACGGGGAATCGAGCGCGACTACGAGTGGTTCAACCCGCTGCGCTACATCGCCTCACGGCGCACAGAGGCGACCGAGCACTACGGTGTGGTTTCGGGGATCACGCCGGAATACCGGCCCGATCCGGAACACTCCGGGGTGGAGCCCACGGGTGTCGGGGTGATTTCGTCGACAGAGGAATCGAACGGCATCCACCGGGCGCTCATATCTCGCCATGGCGAGGCGTTGCATGTACTGGACTTCCCGGGCGTGACGGTGGCGGTGGCCCCGGAGGCCAACAAGGGGCACGCGCTCTCGCTGGTGTGCGGCGACCTTGGCATCGACCGGCACGAGGTAGTGGCGATTGGCGACAGCGTCAACGATGCGGCGATGCTGGCATGGGCTGGGCTGGGGGTGGCGATGCCACACAGCGACGCGTACGCGCTGGATGCGGCCGACGTGGTGCTCGAAGAGCGCGAGGAGACGCTGGCAGCGTTCCTCGAACGGTACGCGACTTAGCTCGGGTCGATCCGGTGCCAGGTGCGCATCAGCACGAGGCCGATGCCGAACACGACTGCGAGGACCGCGCCAATGGGCAGCACGGTGCTGCCCCAGTCGATGCCGGCGCCTTCGCCCGGCTCGCTGGCAGGGACAACGTACTGGCCGGTGATGGTGCGGATGGAGTTGATGCGCGCGAACTCGGGGCTCTCGCCGAATCCCAGGTCCTCCTGCTGAACGGCCAGGCCATCCCTGAGGTCGAATACCTGCGACTCACCGGGCCATTCGGGGCGGCCCCCGGCGACGGAAAGGAGGAGCAGGGCGCGTGTCCCGTCTTCGAGCGTGGCGAGTGGGCAGGGGGCGTTACCTTCGGGCGCCGGGAGCGTGACGTTCGTGCCCGGAACCGAACCCTTGAGGATGACTTCCGGTTCGAGCTCTACCGGGGCGGACGGGGATTGGCGGTGAACCTTCGCGACCAGGATGAGGCCGCTGACTTCCACGGCCTGGATCAGCCCATCGGGAGTGACGGAGATGCAGGTGGGGGAGGCACCGCTTTCGGCAGAGGCCGAAACAGCGGCCCCCGAGGCGAGGGCCGCTGTCAGAAGGAGGACGAGCGCAGAAGACCTAAGCCTGCGACTGGGCAAACTGGTAGATCTTTCCTTCGGTCTTGATCGCGGGAGCGATGACCATTTCGGCCTGCTGGAACTCACGGATGGTACGGGCGCCGCACATGCCCATGGCGGTGCGGAGCGCCCCGACGAGGTTCTCGGTGCCATCGGTACGGCTGGTTGGGCCGTAGAGCGCCTTCTGGAGCGTGGTGTTGACGCCGACGGCCACGCGGGTGCCGCGGGGGAGGTTGGCGTGCGGGGTAGCCATGCCCCAGTGGTAGCCACGGCCCGGGGCCTCGGTGGTGGCGGCGAAGGGCGAGCCCATCATGACAGCATCGGCTCCCGCGGCGAAACACTTGCAGACGTCGCCGCCGGTCCGGATGCCACCATCGGTGACGATGGGGACGTAACGGCCACTCTCCTTGAGATAGAAATCGCGGGCGGCGGCGCAATCGATGGTTGCGGTGACCTGGGGCACGCCAATGCCGAGCACTTCGCGGCTCGTGCAGGCGGCGCCGGGGCCGACCCCGACCAGCACGCCGGCCACGCCGGTGCGCATGATTTCGAGGGTGGCCTTAAAGCCGACGGTGTTCCCGACAATGACGGGGATGTGGATTTCCTTGAAGAGCTTGTCGAAGCGGAGCCCCTCGATGCTGGTCGACTCGTGACGGGCAGTGGTGACGGTGCTCTGGACCACGAGGATATCGGCGCCGGCATCCTGGATGAGTGCGGCGTATTTCTTGGTGTTCATGGGGGTCACAGAGACTGCGGCGACGGCGCCGCCATCCTTGATTTCGCGGATGCGCTTGGCGATGAACTCCTCGCGGATAGGCTGCTGGTAGGCCTCCTGGAGGATGGCGGTCGCCTCATCGCGGCTGGCAGCAGCAACCTGCTGGAGGATGGACGAAGGGTCGTCGTACTTGGTCCAGACGCCTTCGAGGTTGAGGACGGCGAGCCCGCCCGCCCGGTGCATGGCGATGGCGAAGCTGGGGTCGACCACCGCATCCATCGCCGAGGCGAGGAAGGGGATGGCAAAATGGTGAGGTCCGATATCGAGGCCGAGCTGGGTCAGCTCGGGGTTGATCGTCACCTCGCCGGGGACGATGGCGACTTCATCGAACCCGTAGGCGCGGCGAAGCTGCTTGAACTTTGGGGCGGCGACGTCATTCTCGGTAAACGGCGCAAGGCCGCTCTCCGGCGAGTCGGAGGCGGCGGAGGAGAGGTTGGCAACGGTACTCAAGTCAGCGCATTCCCGGGGATGGAGTCACGGCCCTGAAAGGCGGCCGCGGTGTTGCATCGAGTGTAGAAGCCGCACTCGCAACGGGTCAACACAGATCGGATTCATGGATTCGGTTATGTGCAATACCGGCTATCGGCCTGGCCTATGACTCAGTGGCATGCCGGGCTGTATGTCGTCGCCACGCCCATCGGGAACCTGGATGACCTTTCGGAGCGGGCCGCGGAAGCGCTGCGGCGCGCGGCGGTGGTGGCCGCCGAGGATACGCGCACATCAGGGGTGTTGATCCGGAAGGTGGGGAGCTGGGCGCGGCTTGTTAGCCTCACCGAGCACAACGTGGAATCGCGCATCCCTGAGCTGTTGCCGGTTGCGAGGGAAGGGGTCGTGGCGCTTGTAAGCGACGCCGGGACGCCCGCAATTGCGGACCCGGGAGCGCGGCTGGTGGCGGCGGCGCACCGCGAAGGGGTGCCGGTCTTTGCGGTGCCCGGGCCCTCGGCACTGGCGGCGGCGCTCTCGGTGAGCGGGTTCGATGGCCCGGACGCGCACTTTCTGGGCTTCCTTCCGCGCCAGCAGGGAGCGCGGAAAGGGCTCCTGAAGCACTCGGCAGCGGCGGCGAGCATCCTGGTGTTCTTCGAAAGCCCGGGGCGGTTGGCGAAGACTTTGGGAGAAGTCGCTGAACTGCTGGGCGACCCCGAGACGGTGGTCTGCCGAGAGCTGACGAAGCTGCACGAAGAGGTCGCGCGCGGCCGCGCGAGCGCCCTCGCGGAGCGGTTCGGGGATGCGCGGGGGGAGTGCGTGGTGGTGGTTGAAGTGCCGGGGCGCGCTGGCGACGAGGAAGAGATGCTGCACCTGGTGGCGGCGATGAAGCGGGCAGGCGCGCGGAGGGCGGCGGCGGCGGCCGAAGTTGCGCGCCTGACGGGCCGCACACGGGAAGAAGCCTATGCCGCGTGGGGCTCTGTCTGACGGCCCGGAAGAGGGGCCTGTGGTAGACTCAGGGACATCCTCCAACCCAGGTGCTTGAGTGCCCGAACGGATCCTCGTCTGCGTGGCCTGGCCCTACGCGAACTACCTGCTGCACGTCGGCCAGGCGGCCGGGGCGTACCTGCCGGCCGACATCTTCGCGCGGTTCCAGCGGCTGCGGGGCAACGAGGTGCTGATGGTCTCGGGTTCGGATTGCCACGGGACGCCGATCACGGTGGCAGCGGACCGGGAAGGCGTGGATCCCCAGGTGATCGTGGACCGCTACCACCCGCGGATCGTGGAGGTGTGGGAGCGGTTCGGCATCTCGTTCGACCTGTTCACCACCACACTGACGGAGAACCACTACGCCGTCACGCAGGACGTGTTCCTGAAGCTGCTCGAACACGGCTGGCTCTACCCCCGGACCGCAGAGTACCTGTACGACCCGGAGGCAGACCGCTTCCTGCCAGACCGGTACGTGGAGGGGACGTGTCCCCACTGCGGGTATACGGAGGCCCGGGGCGACCAGTGCGACAATTGCGGCAAGACGCTGGACGCGGTGGAGCTCATCAATCCGCGCAGCAAGGTGAGCGGCGCGACGCCGGTGCTGCGGCCTTCGGAGCACTTCTTCCTGAAGCTTTCGGGGTTCGAGGATCGGCTGAAGGAATGGGTGAGCGGGAAGACCCACTGGCGCAAGAACGTGCTGAATTTCACGCTCGGCATGCTGAACGAGGGGCTCAAGGACCGGGGCATCACCCGCGACATCAGCTGGGGCGTGCCGGTGCCGGTGAAGGGCTACGAGAACAAGCGGATCTACGTTTGGTTCGATGCGGTGATCGGGTATCTGAGCGCATCGAAGGAGTGGGCGCAGCGGCGCGGCACGCCGGACGCGTGGCGGCCGTACTGGGAGGACCCCGCGACGCGCTCCCACTACTTCATCGGCAAGGACAACATCCCCTTCCATACGGTCATCTGGCCGGCGATGCTGATGGGCTACGAAGGACTGAACCTGCCCTACGACGTCCCCGCCAACCAGTACGTGAACTTCGCGGCGGGCCAGAAACAGAGCAAGTCGAAGGGTACGGGCACGTGGATGCTCGACCTGCTGGACGCCTACGCGCCGGACGTGGTGCGGTTCTACCTGACGACCGTACTCCCCGAGACGAACGATACCGAGTTCCGCGAAGAAGAGCTCATCCGGACGAACAACGACGTGCTGATTGCGACGTGGGGCAACCTGGCAAACCGCGTGATTTCGATGATTCACCGGAACTTCGAGGGGATCGTGCCGGTCACGGGCGCACTGGCGCCTGAGAGCCAGGCGCTGTTCGACGAGGCGAAGGCTGCCTTCGTGACGGCCGGCGAGGAGTACGACCGGTGCCACTTCCGGGCCGCGCTGCAGGAGAGCCTGCGGCTGGCGCAATCCGCAAACAAGTACCTCGACGAGCGCGCGCCGTGGAAGGCGGTGAAGCACGACCGCGAGCACGCGGCGGAGACGCTGACGGTTGCTCTTGACGTGATCAACGCGCTGAAGACGCTCCTGCACCCGGTGCTGCCGTTTTCGACGTCGCAGCTGCACGCCGACCTGGGACTCCAGGGCGACATCACAGGCGAGGGATGGGAATTCAGGCCGGTGCCGCGGGGCACCAGGCTCGGGCCCGCGCGACCGCTCTACGCCAAGATCGAGGCGGTGGCGGAGGGGACCGCGGGTTGATGGCCGTCGCGTTCGACACCCACAGCCACCTGCAGGACCGCAAGATCCGCGGGGACATTGCTGGGATCCTCGAGCGGGCGGAGCAGGCAGGGGTCGCGGGGATCGCGATTTGCGGCTACGACGCCCCTTCGAACGAGGCGGCGATCGCGATGGCGGCCGGCAGGGCAGGCCTGTTTCCGACGGTCGGCTTCCACCCGCATGAGGCGGATGAGGTGACGTCCGCGATGCTCGCTGAGCTTGAAGGGCTTGCCGCGTTGGCGGACGTGGTAGCGGTGGGGGAGATCGGGCTGGACTTCTACCGGGGGCTTGCCGAGGAGATGAACCAGCGCAGGCTCATCGACGCGCAACTCGAGATCGCGTTGCGCGTGGGGAAGCCGGTAAGCGTCCACAGCCGGAACGCTGAAGACGCGGCATACGACCACCTAGCGCCGTATGCCGCCCGAGTGCGAGCGGCGGGAATGGCGACGCCGGGCGTGATGCACTGCTTCGGCGGTACCCTGGAGCAGGCGCTTCGTTACGTCGAGCTGGGTTTCATGGTGTCCGTCGCGGGGCCCATCACCTACCCGAAGAACGACGAGACGCGCCGGCTTGCGGCCGGGTTGCCAGCGCGCTCACTTGTGATCGAGACCGACAGCCCGTACCTTCCGCCTCAGGCAATGCGGGGAAAGCTCAACGAACCGTCTCTCATCCTGCACACGGCGCGGGCCGTCGCGGCTGCGCGCGGCGAGCGTGTGGAGCACGTGCTGGAGTTCACGACGGCAAACGCTGAGCGGCTATTCGGTGTCCGAGTGCCATCGCGGGCGGGTTCGGCGTGACGCAACTGCAGAACAAGTCGCTCTACGGCCCGGTCGCCGAGGACATGATCCTCGTCGAGGACCTGCTGGAATCCATCAAGAACGTCGACCTGCCCCCCCTGAAGCGGATGCTGGACCACGCACTCGAAGCCAAGGGGAAACGGATGCGTCCCGGCCTGGTCCTGCTCGCGGGGAAGCTGGGAGACTACAACCTGAACCGGCTTGTGCCCCTGGGGGCGGCGATCGAGCTTTTGCACACGGCAAGCCTGGTGCACGACGACGTTGTCGACGGGGCGATGAGCCGGCGTGGACGGCCGACGGCGAATGCGGTGTTCGACAATGCGCTGACCGTGCTGCTTGGGGACTACATGTTCGCGAACGCCGCCGAGATGGTGACGCGCACCGGCAGCCTGGCCGTCACGCGGTTGTTCGCGCTGGCCCTGATGAAGATGACGAGCGGGGAGCTGGACCAGGACGCGGCGGCCTTCGATGTGGGCAAGGATGTGCAGCAGTACTTCTGGCGCATCGGCGGGAAGACGGCGGCGCTGTTTGCCAATGCCACCGAGGGCGGTGCAATGCTCGGCAACTGCGACGAGCGGACCGTCGACGCGATGCGCACGTACGGCTACAGCCTCGGGATGGCCTTCCAGATCGTGGACGATGTGCTCGACTTCACCGGGGACGAGGCGCTGATGGGCAAGCCGGTAGGCAGCGACCTGCTGGAGGGCACGATCACGCTGCCGGGGTTGCTCTTCCTGGAGCGCTACCCGCGAGACAACCCCATCAAGCGTTTCATCCTGGCAAAGCGGGACCGGGAGGCGCGGCTGCGCGAGGCGCTCGACGCGATCGTGGGTTCCGAGGTGCTGGACGATTCGCTAGGGTTCGCTCGTGATTATGTGAAGCGCGCGAATGAGGCGATCGACTTCCTCCCGGAGAGCGACACGAAGCGGTGCCTCCTGGAACTCGGGGAGTACGTGCTCACGCGGAAGAGTTAAGCCGGGCCGTCTAGAGCCCCCGCGGTGTCCCCCGCTTGAGAATCCGCCCCTCGTCGTACAGCTTCGTGACTTCCGAAGGCTTCACCTGGTTGCCGTAGAGATCGGTGAGTTCGTTACGGCGAGCGGCCTCCCGCATGTCGCGGAGTTCCTGGAGCTCGCCTTTGCTGCGCTTGCGCTTCGGTTCGGGCTTGTTGATCTCCGGGTGCTCATTGGGGCGTGCGCTCTTGACGAGCCTGGAGACCTTCTTGCCCAGGTGGTAGTACGTGCCGTCGTCGGGGATGCGGCGGGGGTAGCCCTCGCGGAAGGTGAATGCTGCGAAGGACGTGGGCATGATGCGCTTCGCATCCTTGTAGCACTGGGGGCAGGGTACGGGTTCGGAAGCCTCGCGGATGGGCCGAAGCTCTTCGAAGATGCCGTTGCAGGGCTCGCAGTAGTACTCGTAGAGGGGCATTCAAGGCTCCGGTGAATGGTGGGTAGGTTGGCCTGATTGTACATGGTTCGCGGAAAGGGCCGGGATGCGGCTGGCCCGGTCGAGTTCGTCCATGTACCGGGAGGTGTTTAGCTCCCGGTCGATGACCTGGTGGATGAGGTCGGTGAGCGCCGCCTGCAGCTCGTGGGCGAGAGCGTCGCTGACGCGCAGGGTATCGAATTCGACGACTGAAACCGTCCGGGCAAAGCGCAGGACCTTGATGGCGCGCACGCTCAGGATGCGGCCTGACGTGGCGGAGGGCCGGCATTGCCGGCATACCAAACCGCCCGCCGGCCCGGAAAACAGGGTCTCTTCCTCCGGGAGTTTCTGGCGGCAGACCGCGCAGACATCGACCTGGGCCTCGTAGCCGCTGATCGCCAGGAGGTGGATTTCGAAGTAGCGCGCGGCGAGGGCGGAAGCGCCGCCATCGAGGGCCTTCAGGACATCGACGAGGAGCTCGTAGACAGGGCGCTGTTCAACGCGGTCGATGGTGAAACGATCGGAGAGCTCCGCGCAGTAGAGGGCGAGGTTGACGCGGTCGAGGTCCGACTTCAGCGCGCGGTGGGCTTCGATGGACTCGGCCTGGGTGAACACGTCGAGGGTGCGGCCCCTGGCAAGGTGGACCTGGACGCGGGTGAGCGGTTCGAGGTGGCCACGCATGCGGCTCGTTGGTTTGCGTACGCCCTTGGCGACGGCATCGAACTTGCCGTGATGCAGGCTGAAGATGGTGATGATGGCATCGGCATCGCCGAGGTTGCGGCGGCGAATGACCACGCCCTCGGTGGTGTAGCTCCGGGGCCGGTCGGTCATCTCAGAGCTCCTGGCGGCCCTCGATGGCGCGGGCGAGGGTGACGTCGTCGGTGTATTCGAGGTCGGCGCCGCTGGGAAGGCCGCGAGCCAGGCGCGTGACCTTGACGCCGGCGGGCCCGATTAGCCGCTGGATGTACATGGCAGTGGCCTCACCTTCGAGGCTGGGGTTGGTCGCCATGATGACTTCGTGGATTTCGCCGGCCTGGAGCCGGAGGACAAGCTCGCGCACGTGGATGTGCTCGGGGCCAATGCCTTCCATCGGGTTCAGGACACCGTGGAGGACGTGGTAGAGGCCACGGTAGCCGCCAGACCGCTCGATGGCGAGCACATCGAGCGGCTGCTCGACGACGCAGACGATGCTGCGGTCGCGGCGGGGATCCTGGCAGAAGGTGCAGGGGTCGGCCTCGGTGATGTTCAGGCACTGCGAGCAGAGGCGGATGCGTTCCTTGACATCGAGGATTGCGCGGGCGAGGGCGCCGGCCTCCTGTTCGCTGGTCCGGAGGATGTGGTAGGCGAGGCGCTGGGCGGATTTTGGCCCGATGCCGGGCAGGCGGTGGAATGCCTCGACCAGGCGCTGGATCGGCTCAGGGGTGGATGAGCCTTCGGCCACTGGCGTTCCTAGCCGATGCCGAGCCCGGGCAGGCCGAGGCCGCCGGTGATTGCGCCAAAGGATTGTTGCTGGAGCTCGTTCGCCTTTTCGGTTGCGTCGGAGATGGCGGCCATGATCAGGTCTTCGAGCAGCTCCACATCCCCGGGGTCGACGACGTCGGGCGAGAGTTTGATGGCCGTGATCTTCTGTTCGCCGGACATGGTGACGCGGACGGCGCCACCACCAGCGGAGCCTTCGACCGACGAGGCTGCAAGCTCGGCCTGGGCCCTGGCGAGCATTTCCTGGGCCTGGGCAAGGGCGTTGGGGTTGGCCCCGGCCATGGAGCTGCGGCCCGGGAGGCCGCCTCCCCCGCGGCGAAGGTACCGGTTGTTGCCGCTGCTTTTTGCCATATCAATCCTTCCCGATGGGCGTCGCGCCCATGGCTTTCGCGGCCTCGGCGAGGTGACCGCGGCGTGGCTCCCGGCGGGGCTGGGCGCTCCCGTCGATCAACATCACCTTCAAGGTTACCGGGCGGCCGAGAATCACGGCAGCCTGCTGCTCGACCATCGCCCGGCAGACAGTGTTCACCTTGTCCATGGGCATCTGGCGCTGGAAGCCGAGGGTGAGCTCTTCGCCGTCCATGCTGAGGACTTCGAACGAGCCGTTGAGCCACATGGCGTGCGAGGGGTTGACCATCTTGCAGTGCTCGTAGAGGTCGCGGGCGAATTTTTCCTCGCGGGAGAGCGGCGTGTTGCTGGAGACAGGGGCGCTGGCAGCAGCGGGGCGGGCCTGGGCGGGGGAGGAGGAGCCCGGGCCGGCGACCGCGGCAGGCTGCGATTGGGGAGCAGGCAGACCGCCGGACAGGATGACGGCGGCGCTGGCCACTTCGAGCGGGATCGGGCTGGCGGGGTCGAGGCGGAAGTCAGCCTTTGCAAGCTCAGCAACGGCGGTGGCCAGGACGCGGATACCATCCGGCCGGACCCGCGCGGTCGAAATCAGCTGAGCCAGGGGATGTTCGGCCGGGCTTTCGCGCTTCAATGCCTCGGGGATGACCTCCCGAATGAGGTCAATGACCGCGCGGGTGAAGCGGGCCATGTCGATGCCATCGCCAGCGACGGCGCGGGAAATTTCCAGGGCCGCGCCAAGGTCATCGGTGAGGATGGCAGCGACAAGGCCGGCGACTCGCGCGTCGCTCACCTGCCCCATGGCCGCGCGAACGTCGTCGACGGTGGGCGAGGGGCCATAGCGGGCCGTCACCTGCTCGAGCATGGTGATGGCATCGCGGAGGCCGCCGCGCGATTGGACGGCGATCGCGAGCAGCCCATCTCGCGGGACGGAGAAGCCTTCCTGCTCGCAGATGAACTGGAGGCGCTCAACGATGGCGCCGTTGGGCACGCGGTGGAAATCGTAGCGCTGGCAGCGCGAGATGATGGTCGCCGGGACCTTGTGGAGGTCGGTGGTGGCGAGGATGAAGATAGCGTGCGGGGGCGGCTCCTCGAGCGTTTTGAGGAGCGCATTGAAGGCGCCATCGGTGAGCATGTGCACTTCGTCGAGGAGGTAGACCTTCTTTTTCAGGTCGGACGGAGCGAAGGCGATCTTTTCGCGGAGTTCGCGGATGTCCTCGATGCCGCGGTTGCTGGCGGCATCCATTTCGATGAGGTCGAGGGCGTTACCGGCGAGGATGGCCTTGCAGGAGGTGCATGTGTTGCAGGGGTCGCCATCGACGAGGTGGGCGCAGTTGAGGGAGCGGGCGAGGATGCGGGCCGTCGTGGTCTTACCGGTTCCACGGGGGCCGCTGAAGAGGTAGGCGTGGGCAACCTGGCCGGATGCCAGGGCATTGCGCAGGGTCCGGACAATGTGGTCTTGCCCGGCGACCTCATCAAAACCTCGTGGCCGCCACTTCCCGTAAAGCACGTGCACCCCCGGGGACTGAGTATCCCGAGTATAGAACAAATGTACCGCCGGGACAGCAGGCGCAGCCCGGGGAGCGGGCGTTAGATCAGGACGCCATCGGCGAGGAGGTCGGCGATTTCGTCCAAGGTGAGGCCGATGATGCGCTCACAGACCTCCATGGTGTGTTCGCCCATGAGCGGGGCGGGGCCGGCAATGTAGCCGGGTGTTTCGCTGAGGTGGAAGGCGGGGCCATCGTGGGCTTCGCGCCCTGCCTCGGGATGTTCGACGTACTGGTAGTAGTTGCGGCTGCGAATGTGTTCGTCCTTTTCCAGGAGGTCCTGGGCGTTCTGGACGACGCCAGCGGGCACGCCGGCGGCCTGGAGGATGGCACAGGAGTCTTCGGCCTTCAGCGGCCGCGTCCACGAGTTGATGAGCGCCTCAAGCTCGTCTTCGTTCTGCTTGCGGGCCGCGAAAGTGGCGAACCGGGAGTCGGTTGCGGCTTCGGGGTGGCCGAGTGCTGCGGCGGCGCGCTGCCACTCGGAGTCGTCGCGGCAGGCGATGACGACCCAGCGGTCGGGCGAGCCGACGGACGACGGATCGTCGGCGCATCGGAAGGCCCCGTGGGGGGCGGCGTTGGGGTTGCGGTTGCCGGTGCGCGAGGGATTGGTGCCATTGGCCAGCTGCTCGACGACCGCAGTCCCGAGGGTATTCACGACCGATTCCAGCTGGGGGAGCTCGATGCACTGGCCCTTGCCGGTCCGGTTGCGATAGCGCAGGGCGGCCAGCATGGCGGTGACGGTATGGCCGGGGTTGATGACGTAATCGGGGTAGTTGGTGCCGACGCCGAAGGGGGGGCGGTGGGGGAAGCCGGACATTTCGCTGATGCCGGTGACCGGGGTGAGGACGGCCCCGAAGCCAAGGTAGTCGCGGTGGGGCCCCTCCAGGCCCTGCATAGGCGCGTAGGCTGCGATGATCCGGGGGTTGACCCGGGCGATCTGGTGGTAGTGGAGGTTCCACTTATCGATGACGCGGGGGGTAAAGTTCGTGAGGAAGAAGTCGCACTTCTCGATGAGGCGGTAGGCGATCTCCTGTCCCTTTTCGGTATTCAGGTTGAGCTGGATGGAGAGTTTGCCGGCGTTGAAGTTGTTGAAGTAGCCCGAGACGTTGTAGCCGCCCTTGAAGGTGCCGTCGGGGTTCATGGCGAAGGGGTGGACGCGGCGGAGGGAGTCGACCTTGGTCTCCGATTCGACGCGGATGACTTCGGCGCCGAAGGTGGAGAAGGTGTTGCCTGCGATGGGGCCTGCGCCAAACCAGGAGAAGTCGGCGACGCGAAGACCTTCGAGCGGACGTTTGGCCATGGTTGGGGCTCCTAAGCGAGCGCGCCGAGGACGGCGGCGGTATGTTCGCCCAGGCGAGGTGGGCGGTTGATGATGGCTGGCGTTTCGGAGAGACGGTAGGGGGGGCCGGGGAATTCGATGGGCTTGCCGGCCGGCGCCTCGGGCAGGTTGACGTACCAGCCGCGTTCGCGGAGCTGGCGGTTCTCGGCAAGGTCAGCGGGGGTGGAGACGATGCCAACCAGGAGGCGCCGCTCCTGGCCTTCCTCGTAGGCCTGGCGGGCAGTCTTCCCGGCGAAGAAGGCCGCGATGAGTTCGTTGACGTGAGGGAGGAGGGGAATGTACTTCGCCGCCTCTTCGGGGGCGCTCATGAGCTGGGTGAGCCAGCCCATGTTGAGGTTGGCGATGAGCGTCTTGTAGGGCTCTTCGTCGAGGTCGCCAGCCTTCCCCTCCTCACGCATCCAGTCGACGAGGTCCGGGAGGTCGCCACCTGCGGGAGCGATGATGTAGACGACGATATAGCCGTCCTTGGCCTTCAGGGTGCCGGAGCCGGGGATGGCGATGGGGAGGCCACCGGCGCCGCCCATGCGAACGCGGTTCTTCTTCTGGAAGTCCCAGGTCTGCATCGCGGTCTCCTGGGACATGGAGATGGCCTCCTGGGCCGAGACATCGACGAGCTGGCCCTGGCCGGTCGCTTCGGCGTGGAGGAGTGCGATAAGTGTCCCCTGGGCCGCCTGGATGCTGGCGGAGACATCGGCCTGGTGGCCGTAGATCATGTTCGGCGGGTCGGCCGGCTCGCCGGCGAGGGTCATGATGCCGCCCATTGCCTGGCCGACGATGTCGGTGTAGGCCCAGCTGGCGTGGGGCCCGGTCTGGCCGAAGCCTGTGACCGAGGTGTAGACGAGCGAGGGCTTCGCCGCGTGGAGCTCAGCGTAGCCGAGCCCGCGGGCAGCGAGATAGCCGACCGGGTTGTCCTCGAGGATGACCTCGGCGGAGAGGGCGAGCTTCCTGGCCACGGTGCGGCCTTCTTCCGATTCGAGGTCGAGCACGACGGACTTCTTCGAGGTGTTGTGCACCCAGAAGGCGAGGCTGGCATCGGGGTTGCCTTCGTAGCCGGCGAGGAAGGGGGCGGAGTTGCGCTGGCGTCCGCCGCCCGGGGGTTCGACCTTGATGACTTCGGCGCCAAGATCGGCGAGGAGGCGGCCGCAATACGAACCGGCCTCGTCGGTGAATTCGACGACGCGGACGCCCGCGAGAGCCTGTTCGGTCATGTGGGCTAGTCTCCGGGGATGGCGGTGACGCGGGCCTGCAGCCCTCCGCCGATGATTTCGGCGGCCTGGGCCACCATGTCGTGCAGGATCTCAGCGGCGGGGCGGACACGGGTGAGCAATCCCGAGATCTGGCCGGCGGCGTTCATCAGCAGGTCTTCGCGGCCGGCCTTGCGGACGGAGTGGACGAGGTCCTGGATGAGCAAGCCCTGGAGGCCCATGGGGAGCGCCTGGAGGCCCGAGGCTTCCCAGGCCTCGATCAAGGGATTATTGATGTTGCGCATGGTCTTGCCGGAATACAGGCGGGTGATCTTCGTGTCCTCATCGCCCGCGGCGAGGATGCGCTGTTGCTGGATCGCGGGCTGGTTTGCTTCTTCGGCGACGAGGAAGGCGGTGCCGCACCACACGCCGACGGCGCCGAGGGCAAGGGCGGCGGCGATACCACGGCCATCGGCGATTCCACCGGCCGCAACGACCGGTGTGGGCGCGACGGCGTCGACAACCTGCGGGATGAGGGCCAGGGTGGCCACCCGGCCGGTATGCCCACCGGCCTCGGTGCCCTGTGCGACCACCACATCCGCGCCGGCGGCGGCGACGCGCCTGGCGTTCTTCACGTTGCCGACGAGGCAGAGGACCTTCGTGCCGTTGGCCTTGAGGCGGTGCATCCACTGGGCGGGGCTGCCGAGGCCGCTGGCGAAGACGGGGACTTTTTCCTCGATGACCACTTCCATCTGCTCATCGGACATGCCGCCGGAGCGGGGGCGGGTGGCGACGGCCCGCGAATCGCGGGGTGCCTCTTCCCAGGGGACGCCGAGGTCCTCGGCGATCTTGCGGAGGCCCGCGCGTGTTTCGGCGGGGATGAGTTCGCGGGGGTCGCGGGGCATCTCACCGCTGGCTGCGCCACCCATGAAGTTCGAAGGCAGGAGCAGGTCGACTCCGAAGGGCTTATCGGTCATCGAGCGGACCTTCTGGATTTCCTCACGGAGGCGTTCGGCGCTGAAGCCAGCGCCACCGATGACGCCAAGCCCGCCGGCATTGGAAACGGCTGCCACGAGGGGTGCGGTGGCGACGGGGCCGCTGATGCCGCCCGCGACGGGGCCCATTCCCGCGAGGATCACGGGGTATTCGATTCCAAGCATGTCGCAGAGCGCGGTGCGTAACACAGGTCGAGCCATGTCAGTACTCCGAGGGAGGTCGGGGCCCGAGTATACGTGAGTCGGGCGAAGGCGGCAGGAAAACGGGCTGTTTCGGGCACAACCCGGGAAGTACCGGCGCGACTGGTGAGGCACTGGAGTAGACCCGCGGCAGCGCGGGGGCGAAACTGGAGAGCATGAATTCGCCGGTCACGCCGTATGTGCTCGCGGGGCGCATCTTTTCGATCATTGGCATGGCCTTCACCGCGGCGTGTGCCATTCTGCTCTTCATCATTCCTGAATGGTGGTGGGGCCTGGCGGCGGCGCTCGCGTTCTTCCCGTTTTTCGGGTTGATCGTGCTGGTGGAGCGGTACCAGGCAAAGCACGGGATGATCGGTCCCGAAAACCCAACGGACAGTGGCGAAGACTAGGCTTGCCTTCGCGGTCGGCCTGCTGGGGCTGGTGGTGGCCGGCTGTTCGGATGCAAGCGAGGCAGGCGACGTTGCGCTCGACCGGTACCTCTGCGAGCAAAGTGACCTGGAAGGGCGGTTCTTGCAGCTGGTTTCGGGGGCGTTCTCACGCGACGACCTTGGCGGCCTCGGGCTGGACCCGGAGGAGCGAAAACGGGAGTACCGGGCGGCGGGCATGCAGCGCGGGCGGTTCGTGTTCTGGAAGCAGGGCCTGCCGCGGCCCCCGTTCGATCCCCCCATGAACGTCGTGTGCCAGGTCCTGGTATTCGAGACGGCCGCGCAGGCTGCGGCCTGGGTCTCGGCGCTGGCCCCGGACGCATCGGACGTGGCGGCATCGGGCATTATCTGGCTGCCCGGCCGGGAGCGGGAGGTGACCGAAATCGAACCGATCGCGGGGGGAAGGGCGTTCCGGGTGGTAGCCGAGGAAGGTAACGCGCGCGTGACGCTCATCGCTACCTACGAGGCGGAAGGGAACATCGTGCGGAGTGTGTTCGCGGGCGACCGGGATGGGGCCGTGACGGCCGAGTACGTGGCGGCGATCCGGGAGCGACAGGAAAGGCGCCTGGCCGCCCAGTAAACAGGCCGGCGCTCGCCGGCCTGCTGAGGGTGGTGGAAGGCTGCCGGCGGGTTACTTCGGCTCTTCCTTGATTTCGATGTCGGTGATGACGACCGGTTCAATGGGCTTGTCGCCGGCGCCTGTGGGCACCTTGCCGATGGCGTCCACAACTTGCTGGCCGCTGACGACTTTGCCGAACGGGTAATACTTGTTGACGGTGGGGTTATCAAAGTCGAGGGAGGGGTTGTCCTTCAGGTTGATGAAGAACTGGCTGCCAAAGACAGACTGGCCGCCGACCTTGGCCATGGAAACGGTGTACTTGAGGTTGCGCTCCTCGTTTGGCTCATCGGCGGTGGTGTAGCCGGGGCCGCCGCCGCCCGTGCCGGTAGGATCGCCGCCCTGGATCACGAAGTTGTCGATGACGCGGTGGAACGTGACGCCATCGAAGTAGTCCTGCCGGGCGAGGAAGACGAAGCTATTGACGGTGTTGGGCGCCTTATCGGCATCGAGCTGGATGACGAAGTCGCCCTTGTTGGTCTTGACGGTGGCCGAGTACTTCTTCGTAGTGGCGTCGATGACGGTCTCGGCTTTCGAGAACGTCTTGGTCGTGGCGGTGGGGCTGGCGGTGGCGGAGCCATCAGCCGTGGCCGAAGCGGTGGGCGTATTCGTCGGCAGGGAGTCGGGGTCGCCCTGGTTGAGGTTGCTGGTCGTGAGGAGTGCGCCGCCGACCATGAGCACGGCAACCACGACGCCGACAATCGCGAAGAACTTCACATTGCCGAGGAGGTTCATGGGGAAGCCGGGCTTGTAGATTTCGGTCGGGGCGGTGCCACCGAGCCGGTAGTTCTTTCGGCGAGATGGCTCCTGGCGCAAGTGCTGCAGCTCGCGTCGTTTTCGCTTAGGCACGGGTAACCTCGTTTGGGGGGAAAGGGGGCTCGGAAGGCCTGCTGGCAAGCAGTATACGAACGGCCTGAATAGCGTCCAAACGCTGGGGAAACGAGCGAGAAAGGGCTATGCAAGGCGGAAGCCGAGGGCCGCCAGCTCCTCGCGGGCAACGTCGCGGTCGTCCCACGGCCGGGATTCGGTACCGTAGAGGATGGACTTTTCGTGACCCTTGCCGGCAATCACGACCGTATCGCCCGGGGCGGCCCGGCGGAGCGCCTCGGCGATGGCCTCCCGGCGGTCTTCGATTTCGAGGAAATCGACGCCGCGCTGGCGGCCAGCGCCCTCGGCGTGGCGGCCGATCTCGCGGACGATGGCAGCCGGGTCTTCGGAGCGTGGATCCTCGTTGGTGAAGACGGCGAAGTCCGCGCCCCCGGCAGCGGCCCGGCCAACGCCGAAGCGCCGCCCGGGGTCGCGTTCGCCAGCGGCGCCAACGACGATGATGAGGCGGCCCCTGCACACTTCGCGCAGGACATCGAGCACCTTGCGGACGGCATCGCCGGTGTGGGCGTAGTCGACGATGACCTCGAAGGGCTGGCCCTGGACGATGCGTTCCATGCGGCCGGGCACACCGGGGCAGGATGCAAGGCCCCGGGCGATGTCACGGGGCGCGGCGCCGCAAGCGAGGCCGACCGAGGCGGCTGCAAGGGCGTTGAGGACGTTGAACACCGCCGGCAGCCGGATCGACGTGGAGGCGGCGCCACGTGGAGTGACGAGGGTGAAGCTGGAGCCATCGGGCCGGAGGATGAGATCGGTGGCGGTGACCATCGCATCGCGTGATTCGAGGCCGAAAGACAGCGGTTCGGCGCGGGAACGTTCGAGCATGTACCTGGCCGACGGGTCATCGGCGTTGACCACCGCTGTCTTGGCGATGCCCTTGTGGGCGGCGGTATCGAGGGCGGCGAAGAGGAGGCCCTTGGCTTCGCGGTAGGCCTCGAAGGTCTTGTGGAAGTCCAGGTGGTCGCCGGTGATGTTGGTGAAGGCCGCGATGTCGTACTCGACGTGGTCGAGCCGGTTGAGGGCGAGGCCGTGGCTGGTTGACTCGACGATGGCGAACTGGCACCCCGCATCGGCCATGCGGCGGAGGAGGCGCTGGACTTCGTTGGCCTCGGGAGTGGTCATCCGGTCGGTGACTTTGCCGGATTCGCCGGGGAAGTAGGTATCGACCGTGCCGAGCCTGCCGGTTTTTCCACCGGCAGCTTCGAGAACGCAGGTGAGGAGGTGGGAGGTGGTGGTCTTTCCGTCGGTGCCGGTGATGCCGGCGACCACCATCTCGCGGCCGGGGTGGCCGTAGAACCACGCGGAGGCGGCAGCGAGCGCAGGGCGGCTGCGCGGGACTTCGACCAGGGTGAGGCCTTCGCCGATGCCGGGGGGAATCGGGTGTCCGGCTTCGACGATGGCCGCGGCTGCGCCCGCCGTGGATACCTGGGGGAGGAAGGCGTGGCCATCGACGGTGAACCCGGGGATCGCGACGAAAAGGGTGCCGGCCCGGACCCGGCGCGAGTCGTGCTCGACACCGGATACGGGCGCGGAGGCATCGCCCGAGAGCAGCCGGGCGCCTGGCAGTTCGGCAAGGAGCGAGGCGACGGTACGCGGTTCGGACACGGTCATGCGACCATCGTAGGCGGAAGGCGACTCATTGTCCCTGCCGGGATTCGCGGCCGACCTGGAGGCGGCGCCCGCGGACCTTGCCGGTGGTCTTGAATCCTCGAAGCTCATCGCCCACGCCACCGACGAAGAATTCGACGTGGCCACACGAACCGCAGGCGAAGAGGTCGAGTTCCTCGCGGTGCTGGAAGAGTTCAAGGAAGTCGCCGAAAACACCCACACGGGCGCCTTCGTGGAATTCGCGCACGCCGAGGAAGTAGAGCGGTTGCTGACAGCGCAGACAGTCGATGGGGGAGGGATGGAGTTCGGCCATGTTCCGCTCCGGGCGAAGGTTAGAGCGCCTGCATGATATCGAGGAAATTGCCGAGCATGCGCGCGGTAGCGCCCCAGATGATGTCGCCGCCGAACTGGTAAGACTGGAAAACGTACTCGCGGCCGTTGATGACGCGGCGATCGGGAATGTGGTTGCGCGGGTCGAGCAGGTGTTCGAGGGGGACTTCGAGGAGGTAGGCGACTTCATGAGAGCTGAAGCGCCACTCGTACGGGTAGCGGTCGAGCCAGCCGACGAAGGGCGTCACCAGGAAGTTAGAGATGGTCACCATGTCGTCGAGCTGGCCGAGGATTTCGACGTGGCCGGGGTCGACGCCGATTTCTTCGTGCGTCTCGCGCAGGGCGGTGTGGAGGACACTGGGGTCGCCGGGGTCCATGGCGCCGCCGGGGAAGCTGATTTGGCCCTTGTGGTCGCGGACGCTCTCGGTGCGCTTCTGGAAGATGACGTGCGGGCCGCCGGGCCGTTCGTGGAGGAGGAGGAGCACACCGGCCGGGGGAGGAGGAGGATCGGGCTGCTGGGCCTGGGGCACGTACGCCGCGAGGAGGCGGCGAAGGTCGTCTCTCATATGAGGCGGTTCTTGAACTCCCTCCGGCGGGTGGATTCGATGAGCTCGGCCCAGATGCGCTCGTCGAGGGCGCGTGCTTCGGGCGATGGCGAGAGCTCAAGGGCCGCCTGGAGCGCGATCAAACCTTCCCGCAGGCGGTCGTTCTCGGCAAGGAGGGAGGAGACGCGGAAGTCAGGTGCGACTGGCGTGGCAATCGCCGCATTGACGGCGGGAGCAGCGCGCCCATCGACGAGCGCAAGTCCTTCAGCGAGGAGGGCGCGGACGATGAGGTTTTCGGTGACCAGGCGGTCGGCGGCGCGGTCGAACTCCTCGCCGGTCATCAGGGCGAGAGAGCCGGCGATGCCCACGGTCTGTTGGCCGAACGGGGTGCGGACCTCCTGCATCACGTTGGTGAGGAGGTTGACGGCAACGCCTTGCAGAACGCGTCCAGGGTCTGGCCTCATGCGATTCTCCCGATGGTTCGGAGCAGGTACTGGTCCTGCGCGTTGATGAGCGTGTAGGCGACGAGCGGCAGGATGAGTTCGTTGGTGCGGCCCTCCTGGAACGAACGGGCGCCGGTGAGCCAGATGCCCTGGCACTTCACGTGGCTGAAGACCTCCCACCAGTGGAGGGCAGCAGGGTCGGCCTTCAGTCCGCTTGCGCGCTCCCAGTGGGCAATGGCAGTTTCGCGGTCGACGATGCCGCCCGGGCGGCCGTCCCTGGCCCACTGCCAGGATTCGTTGAACGACCAGGCGAGATCTTCGATCGGGTCTCCCAGGTGCGCCATCTCCCAGTCGACGATGCCATGGATGGAGCCATCGGCCTGGTAGAGGAAGTTGCCGACGCGGTAGTCGCCGTGGACGACGCTGATGCGCTGGGCCGGGGGTGGAGGGTTGGCGCGAAGCCAGCGAATGGCCGCGCGCATGATGGGCTGGGGGCTGAGCTCTTGCTGGTCGATGATGCGCTCCCAGTGGCCGAGTTCCTTCCGCCAGGCAGTCGTGGGGGTTGGGGCCTCGGAGACGCGGGCGGCCGGAGTGCCATGCCAGTCGAATGTGGCGATGGCAGCGAGGATTTCGTACATATTCCGCGCAATTTCGGGCTGCACGGCGGTGAAGGGCGGAGCGATGATGACCCGCGTGGCGGACTCGCAACCGAGGATGCGGTCCATGATGAAGAACGGGCCGCCGAGGATGTTCGGGTCGGGTTCGAGCCAGCGCATGCGCGGGACGGGCACTTTCGAGCCCCAGAAGGTGGAATAGAAGGCATACTCAACCTCGCGGTCGGTGTCGAGGAGGCTGGCCGGGGGGTCTTTCCTGAGGACGAACGCCTCGACCTTCTCTTCGGAACCTTCGTGCCAGGAGGCATCGAACATCCAGGTTTCGCGCGAGGCACCCCCGGGGATGCGGAAGAGGTTCGTGACGCGCACATGCCTGGCAGGGAGCTTGGCTTCGAGGTAACGGGCTAACTGCGCTTCCATGGGGCCCGAATCGTGTCGCTCGTTAACAGGAGTGTCAATCGCGCTTGCGCGCCCGGTGGAGGCATCGCCCGGGAGGGATGATCACGATCATCACGTTTTCGCGTGGGGGAGCGCGAGCGAGCGTTACAGCGTGCCTTTGGTGCTGGGGATGTCTCCTCCGCGGCGGGGATCGATGCGGACGGCGGCGTCAAGCGCGCGCGCCATGGCCTTGAAGGCGGCCTCGATCTTGTGGTGGTCGTTCACACCGGCGAGCACCGAGAGGTGGAGGTTGATCTTCGCGGCGAAGGCGAAGGATTCGAGGAAGTGGTTGAAGAGGTCGGGCGGCATGCCGCCGATTTCGCGGCCGAGGAGGCGCAGGTCGAGCACGGCGTAGGGGCGGCCGCTGAGGTCGACAGCGGCGCGTGCGAGGGCTTCATCCAGGGGCATGTAGGCGAAGCCGGCGCGGACGAGGCCCGCCTTGTCGCCGATGGCCTGAGCGAAGGCTTCGCCCAGGCAGATGCCGATGTCCTCGACGGTGTGGTGCTGGTCGATCCAGAGGTCGCCGGTGCAGCGCACCTCCAGGTCGAAGACGCCGTGCTTGGCGATGTGGCTGAGCATGTGATCGAGGAAACCGACTCCCGTTTCGGTGACAAACCTGCCGGAGCCGTCGAGGTTCAGCGAGATGTCGATGCTGGTCTCGGCGGTGCGGCGCGACACGGTGGCGGTTCGGGCGGTCATATGGGAGTTATCGCGTATGGGAGCGGTGTGGTCGAGTTGGGGAGGGTTCAGATCGTCTCGAGAGCGGCGAGGAGGGCGCTGGTGTCTTCGGGGCGGCCAGCGCTGATGCGGACGTAGTTTGCGAGATCGGGGCGATCGTAGTAGCGGACCAGCACGCCCTTGCGGCGGAGGGCAGCGGCGGCATCCCTGGCTGAGCGGCCTTCGACGGCGAACAGGACGAAGTTCGCCTGCGAGGGGAACGGCCGGAGCCAGCCCAGGCCGGCGCAAAGGCGGGCCATGCGGTCGCGTTCGGCGACGATGCTGGCGATGGTTTCCGAGATTTCGGGCCAGTGGGCGATGGCGGCGCGCGCGCCGGCATCGGCCGCGACGTTGACGTTGTAGGGCTGCTTGAGCGACATCAGGTGGCGGGCGAGCTCGGGGTGGCTCACGGAGTAGCCGACCCTGAGACCCGCGAGACCGGCCCATTTGCTGAAGGTGCGGAGGACGACCAGGTTCGGGTATTGGGCGATGAGGGGCACGACGGACTGGCCGCCGAATTCGATGTAGGCCTCATCGACGACGATCAGTGCATTGAGCGAACAGAGCGCCTCGAGCTCGGCGAGGTTCACGGGATTGCCGGTCGGGTTGTTGGGCGAGGTGAGGAAGACGATACCAGCGCCATCGTGAACGGCGTGGCGGAGGGCGACGACGTCGAGGTCGAAGTTCGGGCGCCGGGGCACCTCGATTGGCGTGGCGCGGGAGATTTTGGCGAGGAAGCGATACATGCCGAACGTGGGGGTAGCGATGGCCACCGCGTTCGGCATCACCAGGCGGATGAGGATGTCGATGAGGTCGTCGGCCCCGGTGCCCGCGACGACGTTCTCCGCTTCGACTCCGGCGAAGCCCGCGATGGCCTCGCGCAGGGCCTCCTGGCCCGGGTCGGGGTAGATGTGGAAAGGCGCCTCGCGGATTGCGGCGAGGACTGCGGGGTGGGGTCCGTAGAGGTTTTCGTTGGCATCGAGCTTGACGAGACGTTCGACGGGCACGCCGATCTCGGCCGCGAGGACGTCGAGCGGCTTCACGGGGACGTACTCCTCGAGGTCGTCGAGGTCATCGCGGAGGAGACGGCGGAGGTCCACGGCTAGCGTCCCTGGAGCCGCCGTTCGACCGCGTGGGCGTGGCCGGTAAGGCCTTCGGCGCGGGCGATGATGGCGGCGTAATGGTTCAGCTCTTCCATGTCGTCTTCGGGGAGGTTGACCACAGCCATCCGCTTGAGAAAGTCTCCAACCCCGAGCGGGCCGCTCCAGCGGGCGCTGCCGCCGGTCGGCATGGTATGGCTGGGGCCGGCGGTGTAGTCGCCGACAGCCTCTGGGGAGGCTTCGCCGAGGAAGAGGCCACCGGCGTTCCGGACCTTCATGGCGTAGGCGGTGGGGTTTTCGACGCAGAGGCAGAGGTGCTCGGGGGCGTAGTAGTTGGCGAGCTCGATGGCGTGGTCGATGTCGTTCACGAGGATGCAGCCACCCCGGTTGTCGAGGGCGGCGCGGGCGATTTTCGCGCGTTCGAGGTCGCGCAGCTGCCGGTCGATGCAGCGGGCCACCTCGTCGGCGAGGTAGTGGGAGGGCGTGAGGAGGATGGGGCTGGCGAGGGCATCGTGCTCAGCCTGGGCGATGAGGTCGGCGGCGACGAACTCGGGGTTGGCGGACTCATCGGCGATGATGACGGTCTCGGTGGGGCCGTAGATGCTATCGATTCCGACATCGCCGAAGACCTGCTTCTTGGCGATGGTGACGAACAGCCCGCCGGGGCCGGCGATCTTGTCGACACGGGGGATGGACTCTGTGCCATAGGCAAAGGCGGCGATGCCCTGGGCGCCGCCGGCCTTGTAGACGCCATCGACCCCGGCGATATCGGCGGCGACGAGCTTGACCGGCGGGACGGCGCCATCGGGGAGGACAGGGCTGGCGAGGTAGACCTCATCGACGCCGGCGACGCGGGCGGGGATGGCGCACATGAGGACGGTGCTCGGCAGGGGCGCCCGCGTACCGGGGACGTAGATCGCCGCCTTCTGGAGCGGGCGGGTCATCTGTCCGAGGCCGCTGTTCTGGAAGTCGAGCATGGCGCCACGGAGCTGTTGTTCGTGGTAGCGGCGGATGCGCCCGGCAGCAAACTTGAGGGCCTCGATGAGCTCAGCATCGAGGCCCTGGTAGGCGGCGGCAATCTCGTCGCGGCTGACGCGGAGATCCCCCACGGTGGCGCCATCAAGGCGGGAGTTGTAGTAGCGGACGGCGTTGTCGCCATCCTCACGGACATCGCGAATGATGCGGCGGACGACTTCCTCGGGGCTGAGCTCCTGGCCAAAGGTGCGGAAGGTGGTCTCCCGGATTTCCATGGGGAGCTCTTCGACATCGAGCGGGCGGCGGGAGAGCAGGAGCTGCCTGCCCTCTTCGGCATTGCGGATTATCCGCATCCCAGGTACCTCTCTACGGCTTCGCGCGCGGCAGCGGTGGAGCGCTGGACGAAGGCATCGACCTCGGCGCTCGTGATGTGGGCGATTGTCTCATCCAGCAGTTCGGGAAGCGAGTCGAGGAATGAGGTAAGGGTTTCTCCCTCTTCGAGCCCGGCGTAGCGGAGGTGGTTGGCAATCATCCCCCGGGCGCGGTCCCAATCCATGTTGCGGGCCGCCATATCGATGGAGACCTGGCGCCAGCGGTCGAGGGTTTCAGCATCCAGGAAACCGGCATCGATCGCCTCGACCGTGCACGCCAGTGCGGTGCAGATGGACCGCTTGATCTCCGGGTCGTTGCCGTACTGGCGGTCGAGGTCGAATTGCAGGAGGCGGTCCATGACGTTGGCGCGCATGGCTCCGCCAAGTTCTTCGTGGCGGGCGAAGTGGCGGCGGTAGATGCCGGTGATGTACTGCTCGTCCATGACGAGGTGACTGATGTAGCCGGCGGCCCAGGCCCGGGTTTCGGGGTTCAGGTTCTCGGGCCGGGCGAGCTTTCCGTAGACACGGAGGAAGCCCTGGACGGAGTCCTGGTGGTTGTGCTCGTTGAGGTCGAAGAAGTGGGTGCTGTAGCGGTCCTGGCGGGTGATGACGCGAATGTCCGGGGTTGTCGCGCCGAGCAGGAAGTGGCCCGAGTCGGCGGGGACATCGCGGTGGGCCAGTTCGAGGGCGACCTGGCGGGCGAGCACCATGTGGAGGGTGATCGGGGGCATGAGCCGATCCTACGACAGGAGGCGGCCTCGTTGGGGGCTAGATCCGGGCGCTCTCGATGGTGGTGAGGAGGATGCCCCGGCAGCCCATCCGCGAGAGGGTATCCATGATGCGGTGCGCTTCCCTTCGCGGGACCATGGCCTTCACCGAGTACCAGCCCTCGCGCTGGAGGCGAGTGACGGTGGGTGATTCGATGCCAGGGGTGACGATGCAGGCATTGGCGAGGATCTCGCCCGGGCAGTCGTATTCGACCATCATGAACTCGGTGGCGACGAGCTTGCCTTCGACGCGCGCCAGGAGGACCTCGACCTCGGGTTCGCTTGCCCGGTCGGGATTGGCGTAGAGGGCCGCGTTGGAGAGGAAGAGCGGCTCGCCGACGACGCGCAGGCCGGCCTGCTTGAGCGTGGAGCCGGTATCGACGACATCGACAACGGCCTGGGCGATGCCCAGCCGGACGGAGATCTCGACCGCCCCTTCGAGTTCGACGAGATCGATCTGTTGGCCGGAGAAGTAGCGGCGGACGATGTTGGGCAGGGAGGTAGCGATGCGGAGGCCCGCGATCTCCTCGAGGGTGGTGACCCTGGATTCCTCCGGGACGGCGGCGCAGAGGCGAGAGTGGCCGTAGTTGAGGTCGCGCAGGAGGGTAGGCGCGACACACTTTTCGGCGACGAAATCGCGGCCGGTGATGCCCGCATCGAGGATGCCGTTTGAGATGTAGAGCGGGATATCTCCGGGGCGGAGGAAGTAGAACTCGACGTTGTTTTCGGGATCGAGGGAGGAGAGGTTGCTGCCGGCCTTGGAGACGCGATAGCCGCACGAGTTGAGCAAGTCGAGCGTTGGCTCGAAAAGGGCCCCCTTATTCGGAAGTGCGACTTTGATCATAGCTGGCGGTACACATCATCCAGCGAGAGGCCCTTTTCCGCCATCATGCAGGCGACGTAGTAGAGGACCTGCGCGAGCTCGCCGGCGAGTTCGTCGTTGCTTTCGAAGCGGGCGGCCATCCAGCTCTCGGCGGCTTCCTCGACGAGCTTCTTGCCGATGCCGTGCGGGCCGCGGAGGAAGAGCTCGGCGGTGGACGAGCCGGGCGGCATTTCGCGCTTGCGGCTCAGGGCCAGCTCATACATCTCGTCGAAGGTCATGACCGCACGATAGCCGATCCGGTGGATCGAATCACATCAGCCGGCGGGCCGGACGGAGACATCGGCGGCGGTGACCAGCTCGATCGCGCCGCCGGAGCGTTCGACCGCCAGGGAGCCGTCGTCCTCGATGCCGACGGCGGTGCCCTCGAAGGCGGCGCCGCCAACGGGGGAAACCAGGACGCGCCGCCCGAGGGTTAAGCTGCGCTCGCGGTATTCCTGGAGCACGTGGCCGGCGGTTGCCTGGAGGAGCGACTCGAGCTCGTTGCAGATTTGCGCGAGCAGCGGCTCGCGGGCGACTTCGCGGCCCAGCTCGCGAGCAAGCGAAGTTGCGATCGCGCTCAGCTCGGGGACGACGGTGGGGTCGGCGTTCACGTTGATCCCGATGCCGGGCAGGGCGATGGCCCCATCGGGCGTGAGCTCGGCATCGATGAGCATGCCGGCTGCCTTGCGGTCGCCAATCCAGATGTCGTTCGGCCACTTGATGCGGGCTGACGGGAGTTCCGCCTGGATGGCGGCGGAGACCGCGACCGGGACGATGAGGGGCAGGCGGCGGTGGACTTCGAGAGGGCAGCGGAGGACGAGCGTGAAGTAGAGGTTCTTCCCTGCGGGGCTGTAGAACGAGCGGCCGCGGCGGCCGCGGCCAGCGGTTTGCTCTTCGGCGAGAACGATGGTGCCATGGGGCGCACCTTCGTGAGCCTCGCGAGCGGCGAGGTCCATGGTCGAGGGCGTGACGGTGCGATAGAGGAGGAAGCGGCCGACTGCCGTGGTGGTGAGAGCGGCCTGGAACGACGCGGGATTGAACGGGGAGCCGGTTTGCATGGGTATTGATGGCAGAGAAAAGGGCCCCGGGAAGTTTTCCGGGGCCCTGGCGTAGCTAAGACCGGAGTCTTAGGAGGGCAGGTGGTTCCTCTTCGGTCGCCCTAGGAGGAGGTCACCTCCAGCGCTAAGGTCAGGCCGTAACTACGACTGTGATAGTCCATGCGCATCACCTCCTTCCTTAGCGTGAAACGCTACCGATTGGCGGAGGGGCCTGTCAAGAGGAAATGATGGGAAGCGGGAGCGGCTGGTGGATGAATGCAATTCGTTTACCGGTGGCGGGGGCGCTGGTATCATGGGCCGGTTGTGTGTAATGGCGGCGCCGTGGTCCGTAAGGGCCAAATCTATGACGCCGCACGCTGGAGGCACCCCTGGTTACCCCCGTGAGCATGAAGCAGCTGCTGGAGGCCGGCGTCCATTTCGGCCACCAGACCCGGCGCTGGAACCCGAAGATGCGGCAGTTCATCTTCACCGAGCGCAACGGCATCCACATCATCGACCTGCAGCAGACGGTGACGCGGCTGGAAGCGGCGATCAACTTCATCCGCGATGTGGTCGCGGGCGGCTCCGACGTGTTGATCATCGGGACGAAGAAGCAGGCGCGCGAGACAGTGGAGGCGGAGGCGAAGCGAGCGGGCCTGCCCTACGTGAACAACCGCTGGCTGGGCGGGACGCTGACGAACTTCCGGACGATTCAGAGCCGCATCCGGCACCTGCACAACCTCGAGGCGGCGATGGCGCGCGGCGATTTTGCGCGGCTGACGAAGAAGGAGCAGCTGGACATCGCCAACGAGATCGAGCGGATGAACCGCTACTTCGGTGGTATCAAGAACATGGACCGCCTGCCGGCGGCGGTGTTCATCATCGACACGGTGAAGGAAGCGATCGCTGTCGCGGAATGCCAGCGGCTGGGCATCCCGATCGTCTCGCTGGTGGATACGAACTGCGACCCGGACCCGATCGCCTACCCGATCCCGAGCAACGACGACGCGATCCGGGCGATCAAGCTGATCCTGGGAAAGGTCGCCGATGCGGCGATCGAGGGCCGGGCGGCGGCGGAATCGGGCGCGGGCGCCGGGACGCACGCCGACGAGTTCGCCAGGGCGGCCGAGGCGGGCATTGCATCGGGCAGCTATAGCGCGAACCCGGAGGATGAGGGGGCGACGGAAAGCGGTCCGACCGTCACCGTGATTTCGGCGAGCGCGCAGGCCGCCACTGAAACAGCAGCGCAGGAGTAGAAGCACTCGTGGCAGTAACGACTGAGATGATTAAGGCCCTTCGCGAGGAGACCGGTGCGGGCGTGATGGACGCCAAGCGGGCACTCGAGGAGGCCGGGGGCGATTCCGCAAAGGCGAAGGCGATCCTCCGGGAGAAGGGCATCGCCGCGGCGGCGAAGCGCGCGGAACGGGAAACCTCCAACGGCGTGGTGGAGAGCTACATCCACGCGGGCGGACGGATCGGGGTGCTCGTGGAGGTGAACTGCGAGACGGACTTCGTTGCGAACACGCTCGAGTTCCGGGAGCTCGCACGGAACATTGCGATGCAGGTCGCCGCGATGAACCCGCAGGTTGTCTCGGCGGACGACCCGGAGCGTGCAGGTATCGAAGGCAGCGACGAGGAAGTGTGCCTGCTGAGCCAGCCGTTCATCCGCGACGGGAGCAAGACGATTGCGAACCTGATCCAGGACACGATTGCCAAGACGGGCGAGAACGTGCGAGTGCGCCGCTTCGTCCGGTTTGAACTGGGCCGATAGCCCGGGATGGCGCGCTACCGCAGGGCACTGGTGAAGCTGAGCGGCGAGGCCTTGATGGGCAGTCGCCCGTTCGGGATCGACCCGGTGACGCTGAATGACCTTGCGCGCCAGATCAGCATGGCAGTGGAAGAGGGCGTGGAGGTTGCCGTCTCGATCGGTGGCGGCAACTTCTGGCGTGGCGCCACTGTGGCCGAGACCGGCATGGACCGGGCGACAGCGGACTACGCTGGCATGCTCGGGACGATCATGAACGCGCTGGCGCTCCAGGACGCACTGGAGAAGGCTGGCGTGGTTGTGCGCACGCAGACCGCGCTGCCGATTTCGCAGGTGGCGGAGCCATACATCCGGCGGAGGGCGATCCGGCACCTGGAGAAGCAACGGGTGGTGATTTTTGCGGCGGGCACTGGCAATCCGTTCATGACGACGGACACTGCCGGCGCCCTGCGCGCCATCGAGACCGACTGCGAAGTGCTGTTGATGGCGAAGAACGGCGTGGATGGGGTGTACAACGCGGACCCGGCGAAGGACCCGACGGCGGTGAAGTACGACCACGTGACCTATCTGGAGGCGATCCAGCGGCGGCTGCAGGTGATGGACATCACGGCGTTGAGCATGTGCATGGAGCACCACCTTCCGATCGTGGTCTTTGACGTAGCGGCGCCTGATGCTGTGTTTCACGCGCTCCGGGGCGATAGGATTGGGACGCTGGTGTCGTCGCACCCCGAAGGGGAGCCTGCGGCGCAGCACTGAACGCAGGAGGGAACACGGAATGGCAGACCCCGATGAGATCCTGCTGACGGCAGACGAGAAGATGGATAGCGCAATCACGGCGTTCCGGCGCGAGCTGAACGGCATCCGCACGGGGCGGGCCCACCCGAGCCTCATCGAGACCCTCCCCGTGGACTACTACGGGGCTATCACGCCGCTCAAGCAGCTGGGGACGATCAACGCGCCTGAAGCGCGGCTGCTGACTGTCCAGGTGTGGGATCGCGGCGCTGTATCCGCCGTCCAGAAGGCGATTCAGAGCTCCGACCTGGGCCTCAACCCGGCCATCGACGGGCAGACCCTTCGGCTGCCGATCCCGCCGCTCACCGAGCAGCGGCGGAAGGAGTTCGTGAAGCTGCTGCACCACAAGGCCGAGGATGCCCGGGTGGCAGTACGCAACGTGCGCCGCCATGCCCACGACGATCTCCGCAAGGCGGAAAAGGAGGGGACGGTCTCGCAGGACGACTTGAAGCGGCACGAAGAAGAGCTGCAGAAGCTCACGGACCGTCACATCGCCACCATCGACGCGGAGACGAAGAAGAAAGAGGCGGAGCTCCTTGAAGCCTGATGCGGCTGCGGAAAGCCTGGCGGGGCGTGGCACCGAGGCGGAGTTCCTGGGGGACCCGATCTCGCCGATTTCGGGCGGCCGGGTGCCGCGCCACGTGGCGATCATCATGGATGGCAACGGCCGCTGGGCGACACAGCGGGGTCTGCCGCGAGTAGCCGGGCATCGCGCAGGCACGGAGAACATTCGCCGCGTGATCGAGCGGTTCGCTGACCACGGCGTGAAATACCTGACCCTCTACGCCTTCAGCACCGAGAACTGGCAGCGTCCCCAGCCGGAGGTGCGGGCGCTCATCCGCCTGTTGCACTTTTTTATCCGGCGGGAGCTGGCGAACCTGCACCGGAACAATGTGCGGTTGCAGATGCTCGGACACCTGGAGACGCTGCCCGAATGGCTCCAGCGGCGGGTGCGGAACGCGGTGGAGCTCACCCGGGAGAACACGGGCCTGGTGCTCAACATCTGCTTCAGCTATGGGGGAAGGGACGACATTGTGATGGCGGTCCGCCGCATCATCGAGGAGGGGATCCCGGCAGCGGAGGTAACGGAGGAAGTGCTGGCGCGCTCCCTTTCGACCGGCACGATGCCAGACCCCGACCTGGTGATCCGGACGGCGGGCGACCTGCGGATCTCGAACTTCCTGCTCTGGCAATCGGCGTACGCGGAGCTGTACTTCACGGATGCATTCTGGCCGGACTTCGGGCGCGAGGACATCGATATCGCGCTGGCCGAATACGGCCGGCGCAAGCGAAAGTTCGGCGGGCTGCTTCCCGAGGACATCGAGGCGTTCAAGAAGTCCTGAGGCGATGCGTTTCGCCCGTTGAGGTGGGGCCGCCTACACTCCGGCAGGTGGCGCGTTCCAACCTCCAGCTGCGACTGATGACCGCCGCGGCAGGCCTGCCGCTGGTGGCCGTCGTTGCATGGATTGGCGGGTGGCCGTTCGCGCTGGTGCTTGCGGGGATTGCGCTGCTTGCCTCGGCGGAGTTCGTGCACGGGTGGCTCATCCCTTCGATGCCCATCCGGCGGGTGATCGGCCAGGGTCCGACGATGGCAATCCCGGCGGTGCTGGTTGCCGGTGTCCACGTCGATACGCGGTTCTTGTGGATGGGGGCGGGGTTTGCGGTTCTGTTCGCCATCCTCGGGTATACGCCGACAAACGCCTTCGGGCCGCGCAAGCCGTTCCGGGTCTACTGCTGGCTCGTGGTGTACCTGGGGCTGATGCTTTCGACGCTGATGCTGGTACGCGACATCGGCGACGGGAGGAAGTGGTTCTTCCTCGGATTGCTCTCGACGTTCGCGGTGGACACGGGCTCCTACGCGGTCGGCAGGGCGGTTGGCCGTCACAAATTGGCACCGAAAATCAGCCCGAAGAAGACGTGGGAGGGGGCGGTTGGCGGGGCGGTGGCGGGCGTGTCCGCCGTGTTCGGGCTCAATGCGCTGTTCGATACGGCGGTGGGCCCGGGGACGATCTGGTACCTGGCGGTGGCCGTGCCGCCGGCGGCGATTCTCGGGGACCTGCTGGAGAGCTGGATGAAGCGCCGGATGGGGGTGAAAGACGCCTCCGGGCTGCTTCCCGGGCACGGGGGCTTCATGGACCGGCTGGATTCGGTGGTGGTGGTGTTCCCCGTTCTGTACCTGTTCCTGCAGCTCCGTGTGCTTTGATAGGCTGGAGGTATTCCTTCCGCCGGGGCGACGCATGACAACGGAAATCGAGGGCACCGCGCTCCAGCACCGGTACGCCGAAATCAACGGGATCCGGATGCACTACGTCGAGGCTGGCGAGGGTGCGCTGGTGGTCTTACTCCACGGCTTCCCGGAGTTCTGGTATTCGTGGCGCCACCAGATCCGGGCACTGGCGCGGCACTGCCGTGTGGTCGCGCCCGACCAGCGCGGGTACAACGAAACCGACGCCGCGGCGCCGTACGACACGGGAACGCTCCAGGAGGACATCATCCAGCTGATCGAGCACCTGGGCGAGCGCGACGCGCACATCGTGGGGCACGACTGGGGCGGAGCGATCGCGTGGCTGCTGGCGATCGAGCACCCGGAGCGAGTCAGGTCGCTGGCGGTGTGCAATCTCCCGCACCCTGCGGTGTTCCAGCACGGCGTGAGGCGGCCGCGGCAGCTGCTGCGGAGCTGGTACATCGGGTTCTTTCAGCTCCCGTGGCTTCCCGAAAGGGTGCTGGCAGCCGGCCGTTATCACCGGCTGGCCCGGCGGATGATCCGCGAGTGCCGGCCCGGCACCTTCACGCGTGAAGACATCCGGGCGTACCTGGAGGCATGGCGGCGCCAGGGGCTGGGAGGCGGCATCAACTGGTACCGGGCGCTTGGGCGCAAGCGTCCTCGCCTGCCCGACCCTGTCCCGCTGGTTGTCGCGCCAACGACGCTGATCTGGGGTGACAACGACGCATACCTGGGCCGGGAGCTGACGGAGGGCACCGAACGGTATGTGGTTGACCTGACGGTGCATCACCTCCCCGGGGTTTCACACTGGGTGCAGCAGGAGGCGCCGGCCGAGGTGAATACCTATCTGCTGCAGCATCTCGAACGGGTGCACGCGCTTGACTGACGAGGGGACAGCCGAACTTGAGCAGATGATGTTCCCGGCGGAACAGCCGCCGCTGCTCCTCCAGAAGAAGGTCGTGTTTGGAATCGCGGCAGCGTTCGCGCTCACGGCAGCGCTGTATTTCATCGCGACGGAGTATTTCGGGCTCTCGTTCCAGATCGATGCCGAGCCGTTCCAGGGGTGGGTGGAAGAGCGGGGCGTCCTCGCTCCGATCGTGTTCATCCTTGTGATGGCGCTTTCGGTGCTGTTCGCACCGGTGCCGAATGCGCCGATCTACATCGCGGCGGGGATCGTTTGGGGGCCGGTACTGGGGACAGCGTATTGCATGGCCGGGCTGACGCTCGGTTCGGCGATAGCGTTCTGGATTGCGCGTCGAGTTGGGAGGAAGCATCTTCCCCGGCTCATTGGCCACCGGGCCGCCAACCGGCTCGACGGGCTGGTGGAGACGATGGGAGGACGGGTGGTGTTCTGGTCGCGGATGATCCCGGCGGTGAATTTCGACTGGGTGAGCTTCGTTGCGGGGATGACCGCGGTGCCGTTTCGGGTGTTCATCATCTACAGCTTTCTCGGGATGCTGTTCCCCACGGGACTGACGGTGGTGGCCGGCGATGGGCTGGGGCGGGACCCGCGCATCACGCTGGCGGCGGGGGGCATCTGGGTCGGTGTGATCGTGGTAAGCGCGGCGTACTTCTGGGCCCGGCGCAAGCACATCATGGGCGAGCCGCGCCAGGTGGCAAATCCCGGGGCAAGCACCCACCCGGAATTGGGGAAGCCGGCACCGGCGGTAGGGGAACGGCCTATCTCCGGCGCCGAGGAAGCGTAGGACAATCCCGCCATCTCGACTGGTGGTGCTCGCATGGCGGTCACGCGGTTCCCTTCCCACCTACGGCTGGCCGGCCCCGGGGCGCGGGCGGCTGCGACGGGGGACGCGCCGACGCGCATCCACCCGGAACTCCTGCCCGAGGCGGAGCGCGACCCGTTGACGGGTGCGGCGACCCGCGAAGCGCTCCTGGCGAGACTGGAGATGGTGGGCAGGCTGGCACCCGCAATGCCGCTCTCGTTCGTGGCAATCCACCTGGATGGCGGCGAGGGCGAACGGGCGGAGATGCTACGCGCAGTGACCGGGCGGGTGCGCGAGCTCACGCGGGCGACCGATGCTGTGGGACGGCTGGACCACGAGACAATCGGCGTGGTGCTCCAGGGCACGGGCGTGAGTGCCGCGGGCGCGGTGGCGGCCAGGCTCACGCATCACCTGAACCGCCTGCCCGGCGCGCCGCGGGGATTTCGTGTGACTGTTTCGGCGGCAACCGGGACAGGAGTCAACGCGGTGACGCTGCCCGCCGCGGCTCTCGATAGCGTCACCGGCGCTTGCGGCTAATCCGCCATTGGGACAGCAAAGTCGTCCCGTGTCCGAAGGTCCTTCACGACGGCTACTTCCTTGCAGTTGGTGAAGAACGGGCAGCGCACGCATTCGTTCCACACCTTTTGCGGGAACTCCATCACGTTCGCCAGGCGGAATCCAACCTTTTCGAAGAAGCCAGGCCGGTAGGTGAGGGCAAACACGCGCTCGAGGCCGAACGCGAGGGCATCGTCGACGCAGGCGGCGACGAGGGCAGCGCCGACGCCCTTGCCCTGGACCTCTTCGGCGACGGCCAGCGAGCGGACCTCGGCGAGGTCGGCGCCCATGATATGGAGCGAGCCGCAGCCAACGACGCGGCCATCGAGGCGGGCGACCTTGAAGTCGCGGATGGCCTCGAAGATTTCCCCAATGGGGCGGTGGAGCATATCGCCGCGGTCGGCCCAGAAGGTGACGAGGCGATGGATGTCGTCGGCATCCGATAGCCGGGCGGGTTCGATGCAGAGCACGAGTGGTTCTCCTTGAAGCTTCCGGGGTGAGCGAGCGGCAGGCTTCAGTGGCAGCGGGCAGGGGCGACGTGCGTGGCGTCGCCCGGGAGAACCTCGCGATGAACGTTCATCGGCATGGAACGAACAGTGTACGGGAATTCGTGTGTTATGCCAGCAACTTACCGGCAGGGCGATGGGGTTGTAGGCTTCGCAGCGGCCCGCGGATCGAACACCAGGCGGGGGAGGAGTGCCATGCGCGTTGCCCTGATGGGACAGGCAGCTTTCGGCGAGGCGGTCTTCAGGCGGCTCATGCAGGACACGGTGGAGATCGTTGGCGTGAGCGCGCCGGGCCCGGCCGGCGAGCGGAAGGACCCGCTCTGGGCCGTGGCCGAAGCTGCGGGAATCCCGGTGATCGATACGCCAGCCTTGAAGACTCCCGAGGGCCAGGCGGCGTGGCGTGCCCTGGGGGCCGACCTTGCGGTCATGGCGTTCGTGACGGAGATCATCCCGGACGAGGTGCTGCACATCCCGCCGCGCGGCACGATCCAGTACCACCCCAGTCTCCTTCCTCTCCACCGGGGGTCGTCGGCGATCAACTGGGCGATC
The DNA here is from genome assembly GCA_964648195.1 of uncultured Anaerolineaceae bacterium. GTDB lineage: Bacteria > Chloroflexota > Dehalococcoidia > Tepidiformales > Tepidiformaceae > Amarobacter. The sequence goes on along the minus strand of CAZYLL010000004.1, from coordinate 91,942 downwards.
ATCAACGGCGATCGCGAGACCGGGTTGACGATTTTTTGGCCGGACCACGGGATCGACACAGGCCCCATCCTGTTGCAGAGGAGCTGCCCCATCGGGCCGGACGACACGGTTGGGAGCATCTATTTCAACCAGCTGTTCCCGATGGGTGTTGAGGCGCTGGCGGAGTCGGTGCAGCTCGTGATCGAGGGGCGGGCGCCGCGGATCGGGCAGGACCACGCCCTGGCGACCTACGAGCCACCATGTGGCGAGGGGCACGCGCGCATTCGCTGGTACCGGCCGGCGGACGTTCTCTACCGGCACATCCGGGGGTGCAACCCGGCGCCGGGGGCGGTGGCGACGTTCAACGGGGCCGAGTTCAAGATCTTCGATTGCCGGCTGACGGGCGCGCAGGAGGCCGGAATGCCGGGCCGCATCCTCCGCATCAAGGACGATGGCTTCGACGTGCGCCTGAATGGCGGGGTGCTGCGGGTGCTGCGCGTGCAGCCAGCGGGCGGGAAGAAGGTGGGCGCGGGCGAGTGGGCGCGGGAGGTGGGGCTGGAGGTGGGGGCACGGCTGGGGTAAGGGGAGAGCGGAGGTCAGGGGGAGAAGCGTTCCCATGCGGGGAAAAGCCCGTTCCGGACGTCATCCGTGGGGTCGAGGAACTCGGGGCCGTAGATGTAGTTGGTGATCATCCCGGTCATTGCCCAGCCCCGCTCCTGTTGGCGCCAGTACAGGCCCATCGAAACCCGCATCGTGGCAGCACCTCCGAAGCCCGGTGGGCTGTCGATGATCGCGGTGACGATTGCGACCTGCCGTTCCGGCTGGTCGTTCACCGCATACACCCGCAACGTTCCATCACCGTAGGCGTCAGACATCTCCGGATGAGCGGTGCGGCCGAGATGGCGCAACTGGTCGATGACCCCGCTGACCGGCACCGTGCTCCCTTCTGATCTCCATCTGCCGACGGAAAAGCCCTCGAACGTATCGCCGGCGTTGAAGCATTCCGGGCCTCCGACCCGCGGCGGAACGTCGGCCGCGGTGCAAGTTACGCCGACAGTCCGCAGCCGGCTGACGACAAAATCGGTGTTCCCCTTGTTCAACTCGAGGTCGAGTTGTCGCATGAAGACCCAAAACGGGTCATCAGCGTGGGCCGGCGTGGGGCTCGCGGCCCCGATTCCAAGAGGCGTCGTGGACAGCGACGGGGGCGATGCCCCTGGAGCCGGCCTCTCGCCGCCGCTGCATGCAGACACCAACAACCACAGGCCGAGGAACGCCGCAGGCCCAAGGCGGGATCTGGTCAACCTATGGGAACCTGCCACTCATAAACCCACGACGCTGAGTCGCCAGCGTACATCTGCTTGCCGCAATAGAGATTCGGGTTCACTGACGAGACCGGAGAGTCATTTCGGAGCTCGAAGTGGCTGTGCCCAAGACGCGAAGCTCCGGAGCTTCGCGGGGAACTTCGAATAGCTGGCGACGGTACGCTGAAACTGGCGCCGCCCCAAGAGCTTCGTCGCGCCGCTAACGATGAGTGCAGCGGAAAGGGCGAATGCAAGCGCAGTTAGGATCCACATTGGCGCCTCTTGCCTCGCCCGGGCGAGGTTCGGTAATCGGGCTCGAGTATCACTCGGTACCGGCAAGGTGGTGTTGATCTCCCCACACCAATTCCTGGTCGTTTTCGATCATTTCCTTCACGCACAGCGTGCAGCAGGATAGGTGCTCGGTGGTCCAGGTCCGCAACTTGTCGCGCTCCGGCGGCACATCCGTCAAATCGAGCACCCGGTGGCAGAGGTCAGCGACATGTCTGCGGACAGTCGCGGGAGTCACCTCCAGCAGTTGGGCGATCTCTTCATTCCGGTACCCCAGGTGCAACAGCGAGAGGAGCCGCGCCTCGGCCTCCGTCAGGTGGCGCATGTGCCGCGACCGCATTTCGCGCAGCAAGTCGCGAGGTTCAATCACCGATCCGAACACGCTCAACCTCCGCCCCCCCCCCCCCGGGCCGGGCGACAGCCGCCCTCCCGCCGACGAGCAGGGGCAGGATAATCACATTCGGGATTTCGATTCAAGCCCATTCGGTTAAGAATCGCCAACGTCCGGGAGTTCTTTTGTTCGGCGCCGACGGTCAAGGTCTCCCGTCAGAGGTTCCGACTGAAATAGTCGAGGACGCGACGTTCCTGGTACTCCATGCCCTTGAGGTCGCGGGGCATGTGGCGCTCTTCCGGGAAGACGAGGAGGTCGTAGTCCTTGTCGGCCGCAGTGAGGGCGACGATGAGGCGGGCCGTGTGCCGGAAGTGGACGTTCTCGTCGACCATGCCGTGGACGAGGAGAAGCTTGCCCTGGAGCTTCGCGACGTGGGTGAGGACGGAGCTGTCGTGGTAGCCCTCGGGGTTGGACTGGGGTGTGCCCATGTAGCGCTCGGTGTAGCCGGTGTCGTAGCCGTCCCAGCCGGTCACGGGGGCGCCGGAGACACCGACCTTGAAGACGTCCGGGGCGCGCATCATGGCCATGCAGGTCATATAGCCGCCGTAGCTCCAGCCGTAGATGCCCACGCGCGAGCCATCGACGTACGGGAGGCCAGCCATGTGGCGCACGCCGGCGACCTGGTCATCGACTTCGACGGTACCCATGCGGTCGGCGATGGCGGCTTCGAAGGCGAGGCCGCGGTTGGCGCTGCCGCGGTTATCGAGCTTGAGCACGACGTAGCCCTGCTGCGCGAGGTACTGGGCGCGCAGGTCGACCGTGAGCATCCAGTCATCGGCGACGCGCTGGACGTGGGGGCCGCCGTAGACCGAGACCACCAGCGGGTAGCGGCGGCCAGGTTCGAGCACGGGCGGGCGGTAGACGGCGGCGTGGAGGAGCGTGCCATCGGCCGCCGGCACGGTGGTGAACTCGGGAGGCTGGAGGCCGAGGGCGGAGGCTTCAGCGCCTTCATTCGAAAACAGGTCCGCGATGGGGGCGCCGGTCATGTCGCGCACGGCCACGCGCGGCCCGTGCGCAAGGCTGCTCCACGAGTCGATGAAGCGGTCGTTCTTCGGCGAGAGGACCGCGCCGTGCCAGCCGCGCTCGGCGGTAAGCCGCCGGGGTTCCCCTCCGTCGAGGGAGACGGCATAGAGGTGGCGTTCGAGGACCGAGTCCTTCGTGGCCACGACGTAGGCGACCCGGCGTTCTTCATCGATGCCAACGAAGCTGGTGACCACCCAGTCGCCGCTGGTGAGCTGGCGGAGGCGCCGGCCGTCCGGGGCGTGGAGGTAGAGGTGGCAGAAGCCGGACTCCTCGCTGAGCCAAACGATGCTGCCGTCCGCGAGGAAGCGGGTATCGCCATAGAGGTTGATCCACGGTTCACGGTGCTCCTCGATGAGCGTCGTGGGTGCGCCCGCAGCGTCGAAGGCATCCAGGCGGAGGGTGCGCTGGTCGCGCGAGAGGACCTGGGCGGTGAGCGCGCCATCGGGGCGCCAGCCGACGCGGGCGATGTAGATGTCGCGGTCCGGGCCGAGGTCCATCCAGGCGGTTGCGCCGGATGCGATGTCCACGACGGCGAGGTCGAGGTAGGCGTTGGGCTGGCCGGCGAAGGGGTAGCGGTGGGGTTCCGTGTCCACTTCGTCCTTCCCCTGGTGGACGATGGCGTACTCCGGAATGTGGCGCGAATCGGCGCGGATGAAGGCGATTTTCGCGCCGTCGGGACTCCACCAGAAGCCGCGGTCGCGGTCGAGCTCTTCCTGGGCGATGAACTCGGCGAGGCCGTCGGTCAGACCGGGTTCGGCCCCGGAGGTAAGCCTGCGCGGCTCGCCCCCGGTCACGGGGAGCACCCAGAGCTCGTTGTCGCGGACGAAGGCGACCTGCGTGCCGTCCGGGCTGAGGTACGGGTCGATGGCGCCGGCCGAGCCCTCGATTTCGCGCATCTCCGCGCCATCGATGCTGACCCAGAGGCGGCCACCGCCGGGGACGAGGAGCACCTGGCGGTCCGTCTTCGATGCGAACTGGTAGCCGGTGACACCGAGCTCGCGGAGGCGGGCGCGTTCGCGGCGCAGTTCCTCCTCGCGGGAGAACTCGCCTTCGCTGGTGGATGACGGCGGGGGGCCGGCCAGCACCGTGCGCTCGCCGGATTCCAGGTCGTGGCGCCAGAGGCTCCGGACCAGGCTGCCCCCGGCGCTGAAGAGGTAGGTCACGGCTCGTCCATCGGGCGTAAACCCGAGGTGACCCGGGACGGCGGTGCCGGGACGCGGGAAGGTGGCGACCTGGGTGATGGTGAGGGATTCGTAGGGCCGGGTCATCGGCGGTGGGCCTCCGCGCGCAACACTTCGATTTCGGAGATGGACTTCGGGATATCGCGGGTGAGGACATCGGCGCCACTTTCGGTGACGACGACATCATCTTCGATGCGTATACCGCCGAAATCGAGCATTCCGTCCACCCGGTCCCAGTCGACGGCGTCGCGGTACTGCTCGCGGCGGGCGGGGTCGGTGAGGAGGGCGCGGATGAAGTAGATGCCGGGCTCGATGGTGACGACGTATCCGGGCTGGAGGGGGAGGTCGGCGCGGAGCCACTTCAGGCCGAAGCGGTCGCTCGGGGTGCGGCCTTTGAGGCAGCCACCGGCATCGTGGGTGGCGAGCCCGAGCAGGTGCCCGAGGCCGTGGGGGAAGAAAAGGGCGTGAGCGTCGCGTTCGACCAGGTCCGCGGCGCTTCCGCGGAGGATGCCGAGATCGACAAGGCCGGCGGCAATGTGGGCCGAGGCTGCCAGGTGGAGGTCTCTGTACTCCACACCGGGGCGGATACTGGCGATGGCGGCCTGCTGGACGGCGAGGACGAGCTCATAGAGGTCGCGCTGGATGCCTTCGAAACGGGGGCCCGCCGGGAACGTGCGGGTGACATCGCTGGCGTAGCCCTGCCACTCGGCGCCGGCGTCGATCAACACCAGGTCGCCATGGGAGAGCTGGCGGGCGGTTGGGGAGAAGTGGAGGACCGCCCCATTCGAGCCGGCGCCGACGATGGAGCCATAGGCCGTGCGTTCCGCGCCGTGGCGGAAGAACGCGGCCTCGAGTTCGATCTGCAGCAGACGCTCAGACATGCCCGGAAGGGCAGTTTGCAAAGCGAGGAGGTGGCCGGCGCGGGATGCGGCCGCGGCGGCGCGCATCAGGGCGAGCTCCGAGGGATCCTTTGCGCGGCGTGATTCGGAAATCTGCTCGCTGAGGCGGGCCGACAAATCATGGTCGATGTCGAGTTCAAGCGCGGTCCAGTCCGCGACTCCATAGGCCGCGGGCTGATGAATCAGGTCGTCATTGCCGAGGACCGCGACGGTCTCGCCACGCCGTTGTTCGAGCCAAGGACCGAATGCGCCGAGGGGCGCGACGGTGGCGGCGGCGGCGGCGGCGAGAGCTTCAAGGTCCGGGCCATCGCCCACCCAGACTCGCTCCTCGAGTCCGGCAACGGGAGCGAACAAGCGCCAGCCGTCGTGACGGTCGAACGTGAGGACAGACCCGGGAGTCCTGGCGCCCGCCAGGTAGGTGAACTCCGGGTGGGCGTGGAAATCGTGGTACTGGTCGGTGCCCGGAATGGGGACGGGGAGGCCGCTCGGGACGAGCACTACGCCGCCCGCCAGGTCCCAGGAGCGTGCGACCGCGTCCCTGCGGCTGCGCAGGTCATCAGGGGATTGCATCCGGAGAGTGTATGCGGGCGGGGCGGGTCAGTTGTAGTTCGCAGCCGCCTCGCGGAGTGCTGTCGCTATGCTGTCGCGAAGCTCACGGGGCTCGATGACGGTGGCGTTGCTACCCCAGCTAAGGACCCAGGGCGTGAATTCGAGGAGGCTGGGGAGCGCCACTTCCAGGCGAATGCCGCCACCGGGCAAGTCTTCGAGGCGCTGCGTGGGATGCCAGTAGCTTTCGCGGATGCGGCCGGCAACGGCGGGTGCGAAGTCGACTTTGACGGCGTGGTGCTCCTCGCCGAACACGACCCCTCCCCAGCTGTGGCGAAGACGCTCGGCGATCTCGGCCACGTTTCCGGGCTCGAAGTCCCGGGCAGTGACCTCAACATCGCTGATGCGGTCGACTTTGAATATACGGACGGCATCGTGTTCGGAGCTGTACCCGGCGACGTAGGTTCCGCTCTGGGTGTGATCGAGGATGTAGGGGTCGAGGTCGGTGGTCCGGGGTCCGGCGGCGGAGGCAGACCTGTACGTGATGGTGGCGGTGCGGTTCGATGCCCAGGCTTCGGTGAGACGCCGGACGACCTCGATGTACTGCATGTTGGCCGGGAGCGCCGAGTATTCCGCGACGGTGCGGCGCATGTGGCTGGCGACGCCGGCGGGCAGCGCCTCGGCGATTTTCTCCAGCGCGGCAATGCCGTCCGGGTCGCGCTCGTCGGCGGAGCGGAGCATGAGGCGGGTCGCGAAGTAAACGGCGCGGGCCTCGTGCAGCGTGAGGCGCACAGGCCCGAAGACGACGTTGGCGCCTTCCATGACGCGCCAGCGGCGGTTTTCGTAGACCAACGGAACGTTGAGCTCGGTGTCGAGCGCGAGCAGGTCGCGCTGAATGGTGCGCTGGCTATATCCGAGTTCCCGCGAGAGCTCGGCGGCGCTGAGACTGCCGCGCTTGACGAACAGGTCTCTGATGCGGATAAGCCTTGTTGAGCGCCTGGTCTGTTCGGTCATACCGCTCACCTCGTAGCGAGTGACTTACTCCCCTGGGGAAGTTGGGGGGAGAGTACGTCGCCTTCGCGACAAAATATGTCGCGGAGTGGACACTACCATTCGTGCTTCGTGAATTTTCTGTCGACCGGGGCGATTGGTAAAGGCGACGCGTGGTTCGTGTGTCACCGTTGGCCGGGGACGAGCGACGAGAACGGCGCGTTCGCCTAGGATCGGAGGGTATGCCCGGAACGCTGGACTTCGGACCCGTGATTCATATCTCGGCAGAGGCGATCGGCCAGCCGGGCCAGCGGCGGTTCCGGCTGCGCGCGATGAACGAAGGCGGCGAGAGCGCGTCGCTGTGGCTCGAGAAGGAGCAGCTTGCGGCGCTCGGCGATGCCATCGAGACGGTGCTGAAGGACGAGTCATACACTCACCGGCCGAGAGCGCTCGACGACGCCGAACCCGGGGTGGTGCTGCCGCTGAATGCGACGGTGGATATGCGCCTGGCGCAGCTTTCGATGGGCGTGAACACCGAGGCCCAGCGGATCGTGCTCATCTGTGCCGACGGCCCGGCTGGCGCCGAAGAAACGCAAGGCGTGACGATGGAATTCGACTACCGCCTTGGGTTTGAGCTACGGCGCCAGATAGCGGAGGTGATTTCCGCAGGGCGGCCGCCGTGCCCGCTCTGTGGCGGGCCGATCAACCCTTCCGGCCACGTGTGCGTGCGAACGAACGGACATCACCCGCACTAGGGCTGTTGCGTCGCGGCCGGAGGCACTGATTCCGGTGTAGCGGTGGCCTGTGGTTCGGCCGTGGTGGCCGGGGTGCCGCCCGGGGGGGTTTGGGTCGCGCCGGTCGGACTCGCGGTGGGCGAGACGGCCCCGGTGGGAGTTGCCCCTGGAGCGGTTGGCGAGCCAGCCGGGCTGGCCGCCACGGTTGGTGTTGGCGCCTCTTCGCCGGGCTCGTTGGTGTCGTCGGGGGCAACGGGGCCGCTGCCGGGGGGCGGTGGCTCGTACTTCGGCAATTCGGGAAGGCCCGAGGCCGAGGCCTCGATGGTGAGCTTGCTCTGGTGGCCGATGACCTCGATGAAGATGGGACCACGATCGAACGCGATTTCCTGGCCGGACTCGTCGTAGAAGCGGGTCCGCGACTCGCGGTCGGGCTTCTTCCAGGTGCCCTTAATGGCCCGGCCAGCGGTAAAGACGGTGGCGGGGCCTTCGCCCAGCTGGTTAAGGAGCACGTGCCCTGCATCGTCCACGACCTCGGCGGGGGCCAGCATGACGATCACGGTGGCGAACTTCAGCTGTTCGCCGGTGGCGGCATCGATGTGGGGACCACCGAACTGGTACCGGGCATACGCTTTTGCGCCCGGGTCCCACTTCCACTGGATCAGTTGCCAGCTATAGCGGCCGCCCTGGAAGTCGATTTCAATCCCTTCAGCCGGGTCGCCCTGGGGCGGGTCGCCGGGGTTGCGGAACTTCCATGGCTCCAGCGCAGAGGGCCCCGCGAAGCCGGGCCCGGCCGCGATTTCGCGGAGCTTGCTGGTGCTGGTGGCGAGGTTGTAAGGGCCGTAGCGGCCAGGGTCGCGATGGTAGGCGGCGTTCGCTTCCGGCGAGAACGCGTTGAGGTCCTTTACGCCCCACTCCACGATCTGGCCCATCGCGTTGGCGTCGTTATCGGTGGAGGCCCCACCGGCATGTGCGTAGATCGCACCCAGCTCGCTGGCCCAGATGACGAAGGGTGTGCGGGCTGAGCGGATCGGCATGACGAGGTCCGCCTCGTTCCTCCAGAACACGGCCATGAGGCGGGTGATGCCGCCTTCGACGAAGGCTTCGTAGACAAGGTCCGCCTGCGCCAGGCCCGAGTGAGGGAACGCGTTCGGGGTGTTGTCGAGCATGATGGCGAGGGGGAGGAGGTCCTTGCGTTGGGACCACTCCGCGCCGGTCATTGGGGCGCCATCAAGGATGCCGGAGTAACGCAGCGGGGTAGCGGATGGTGCTGGCGAGTGCGTACTGGTGGCGGTGGCGGTGGCTGCTCGCCCGGTGGTTGGAGAAGGCTCGGGCGCGGCGGATGATGACCCACCGCCGCCAAGGATGGCGAGGGCGGCAACCGCCACCCCAACAACGGCGACAGCGCCGGCGATAGCCGCCGCGACGGCACGGTTGCGCCGGAGCACCTGGAGGAGGGGTTGCATTCTCGAATGCTACGGACGGTCCGGATGGTGGGCAACGGAGGCCAGAGGTGACACCGGCGGCGCGCCGGCCGGGCTGAAACTTGCGGCGGCGCCCGGCGGGGCAGCACAGTAAGGGGTGATGAAACGGCTCGGCATCCTGACCAGTGGGGGCGATGGCCCCGGCATGAACGCAGCGATCCGCGCGGCGGTGCGAACGGCGACATCGCACGGCGCGGCGATGGCCGGCTACATCGACGGATTCACCGGGCTGGTCGAGGCGAACTTCGTGGAGCTCGACGACAGGGCAGTCGGCAACATCATCCAGCGGGGCGGGACCATCATCGGGACGTCGCGCAGCAAGGCTTTCCTGGACCCGGACGTGCGGAAACGCTCTGCCGCACAGATGCGCGCGGATGGCGTGGAGGGGCTCATCGTGGTCGGCGGGGATGGCAGCTTCCGCGGGGCGCTCGCCCTGCAGGACGAGTGCGGGGTGCCCGTCGCGGGCATTCCGGGGACGATCGACAATGATGTCTGGGGGACCGACGAGGCCATCGGGTTCGACACTGCCGTGAACACGGCGTTGCTGGCGATCGACCAGATCCGCGATACGAGCGTCTCGACCGGGATGATGTTCTTCGTGGAGGTAATGGGGCGGACGAGCGGGGCAATCGCCCTGCACACGGCAGTGGCCGGAGGTGCGGCGGGGGTGCTCGTGCCGGAGGCGACCGACCAGATGGGGCAGCTGGTGGAACAGCTGCGGGCGTCGATCGCGCGAGGTAAGCGGAGCCACATCATCGTGGTGGCAGAGGGCGACGAAGCGGGTGGCGCGTTTTCGGTGGGCGAGGCGGTAGGGAAGGCGCTCGACCACCCGTACCGCGTGGTGGTGCTCGGGCACATCCAGCGCGGCGGACGGCCGACGATGCGCGATCGGCTGGTGGCATCGGAGGCGGGCGCGATGGCAACCCTGGCGCTGCTCGAGGGCAGGACTGGGGTGATGATTGGCCGGCAGGGCGGACGATCGGTTGAGGTGCCGCTCAGGGAGGTGGTGGCTCACCGGCATCCGGAGCCGAACCTGACCCTGCTGAAGCTCGCCCAGGAACTCTCGCGCTGACGGAATGGCCGTCTGCCATCGTACGATCAGCAGCACGTTACCCAGGGGAGCAGCGCAACATGGTCATGGCCGAAGTTGGAGCACCGGCGCCGGAGTTCACGTTGAAGGACCAGGATGGCCGTGAGGTCTCTCTCGCGTCACTGAGGGGCAGGTGGGCGGTCGTGTACTTCTACCCGAAAGACGATACGCCGGGGTGCACCAGGGAGGCGTGCGACTTTCGCGACAACCATGCGGCGATCGAAGCGGCGGGAGCGGTGGTGCTGGGAATAAGCGGTGACAGCGCCCAGGCCCACCAGCGATTCGCGGCGAAGTACGGTCTGCCGTTCAGGCTCCTGGTGGACGACGGCAACGAGGTGGCCAGGGCGTTTGGCGCGTGGGGCGCCAAGAACATGTATGGCAAGAAGTACGAGGGGATCATCCGTTCGACCTTCGTGATCGACCCGGAGGGACGCATCGCGAAGGTCTGGCCCAGGGTGAAGCCGGACGCGCACGGCGCGGAGGTGCTGGCCTGGCTTCGGGAACACGCGCCGTAGGGCACTTCCACTTCGTCGCCCCTAGGAGCCGCTGGCGGTAGGATGCGCGGGCAAACCGGAATGGGGTGATTCGCCAATGTCGCTGTACGGAGAACGGGCCGGCTGTGGCCGGCGCTGGGATGAGCCCCGGACGCCGCCGCACGCACTCCCGGGCGATCGGCCCGTATGGCCGCGCGACCGCGTGGTCGACGTGCTGCACATGAAGATCGACATCAAGCTCGATGTCCCCGGCAAACGTGTCTCCGGCACGGTGACTCACTCGGTGGCGCCCCTGAACGATGGGACGCGTTACGTCGAGTTCGATGCTATCGGGATGGTGATCCCGGCGGTGACGGTGGCGAAAAAGCCGGCGCCGTTCGATTACGACGGGGCCAAGCTCCGGGTGGACATTGGCGAAGGGCGCAAGCGGGGGCAGGAGCTGGCGATCGGGGTCGCTTTCGAAGCCAGTCCCCGCATCGGGATGTACTTCATTGCGCCCGACAAGGCGTACCCCGGCAAACCGGTGCAGGTGTGGACCCAGTGCCAGGACGAGGACACCCGCTACTGGCTGCCGTGCTTTGACCACCCGAGCGAGAAGGCCACCAGCGAGATGATCGTGACGGTGCCGGGCGAGTGGTTCGCCCTTTCGAACGGCCGGCTGCTGCTGGACAAGAAGAACCGTGACGGGACACGGACGTTCCACTGGCACCAGGACCGGCCGCATTCGACCTATCTGCTGACGCTCGCAGCGGGCGAGTTCAGGCGCCTCGATGCGACGCGCGACGGGCTGACCATCGATTACTACGTCGAGGAAAAGGATGCCGCGGACGCGGAGCGCACCTTTGCGAACACGCCGGCGATGGTGGCACTGTTCGAGAAGGTAACGGGCGTGAAGTATCCCTGGTCGAAGTACAGCCAGGTGGTGGTCCGCGACTTCGTCTTCGGGGGAATGGAGAACACGAGCGCGACGACGATGACCGAGAACATCATCGTCGACCGGAAAGCCGCGGTGGACTTCACGAGCGACCCGCTGATCTCCCATGAGCTGGCACATCAGTGGTTTGGCGACCTGCTGACGTGCCGGGATTGGTCGCACGGGTGGCTGAACGAGAGTTTCGCGACGTACCTGGAGATGCTCTGGGACGAGGAGCACCTGGGCGTGGACATGTACCGGCAGGGAGCGATCGAGAACACGGAGCTCTACCTGGAGGAGCGCTACCGTCGGCCGATTGTCACGAACGTGTTCAACGAGCCGATCGACCTGTTCGACAGGCACCTGTACGAGAAGGGCTCGGTGGTGCTGCATATGCTGCGGGGGCTGCTGGGGGACGACCAGTTCTTCCGTTCGATACAGCGATATGTGCGCGATAACCAGGAGCGGAGCGTAATCACGCAGGACCTGGCGAATGCGATTGCCGCGGAGACCGGGAGGAACCTGGACTGGTTCTTCGACCAGTGGGTGTACCGGCCGGGGCACCCGTCGTTCAAGGTGAGCTGGAGCTGGGACGAGGCGTCGCGCCTGGCGACGGTGAACGTGAAACAGACGCAAAAGGCCGACGACGGCACGCCGGTCTTCCGCGTGCCGCTCAACATCGACTTCAAGAAAGGGCGCGCGAAGCCGGTGGCGTTCCCGGTCGAGATCACCGAGGCCGACCACACCTTCGTGTTTCCGTTGCCGGCGAAGCCCGACCTCTGCCGGTTCGACCCGTACAACCGGGTCCTGAAAGAGATCGAGTTCGAAAAGTCGGTGGGCGAGCTGCGGCTGCAACTACGCGACGATGACGACATTGCGGGGCGCCAGCAGGCAGCGAAGGGGCTGGGCAAGAAGGGCGGGGTGGAAGCGGTCGCGGCGCTCGAGGCCGCGGTGATGGGGGACCGGTTCTGGGGAGTACAGGCCGCCGCCGCGAAGGCGCTCGGTGAAGTACGGACGACGGCCGCACGAGATGCGCTCCTGCGATGCCTTTCGGTGCGCCATCCCAGGGCGCGCCGGGGGGTGGTTGCGGCACTGGGGCAATTCCGGGGCGACACCGAGGTGCTCGAAGCGCTCCGGCCGCTGGCGAAGCGCGACCGTTCCTGGTTCGTCGAGGCGGAAGCCTGCCGCAGTACCGGGAAGCTCCGGCTGCCCGGCTCCTTTGAGGTGCTCTCTTCCAATTTCGATCGGCCTTCGTTCCGGCAGGTGGTGCGTGTTGGGTGCATCGACGGCCTTGTGGAGTTGCGGGAAGAGGCCGGGTTCGAACTGCTGTGCAAGGCGGCCCGTTACGGTCAGCCGTTCCAGGCGAGGCCGCCGGCCGTCGGGGCCATCGCACGGCTGGGACTGTTCTTCCCGGACCGGAAGAAGGTGCTGGGCGAGGAGATTGCGGGCTACCTGGAGGACCCGGATTTCCGCGTGCGCATCGCGGCGGCCAACGGACTGAAGACGCTGAAGGACGACAGCCAGGTGCCGGCGCTTGAGAAGATGGCGGCGCGCGAGCTGGATGGGCGCGGGGTGCGGATGGCGCGTGAGAATGCGCTCGCCCTGCGCAAGGGCGCGGCGACAGACGAAGAGGTGAAGAAACTCCGGGAGGAGTTCGAAAGGCTGCGCGAGGAGAAAGTGAAACTGCGGGATCGGCTCGAAAAGCTGGAAGTCGCGAGGCAGTAACCGGCGCGCCTGCGGCAGATAGCGCGGGAGTCCGTATACTCCGGCCATGCAGGCGCCATACTTGCTCGCGATCGACCAGGGGACCACGAGCTCGCGGGCGCTGGTGGTCGATGCCGCAGGCGAGGTCGCGGGGGTCGGTCAGCAGCCGTTCGCGCAGCACTATCCACAGCCAGGATGGGTCGAGCACGATCCGATGGATATCTGGGAATCGACGCTGGAGTCGGTTTCCATCGCGCTGGCGCAGGCAGGGCTCACGCCGGGGGACATGGCCGCCATCGCCCTGACGAACCAGCGCGAGACCGTCGTCACGTGGGACAGGGAGACCGGCCAGCCGCTCGGCAATGCCATCGTCTGGCAGGACAGGCGGACGGCGGGCATCTGTGAGGACCTGCGGAGCGCCGGCCACGAGGAGACCATCCGGAAGCTCACGGGGTTGAAGCTGGACCCGTACTTTTCGGGGACGAAGCTGACGTGGCTGCTCCGGCACGACCACGCCGTACGGGACGCAGCTGCAAACGGGAGACTGGCAGCCGGGACTGTCGACAGCTGGCTCACCTGGAAGTTGACCGGCGGACGGCGGTTCGCGACCGACTATACCAACGCGAGCCGGACGTTGCTCTTCAACATCAACCGGGGACGCTGGGACGACACGCTGTGCGACATGTTTGAAGTGCCGCGCGCGGTGCTGCCGGCTGCGCAGCCATCGCGTTCGTTGTTCGGAACGACGGATGAGGCAGTATTTGGGGCAAAGGTGCCCATCACCGGGGTTGCCGGCGACCAGCAGGCGGCCTTCTTTGGGCAGGGCGGGTTCTCACCTGGCATCGCGAAAAACACGTACGGCACGGGCTGCTTCCTGCTTTCCAACGCTGGTCCGCGGCCTGTCAGGTCCGATGGGGGATTGCTCACCTCCATCGGTGGGGGCGCGGGACAGCAGGGCCCGGAGTACGTGATCGAAGGTTCGGTGTTCGTCGCCGGGGCGGTGGTGCAGTGGCTGCGTGACGAGCTGGGCCTCATTTCGCGCTCGGACGAGATCGAAGAACTCGCGGGGACGGTGGCTGATTGCGGTGGGGTTGCGGTCGTGCCGGCGTTCACGGGCCTGGGCGCGCCGGACTGGGACCCGCATGCCCGGGGCGCAATCCTGGGAATCACGCGGGGGACCACGAAGGCGCACATTGCGCGGGCCGCACTGGAGGCGATCGCGCTTTCGAGCACGGAGCTCATCGAGGTGATGAACCAGTCGTTGCCGGCGCCCATCGCCGAGCTGCGGGTGGATGGCGGGGCCTCGCAAAACAACCTGCTCATGCAGATGCAGGCCGATTTCGCCGGGATCCCGGTGGTCCGGCCCACGAGCACGGAGACAACAGCGCTGGGCGCCGCCTACATCGCGGGGTTGGAGGTTGGCGTCTGGTCGTCGCTCGACGAGGTAGCTGCGCTCTGGCGGCCGGAGCGGGTGTTCGAGCCGCGGATGGGGTCGGCGGAGCGCCACCGGAAGCTGCGCGAGTGGAGGCGGGCGGTGGAGCGGACCCTCGGGTGGGCATCGGAGTGAACCTCGGCGAGCTGGCCGCCGGGCCGCCGCTGGACGCCGCCATCATCGGTGGAGGCATCAACGGCTGCGCCATCGCCGAGGAGGCGGCGGCGCGCGGGCTCCGGGTCGCACTGTTCGAAGCGGCAGATTTCGGATTCGGGACCACCTGGCGTTCGACCAAGCTCATCCATGGCGGCCTGCGATACCTGGAGCACGGGGACGTGCGGCTCGTGTTCGAGTCGCTCAAGGAGCGGGCCTGGTTGCTGAAGACGCGCCCTTACCTGGTCAGTCCGCAGCGGTTCCTGCTGCCGATGTTGCCGTGGACGCGGCGCCCGGCGTGGCAGCTGCGGGTTGGACTGGCAACGTACGACATGCTGGCGCTGTACCGGGGCGTGCCGTCGCATCGGCATCTCGGGAAGGCGCGGCTGCGCGAAATCGCGCCCTACCTGCCCGATTCGGCGAACGGTGGGTTCGCCTTTTTCGACGCGCGGGTCCACTCGCCGGAACGGTTGACGCTCGAACTGGCGCTTTCGGCCGAACGATTCGGCGCACACGTTTTCAATCATGCGCCGGTCACCCGGATCGTAACGGCGGGAGAGTCCGTTTCTGCGGTCGAGGTCTCGGCGGATGGCCGCACGCACAGCTTCGCTACGCGTTGCGTGGTAAACGCGGCAGGGCCATGGGTAGATGCGGTAAACCGGCTGGAGGACGTGGCGCCGCCAGAGCTCCTGGGAGTCACGCGGGGGGCCCACATCGTGGTGGAGCTGGATGAGCCGCCGGGACACAACGCCGTTTTTTCCACAGCGAAGAGCGACGGGCGCGTGTTCTTTTCGGTGCCGCAGGGCGATTTGCTGCTCATCGGCACGACCGACGAGCGTTATGACGGCGACCCGTCGGCGATCCGGCCTGTGGACGCAGACATCGAGTACCTGGTCTCGGAGGCACGAGAGCTCTTGCCGGGGTACGACATCACGCGGGCTCGCATCCGGTACGCGTATGCGGGGCTGCGGCCGCTGCAGAAGGTGAAGGGCGGGCCCGAGGCAGCAATCAGCCGGCGGCACGCGGTACTGGACCATGGGAAGCTCGGTGGCGCGCGCGGCATGTACAGCGTCGTGGGCGGCAAGCTGAGCACGTTCCGGCCGCTGGCGGAGGAGGCTGTGGAGCGCCTGGGACCCCGCCAGAAGCGGCGGGAGCACGTGACCGAACCACCGGCGGGCTGGCGGGAGCGGCTGCTGGAGAGCGGGCTGCCGAGGCGGAGCCTTCGCCACCTGCGCATCTACGGCGCGGCGATACCGGGCGTGCTCGAACTGGGCACTGGCGTGTTGTGCGAGCACAGCGGCGCAGTCGCCGGGGAGGTGCGCCACGCGGTGCGCAACGAGCACGTCATGACGCTTGGCGACATCATGCTGCGGCGGACCGGGATTTCGTGGGCGAGCTGCCGCGGGCTGTGCTGCCACCGCGAGGTCGCGCGGATTGCCGCGGAAGAGGCCGGGTGGTCCCCGGAACAAACGGCCGAACAGGTCAGGACGTTCGAAGAGGAAGTGGCCTATCATCTTCCTACAGAGGGATCGCTTGCGGCAGACCACTTCGCTCCTTGATGACCCGGACGTTGCTACCGGGTTGCGCTCGGCGGCATCGCTGATGCGGCGGAGCCGCCATGCGGTGGCGCTCGTCGGTGCGGGCCTTTCGGCGGAAAGCGGCATCCCCACCTACCGGGGGACCGGCGGGGTCTGGACGAAGTTCGGCGAGCCGACCATCGACGGGTGGGACATGTTCCTGGACGACCCGGCTGCGTGGTGGCGGTACGCAATCGAGCACCGGGTTGGCGGTTCGGAGTTCGCCGAGGCGATCGACCGGGCAGCGCCCAACCCCGGGCACTATGCGCTGGCCGACCTGGAGCACATGGGACGGCTCGCCCACGTCATCACGCAGAACATCGACAACCTGCACCAGGTGGCGGGGTCGCGGCTGGTGACAGAGATCCACGGGAACCGCTTCAAGGTGCGGTGCATGGAGTGTGGGGCGCGCGACCGGCTGGAGACGATCGACCTGGAGCGGCTGCCGCCGCTCTGCCCGGAGTGTGGCGGGGTGTACAAGAACGACACGGTGATGTTTGGGGAGCCGATCCCGAAAGATGCCTTGGATGCGTGTTACCGGCAGGCGTTGCAGGCCGACCTGTTCCTGACGATCGGGACGAGCGCGGTGGTCTACCCGGCGGCGGACTTCCCGGTACTGGCGAAGCGCCGAGGCGCGCCACTGATCGAGATCAACCCGGAAGAGACCGGCCTGACGGACATCGCTGACGTGGTGATCCGGGCGCCCGCGGGGGTTGCGCTGCCGGCGCTGGTGGACCTGCTGCTGGTGCCTTAGGCGGCGCGGCGCTCGGGTTGGGGCCGGGCGGGCTCGGGTCGCGCGTCGTGGCCGTCCACTCCCGCAGAACCGTACCCAAGGCTGGCAATCCGGGCATCCAGATCCTGGATCCGCAAGAGCGGATCGCCTGGGATGCGGTGCAACGCAGCTCGAACCTTGCGTGAGACAAAGAGCCAGGCGACGAATCCCGCGAGCGCCCAGCCTGCGACCACGTCCAGGACCCAGTGCTCGCCGAGGTAGACGACCGCTGCGCTGATGAAGAGGCCGTGGACGGCGATGGGCCACACGAGGACACGCTTCGTTTCGGACCGGAGCAAGAAGAACAGCGCGATCACCATCGGCACGGCCGCATGGAGGCTCGGGAAGGCGGCGAAGGGGTTATCGTCGGCCTGCGTGTACTGGATGAAGCTGCGCTCGGCGAGGATGCGCGTGACGCCTGGTTCCATCCATGGAGGCCGAACCGGGAGCAAGAGATAGAAAACGTTGCTCACGTAGCTCGCCGCCAGGACCCAGCAGTAGAACTCCAGCATCTTCCGGCGCTCGGTGAAGGCGACGACGAGGCTGAACGCGAATGGGAGGAAGAACCAGGAAAGGTGCATCACGAAACCTGCCGCATCCAGCCACACCAGGTCTCTCGCGTACAGGTGCTCCTGGAGGAAGCGCGTCGGGACCCCCGAGAACACTGCCCGCTCCGCACCTTCCAACCCGATGGGCGAGAAGATCTCGTCGCCTTTCCCCCGGATCGCCACATAGGGCATGAGCAGGAGGGCGAAGACGCCCCACGTCCCGGCGGCGCTGAGAACGCGCATGAGCCGCCGAGGCGCGACCTCGGAGGGGGCCCGCACGGGTACGGATACCCCGAGACGAAGCGACCGCCTCACTAGTACAACCCCGGTACCAGCCGCCAGCGGACCGAGCGGCGGTAAGAGTCATAGTCGGACGTGGCAGCGAGGACCCGTTCTTCGGCCTGGATGCGTAGCACCTGGAACACTGTGACGGTCACGAGGATCGCCGTGTTGTACCACCAGAGGTTCGCCAGGCTGAAGCCGATGAGGGTGATGGAGTGTGACATGTAAATGGGGTGGCGGATGAAGCGGTATGGGCCACCGACTTTCAGGCCGCGGTTGGCGGCGACGACGCCGAAGCTCTTTCCGAGCGTCGCGAAGCTAACGATGACGCAGGAGAGGCCGGCGACCTGGAGGCCAGTACCAAAGGCTTCGAGGCTTCCCCCACTCTCATGGGGCCGCATGGCGAGGGGGAGCCACCCGCCGATCGTGGCGACGAACCAGTCCCACGGCCTGTTCGAGGTGGTGTCGGTACGCCTGCGAGTGAGGAACATGCCGACGAGGAGGCCTTGCTCGAGCGCGAAGAAGACATTGGCGATGGAGCGAGCTTCCAGGGCGTGGGCGGCATGCACCCAAAAGAACAGTGCCGATATACAAACGAGGGAAGCATCCTGAACGTAGGAAAGTCGCCTGCGCCAGGCCCCGCGGGTGTGTGCCCCGGCTGTCGCCAGGGCCATCGCTTCGGACATTTGCTCACCCCCAGATGCTGTCCGGCGGATTTGCAACCGGCCGCAACGGAAGAATCGGCAGGGAACCTCCGATTCGGCAGACGCTACGTGGTGCCGAGCTGCTCGGAACCCCCGGGAGTCAAGGCAGTGAACAGGTGGTAACGCACCTTTTGGCCCGGGTGGCGCCGTCGAAACTGCTAGTAGCTTCACCGGCGAAGCGCCCGGTCCCGGGCCGAGCGGAGGCGGAGGCCAACCCGGAAACGGGGTCCGCCGATGCGACACCCGGGGCGGCTGGCAAGAGCCAGCGGGAGGAACGGACGCGGATGCCGGGGGCGAACCAGAACACGGGGCACCGCCCCAGCCAGGAAGAGGTAGGAGAACCAACATGTCGAAGATCAAGAACTGGGCCATCAGCAAGGTCGCCAAGTACCAGCTCGCCAAGGAAGAAGGCCAGGGCCTCGCCGAGTACGGCCTGATCCTCGCCCTCATCGCCATCGTCTGCATCGCGGCACTGACCCTGCTCGGCGGCAACATCAGCAATGCGCTGAACTCGGTCGCCAACTCGATCTAGTCCGCACGTCCGGGCACAGGCCGGACAACAGCCCGGAAGGGGTGGGCGACCACGGTCACCCACCCCTTTCTCGATCGGACGCCGCTGAGGCGGCCGGAAAGACGAGGCGAGCATGGACCTCACCGAACAGGGAGATCGACCACTTCGCGGGGGACCGGTGCGCAGGCTCTTGCGCCGCTTCCGGGAGACGGAAGCCGGGCAGAGCCTTGTGGAGTTCACGATGATCCTGCCGATCTTCCTCGTGCTGATGTTTGGCCTGGTCGATTTCGGCCGGGCGTTCTATACGTGGTTGCTGGTCACGAACGCCGCCCGCGAGGGCGCACGTGTGGCAGCGGTCCAGGCCGATAGCTCGGCGATCGATGCCCGCATCTACGACAGCTTCTGCAGCAGCTACCCCAGTAACTGCTCGCTCGAACCGGGAAAGCTCACCATCACCAAGACCAACGTCCAGGGCGCACGCGGGTCGGCAGTGTCGATCGACCTGGCCTACGACTTCGAATTCGTCACGCCGCTCGGGGGGATCCTTCAGTTCCTCGGCGGGAGCGACCTGGCATCGCCGACGATTTCGGCACACTCGTCTATGCGGCTGGAATAGCAGCCAGAAGGAGGAAGCGATGCTGCGGTCGCTTATCCGAAGAATCACGCATCGCGAGGCTGGACAGGCGTTGCCCCTGTTCGGCCTGTTTCTCTTCGTGTTTATCGGCTTCGTTGCGATGAGCATTGATGTCGGCAGGTACGTATGGGCGCGAACGCAGATGCAGGCCGCAGTCGATGCGGCGGCCCTTGCGGCAGCGCAGAGCATGCCAAACCAGACCGACGCGGCCGCGAAGGCGACGGAGTACTGGATGGACAACAGCGGGTTCATCCAGGCCCAGGGCGAAAACATCCAGTTTTCGGTGGAGTACCCGCCGGGAAACAAGGCGATCCGCGTTTCGGGTTCCGCGGACATCCCGACCTGGTTCGCGCGGCTGTTCGGAGTGGACAAGTGGCACGTCTCGGCATCGGGCGATGCGGAATCGCAGGTGCTCGACATCGCGGTCGTGTTCGACATCTCGGGTTCGATGTGTTTCGACAGCTTCCATCGAGTCGAGCGAAGCACGTCGTATCTGATGAGCCCCGGGCGGCTGAGCCCGGCAGGTGGTTTCGCGTTTCCGCGGCTGCTCAACAACATCGACTCGACCCAGACCACGATTCAGCTGAATGACATCCGGATCTTCACCAGCACGAGCGCATCCACGAACCGGAGCAACTTCGGGACGACGTTCAACAGCACGACCCCGTATTGGCAGCTGACGACAGGCGGTAGTGACCCGAACCTCCGGGCAGGGATCATCATGATCGACAACGAACTCATGAAGATCACGGCCGTGAATACGGCGACCAACACGCTGACTGTGACCCGCGGCTACCTCAACCGGCAGACCGGCGCCAACACCGTCGCAACCTCGCATTCGGCGAATGCCGAAGTCTGGGCGAACCGTACGGGGTACAGCAGCACAAGCGACTATTGCCAGCTTGCCAGCTACTACACGCCGACGACTTCAACGAACGGCCCGGCGCAACCCTTCGATGCAGCGATCGACGCGGCGAAGTACTTCACCACGCTGTTCGATCCGGCCTATGACAAGATTGGCGCGGCCCGGTACTCGACCACGGGCGCCATCAGCCAGAATCTCACGTCAAGTTTCAGCGCCGTCCGGTCGTCGCTGGACGCGATTCTCTGGCCATCGGGGAGCACGAACATTCCCCACGGCATCGCTGTCGGCAGGCAAATCCTGGACGGGACCGGGAAGCGGGCAAACGCGGTGCGCGTCCTGGTATTGCTGACCGACGGTATCGCGAACACGTACTGCGGCGGATCGACGTACAACTCCAGTAGCTACAACTCCACGTCCTGCAGCACTGGCAGCGGCACGTCGCAGTCCGTCTCACATGCGCTGGCGGAAGCGCAACGCGCGGCAGACGGCGACGTCATCATTTTCACGATCGGTCTCGGATACGACGTCGACGCGAGCTTCCTGCAGGACATCGCGACCATTGGAGGGGGGTCCTACTACTTCGCGCCGACTACCGCGCAACTCGACGAAGCCTTCCAGGCAATCGCCGAACAGACGCATATCGCGCTGGTAAGGTAGGGCGGTCCATTCAGACGGGCCGCGAGCCACACGTCCCCGTTCCTCCTGGAGCGGGGGCCTTTTCTTTCCGGCGAGGGTTAATCCGGCCTGTGGCCGGGTGACATGCCCGCCGATATTGGTAGGGGAGGAGTGAAACGTGAACCGAACCATTGCGGCAGCATCGAGTAGTTCCAGTCGAAGTCGCGGCGTGCTCTTGCTCGCCGCCGCGTTCGGCGTGCTCAGCGCGCTCTTGATGTTCGCCTTCCTGAGCAGCAAGGGCGGCGACGACGGGGTCGACCAGGTGCTTAACTCGGGCGCCGGCGCGGAGACCGTCGTTGTCCTGACGAAGAACGTGAACGTGGGCGACAAGATCACGAGCGACATGCTCGGGACGAAGACGGTCCCGGCAGCCGGGCTTGTCGAAGGGTACTTCACGGATAAGGACCTGCAGAGCCTGGTGGGCAAGGTAGCGACGGCGCCGATGTACCAGGGCGAGCAGGTGCTCGCAGCCAAGGTGACGACCTACGAGGGCCAGGACACGGTGACGTGGAAGGTCCCCGAGGGGATGCGCGGCCTTTCGCTGCAGGTGCCGCATGAGGCGTGGATTGCGGCCGGGCTGCCGCAGCCTGGAGACCGCATCGATGTCCTGGGGATCACGACGCTCATGAAGGTTGACCCGCTCACGGGAGAAGAGAAGCCCGACGTGGTCGCTGGCTATATCGCGCAGGACGTGCTCGTGCTGGCCGTGGCCCAGAGCGTGGTGCGGACGATGCCGAAGATCGACGCCAACGCGACGACCAGTGGCAGCGCTGACGGCACAGCCGGGAGCGGGGGCATCCAGCAATCGCAGGCGGTGAGCCCGGACGCAGAGGCGACGTACGAGAAGGCGATCTCGGTGACGCTGGCGCTGCCGCCGGACCTTGCCGCCAAGGTGGCCCTCATCGATGCGATGAAGGACGACGTGGGCCAGTACCGGCTGCTCGTCCGCCAGAAGGGTGATTCAGCGCCGGTGGAAGGGAAGCAGGTGTTCTCGTACGAAGACCTCTTCCCGGTCCGCTAGGCGGCCGAGGCAAGGAACACGCAGGTGGGGGCCGCGCCCGGTGAGGCAGGTCCCCACGCCAAACAGGACGCAAGGCCCCTGGTGGTCTCCGGGGTGCGAGACGGTGGAGGAACAAGACGATGGCACGGGTACCGCAACTGCTTGTGGTGGATCCGGACCGCGAGAGCTCGACGGAGTTGTCGAAGACGCTCCAGATGCTGGGTTTCCAGGTCATAGCGACGGCGGGGTATGGCGTGGAGGCGTTCACGTTGTGCTTCCAGATGCGGCCGGACCTCGTCCTGATGCGCATCGAGGAGCCGCTGGTACGGCCGATCCAGACGCTTTCCCGCATCAATGACGGGTTGCCAGACCTGCCGATCGTGGTGTTCTCGACGGAAGCGAACATCCGGCTGATGCGGCAGTCGATGGTAGGTGGAGCTTCGGATTACCTGGTCGAGCCGCTAGACCCGGAGGAACTCGAGTCGTCGATCCTGAAGGTGCTCGAAAAGAAGGAACGCGAGGCGATGCGCCGGCGCGGCGAGCTCGCCGACCCGGTAGCGCAGGGGACCATCATCACCGTTTTCGGGGCCAAGGGAGGCATCGGAAAGACCACGATCGCCTCGAACCTGGCGGTCGCGCTTGCTACCGAAGCGCACCAGACCGTGGCCCTGGTCGACATGGATACGCGCTTTGGCGATGTTGCGATCACGATGGATATCCCGGTCGAGCGTTCGATTGCGGACCTGGCCCGCAACCTGGACAACGTGGACCGGAACTCGCTCCGGGAGTATCTCGTGCAGCACGAATCGGGCGTGCGGATCCTGCCAGCACCGACGCGGCCAAGCGACTGGCGCAACCTGAGCTCGGCGCACGTCCGGGACGTCGTCGATGTACTGTCGCAGACACACGACTTCGTGATCCTGGACACGCCCGGCACGTTCAATGAGATCGTGGCGGCGGCAATCGAAGTCGGGACGATGATCCTGCTGATCACCACGCTGGACATGGCAAGCATCAAGGACACAGTGCTCGCCCTGGAGATGCTTCACGAGCGGTTCGGCAACGACGAGGAACGCATCAAGGTGGTGCTCAACCGGGCGGGGATGGACACCGGCGTCCGCGAGAAGGACGTGGAACGCACGCTCGACACCGATCTGTGGTGGAAGATTCCGCAGGACAACGAAGTGGTAAAGGCGGCGCAGCTGGGCCGTCCGATTGTGCTGAGCCGGCCGAACAGCCGCGTCGCGGTGGAGATCAAAGACATTGCGCGGGCGCTGGCGGGCATCCGGCAGCGGTCGAAGGCGGGCAAGCGGGGTGGCAGCGGCCTGGGCGGCATCTTCCGGATGCCTTTCAAGAGGAGTGCCTGACACGCACCGGGACGGAGTGACGAGTTATGTCTGACGACCTTCGCGATCGACGAGCTGCTGGCGGCGATGAGCGCCAGCCGTTTGGCTGGGCCGGGGCCCGGCGCCGGCTTGGCGAGCACCAGCCGGGTCCGGGCCAGGCAGAGAACGCCGCATCGGCAGGGGGCGCAGGAACGGACCCGGCCGACCCTCCGAAGCTCCGTCCGTCCGGGCAACTGGGCCGGCCTCCGGTGACGGGGCGGCGGTGGGGTGAGGTGGAGCAAGTTCCACCGCCACCGCCCGGGATCCCCGGACAGCCACGGTTGAGCGGAGTGCGGGCAGTTGGCCAGCCGGGCCCGGCGCCGGCCCCGGAGCCAGCTCGCCCGGAACCGGCACAGCGGCCAGCGCGAGTGGCGGCAGGCCCGGGCGCGCAGCCGGCCCCGTTGAGCCTTCGGGGCGCTCCGAACCCCCAGGCCGAGGCGGCAAAGATCCGGTTGCACGAGCTGCTCATCGAGGAGCTGGAGCACGGCGCGCTCGAGGGGCTTGCGCCGGAGCAACAGCGCGACGCTGTCATCAAGGCGGCGCGCGAGCTCATCGTCCAGGAGGGCATCCAGCTCGGCGGAGCGAGCCGCGAAGAGCTGCTGGAGGCGGTCGCTGATGAGGCGCTGGGGCTTGGACCGCTCGAACCGCTGCTGCGCGACCCATCGATCAGCGAAGTAATGGTCAATGACATCGACAAGGTGTACTTCGAACGGGAAGGCCGGATCTTCCGGGCGCCGACGAAGTTCCGCGATAAGCAGCACGTGATGCGGATCATCGAGCGCATCGTTGCGCCGCTTGGGCGGCGCATCGATGAGTCGAGCCCGATGGTGGATGCGCGTCTGCCCGATGGGTCCCGCGTCAACATCACCATACCGCCTGCCTCTCCAAAGGCGCCCAGCATCACCATCCGGAAGTTCCGGGCCGACAAGATGCGGATGGCCGACCTGGTGGCCGTGGGTGCGTTGAGCGAAGCGACGGCGGAGTTCCTGGCCATGTGCGTACGGGCCCACCTGAACATCATCATCAGCGGTGGTACCGGCACCGGTAAGACGACGATGCTGAACGCGCTTTCGGCGTTCATCCCGAACACGGAGCGCATCATCACGATCGAGGACCCTTCGGAACTTCGGCTGCAGCAGGACCACGTCATCACGCTGGAGGCGCGGCCGGCGAGCATCGAAGGAAAGAACCAGATCAAGCAGCGCGACCTGGTACGCAACTGCCTGCGCATGCGCCCGGACCGCATCATCGTCGGCGAAGTCCGCGGCGAAGAAGCATTCGACATGTTGCAGGCGATGAACACGGGCCATGACGGGTCGATTTCGACCATACACGCGAATAACCCGCGTGAGGCACTGTCGCGCCTGGAAAACATGGTGCTCATGGCCGGCATGGACCTGCCATCGCGCGCCATCCGGGAACAGATTGCATCGGCGATTCACATCTTTATCCAGATCAGCCGCCTCCAGGATGGCTCGCGCAGGGTGACGCATGTGACGGAAGTGAGCGGCATGGAGGGGGACACGATCACGTTGCAGGACATTTTCCTGTTCAAGCTCGACCGCGTGGACGAGGACGGGAAGGTGCACGGCGCCATGAAGCCCACGGGTATCCGCCCGGGCTTTGTGCACAAGTTCGCGATGGCGGGTATCGAATTGCCGAACAACCTGTTCGGCACGGCGGAAGGGTGGTAGTCAGATGCTGCTGCTGATCCTTGCAGCCCTCTGCGCGGGGGCATTCGCAACCACGTTCACGCTCTGGGTGACCGCCTATGGCGAGGGTTCGGGGACGGCCGCCGCACGGCTTTCGAAGTTGCGTGAGGTTGAGCAGTCGTTGCCCCAGGAGGCACGGGTGAGCCTTCGGCGGCGGGGAGCCGTCAACTTCGCGGGCATTACGGTAATTTCCGGGAACCTGGCGGCCAACTGGACACGCGACCTGGAGCGGGCCGGGCTGACGCTCAACGCGAAGGAATACTTCGTGCTGCGGGTGCTGGTTTCGGTGGCACTTGCGGCGGTGTTCATGCTGCTCGTGCCGGTCGTGGCGCTGAGTCTCGTTGGAATTCCGATCGGATTCTTCCTGACCGGGTTCTGGCTGAAGCGCCGCATCGCCTCGCGCCTTCACAAGATGGAGGCGCAGCTGGTGGAGTTCATCCAGATGCTTTCGAGCGGGCTGCGCGCGGGCTTCGGGCTGCTCCAGGCGATGGAGGCATCGGCGGAGCAGATCCCGGCTCCTCTCTCGGTGGAAATCCGGCGAACGCTTCGGGACACCGCGATGGGGGCCAGCGTGGAGCAGGCGCTTACGGCTCTGAACGAGCGTGTGGGGAGTTCCGACTTCGACATTGTCATTACGGCGGTGCTCATCCAGCGGTCGGTCGGCGGCAACCTTGCCGAGATCCTCGACAACGTGGCCCACACCATGCGGGAGCGGGAACGCATTCGCGGTGAGATTCGGACGCTCACGTCGCAACAGCGGATGACCGGGTTCGTGATCGGCGGCATCCCGATCGGTCTGCTCATCATCTTCAGCATTATCAGTCCGGAGTTCACGGGCACGCTGTTCACGGACCCGCTCGGCCGGATGATGCTCGGAGCCGCGGCGGTCTCGGAGGTCATCGGGTTTATGGTCATCCAGAAGATTGTGAACATCGAGGTCTAGCGCCATGGAATACCTTGTGGCCTTCAGCACGTTTGTGACAGTGACGCTCATGGCTTATGGCCTGATGCACAAGTCGCCAGCCGACGGGGCGATGGACATGCGCCTGGGCGGGTTGCGTTACACGCGCCCGAACCGTGAAGCCCTCCCCGACCCTGAGGCTGCGTTCAGCCAGCGGGTCATCCGCCCACTCATCCAGGGGATCTCACGGCGGGCGAATGGAATCCTGCCGTCGACCATGGAAGAACGGCTCGAGAAGGGCCTGACACAGGCGGGAATGAAGATCAAGCCAGGCCAGTTCCTGGTGATGGTGGCCATTGCCGCCGGCGTGCTGCCGACGCTCGCAACGCTGTATGTCGCTGCAATGGGTGGCGGCATCGAGATGATGATTGGCGCCTTCGGCGTCATGACGGGACTCGGCATCTATGCCCCGAGGATCATTGTCCTGGGCCGCATCAAGCGGCGGCAGAAGGAGATCTGGCGGTCGCTGCCGGACGCGTTTGACCTTATCACGGCTTCCGTGGAAGCCGGCCTGGGGATCGATGCGGCCTTCACCCGCGTGATCGAGAAGGTCCGTGGGCCGTTTGCCGAGGAGCTCACCCGGACCATGCGAGAGATCCAGATGGGGCGGGCGCGCCGGGACGCGTTCGTCGACATGGCAGAACGGACGGGCGTTGACGAACTGCGCCAGCTCGTCAACGCCATCGTGCAGGCGGAAGCGATGGGCATCTCGATCGGCGGCGTGATCCGTGTCCAGACCGGGGTCATCCGCACGAAGCGGCGGCAGAAGGCCGAGGAGCAGGCATTCAAGGCGCCGATCAAGATGGTGTTCCCGCTCGTGTTCTTCATTTTCCCGGCTATCATGATCGTGATCGGCGGTCCGGCGATCATCCAGCTCAAGGCGAACCTCTGACGAAGCCCCGCAGGCCGCCGGGGCACCTGCCCCGGCGGACCCTGGACGGCGTTGCTTACAGAGCTCAGTTGAACTCGTTGGCCCAGAGCAAAACGATGACGCCTCCGGCGGCGAGATAGGGGCCGTAGCTGAAGACCGAGCGCCAGCCGCGGCGGAGCAGGAAGACGAAGGCTGCCCCACCAGCAAGCAGCACGCCGTAGAGGAGCGCCGTCAGCACGCCCGGCCAGCCCGTGAGGAGGCCGATGAGGACGATGAGCTTGGCATCGCCCATGCCGAAGGCGATGTCCTTCACCCCGAGCGCGGCGCCTACAACCATCCCCAGCGCGACCATGGAGGCGGCAATGCCGAGGCCGACCGCCGCCCCAAGGGCGATATCGCTCACGCTGCGGTCGGGCCACGCCCAGGACAACGCTGCCGCAGCGGCGATTGCGGGGTAGCTGAGCCGATTGGGAATAATCCGGCGGTCGAAATCGGTGCTGCTCACGGTCACGAGGACGAGCGAGAACGCAGCGGTGAGCGTGGCCGGGAGGGCATCATAATGCCCGGGCCGGAAGGCCAGGCCCCACGCAGCGCCGGTTGCGAGCAGGCAAAAGGCCTGGAGCGCTCGAAGCTTCGGACCAGAGGCGGGGTGTGCGCGGTGTTCCGGCGAGCGGTACAGGCGATGCTGGTGGAGCGGGACGGCCGCCCCCACGGCGGCGCCGGCAACCGCGGCGGCAAGTGAGAGTATGAGGTCCACGCCGCCGACTATCGGCCGGTGCGGCCGTAGCAGCAATCCGGCCGGGCTGCGCTGCCGGACGGGCGCCGGTAGACTCAGGGCACCGCACCGCGGAGGGAAGTGTGAGCCAGATCGATTGGGACGCCGTTACTGGCGAGGCGGTGGGCCTGTTGCGCGAGTACCTGCGCATCGACACGTCGAACCCGCCGGGGAACGAGGCCCGGGCCGTGGAGTTTCTCGCCGGTGTGCTTGCCGGGGAGGGCATCCCGTTCGAGGTCGCGGAATCGGCGCCGGGCCGTTCGAGCCTGTACACGCGGCTGGGCGCGGCGTCCGGGGGTGTGTGCCTGCTCAACCACACTGATGTCGTACCCGTCGAACGCGAGTTCTGGAGCGTGGACCCGTTCGGGGGCGAGCTCCGCGACGGAGTGATCTGGGGCCGTGGGGCGCTCGACATGAAGGGAATGGGCATCATGGAGCTCATGACCTTCATCTTGCTGAAGCGCCAGGGGCTCAGGCTGCGGGAGCCGGTCTCGTTCCTGGCGGCGGCCGATGAGGAGGCCGGGAGCACGTACGGCGTCAGCTGGATCGAGGCGAACCGCCCTGAGTGGCTGGATGCGGGGCTGGTGATCAACGAGGGTGCATATGGGCTGGCGTCCGCGCGCGGGGCGCAGGTGTTCCAGGTGGCCCCCACCGAAAAGGTACCGCTCTGGGTGAAGCTGAGTGTGCGCGGGCGGCCGGGCCACGGTTCGGTGCCGCACGGCGACAACTGCGCTGAGCATCTGATCCAGGCGTTGGAGCGGGTGACGCGGTGGCAGCGTGAGCTGCGCATTGTGCCGGTAATGCGCGACCACGCCCGGGCGATGACGGCGGCCGGTCTGCTTTCGGCCGGCGACGACGCGGCCACCCTCGCCGAGGCGGAGCGCAGCCCTTCGCTGCGGGCGAGACTGAGCAACACCGTGACGGTGACCACGATCACGACGGGCATCAAGGTCAATGTGATCCCTGCGGAGGCATCCGCAACGCTGGACTGCCGCCTATTGCCGGACGTCGACCCGGACCAGTTCCTCGATGAGTTGCGGGCGGTGCTGGCTGACGACCGGGTGCACGTTGAGGTGTTGAACCGGTTCAGCGGGGCGGAGAGCTCGATGGACACGCGCTTTGTCGCGGTGGTCCGGGAGGTAGTGACGGAGCTGGTGGAGGGAGCGCATATCGCGCCCGAGATGACGAGCGGATTCACGGACTCGCGCATCTACCGGCTCCGCGGGATACCGGCATACGGGTTTGTGCCCTGCCTGGTACCGGCCGAGGAGCTTGCGGGAATCCACGGGCATGACGAGCGCATCAGTGTGGAGAACATCCGCCTGGGGATGCAGGTGTTGTTCGAGGTGGTCCGCCGGCTGGTCACGTAGGTTCGCTTAAGGGGCGCCCGGCGGGATGAGGGCCCGCACTTCGGAGACGAAGGCTTCGAGTTGCTCCGCAGTCATGACCGCGCTCACATCGTTGCCGAGGATGGCGAACCATCGCATGGCGAGGTCACGGACCGCGGGTTCGGCGGCGCCTGCGCCGGGGCCACGGGGGACAAGCGGCGAGACCGGCCGGCCGAGGTCCTCAATGCGCAACTCGCCCCGGAGGATGGCAACGGCGTGGAGCACATGGCCCGGCCCCACCTGGGGGTGGCCCTGGTAGTTGGCCACGGCGGCCGAGGTTGTCAGGATCTCGGTAAGGCGAAGCCCTTCGTGATCCACCGGTCAGTCGGATTGCAGGGCCTCGGCCGCGAGGTCGCGCTGGCGACGTGCACGGCCGGCCTCGACGAACCGGCCGACGGCGGCAATGAAGGCGTCGATCTCCGCATCGGTGAGGTCTTCCATGAGGCCAGCCGTGTATTCCCTGAGCTCTGTCCGGAGGCTTTCGATGGCGGCGCGTCCGCGGGGTTCGAGCCAGATATTGATGCCGCGCCGATCGCTCGCCGACACTTCCCGCCGGATGAACCCGCCGCGCTCGAGGCGTTCAAGGAGGGCGGAGACCGAGGGGCGGGTGACGTAGAGGCGCTCGGCGAGCTCGGCGTTGCTGAGCCCTTCCTGCTGGAGCAGGTGCCCGAGCAGGCGGAGCTGGGTAACGGTGAGGTTTTCGCGGTCCCAGATCATGAGACGGACCTGGTCCAGGAGCGCGCTGGCCGCGAACAGCGCGGTTGCGGCGTCGTCGAGCCGCTGCGCGCGGGAAGGCTTGGTCATCGGCTGGCTCCGGGTGGGTGCAGGTGGGCCGATTCTGTCGGGTTGCCCGCCCTAGCGCAAACGGTGTTCCCGCCGAGGTCCGGACGCCGGGGAGAAAATGCTTCGCGAGACGCTAAGTGTTCTGGTAGACTCCGCGGCCAACGGCAGGAGGAATTGGATGAAGTTTGGCATTTTTTATGAGCACCAGCTGCCGCGCCCCTGGGACGATGGCATCGAGCTGAAGCTGTTCCAG
This sequence comes from uncultured Anaerolineaceae bacterium, assembly GCA_964648195.1. Lineage (GTDB taxonomy): Bacteria > Chloroflexota > Dehalococcoidia > Tepidiformales > Tepidiformaceae > Amarobacter. Next base: position 61,647 of record CAZYLL010000004.1, on the reverse strand, counting down.
GACGCGCTGGCACAGGTCGAACTGGCAGACCGGCTGGGGATCGACTTCGCGTGGGAGGTGGAGCACCACTTCCTGGAGGAGTACTCGCATTCGTCGTGCCCGGAGGTGTTCCTGGCAGCGGCGAGCCAGCGGACCAAGAACATCCGGCTCGGGCACGGCATCAAGCTGATGCCGCCGAATTACAACGCACCCGCCCGGATCGCGGAGGAGATCGCTACCCTCGACCTTGTTTCGAACGGACGCGTGGAATTCGGGACAGGCGAATCGGCATCGCGGGCCGAACTCGAAGGTTTCAACATCAACCCGGCGGAGCGCCGCGCGATGTGGCGCGAGACGACGGAGCAGGTGTGCAACATGCTGGCGATGGACCCGTACCCCGGGTACCAGGGCAAGTACTTCTCGATGCCTGTGCGGAACGTGGTGCCGAAGCCGGTTCAGAAGCCGCATCCACCGCTCTGGGTGGCGTGTTCGAACCGCGACACGATTCACCTGGCGGCCCAACTGGGCATCGGGGCCTTGACGTTCGCCTTCGTCGACCCCGCGGAAGCGAAGAAGTGGGTCGACGACTACTACGAGACGTTCAAGAACGAGTGCGTGCCAATCGGGCATGCGGTGAACCCGAATATCGCGATGGTGACCAGCTTCTCGTGTCATCCCGACGCGGAGGAGGCGTTCCGGCGAGGATTCGATGGGTTCAAGTTCTTCCAGTTCGGCCTCGGGCATCATTATGTCTTCGGGACGCACAAGCCCGGCCGAACGAACATCTGGGCACAATACGAAGCGGTGAAGGAAGCCATGGGCGCCGAGCAGCTCGACTTCCTGGGCGGCGGCGGAGACGGCATCGGGACGCCGGCCCAGCTCCGCGCGCACTTGAAGAAGTTCGCCGATGCGGGCGTCGACCAGACGGTGTTCATCCAGCAGGGCGGGAAGAACCAGCACGAGCACATCTGCGAATCGCTCGAACTGTTCGCCGCGGAGGTAATGCCAGAGTTCAAGGAGCAGGAAGAAGAGCGCGCGCGGCGCAAGGCGGATGAGCTTGCCCCGTACGTGGAAAAGGCCTTCCAGCGGAAGCAGTGGATGAAAGAGCTCGCCGACGACGAAATCCCTTCGTTCCCGGCCTACGGGGCGATGATCGCGGAGGTTGACCCGGCCACGCTGGACGAGACGGCCCGGCTGCGTGCCGAGCGCTGGGCCAAGATGCGGCAGGTGCTCCGGGAGATGGAGGCGAAGCAGAAGTCGGCGGCGCGATAGGCACGGCGCCATTATGAACGGCCCGGGGAGTGCCCGGGCCGTTCGCGTGCGGCCCAGGCGATCAGGGGCGCCGGGGCGGAGGCGTGCCGAGGCCGGCCATCGGCGTGAGCTTCGTGACATCGATATCGATGAGGTACGGGCCCTCGTGGGCGATCGCCCGGGCGAACGCCGCCCGGAACGCATTGGGGCTATCGACGCGCTCGGCCTCGACGCCCATGGCCTTCGCGACCATGACGAAGTCGGGTGTATGGAGGTCGACGCCGAACTGCCGGCCCTCGAAGGTGCGGCCTTCGATGGAGCGGAGGACGCCGTAGCCGCCGTCATTAAACACGCAGACCACTACTGGCACGCGGTACTGGGCGGCGGTGGAAAGCTCGGCGATGTTGAGCATGAAGCCGCCGTCGCCCTGGATGACCGCGGCTTTGCGGCCGGTTCCGATGGCCGCGCCGATGGCCAGGGGAAGGGCTGGCCCGATGGCGGCGGAGGTCGGGTTCAGGGAAGTGCGCGGGGCCAGGATAGGCATCAGCCGGTTGCCCCAGAGGTAGGCCGGGACGGTCGCATCGCGGACGACGAATGCGTCGCGCGGGAGATGCTCCCGCATGGCATCCATGATAGCCTCGTAGTCGGGCCCAATCTCGCGCCGGATCTGGGCGCGGGCGGCATCACGCAATTCCTGGGCACGCGAGAGGAAGGCGGCATTCTCCGGGTGGCCCTGGCTGGCTTCTGCGCCGCTGCCATCGAGTTCGCGCAGGATTGCGGAGAGTGCGAGGCGCGCATCGGCGATGACCGGGACATCTGCGTGGTAGTTCCGGTTGATAACGGCCGGGTCGGCATCGATGTGAATGAGCTTCGATGGGAGCGGCATCGTCCAGTTGCGGGTGGCTCCGCCCTGGAAGCGGGTGCCGACCGCGAGGACGACGCCGGCCCCGTCGAAGACCTCAGCGAAGGCGGGCATGTTCGTCAGTGGACCCATGCAGAGCGGATGGTCTTCCGGGATAGCGCCGCGGCCATTAACTGACGTGAAGACGGGAGCGTTGAGGCGCTCGGCAAGCTGTTGAAGTTCGCGCTCCGCTTCGGCGGTGAGGACACCGCCGCCCGCCCAGATCACGACGTTGGAAGACCCGCGCAGGAGCTCCACGGCACGGTTGACAGCGTCGCGGGCCGGCCGGCTCCTGGGCCAGGCTTCAACGTGGGGGATGTCGATCTCCGCCCTGGCGTACTGGAAATCGATGGGGATTTCGATGGCGCCTGGGCGGGGCCTGCCGGTGCAGATGTCGGCCGCCACGCGGAACATCGCGGCGCCGATGTCTTCGGGCCGCTGGACCGACTCGGCGCGGCCGGTGACGGTGCGGAGCATGGGGAGCTGGTTTTCGGCCTCGTGGAGAAAGCCCTTCCCCTTGCCGTAGTAAACGGAATCGACCTGGCCGGTGATCATCATGACGCGGCTGGAGGCGAAACCGGCTTCGAAGAGGCCGGTCATGGCGTTGGTGACGCCGGGGCCGGTGCTTGTTATGGCAACTCCAAGCTTCCCGGTGGCGCGCGCGTAGCCATCGGCGGCGTGGAGCGCCCCCTGCTCGTGGCGGACGGCAATGGGCGTGATCCCGCCGCCCCGGTGGATGGCGTCGTAGATGGGGATGTTGTGGACGGAGACGATGCCGAAGACGTGCTCGACGCCAAGGGCGCGCAGGGATTCGTAGACGGCATCGCCGCCGGTCATTTCGCGCATCGGGGTGACTCCAGGTGGGTGGTCGAACGTGCGAGGACGCTATCGCGGTGGCAGTGGGGGTGTCAACGTGCCTGGACCAAGGCGTTCCCTGGCGGGTTGCGGAGCTTCCTTACCAGCGGTACTGGCTTTCACCCCAGTCAGCCTCGTAGTAGGGGCTCACGTGCGTGCCGGGACGGATCACCCGGTCGATAGCCGTGCGGTCGTCGTCCGTGATGGTCACATCCACGGCCTTCAGGTTGTCCCCGAGCTGCTCCATCGTCCGCGGCCCGATGATCGGGCTCGTGACTCCCGGCTGGTGCATCACCCAGGCCAGCGCGAGCTGCGAAAGGCTGACGCCCTTCTCCTTCGCGATCACCTCCAACCCTTCGATGACGTCCCAGATGGCGTCGTTCATGCGGCGGCGGTACATGGGGTTCGCGTCGAGATTGGCGTAGCGGCTGTCCTCGGGCGGCCGGGAATCACGGCTGTACTTGCCGGTGAGGAGGCCGCCGGCGAGGGGGCTCCAGGGGATGGTAGCGATACCGTAGCTCTGGGCCATGGGAAGCAGTTCGCGCTCTATCCGGCGGTCGAGGAGGTTGTAGGGCGGCTGCTCGCAGACGAAGCGGTTGAGGCCGTACTCCTTCGAGACCCAGAGGCTTTCGATCAGCTGCCAGGCGGCGAAGGTGCTGGTGCCGATGTAGCGGACCTTGCCCGAGCGGACGAGGTCGTCCATGGCGCGAAGCGTCTCATCGATGGGCATGTCGGACTGCGGGCGGTGAACCTGGTAGAGGTCGATCCAGTCCGTCTGGAGGCGGCGGAGGCTGGCCTCGCACTGTTCGATGATGTGGCGGCGGGTGTTGTTCATATCGTTTGGGCCGGGGCCCATTTTGCCGTGGACCTTGGTGGCGAGGATGACCTGGTTTCGCTTGCCGTTGCGCTTCAGGGCTTCGCCGGTGGCCTCTTCGCTGCGGCCGATGCTGTAGACGTTGGCGGTATCGAGGAAGTTGATGCCGGCGTCGAGGGCGCGGTCGATGATGGCTGCGGAATCGGCGGGAGTAGTCTTTCCACCGAACATCATGCAGCCGAGGCAGAGGCTGCTAACCTTGACGCCGGTCCGGCCGAGGGAGCGGTATTCCATGTGAGTCACCCCGGGAGAGTTGGTACCGCAACCATACGGCATCGAAACGGTCTGGCGGCCCCTGGCATGCAGCCGCGGCGCTGGAAAGGGTATGCTCGCGCAATCGACTCCATCGGAGGGCGGGGTGGACCGCTACGCAGTATTCGTAGATGCAGGTTATGTCTATGCCGCCGGGGGCGCGCTTGTGCTCGACACGGCCAACCGTGCGCAGGTCAACCTGGACCACGTGGCCTTCATAGCCCGGCTGAGGTCGATCATCGAGAATGACTTTCCCAGGTCCGGTGATTTCCTGCGCATCTACTGGTACGACGCGGCTCCGCGAGGGGTAGCCCAACCGGAACACGACAGCATCGCCGATCAGCCCGGCGTGAAGGTCCGGCTGGGGCGGTTGACGAGGCAGGGGCAGAAAGGCGTGGATTCCCTGGTGCTCCGGGACATGATGCGGCTCGCTTCGGAACATGCCATCTGCACGGCGTTCCTGGTCGCGGGGGACGAAGACCTCCGGCAGGGCGTCATCGAGGCGCAGGACTACGGCGTGAAAGTGCTTCTGCTGGGCATCGAACCGACGTTCGGCCAGAACCAGGCTGAACCGCTGGTGAGGGAGGCCGACGGTGTGCGCGTGATGACCTTCGCGGAGCTGGAGGATTGCTTTACGCGGTCGTACGACGATGCGCACGCCGTCATGCTGGATGAAGGATTCGACGCCTTCGCCGTGGGGTTCGAATGTGGTGAGCGGTGGAGCGAGACGAGCGAGCCGGGGGCGATTGAGGCCCTCCTGCGGAGCGCGCGCATTCCGGCGGACCAGGACGCGGCCCTGATCCGGCGTGTACTCGAACTGGGAGACCTCCCGCGGTCGGCACAGCTCCCGGACACACTCCTGGCCGAGGCGCGGGAGGGCTTCCGCGAGGCCGCTCGCAGGGCACTGGTGGCCATGACCCAAAGCCATGCTTCCACCGCCGTGGCGAGCGTGCCGGCTGCCGTGGGACAGCCGGTCGAGGTGCAGCCCGCGCCGGTGGAGGAAGCTGCTGGAGCGCCAGATGGTGTGCCCCTGGACCAGGTGTGGGCATTCAGCGAAGGCAACGCGTACGGCAGGAAGTGGTTAAACGAGCAACCACAGGAGGAAGCGCGATACGTCCGTGCGAACTTCCCTTACCTTCCCCGCGACATCGATGTTGACCTCCTGCGCCACCTGGTGCGAGAGATGGGGCTGCCAGAAGGCGCCCTGATCGACGATGCCGACCGGAAGGCAGCGCGAGCGGGGTTCTGGCAGGCCCTGGGGATGGAGCTGGACTTTGGCGCGACCAAGTCGCGCAGGGGCGGATATGAGCCCATTGCCGAGACCGACCCGGTGGCGTTCGGGCGGGCGTTCGCAGCGCAGTGGGTGGCCCGGTCGGGAGCCGACGAGGTAGAACGCGCCCGAAGCCTGATCGAGAAGCGGATTGGTTTGCCGAGCGATGCTGATGGGGCGATGCTCCGGCTGGCGGCTGCCACGTTCGGCGACCCTGTGCCTGTGGACATTAAGCACCGGCTGCGGGAGGGGTTCCGGGAAGGACTGGAGGAGCCGGCCCGCTAAGGCTGCCCGGGTTCTGCCCGGGGAGTGGAGTCTTCCAGCGCGGCGGGGAGGCGGCCAGTCGCGGCGGCAAGATCGCGGAGCCAGGCGGCCCGGCCGGGAGGCAGTTGTGCCCACTCGAAGCGCCATTCCCAGTTGCCTTCGAGCACGGCAGGCCGGTTCATCCGCGCCTCGCTGCCGAGCTTCAGGACATCCTGCATCGGGATGATCGCGGTGCGGGCGGGGGAACGGTAGGCGGCGCGGATCAGGTCATCAACGATGTCCGAGCCATCGATCCCGAGTTCGACCCGCACGTTGTGGCGGTGCCACTCGGGCAGCGATTCCCACCAGCCGAGGGTCGTGTCGTTGTCGTGCGTGCCGGTGAAGACGACCGAATTTTCGACCTGGTTGCGGGGCAGATACGGGTTATCGTCGCCACCTTCGAAGGCAAACTGGAGGACCGCCATGCCCGGGTAGCCGAGGCGGTCGCGCAGGGCACGCACTTCGCCGGTGATGATGCCCAGGTCCTCCACAACGATGGGGAGCTCCCCGAGTTCGGCCTCGAGGGCCGCGAAGAGCCTTTCGCCGGGGCCGGGCACCCAGCGGCCGTGGATGGCCGTCTCCTCGCTGGCGGGGATCTCCCAGGCAGATTCGAAGCCACGGAAGTGGTCGATGCGGACGGCGTCGAAGCGTTCGAAGGTGGTACGCAGACGTTCGATCCACCAGCGAAAACCATCCCGTTCGAGGGCGTCCCAGTCGTAAACGGGGTTGCCCCAGCGCTGGCCAGTGCCGGAGAAGGCATCGGGGGGCACGCCGGAGACCACGACGGGGTCGCCGTGCTTATCCAGTTTGTACATCTCCTGGTGGGCCCAGGCATCCGCGCTATCGCGATCGACGAAGATGGGAAGGTCGCCCCAGAGGGCGACGCCACGACGCTGCGCGTAGTTGTGCAGTTGTTCCCACTGGCGGGCGAAGAGCACCTGCAGAACCTTGTGGTGGATCACTTCGCGGGCGAGAGGGGTGCCAGGCTCGATAGTGACGCCCGCCGGGGTCCGGAGGGGCTCGTCTGTGACATCGCGGAGCGCGGCGTAGGTTGCGTAGGTGTCCAGCCAGGGATGGGCTGCCTCGAATGACCGCAGTTCGGCTTCGCCGCGCTGGTCGAGGAAGCGGGCGGTGGCAGCGCGGAGAAGCGGCTCCTTGTAAGCACGGCGGGCCTGGAAGTCGACCCGGGAGCCGGGGGCAGGCGGAGGAGGAGGGGCAGCGTCCAGGTATCCTTCCTCGATCAGGCGGCCAACGGAGATCAGCATGGGATCGCCGGCGAAGGCGGAGCGCGCGGCGTAGGGCGAGTTCCGGGGACCGGGCGGGCCTATCGGGAGCATCTGCCAGATGGATTGTCCGGCCCCGACGAGAAAATCAACGAACCGTTCGGCGTCCTTCCCAAGTTCGGCGCCGGGGAGCGAAGTGAGGTGGAGGAGAATGCCGGCAGCTCTCCGCGGAGCGGCCCGGGAGTGGCCGGCTGTCCCGGCGCTCAGAGGGCTGCCTCCTCGAGCGCCTCGATGGAGGCCCGGGCTACACGGCGGCCGTGCTGCTTGAGTGTTCCGAGGTCGCCCAGCGCCTGGGCGGCTTCGAGCTCGGCAAAGGTGTAGGGCTGACCGGGGACGGGACGGTCGACAGGGGGCTCGTCGACGATCTGAATGAAGACGCCGTTGTTCGGGCCGCCTTTGTGGAGCTGGCCGGTGGAGTGGAGGAAGCGGGGCCCGAAGCCGACGGTAGTCGCAACGCGGTACCTGTCGCGGAGCGCATGGCGGATGCGGCGCAGGCGTTGAACGGTGGCCGGGTGGCGAGGGAGATAGGCCAGGATCGCCAGGTAGTCGCCTGGACGAACCTGCGCGAGGACAGCATCGAGCGGTGGGGTTGTGGGGTCGCCGCCACCGCCGGCGAGCACCACGGCGGTGGCCTCCTTCGCTTCCTGCACATTCGGCTGGTCGAACGGATTGACACCGAGCACATGGCAGGCGACGGCGGTGGCGAATTCCCAGCGCCAGAACTCGGCGCCGAGAGCGGTAACGGTCTGGTGGGGGATGCGAAGGACGGGGTGGCCGGCCGCCTCGAGCGGTGCCAGGGCGGGGTCTTCGCTCAGGGCAGCGAACAACCGGTCGGTCCCGTAAACGGAGGGGGGGCCGAGTTCCTCGGCCTCGACGGGGACGATGCCCTTGCCATGCTTGCCCGTCGATTCGGCGACAAGCTGCTCGATCCAGTGGCCGAGCGATTCGATTTCGGCCGGAAGGACGAGGGTGAGCTTGTCGCGGCCGTGGAGGGCGGCCTCGCCAATGGCCGCGCCGAGCCATGCGCCGGGGTTGAGGCGGGCGGGAATGCCGGGCTCGCAGAAGCCGGCCATGCGGTCGGCCTCTTCGAGCAGTGCGTGGGCATCGATACCGCAGAGGACGGCGGGCACGAGGCCGAAGCAGGAGAGCGCGGAGTAGCGGCCCCCGATATCGGGCGGATTGATGAACACCGCGCGGAATCCACGTTCGCGGGCGATGCGTTCGAGCCCGGTCCCGAAATCGGTGATGGCGATGAAGTGGCGGCCATCGGGCACCTGCTCCCAGAAGTAGGCGAGGTGGCTCAGGGTTTCGATGGTGCTGCCAGACTTGCTGGAGACGATGAAGAGCGTGCGGCCGGGGTCGATGGCGGCCTCGGTCCCGGCGATCTGGCGGGGGTCGGTGGAATCGAGGACGAGGAGGCGCAGACCGTTGTCCTGCTTGCCGAAGGACTGGTGCATGACCTCGGGCGCGAGGCTCGAGCCACCCATCCCGAGGAGGAGCGCGGTGGTGAATCCCTCAGCGATGACATCCTGGCGGAGCATCTCGAATTCAGGGATGCGGGCCTGGAAGTGGCGTTGCGCTCGCAGCCAGCCGAGCCGGTCGCTGATTTCGTCGGGCTGGTTGCTCCAGACGGTATGGTCGTGGTCCCAGATTCGTTGAATCACCTGTTCGCGGTCGATGGCATCGAGCCGGTTCGCGATTGCTGATTCAAGGACACGATCCACGCGCACATCTCCGGCGGTGGTGACCGCCAGGGTACACGTTACGGCACATGCTGGCGGTGCGCAGTCGGGCCGGCGGCAGGCGGGGAGGGCACGAGGGTTGCGGGTAGCACCAGGACCTCGCCGGTTATAGCGATTTCGCCCCGGCGAAAGCGCCGCCCGGCGATCGGCCTTCGCAGCTCTTCGAGGACACGGGGCCGGCGCGCGGGAAGCGACGAGCCGAAATCAGCGTTCATGTGTCATGAGTTTCGACCACCAGACGTAGGGAATACCCCAACGGCGGGTGAATAACGCGGGGCCACGGGGTTGCGGGTTCGGACATGCCGGCAGGCGCCGCAACAGGAGGCACCTGCGAGATACAGGTTGCAGGTGTGGCATCCGCGTGAAAACGCCGGGGCAGTGCGGGATTTCCCGTAGTGAACATGTGGTGGCCGGCTGCCGAAGATGATCTCAAGAGCCCCGGCGCGAAAGCCCGGGTGGGGAGAACGAACGATGACAAGCAACATGCGAATCTGCCAGCACTGCGGTCTCCCGTACGACTGGCGCCGTTCTCCAAGTGGATCGCTGAAGATGACGTACTGCGGGAGCCTGTGCGAGCGGGCGGAACTCGGGTTCACCATCGAATCGCTGCTGGGCACGGTCGAGATCGTGCGCGGCAGCTGGCGCGAACTCCTGGCGGCGTAGACATGACCTGTGTGACGCAGTTCACAGCGGGTCGGCCCTTCGGCCGAGTGGCCATCCTCCGGGGGATGGGCGACCACGCACTGGAACGCCAGGTAGGCTGAACAAAAGGGTAGAGCCCTGGAGGAGAACCGGGATGACCGCGACGCTGAGCTTGATAAGCGACTCAACCCACATCAAGGAGTGCCGCCACTGCGGGCTTCGATACGACTGGCGCCGGTCGCCCAGCACGTCGCTGAAGATGACGTACTGCGGGAGCCTGTGTGAACAGGCCGACCTGGGGTTCACGATCGACGCGTTGCTGAGGGTCGAGCGGGCGCCACGCGCGCTGGCGGCGGCCTGAGCTGTGGCGGCGCACCAGGTGCGCCAGGTCGGTCGTTTTGCGCAACCCACCGGCGGGGTCTACGCTGGATCTGGAGCCGGCACTCGACCCGCTGTGAGGGGGCGGGGCAGCCGGGAGAGGAGGACACCGTGGAAACGCCTATCGGACCCGGCCCGGCCGGGATGAACCTGAATCACATCAAGGTCTGTGCGCGGTGCAACCTCCGCTACGACTGGCGGAAGTCGCCCAGCTCGATGAAGATGACCTACTGCAGCTCGCTGTGCGAGCGGGCCGATCTCGGATTCACGCTCGAGGCGTTGCTGCGCTACGAGCGGGTGAAAACGGCCGGGGAAGAAGAGAAAGAGCCGGCAGCGCCAGCCATTTAGCAGGCACCAATCGGACAATACCTGGGCCGCGCGAGGTCGCGCGGCCCTTTTTCGTCGGCGCAGGGGTCACTCAAGCGTGAGCGGCGTATCGTCGCGGTTGGCCCAGTCGCGCATAGAGCCGTCGTAGACGCGGACGTTCTCCCAGCCGATGAGGTGCATCGCGAAAGCGGCGTGCGCCGCGCGGATGCCACCCTGGCAATAGGTGATCGTCTCTTTGCCAGGCTCGAACCCGGCGTCGCGCAGGAGCGCCTCTATCTGGCTGGCAGGGAGGAACCGGCGTGTATCGGCAGTCTCGACGAAGCGGAGCCATTCGAGGTGTCGAGCGCCCGGGACGCGGCCGACGCGCTTGTTGCCGCGGTCGTTGGTACCGTCCCATTCGGCATCGGTGCGGGCATCGAGGACCTGGCAGGAGGGGTCGACGTGCTTCGCCTTCAGGTACTCGGCGTCGGCGACGAGTTCGGGGTGTGGCGTGGCGGTGAAAGTCGCGGCTGGCGGCCTGGTCGCATGGAAGGTGATCGGGCGGCCCTCGGTGAGCCAGCGGTGCCAGCCGCCGTTGAGGACCCTGACGTTGGTGTGGCCGTAGTACTTCAGCACCCACCACATCCGCGCGGCGACCAGGTGATTGTTGTCGTCGTAGGGGACGACGAGCGTGTTGTTGCTGACGCCGAGCCGGCCCATCAGCTGTTCGAACTGGCGGGGCGGCATCACGAAGGTGCCGTGCTCGGCGCCGGGCGGGCCGTCCTCCTTGAGGTAGTAGTGGACGGGGAGGTGTACTGCGCCGGAGATGTGGGCGCGGCGGTACGCTTCGAGGACGGCGCAATCGATAACGCGGACATCGGGGTCGTTGATGTGTTCGGCGAGCCATCCGGGCTCGGCAAGCAGCTCCGGGTGAGCGTAATCGTCCATGGTTCTCCCCCCGCAGAAGTTGCGCGAAGTCTACGGGACGAGCGGCGTTACGGCTGCGGGGTGCCCTCGGAGGGCGGTGGCGGCGGGGCGCCGGTGAATGGTGTGGGGGTTGGACCACCGGGAACTGTGGGCGTGCCGGGACCAGGAACCTGGGCGCCGCGGCGTACGTTGATGAGGACCGTCACGGAGAGGCCCTTTCCATCGTCGGTGCTGAGCCGCACGGTGTAGACGCCGTCCTTCAAATCGGCAACGTCGATGACGCCGAGCACACCATTGTTCACCGGGGTTGTGCCGGAGCCGATGGTCTTCCACTCAGTGGGCCTGGCAGACTCGCCGATTTCGAGCTTCCAATTCTTGAGCCGGGGCGGCTGGACGCTGCCCACCACCTGGGTGGTGGAGGTGATGGTGCGGCCGTTGGTCAGGTTGTTAATCGCAATGGAGACCTGGCCGGTACTCTTCTCGGTGGGCGCGATAGGGATGTTGAGCTCTTTGGCCAGCTCCTCAGCAAGCTCCTTCTTGAACTCGGGGAGCTTCACGAACTTCCTCTTCTCCCGGTACTGGGCGGGCGTGTCGTCGGTGGCGAGGAAGCCATTGCGCGTGTCGATCTCCTTCTCCTCGCACTGCGATTCGTAGGTGACATCGGTGCGGACCCATGCCGTGACCTTCTGGTCGCAGAACTTGAACGGTTTTTCGAGGACGCGGTCGGTGGCCGGGGTTTCGAAGTCGCGCTGGGCGACGTTGGATGGGCGGAGGTCGTCGAAGCCCTTGCCAACATCGCCCACGCCCTTTTTCACGAGGAGGGAGTGGTACGTCCCCATCCAGTTCTTCCAGAGTTTGATGGTGGTGTCGGCCGCGGCGAATTGGCTGTCGTTCACGTTTTCGTTGGTGGCGTTGCCCACCCAGACGGCGGTGGCGGCGTGGCGGGTGTAGCCAGTCATCCAGGTCTCGAGCGTCTGGCTGGCGCTCTGTGAGCCCTGCTGGGTGCCCGTCTTCACACCGGAGGGGATGCGGACGCCCTCCGAGTAGAAGTCGAGGCCGCGGTCGTTGTTCGAACCTCCACAGCCCCAGATGACGAAGCGGGCGGTGCAATCGGACATGATGGAGTGGAGGAGCCAGACGGAGCCGGCATCGACGACCTGGATCTCGGTCGGCTTTGGCTGGGAGAAGAGCACGCGGCCGTCCTTATCGCGGACTTCGAGGACGACGATGGGGTCGAGTTCGCGTGTGCCGGGGATGCGGATGTTGCCGCGCTGGAAATCAAGCTTCTGCTTGATGGCGAGGTCGTAGTCGGCGCCGGTGTCGAGGGCGGTGCTTTTCAGGTCCTGGACCTTGACGTACCTGGCGAGGTGGGGCGTGCCGACCATCTTGCCCATGTTGGCGATAGTCGCATCCATGTAGGCCATGTCGATCGCCCGAATGTTCGCGCCGCCGGTTGCGATGGAGGCGCCGTACTTGACATCGGGGTGGGCCCTGAACGTTGGGTCGAAGTCCTGTTCGAGGGTGGTAATCCCGAGCTTCTTGGCCATTTCGATGACGTTGTCGACGCCGGCCTCCTGGGCCGCGCGGAAGGCCGGGACGTTTTGCGACCCGCCGAGGCCGGCACGGGCGGAGATGAGACCTTCGGTCTTGGGCTCACCCTGGCGCGGGTTGGTGATGGCTGTGCCTTCGACGGTGAGCGGGCTGGTGTCCCAGAAGATGCTCATCGGAGCTTTCTTCTGGGTATCGAACCAGGTGAGGTAGACCGCGGGCTTGAACGACGAGCCCGGCTGGTTGATTTCGACAAGCTGGTCGATGTCGCCGGCGACGCGCGGGTCGGACCGGTAGGAGGGATCGCGGTTGGGGGCATAGACGATGACTTCGCCCGTCGATGGCTCGATGGTGACGATGGCGGCGTTGTTGCATTCGCAGCCTGCATCGAGGCCAGCGGCGATGAAGCCGCGCGCCATCTCCAGGGCGGTGGCGGTGGCTTCCCAATCGAGGGTGGTAGTGACCTGGTAGCCGGCAGCATGAACGCTCGATTTGCAATCGGGAGCGCTCTGCAGCTTCGGCAGGAGGCCGGCCTCGCACATGCGGATGAGGCGGGGTTCGACCTGGTTATCGATGAAGGCCTCGGCGCGCTGGGGGTTGGAGGCGAGGTAGACCTTGAGCTCCTCGTTCTTCGCGGCCTCGGCCTCCTCACGAGTCACTCGCTGGTGGCGGACCATGAGGTCGAGGACATCTTCCTGGCGGGCCTTGGCGTCGCCCTCGACGGTGCCCCGGCCGAGCTCATCGGTGATGCACTGGCCGTCGTCGCCCTTCATGCAGTTCAGGCGGGGGTGATAGCGGGTGGGCGCCTGGGGTATCCCGGCCAGGAGGGCTGACTCGGCGAGGGTGAGGTCCTTCGCCGACTTGCGGAAGTACCCCTGGGCGGCGGCTTCGGCCCCGATGTAGCGGTCGGCGTAGGAGATCTGGTTGAGGTACCAGGTGAGGATTTCTTCCTTCGAGTAGTCCTGCTCGAGCTCGATGGCGTAGGCAATTTCGCGCAGCTTGCGGTCCAGGGTGCGCTCGGCGGTAACGCAGGGGGCCTCTTCATCGCCAGCGCTGATGCTGGGGCAGATGTAGACGTTCTTGATGAGCTGCTGGGTAATGGAGGAGCCGCCGCTGCCGGCGCCGAAGTCATTGAGGACGTAGTTCTCGTAGGCGGCGCGCACGAGGCCCTTGAGGTTCACGCCGGGGTGGTCCCAAAAGCTGTTGTCCTCGGTCGAGACGGTGGCTTCGACGAGCCAGGGGGAGATTTCGCTCAGGGGCACAGGGTCGAGGAGCTGGGCGTTCGGGTTCGAGAGCTGCCCGAGGAGGACTCCGGCCTCGGGGCCACCACGATCGTAGATCTGGGTGGCCACGTTGCTGACCTGGAGGAGCTTTTCCTCGATGGGGACGTAGTCATCGGCGTAGGAGTTGTAGACGGCGAAGACGGCGCCGAGACCCGCGGCGGCGCAGACCGCGCCGAGTCCAACCAGGCCGAGGAGCGCGATGATGAGGGGCCGGGCCTTGCCTGAGCGGGTAGCCCGGCGCGCGCGCAGCCGCCTGCGCAGGATAAGCGCGCTCATGGGATGTGGCTCCGGGTGATGCAGGCGGCTAACGCCGGTGCGGGGTGCATCGCCCCCGAGGGTAGCAAACGGCGGGTGCCCGGTGAACCGGCGCGGTTAAGGGAGCGTTCCTGTACCCTCTTGGTCATGGCGCTCACTCCTGAAGAAGTCCTGCACATTGCGCGGCTGGCGCGGATTGCGCTCAGCGATGCCGACGTCGAACGGTTCACGGCGCAACTTTCCGGCATCCTCGACCATTTCGCGGCGTTGGCCGCGGTGGACACCGAAGGCGTCGAGCCGACGGCTCACCCACTCCCTCTTTCCAACGTCATGCGTGAGGACGTTGTTGCACCGTCGCTGGCGCAGACCGACGTGCTTGCGAACGCGCCATTGACCGAAGATGGCTACATCCGGGTGCGGGCGGTGCTCGAATGACGGAGCTGTGGAGGCTGACCGCCCACGAGGCGCACGAAGGACTGCGGAAGAAGGAGTTCACCAGCGTCGAGCTCACACAGGCGGTGCTCGACCGCATCGCGGAGGTCGAACCGAAGGTGCACGCCTACATCACAGTCACTGCGGAGCTCGCCATCGAGCAGGCCAAAGAGGCGGACGCGAAGTACGCCGCAGGGACAGCCACTCCCCTGACCGGCATCCCGGTGGGGGTGAAGGACCTGATCGTGACGAAGGGTGTGCGCACGACGGCGGGCTCGAAGATCCTGGAGAACTTCATCCCGCCGTACAGCAGCCACGTGTACGAGAATCTGCGCCGGGCAGGCGCCGTGATGGTCGGCAAATGCAACATGGACGAGTTCGCAATGGGCTCATCGACCGAGCATTCGGCCTTTGGGCCGACGCGCAACCCGTGGAACACCGGGCTGGTGCCCGGCGGCAGCTCCGGCGGTTCAGCTGCGGCGGTTGCTGCGGGCGAGTGCCTCGTAGCCCTTGGGAGCGACACCGGCGGCTCGATCCGCCAGCCGGCCGCGCTCTGCGGCAACGTCGGCCTCGACCCCACCTACGGGCGGGTCAGCCGCTTCGGCATCGTCGCCTTCGGGAGCTCGCTCGACCAGGTGGGCCCGATCGGGCGCGATGTCGAAGACGTGGCCACGATGCTGCAGTGCATTGGCGGGCACGACCCGCGCGATTCGACCAGCAACCCTGAGCCGATGCCGGATGTGCGCCACTACCTCGGCCGCGACATCAAGGGCCTGAAGATCGGCGTGCCCAGGGAATACTTCATCGACGGCATGGAGCCGGGCGTGACCGCGCGGATCGAGGAGGCGCTGGAGACGCTCGAATCGCTGGGCGCGACGGTCGACCGCTCACTTTCGCTGCCTAGCACGGACCACGCGCTGGCGGTGTACTACATCATCGCCCCGAGCGAGGCATCGGCGAACCTGGCGCGCTACGACGGCGTGAAGTACGGCTTCAGCGACCGCAGCGGCTCGACGATGTGGGACAACATGGAACAGACCCGCGCCCAGGGCTTTGGCAACGAAGTGAAGCGGCGGATCATGCTCGGGACCTACGCGCTCAGCGCGGGCTACTACGACGCCTACTACCTGAAGGCGCAGAAGGTGCGCACGGTCATCAACAACGAGTTCGCCGCGGCGTTCGCGAAGTACGACGTGATCGTGACGCCGACCTCGCCGACGGTGGCCTTCCCCATCGGCGCGAAGGTGGACGACCCCTACGCGATGTACCTGAACGACATCTACACGCTTCCGGCCTCGGTGGCGGGGCTGCCTGCGATCAGCCTGCCCTGCGGGTTCAGCGATGGCCTGCCGGTCGGCCTGCAGATCATCGGCAACTTCTTCGACGAGGGGCGGATCCTGCAGGTGGCGAGTGCCTACGAGCAGGCGGCGGGGTTCAGGAACCAGCTGGCGGGAGTATAGGGGCGGTCAGGCGCGGAGCCCGTAGTCCTTGCGGACGTCCTGGACGGTCCGCTTCTTGCCTTCGGAGCTCGCTTTCAGTATCCGTGTATAGCTGCATAACCATTGTGCCCATAGTTGTACTGCTGGCCAACACAATAGTCATACCATGAGATTCCACGTTATGAGTTGACTTACCCGGTTGTTGGGTAAATGTGCGCATACGCTGCAGCGGTGGTGACTCCCAGTACACCGGACGCCAAGACTGTCCCGAGGGCTAACGAAAGCCATTCCTTCTTAAAGCACAACACCCACATACTCTCTTGGCTCCCACGCTGATGCTGGAGACGATACCCCCTTGGTGACCGAAGGCCACCCTACCTCGCGTACGGTAATCAGATACCTTACGTACCGTTTTAGCTCACGCCCCCCCTGCTCCAGGAGCCACTCGGCCCACGATTCGCGATTCTGGCGCCACCAGCGCCGGAGGTCGTGAACGCTCTCGCACCCGGTGTAACACTTGAGCACCTGTACCGCGCTGCGGACCGAGGCGTAGGCCACGCGCAGCCGTTCGGCCGCCTCACGTTCGGTCCGGTCGTCCGCCAGCTCGCGCAGCACGCGCACCCGCGAGGGCGTCAGCCACTCGTAGTCAGGTTGATCCCGGTCTTGCATCGCCACAAGCCGCCTCCTGTGTAAACTCCCCTCGACTCCCCGGCACCCTCTTGCGCCCCCGGCGTTTACACTACTCTCCGTTATGACACGCCGCATCGCCCTTCTTGCCGCCGCTGCCGCGCCTGTCGCGTACTTCGACCCCAACGGGTACCGCTGGGCCGGCGTCGCCGGGCTGTTCGTGGCCGCGCTGGCGCTGGCCGTCGCGGCCGGGCACTGGTCGCGGCGGCGGGCGGCGCGGCGCTCGGTCGAGGGGCTGCGCACGCTCCACCCGGGCGATTTCGAGGCCGAGGTCGCGGGCTGGCTCCAGCGCGAGGGCTGGCGCGTCGAGCGGCGCGGGGGGACGGGCGACGGCGGGATCGACCTGCTCGCCCGCAAGCGGGGCGAGACGCTCGCGGTGCAGTGCAAGCGCTACGCGGAGCACGCAACCGTCACCGCGGCGCAGGTGCGCGAGCTCTACGGCGCGGCTGTCGCCGAAGGGGCGACCGGCGCCATGCTGGTCACCACCGGCCACGTCTCGGCGCCCGCGCACGCCTGGGCAGAGGCACTCCCCGGGGGGCCTCCCCTGCGCCTCGTCGATGCCGAACTCATTGGGCGGTTGGCTACCGGCCAGGCGAGACTCGCGGCGGACCTCGGCGGCGGTTCGCGGCGCGACTAAAGCTCAGGCAGGCTCCGGTGCCATTCGGTGGCGCATTCGAAGGCGTGTGCCGCGCGCAGGACGGTCGGCTCGTCGAACGGCCGCCCGGCGATCTGCATGCCGATGGGGAGCCCCCCGCTGCTGAACCCGCAGGGCAGCGAGAGGGCGGGCACGCCGGCGATGTTGAACGGCATGGTCAGCGAGGCGAAGGCGGCGCCGGTGGTGAGCTGGACGCCATCGACGTCCACCTGCTCCTCGCCGATCTTCGATGCAGGACGCATGGTGGTCGGGGCGACCAGCAGGTCGACGCGCTCCAGCAGTCCCCGGACGGCTTCCTTGATGTCGTAGCTGGCGCGGTAGGCGTTTGCCAGGCCCACCGCATCGGGGAGCGGCGTCGAAAGGACCTCGCGGAGCTCGGGGCTGTAGTCGTCGGACTGTTTCGCGAGCCACTGCGCGTGGTGGGCCTGGCCCTCGGCATTGACGACGGTCCATGCCTGGAGCACGGCCATGCGGTCGTAGCCGGCATCGACATCGAGCACCTCGGCGCCGAGGGCACGGAAGACATCGAGCGCCTCTTCGACCGCGACGCGGACCTCGGGGTCGAGCAGGCCGAAGAACTGGTCCCTGGGGACACCGATGCGGAGCCCGCGGACGCCGCCGTGCAGTGCTGCACGGTAGTCCGGCACGGGGACGGGGACGGTGGCGAAGTCGGCGGGGTCGTAGCCGGCGATGGCCTGGAGGACGATGGCGGCATCTTCAACGGTGCGGCAGATGGGGCCGGGGTGGTCGAACTGCCACGACATGGGCAGGATGCCGGCCTTGCTGACGCGGCCGAAGGTGGGCTTGAGGCCGACGCAACCGTTGAGGGCCGCCGGGATGCGGATGCTTCCTCCGGTGTCGGTGCCGAGCGTGCCGGCGGCGAGCCGGGCGACGATCGCCGCGCCCGAACCGCCGCTGGAACCACCGGGGATGTAGTCGAGCGCCCAGGGGTTGTGGGTGGCGCCCGTGTGAGGGTTATTCGTGGTCGTGCCCCAGGCGAATTCGTGGGTGTTCGTCTTTCCTATTAATACGGTGCCGGCCTCGCGTAGCCGGCGCGCGCAGGTGGAATCCTCGGCAGGGATGCGGCCGCGAAGCACCTTCGAACCGCCGGCAGTCTCGATGCCCGCCGTGTCGTAGAGGTCTTTCAGGCCGATGGGGATTCCGTGCAGCGGACCGCGGTACATGCCGTGGACGATCTCCGCGGCTGCACGTGCGGCGTCTTCGCGGGCGCGCGCGGCGGTGAGGGTCACGTAGGCGTTGAGCGTGGGATTGAGCCGTTCGGCGCGGGCCAGGTAGGCCTCGCACAGGTCAACGGGCGAAAGCTCGCGGCGCTCGATCGCCCGGGCGGCCCCGGCGATGGTGAGGCTTGTAGGGTCGGACATGGGATACTCCTGAGGCTGCGTGCGGCGCCATGGTACGCCAGCGGAAAGGGGGCATCGAGCGTCTTGCCGCGCGAAATGCCAGGGAAAGGGCAAGGCTTCCCTCTATTGACGCTATGGAAGCGAGCCGACAGAGTTACGTACAGATGGTTGCGACTGTCACCCTGACCGCACTGCTCGCCACGGCCGCTGCTGCCGCTGCGCGCGCGCGCCGGTAACTGGTGGCGGTCAGGAGCACCATACTTTCATCGAAACGAAGGGCCGCCTCCAGGGCGGCCTTTCTGTGAGAGCAGATGCGGGCTGCCTGGGGGAGACAGGAGAAGCCAGTGCTGACGGAGACTTCAGCAGACCCGAGCCGTTTCATCTCCCGGCGGATGCAGTCGGTTCCTCCCAGCGGGATCCGCAAGTTCTTCGACCTCCTGAGCACGATCGACGACGTCATTTCCCTCGGCGTTGGTGAGCCGGACTACGTGACGCCGGAGCCAATCCGGCGGGCTGCGATCGAGAGCATCGAGCACGGGCACACGCACTACACCTCGAATTACGGGCTGCCCGAACTGCGCGAAAAGCTGAGCGACCACCTCTTCCGGCTTTACGGTGTGCGTTACGACCCGAAGAACGAGATCGTGATCACGAGCGGGTCGAGCGAGGCGTTAGACGTCGCGTTGCGGTCGCTGCTCGACCCGGGCGACGAGGTGCTGTGCGCCGACCCCTGCTACGTGGCCTACATGCCGGCGACGATCATGGCGGGTGGGTCGTTCGCGCCGGTCCCGACGTACGGCTCGAACGACTTCCGGCTGCTGGCCTCGGACGTAGAGGCGTCCGTGAATCCGCGGACAAAGGCGCTTCTGCTCGGCTATCCCTCGAACCCGACCGGGGCGACGATGGGTCGCGAGGACCTGCTGGCGATCGCGGAGGTGGCGGCCCGTAACGACCTGGCGGTGATCAGCGACGAACTGTACGACCGGATGACGTACGTTGGGGAGCACACGTGTTTCGCCTCCTTGCCCGGGATGAGGGACCGAACGGTCCTGCTTGGCGGGTTCAGCAAGGCCTACGCTATGACGGGATGGAGACTCGGGTGGGTTGCCGCGCCCGGGCCGCTGGCAGAAGCAGTGATGAAGGTGCACCAGTACGTCATGATGTCGGCCCCGACCGCCTCGCAGTACGCGGCGATTGCAGCGCTGGAGGAGGGTGAGGGATTCGTCGCCGAGATGGTCGCCGAGTACAACCGGCGGCGGCGGCTGATCGTGGATGGCCTGCGGGCCGTTGGGCTGGAAACGTTTGAGCCGCGGGGTGCTTTTTACGCCTTCCCGGACATCACGGTCACGGGGATGGATAGCGTGACGTTCAGCGAAAAGCTGCTGGCGGAAGAACGTGTCGCAGTGGTCCCGGGGAGCGCGTTTGGGGATTGCGGCGAGGGGTACGTGCGCGCGTGTTATGCCAGCGGTTACGAGCAGATCGAGCGGGCGCTTGAGCGGATTGGCCGGTTCGTCCAGAGGCATCGCCGTGACTGACCGCACCGCTCTGCAACCTGTCTGTCCCCCCGGTGGCCATGTACCGGAGAACTGCCGGGTACGAAGTCTATGCTGGTGAGGTAAGCGCATGAGCAGTGTCATCGACCCGATCGAACTCGAAGCGACGACAGACTTGCCGCCCGGGGCGGCGCCATCGTTCGGAGACGCGGAAGGTGGCGCGGCGCCAGGGCCAGCCCCGCTGGTGATGTCGGAGTCAGCCCACCGGTTCGCGCGGGCGGCCGGCCCGTTGCCGGGCCTCAACGGCCGATTCCGGCTTGACGACCTGGCGATCGATGGCGAGCTCCACGTGGAGGCGAGCGAAAGTCCGGGGATGGTGCGCGTGCATGCTGACCTTGCGCATGCGCGCGGTGGGGGCCTGCACTACGACGCCGAGGTCCGCGAGTCGTGGATCCTGCGCGCGGGCGCGGAGGACCAGGGGCACCGGCGAGCACAGATTGCGCGTGCCCTGGCCGAACTTGCCCGGCTCCCGCACCAGTCGACGGTGACCGTGTCGTTCGACGGTTAAGCTTTACCCTGGCCGGAGCTTCCCTGGCCCCTGTTGTGTGGAACGCACGACAGGGGCTTCGTATGTCATTCGACTCCGGGATAGATTGCCTGTCGTTAACCATCCTCTTGCTATCGGCCCGGTGGATGCTAGCATTCGGCGCCATCAATCGGTTCTCGAGGGGGAAGTTATGGTCATGGTGCGGAGGTTTGGGTGGCCGGCAGTGCTCGGCGCTTGCGTTGGCGGGGCGTTGCTGGCCACGGCGTGCGGAGGCGGGGGCGATGACAACGGAGGCGGCGGCGGGAACCAGAATGTGAAGCTCGAAAACGTCAACACGCAGAATGCGACGCCCACGCCGGACACGAACCGGCCCGTGGTCGAGATCCAGGTGAAGGACAACTCGTTTTCTCCCGAAACGGTTACGGTGAAGCAGGGCACGAAGATCGTTTGGAAGTGGGTTGGGACATCGAACCAGCACTCGGTGCTCATGTCGGGCGTGAAGTCGCCGGAACAGTCGTCGGGGACCTACGAACGGAACTTCGACCAGAAGGGCGTGAGTTACAGCTACCAGTGCGGCGTGCACGGCGCCGCGATGGCGGGGCGGATCGTCGTCGAGTAGGGACCTTTCTCAGCGCAACTCAGCCCGGGCGCCTGCTTCGTGAAGTTCGCGGAGCAGGCGCGCGGCCGCTTCGGGCTTGAGGCCCAGTGCAACCACGGCGGGCCCGGCGCCGGTGGCCTCGACCAGGTCCTTCGCTTCGCGGAGGCCGGTGTTCAGGTGCTGGCGGAGCACCTTGATGACGGCGATCTTGTTCGGGCCGGGCGAGAGCAACACAACGCTTGCGCCCGGAGCCGCCATCCTCGCGGCAACCAGCGAATCGATGCTCTCTGCCAGGTGAGCGGCGGCGCGGCGTTCGGCCGGGGTGCGCGCAGCGGCGGCACCCGCGTTCCGCTGCCGGGCGCGTACATCGCCGACCACGGTGAAGACGAGAGCGGTATCGGCTATTGCCCACGCGGCAATGGTGAGCCAGGTCAGCGGGCTTGAGAACCCGCTTACCAGGAGGGAGGCAATCAACAGGAGCGCTGCGAGGGTTGAGGTGGCGATCATGGCAAAAAGGCGGTTCATCGCGGTGGATGATAACGCCACCCTGGAGCGGTCCGGGCGGTACCACGAATCGTGACCTGTAGACCCCTGTACAGGCGGGACGAACAGGCGCACGCTGGCGGCGAACACCGCAAGGAGGTGACCGATGTCTGTCGCGCGTGTGACCGAGATTTCCTCGACTTCGACCGTGAGCTTCGAGGATGCGATGAAGGCCGGCATCGAGCGGGCGAACCGGACTCTCCGCAATGTGAAGGGGGCGTGGGTGAAGGAGCAGCAGGTGGACGTGAAGGATGGGGCTATCGCCTCCTACCGCGTCAACATGCTGGTGACGTTCGTCCTCGACGACTGACGGCCGCCGGGGGGCTGGCGCCGAGCCTGAATTCGCGCCACCATGCGCGCCAACTGGAGGGCGCGCATGGGGAGTATCACTGCTGTCGACGAGAAGTCGGGCCGGAAGTTCTACCTGGATGATCCGGATGACCTGCGACCCGGCGAAGAGGTCGTGTTCCTGCTGAGCCTGCATGGCGGCGGGTCGGTGGGGGCGTGGCAGCGCCTGTATTTCCCGGCGGTCGACTATAAGGAGAAGTACCGGCTCGTGATCGCCACACCCTCGGCGGCGACGAAGGAACCGGCGCGCCGGTGGGTGGGCGAGGCCGACGACGAGCACCTCCGCAACCTCGTGGACTACGTGTTCGAGAAGTACGGCCGCGAGAGCATCCGGTCGTTCTGGCTCGTTGGGCACTCGCAGGGCGGCATGACCTCAAACCGGCTGCTGCGCGAGGACCCGTTCTTCAAGGAGCGCGTGGACGGCTGGCTGAGCCTCTCAGGCGGACGGATTGGGCCGATTGAGCTGCCCGCCTCGTTCTTCGTGCCCGTGCGCGGGCCGATGCCGGCGATGCCCCAGGGGAACGACGCGCCCCGGCCGGGGAGGGCTGTCGCGCCCGACTGCGACATCTCGTTCATCTTCGCGACGGGCGAGCACGAGATGGTGGCGCTCCCGGAGACCTCGCCGTGGGCGGAGAAGTACGGTGCGGGTGCGCGGGTACGCCTCCCCGATGTGGTGGACGACCAGCCGGGGCAGATCTACGACACGCTGCGCGAGGGGAAGTCGACGCCGGCATGGGGCCTGCTGCCCCGGCCGGGCACGGCGCAGGTCTACATCTATCCCAACGCCCGCGACGGCCGGGTCATCGCCGACGTTGTGCGCCTGGACAAGGGCCACACGGAGGGCCTGGAGCCGAGGGTCACCGAGGAGCTGATCCGGATGGTGGTGAGTGCGCCGGGAGGGAAGGCGCGGGCGGGGAAGGTGTGACGGGGGCGGTGCCGCGCTTGCGGATGGAAGCAGGAAATCTGGTCGGGGTGCCGCGATTCGAACGCGGGACCTCTTGAACCCCATTCAAGTGCGCTACCAGGCTGCGCTACACCCCGACCCGGGGATGCCGCCCGCAACACGCGGGCAACGAAATCAATCTACGGAGAGATGGGCGCGGGGTCAAAGGTTCAGCGGCCGCTGCCGGCGGGGTTGGCATCGAGCGCAGCGGCGGCCGGGGCTTGCGGCCCTGGTTCGGCCGTATGGCGGCCTTGCCCGGCGACCAGCCCACCGGAGCGGATCGCGGCGATGCGGCGGCCCCAGAGCACGAAGACGACGGCGGTGAGCGCCATGATGGTGGAGCCCAGGACGAAGAGCCCCGGCCGGACGCCGAACGCCTGCACCAGGGTGCCGGCGATGATCGCCCCCACGGGGATGAGTCCCCGGTCGAGGCTGAGCAGCGACATCACGCGTCCGTGCATCTCGGGCTTGCTGTGCTCGAGCAGGATGCCGTTGGTGAACGCCATGTAGGTCACGGTCATGCTCCCGGCCACTGCGAGCAGGATTGCCGTGCCGATGAGCGTCGCCTGCAACGAGATGGCGACCAGTGCGCCGCCGAAGATGAGCATGTTGATCATCAGTTGGAGGCCGGGGCGGGCGATGTTTGATCGCGAGGCGACAAAGAGCGACCCGGCGAAGGCGCCCACGCCGGTCGCGCCCGCGAGGAAGCCCACTCCGGACTCACCTATGTCGAGCGTGCGCGTGGCGAGCAGCGGCACGAACACCTGTTGGTAGGGGAAGCCGAACACGAACAGGATGAGGGCGAGCGCGGTCACGATGCCGAGCGTCGGGTTTGCCACGATGTACGTGAAGCCTTCCTTGAGGTCGGTGAAGATTCCGGACCCGGCGCGCTTCTTGTGGCCGGCGCCCTCGTCGAACTGCATCAGCCAGGTGGTGAGGATGACAAAGAGGTAGACGCCGGCGGTGATGGCGTAGACGCCGCCGACGCTGAACGGGATGAGGAGCACGCCGGCCATGGCGCCTCCACCAATGCGCATGAAGCTCAGGGCGGTGGAGTTGAGCGCAACGGCGTTCAGCAGGTCCTCTTTCGGGACGGTCATCGGGATGAGCGACTGGCGGACCGGCTGATTGAACGCCATCGCCGTGCCAGCGACCAGCGCGGTGACGAAAACATGCCACGCTTCGACGAAGCCAGTGAGGCAGACGAGGGCGAGAAAGGCGTGGCAACAGGTGGAGACCACCTGGGTCGACATGAGGATGCGCTTCTTGTCGTAGCGGTCGGCCACGGCGCCAGCGATGAGGCCGAAGAAAAGGATCGGCGCGAGCCTCGTGGCGATGACGAGCGAGAGCATGACCGCCGAATCGGTCAGCTGAAGGATGAGGACGGCGCGGGCAACCTGGTCCATCCAGAGGGTGGCGGAATGGCCAGTCTGGCCGAACCAGAGGAGTCGATAGTTGCGGTGACGGAGGGCGCGGAAGGTCTGTCCGGTGCTGCCGCGGAGGCGTGAACGCATGGCGACACTGTACCCTTACGCGAACGTTAGGGCCACCGCGAAACGCTTACAAATCGACATCGAGGTCGATGCCAACCGGGCAATGATCGGAGCCCATGATCTCCTGCTGGATGAAGGCGCTGCGGACGCGCGGGAGGAGCTCGCGGGAGACGAAGACGTAGTCGATTCGCCAGCCGATGTTGCGGGCACGGCGTTCGCGCCAGGCATCCCAGTAGGTGTACTGGTCGCGCGCATCGGGATGGAGGGCCCGGAAGGTGTCAACGTACCCAGCGTCGATGATGCGGGTAATCCACTCGCGCTCCACGGGGAGGAAGCCGGTGCCCTTGAGTGCCTCTTCGGGCCGGGCGAGGTCCATCTCGGTGTGGGCGACGTTGAAATCGCCCATGAAGACGAGGTGGCGGCCGGAGTCGCGCAGGTGGTTCATCCGTTCGAGAAAGGCAGCGAAGAAGTCGAGCTTGAATTCGAGGCGGTCGAGGCCGCGGCCCGCGTTGGGGAAGTAGCTGGTGATGACGGTGAAGCCGGGGAAGTCGGCCTCGATGACGCGGCCTTCGAGGTCGAATTGCTCGATGCCGATGCCGAGGCGGACATCGAGCGGCTCTTCCTTCGACAGAAGGAGAGCGCCGCTGTATCCTGCACGAAGGGCCGGGTGCCACCAGCACCGGTATCCCATTGCTGTCCACGGTTCATCCGGGACTTGCTCGGGGAGTGCCTTCACTTCTTGCATCCCGACGATGCCGGGCTGTGAAGACTCCAGCCACGCCTGCAAGTTCCCGCTTTTGATAGTGGCCCGAAGGCCGTTCACGTTCCACGAACAGATCTTGACTGTCCTCACGGGGCAAGTTGAAACGGAAGAGACGCGGAGCGCAACTGTGCGCCGCGGCATGACGCTGGAGCGCGATGCGCTTCACAGTCAGGCAACAGGCAATTGGTGAGACTGGACCCGTGCGCGCGAGTATCGGCGCACCGGGGCAAATGGCACACGAACACGGGTAAACCCTTATCCGAACGTTCACAAAGCCCGACGATACTTATGAAGTAGAACGAAAGAAGGAAACGAGAATGACCGTCTGCCCGAATTGCGCGGCACGGTTCTCGGCAGCTCCAGACGTTGAGCGCCAGTGGCTCGAGCGGCACACCGACCGCAGCCACGGGATCAACCGGATGCAGCGCGTGGCAGCAAGCCAGGCGCGAAACGCTCGCCGGGAACTCAGCCCCGCAGCCTAAACAAACGAACGCGTGAAGACGACGGCCGCCGTGGCTACGGCCGTCACCAGCACATATTCCGCGGTGGTGCCCCATTCCAGGTCATGGTCCAGCATGTGATGCACGAGGCCTGTCGCCAGGTAGAAAGCGATGATCAGGAGCGCCCCGGCCAGTAATCCATCGAGCGGGAAGAAGTAGAGCGCGAGCCGCAGTTCGGCCAGCGATATGCCGATGGCGAAACCCACGAGCAGGGAGCTGGGCCCGGTGAGGCGGCTCTCGCGCAGGAGCTCCATGGCAAGCAGCGCGGCGACGAACCCCACCATGACGGCGGCAACCGGGAGGTCGTAGTCGCGCGTATAGATGACGGTAAAGAACGAGAAGGCCACCAGGTAGGTGGCGATCGCCATCATGAGCCGGAACGCACCATAGAGGCGGGAGCCGAAATCGACTGTCTGATACTCGCCGAACGCAACAGCACCGACGCTGAGGGCCGCACCGAGGGCGACCAGTGGCCGGGCATAGCCATCGATGGCGTGGTCGATGAAGAGGCCGGCGCCGAGGACGCCGAGCGCGGGCAGGAACGTGTACACCGTCGAGCTCAGGAAGCCGTGGCCGTCCCAGCGTGGATGGCGGCGCACAAGGCCATCGGTGGCGAGAGCGACGAGCGCGGCCGTGAGCCACAGGATCCAGGGCTGTTCGGGCCGCATGGAGACCCACGCGGCAAGGCCGAGGGCCGCCACCCCCGTGAGGAGGACGGTCCGCGCTGAGAGGTTGACGGGGCCGGCGGCGGGCCGGGCTTTAGCGGCCAGGCGTCACTCTCCGGCCAGGATCGGAGTTTCGAGGCCGTAGATCTCGGCGGCGTTGCGCCACCAGAGCCGCTCTTGCTCGTCCCCGGTGAGGCCGAGCTGCTCGAACATGACCTCGAAGCGGTCGATGTGTTCGCGGATTTCATCCATGCCGCAGTCGCTTCCGAAGACGAGCTTTTCGACGCCGAACTCGCCCCGGGAGTTGGCGGCCAGCAGCTTGCGTTCGACGAGGTGGCGCTCGATGGTTTCTCCACCGCTCATATCGAAGTAGACATTGTGGCGCCAGCGGGCGACTGACGCGGCGAAGTCGTAGTTGCCCTGGTTGCCGACGTGGGCGCCGATGATCTTGAGCTTCGGGAAGCGGTTGGCGATGGTATCGAGGTGGAGCGGGCTCATGCGCGTTGCTGAGGCGTTGCGAGGTGGGGTGCGGTCCTGCATGGCCATCATCCGCTGATAGGCGGCGGCAGCGGCAGCTTCACGGCGCGGGTGGGTGATGGAGTAGTCGAGCCCGCCGCCGATCACGCCCATGTGGAAGAGGACCGGCATGTTCAGGTCCTGGGCCTTGCCGTAGGTGGGAAGGTAGTCGGGCTCATCGTACGGGCGCTGCACGCCGATGAGCTTGAGGCCGCGGTAGCCCATGTTGTAGAGCCGTTGCACGCCCTCGGCATCGATCTCCTCGGGGTCGATGACGGCGACAGGGATGAAGAGGTCCAGGTACTTCTGGAGGATCTCTATGCCACGCTCATAGGTGGGGCCGAAGCGGCCGCCGGTAAGCAGGCAGGCTTTCGTGATGCCGGCGCGGGCAGCGACCTGGTAGAGGCGATCGACCATGGGGGCGGGATCATCTTCGGGGTTTTCCCAGTTGCGAGGGAAATGAATGTGGACGTCGAAGATCTTCATGCGGACCTGCATGGCATGGGGTTCGTGCGAGTGTAGCACCCGTCCCGCGGGGGCTCACGGGACACGCTTAAGCTGCCTGTACGGTACGCTCGATGGCCATGCGGTCTCGTCCGTTCGTCGCCCTGTACGTCGCGGTTTTCGTTGCGACGATGGGGATTTCGATGGTGAGCCCGCTGCTGCCGGTGTATGCACGCGAGCTGGGCGCGAGCGGCGTGTGGCTGGGTCTCACGTTTTCGGTCTTCGCGATTGTACAGACGTTCGTTGGGCCGTTTGCGGGGCGGCTTTCCGACCGGTTCGGGCGGAAGCCGTTCATAGTGACAGGCCTGCTCATCTACCTGGTCGCGGCGCTGGGGTACCTGACTGCGGAGAACTTCTACCAGGTGATTGCGTTCCGGGCATTCAGCGGGCTCGGTACCAGCCTCATTTTCTCGGTTGCCCGGGCATATGTGGGCGACATGACACCACGCGGCGAGGAAGGGCGCTGGCTGGGCGTGTTCGCCACAGCGGACATCATCGGGTTTGGGACGGGGCCGCTCGTCGCTGGGTTCTTGCGGGAGTTCGTGGGGTTTAAGTCGGTGTTCGTGGCGATGGCATCGATGATGGGGCTCTCGGCGGCGATCCTGCTGTTGTGGCTTCCCCGGCACAGCCCCCAGGAAATCCTGAGGCGGGCCGGCCGGCTTGCCCATGGCGCGCCGGCGACGGTTTCGTTCGGCACGGCATTGCGGGACCGGCTGGTGCTGGCAGTCACCACGCACCAGGGATTGATTTCGCTCTCGTTCGGCGCCTCGCTGAGCTTCCTGGCGCTCCGGCTTGAAGAAGGGCTGGGCACCGGGCCGCTGCTCATTGGCATTGCGTTCGCCACCCAGGACATCACGGGTGGGATAGCGCAACCGGTCTTTGGCCGCCTGGCCGACAGGTACGACCGTCGAACACTGGTCGCCATCGGTGTAGGGATCAACGCGGCCCTGCTGGCATCAATCGGGGTGGTGCCGGCGTACTGGCTGATGGTGCTCGTGTTGATGGGCATGGGCGCCTCGGGGGCGATTTCACAGGTGGCTTCCGGTGCTATCCAGGTGGTTGCGGGGCGGAGGGTTGGGATGGGCACGGTGCTGGGCATCGGGTCGGCTGCGAATGGCCTGGGCATCGTCGTCGGCTCGGTACTCTCGGGGCTGATCGTGGATGCGCAGGGGCTGGCGGCAGCGTTCCTTTTCGGGGGGGCGGTGATGGCGCTCGGGGTGCCGGTGTTCCTGTTCCTGACAAGCGGCGAAGCGACGACCGAAGCGGCGGCCGAGGCCGTTCCGGCTGCGACAGGCGCAGGCGGGAGATGAGCCGGGCGAGCACGTAAGATCGAGCCGTGACGGTTCCGCTCCTTCCCCAAAACGACCCGGCGCGGGCGCCGGCCGCGGGAATGCTGTTCGCCGAAGTGGCGGTGAACGCGGCGCAGCCGGCGCGCACGCCATTCACGTACAGCATTCCCGAGGGGGAGCGCGTCGTGCCGGGGCAGGCGGTGTTCGTTCCATTCGGGCAGCGCATCCTGCAGGGGATCGTGCTGGAGGTTACCGACCGGACAACGCTCGAGGCGGTCCGGCCGATTGCCGCGGTTGCCGACCCCGAGCCGATCCTGGACACGGCGCACATCGAGCTGTCGCGCTGGATGAGCGCGGAATACCTGGCGCCGCTGTGGGACTGCGTGGCGTGCTGCCTGCCTTCGGGTTATGGGCAGAAGGCAGTAACGATGGTTTCACCTGTTGAGATCCCGCCGCTGTTGCCGGTCTACCCCAAGGACCGCCGCATCCTGCAGTTCGTTGCCGAGCATGGGCGTGTCACGGTCGATGCCCTGAAGGAATCGGTCGGCGACGTTTCGCTGACGACACTCCGGCGGTTGCAGCAGGGTGGCCACCTGACGGTCGCCCAGGGATTGGCGCGGCCGACAGGGAGGCCCCGGTTCGAGCGGCGGATCGTGTTGAGCGGCAAGCCACTGGATGCGGAGCTCCATGCGAAAGAACTGGCGAAAAGACGGCCCAACTCCGTCCCGGCCCGCGTCCTGGCGCACCTGGCGGCACACCCCGATTGTCCGCTGAGCGAAGTGCGGGACCTTGGAGCAACGCCGGCGCACCTGGCAAAGCTTGCAGAGGAGGGGTGGTTGCGCGAGTACCAGCAGCAGCTGGAGCGCGACCCCCTCGCGGAGTACCGGTTCACACTCAAGGCGCCCCCGCGGCTCAGCGGCGACCAGCAGGCGGCTGCCGACGCCGCCTGGCCGGAGCGAGTGTCGCTGATCCACGGTGTCACTGGGGCGGGCAAGACGGAGGTCTACCTGGAGCTGGTGCGGCGGGCACTGGAGATCGGGGGCAGTGCGATTGTGCTCGTGCCGGAGATTGCGCTCACGCCGCAGGCAATCCGCCGCTACGGCGAGCGCTTCGGCGAGACGCTTACGGTGCTCCATTCGCAGCTCTCGACCGGGGAACTCTTCGACCAGTGGTTCCGCATCCAGCGGGGCGAGGCCCGACTGGTGGTCGGCTCGCGGAGCGCGGTGTTCGCGCCAGCGCGGAACCTGCAGGTGGTGGTGCTCGACGAGGAGCACGAATGGAGCTACAAGCAGGCGGACCCGCAGCCGCGTTATCACGCGCGGGACGCGGCCGAGAAGCTGTGCGCGCTGACGGGCGCGCGGCTGGTGCTTGGGAGCGCGACGCCGGACATCCTCACGTACCACCGGAGTGAAGTCGGGGCCATCCGCCGGATCGAATTGACGCAGCGCCTGGCGCCCGCCGCGGACGGTGGGACGACGGAGGGGACGATGCCCACGGTGCAGGTGGTGGACATGCGCGAAGAGCTGCGCGAAGGGAACCGGAGCGTGTTCAGCCGCGCACTGCGCCGGGCGGTGTACCAGGCACTTAAGGCTGGCGAACAGTCGATCCTTTTCGTGAACCGGCGGGGCTCGGCGCGGTTCGTGCTCTGCCGGGATTGCGGGTTCCTGCCCCTGTGCCCTTCGTGCGAGGTGGCGATGAGCCTGGACCTCTCGACGCCGGTGCACCCGCTGCTGCGCTGCCACCACTGCGGCCGCCAGCGGCGGCTGGAGGACCGATGTCCGAAGTGCCATAGCGCGCGGTACCGGCCATTCGGGGTGGGGACGCAGCGGATCGAACAGGAGGCGAAGTCGGCGTTCCCGGCAGCCAGGGTGGCGCGCTGGGACAGCGACGTTTCGCGGGAGAAAGGGAGCCATGAGCGCATGGTGCAGGCGCTGGAGGCCAGGGAAATCGACATCCTGGTCGGCACGCAAATGCTGGCGAAGGGGCTGGACCTGCCTGAGATGACGGTGGTTGGGGTGGTCGACGCGGACGTCGGGCTGAGCCTGCCGGACTTTCACGCGCACGAGCGGACGTTCCAGCTGCTCTCGCAGGTGGCCGGGCGGGCGGGACGCCGCGACAAGCCCGGGTGGGTGTACATCCAGACGTACGAGCCGGAGGCGCCGCCCATTCTTGCCGCGGCACATCACGACTACCGCGCGTTCTATGAGGAGGAGATCGCCCACCGACGGCGGGCGGGCTACCCACCATTCAGCCGGATCGTGCGGATGGTGCACCGCGACTCGAACGCCGAACGGGGGCTGGAGGAGGCCTCGCGGGTCGCGGCGGAGCTGCGGGTGAAACGCGATGCTGCCGGGCGGGCGGAGCCGGATATCCTCGGGCCGGCCCCGGCGTATATCGCGCGAATACGGGGCGAATATCGCTGGCAGGTGCTCTTGCGGGGGCGCAACCCGGCAGCGCTCTTGAGCGACATGCGCCTGGGGGAACGCTGGCACGTGGACGTGGACCCGGCGAGCCTGCTGTAGCACGGTCCGCCGGTCGTTCGTGCCGGGCGAATCGTCGCCCCAGGGTCAGCTTGCTGCTATCCTCCCAGCGACACGGGCGCCAGCGCGCCCATCGGAGGGCAACCGCTCCGGATGGACCAGGAAATCAAACCGTGGAGCCGCCTTGCACTGATCTTCCCCGGCCAGGGATCGCAGCACGTTGGCATGGGCCAGCGCCTGGCGCAGGTATCGAAGGCCGCCCGGGACATCTTCAAGCGAGCGGATGATGTGCTCGAGCGGAACCTATCGAAGCTGTGCTGGGAGGGACCGGAGGAGGAGCTCGAATCGACTGCGAACCAGCAGCCTGCCTCGTTCGTGACGTCGCTCGCGTGGCTGGAAGCGCTGCGGGAGCGATGGAGCGAGCTGGGCAAGAAGCTCGAACCGCAGCTCGTGGCCGGGCATTCGATGGGGGAATTCACGGCGGCTGTGGCGGCCGGGTCGATGGACTTTGACCAGGGCCTGTACCTGGTGAACCAGCGCGGGATTCTCATGGAGGAAGCCGGGCAGGAGAACCCGGGCGGCATGGCATCGATCATCGGGCTGCCCGAGGCGACCATCGTGGAGATCTGCAACGAGGCCTCGAAGGAGGGGTATGTCGGGCTGGCGACCTCGAACTGCGAGGGGCAGAACGTGATCTCGGGCTACCTGAAGCCGCTCAAGCTGGCGATGGAGCTGGCCGAGAAGGCCCGGGCGCGCAAGGTGGTCCGGCTCCCGATTTCGATCGCCTCGCACTCTCCGCTGATGGCCAGGGCGAGCGAAGGGATGAACCGGCTCCTGCAGAAGGTCCCACTGCGCGACCCGATCCACGCGATGGTTGGCAATGTGAACGCGGAGATCCTGACCACGAAGGAACAGGTTTACGCCGAGTTGCGCGACCAGCTGACGCACGGCGTCCAGTGGCAGAAGTCCGTGGAGAAGATGTGCGCAGAAGGGATTGACATGTTCATGGAGATCGGGCCGGGGAATGTGCTGACGCGGCTCGTGCGCAGGATTAACTACGATGTGAATAGCCTGGCGATCAGCGACGACTACGAGGGCTTGTTGAGCGACAACTTCCGGCTCGTCGAGGCGGCAGCGCGATGAGCCGGCGAGTAGTGGTCACCGGGGTCGGGGCAGTAACGGCTGTCGGGCATACGGCGGAGGAGACGTGGCAGGCCATGCTGGCCGGGCGAAGCGGCATCGAGCCGATCACACTGTTCGACCCGGAGCCGTACCCGGTTCGTATCCAGGCAGAGGTGAAGGGCTTCGAACTGGGCGACCGCGTGGATGCCAAGCAGCAGCGCTACATGAACCGGGGGGTGACCTTCGGCATGTCGGCGGCACTGGAGGCGCTGGAGGATAGCGGGTTCGAGGTCACCGGCGAAAACGCGGATATGGTGGGCGTGATTTTCGGTTCGGGCGCCGGGGGCACGGACATGGTCCTGGAGCACCAGCGGATCCTGGAGGAGAAGGGTCCGCGCCGGGTGACTCCCTTCCTGGTCGCGAACTTCATCCCCGATGCGTGCAGCGGGCACATTGCCATCCACACGGGTGCACGGGGACCGAACTACGCGCCGGTTGCGGCCTGCGCGACCGGCGGCGTGGCGCTCGGTGAGGCGTTCGAAACCGTGGCGCGGGGCGATGCCGATATGGTCATCGCGGGCAGCGCGGAAGCCGTCTTGCTGCCCATCTATCATGCGACCTGGTGTTCGATGCGGGCGCTCGCCGGCGACAATGAGCACCCCGAGAAGGCGTTAAAGCCGTTCGACCTCAACCGCGATGGCTTCATCGCGGGGGAGGGAGCGTGCGCGATGATCTTCGAGGAGTACGAAAGCGCGAAGGCACGTGGGGCGAAGATCTACTGCGAGGTGATCGGCTTCGGCTCCTCGAACGACGCCTATGACATGATCGCCCTGCACGAAACCGGCCGCGGCCTGAAGCGGGCGGTGAAGGCGGCAATTCGTAAGGCCGGGATCGACCCTTCGGAGATCGACTACATCAACCCGCACGGGAGCGCCACCCCACTCAACGACCGGGTGGAGACGCTGGTGTTCAAGGAGGTCATGGGCGAGGCTGCGTACCGGGCCGCGATTTCATCGGTCAAGCCGATCACGGGGCACTGCATGGGCGCGAGCGGGTCGGTAGAGGCGCTTGCCTGCGTGATGGCGATTCGCGATCAGAAGGTAGCGCCGACGATCAACTACACCACGCCGGACCCGGAGTGCGATCTCGACTATGTGCCGAACGTGGCCCGTGCGATGCCGGTGAACGTGGCGATGACGACTTCGGTGGGGCTGGGCGGGCACAACTCCGCCCTGATCTTCCGGAAGGCCAATTAACCCTGCGGAGAATCTCGTGACCCGAGCAGTAGTGACCGGAGTGGGCGCGATCACGCCCATCGGGCTGACCGCCCACGATTTCTGGGAGAACCTTGTCGCCGGGGTTTCGGGCGTGGGCCTTACCACGCGCTTCGACACCACCGACCTGCCCGTAAAGATTTCGGCCGAAGTGAAGGATTTCGAACCGGGCAAATACATGGATAGCAAGGGCGCGCGGCGCATGAGCCGCTTTGCCCAGTTCGCGGTGGCGGCGGCGCAGCTTGCAGCCGATGATGCTGGTCTTGTGGTGAAGGACGATGAGCGGCGGCGGGCCGGTTCGGCGATTGCGACGGGTGGCGGGGGAGTCATCGAGACGATCGACGAGGTGGCTGTGTTGCAAGAGCGGGGACCGGGCCGAGTGAGCCCGTTCTACGTGCCGACGATGGCGCCCAATATGGGGGCCTGCCAGGTGTCGATGCACCTTGGGTTGCGCGGGCCAGCCCTGGCGAGCGTGGCGGCGTGCGCGAGCGGGTTGTATTCGTACATCGAAGCAAAACAGCTGATCGATTCGGGACGCTGCGACGTCGTGCTGGCGGGCGGGACGGAGGCGGCGCTGCATCCGCTGCCAATCGCCGCCCTGGCGAACATGAAGGCGCTGAGCCGGCGCAACGACGAACCGGAGCGCGCGAGCCGGCCGTTCGACCGCGACCGCGACGGGTTCGTGTTCGGCGAGGGCGCGGTGGTGATGGTGATCGAGTCGGAAGAGCGTGCGAAGGCACGCGGGGCCCGGGTGTACGCGGAGCTGATGGGTGGCGGCCTGAGCTGCGACGCGTATCACATCACGGCGCCGCTGGAAGACGGTTCGGGTGCACAGGATGCGATGACCGAGGCGCTGCGGGCAGCGAACATGAAGCCGGAGGATGTGGATTACATTGCGGCGCACGGCACCGGAACGCCATTGAACGACGTATCGGAGACGCGGGCGATCAAGCTCGCTTTTGGCGAACACGCCCGGAAGCTGGCGATCAGCTCGCCCAAGTCGATGTTGGGGCATTTGCTCGGGGGCGCGGGCGCGGTAGGCGCGCTTGCAGCGGCGATGGCGGTGTATCACGACACTGTGCCGCCAACCATTAACCTGGAGAACGCCGACCCGGAATGCGACCTGGACTACACGCCGCTGAAAGCGCGGAAGATGACGGTACGTGCAGCTGCCGCCAACGGATTTGGATTTGGGGGACAGAACGGGTCCGTGATCTTCCGCAAGTACGAGCCGTGACGTAGCCTAGGCGGCGTTTTACCACCAGCCGGGTGCCGTGGAAGGCGCCTTCGACCAGAGAAAGCAGACCAGGGGGAACCTACCATGGCCACCGTGTTCGAACGTGTCCGCGATGTTGTTGTGAAGCAGCTGAAAGTCAGCGCCGATGAAGTGAAGCCGGAAGCCAGCCTTGTGGATGACCTGCGCGCCGATTCGCTCGACATCGTGGACCTGACGATTGCGATCGAGGAGGCGTTCGCGGACGACGCCGAGTTCGAGATCCGGGATGAGGACGCCGAGAACATTCGCACCATCCAGGACATCCTGGATTTCCTGGCGCAGCAGGGGATCAGTTAGCCGCGACGGTGTGACGGAGCCATTGCATGCCTTACGTGGAACGCCCTGACGGGGCACGCATACGGTACGAGGTCTACGGCTCGGGCTACCCGCTGCTGCTGATCGCGCCGGGCGGCGTCAGCAGCTCGGTGGAGTTCTGGGAGCGCAGCATCATCAAGCCGGCGCGCCTGTTCGCGGAGGAGTTCATGGTGATCGCCATGGACCAGCGGCATGCAGGCCAATCGCTGGCGCCTTTGCGGCCGTTTTCGTACGCCGAGTGCAACGCCGACCAGCTGGCGGTGCTCGACGCGCTGGGGGTGGAGCGAGCGCACGTGTATGGCGGGTGCATCGGGTGCGCGCACATCTGGAGCCTGATCCAACAGGCGCCGGGGCGCATTTCCGCGGCGGTCGCACAGGACCCGGTGGGGCTCGACGAGACCAACACCATCGAAACCTTTCTGTCCATGTTCCGGCCGACCATCCAGCTTGCCCGGGAACGCGGTGTGGAAGCGGTAATCGCTTCGGCACTGGAGAACCCGCTGTTCGTGGCGAACAATGCCGCGGGGCCCTTCGCGCCAGCGCTGCACGAGCTCGAGGCAGCACGGGCAGAGGTGCGGCGGCTTGGAGCCGGCGGTTATGTTCAACTCGTCGAACAGTTCATGGCCGGTGTCTGGCCCGACAACCCACCATATTTCACGGCGAGCGACGAGTGGTTTGCCAGTTGCGGGACGCCGATCCTGGTGATGCCGGGCCGCGACGCCTTTCACCCGACCGGTGTGGCCCGGCGCATCTGCCAGACGGCGCCGAACGCCCGTTGCCTGGCCCCGGACTGCCGCGACGAGCCGAATTTGGCGGGAACGATCGAAGCGGTCCGGGCGTTCCTGCGGGAAAACGCAGCGCGCCGTTGAGGACCGGGCGCAAGGCGAGGCGCACCACCGTGCGAGAGGAACGAACATGACAACACGAGCACTGGTTTTGGGTGGGGGCGGCCCCGTCGGAATCGCCTGGGAGTCGGGACTGTTGGCGGGGCTTGCCGAGGCCGGGGTCGACGTCTCGGGCGCGGATTCCATCACGGGAACCTCGGCGGGAAGCGCCGTGGGCGCCCAGCTCGCTATGGGACGGACGCCTCAGCAGATGTACGCGGCGGTAGCAGCCGATGCTTCCCGCACCGGCGCATCGCCGACCCGCGGGAACACCGGGGGCTCGACGGCGCCGAATCTCGGACCCCTGCTGGAGCTTATGCAACGGGCCGCGACGGGCGATGTCGACCAAATCGCACTCCGGCGGGAGATTGGAGCCTTCGCGCTGGCGGCCACCACGATGAGCGAGGAGGCGTTCCTTGCGACGTTCGGCCAGGTGCTGGCGAACGCCGAGGCGTGGCCACACCCGGGTTACCGGTGCACGGCCGTCGATGCCCTGACGGGGGAATTCGTGACCTGGGATGCCGCGGCCGGCGTGCCGCTGAACCGGGCCGTGGCTTCGAGCTGCAGCGTGCCCGGCATCTATCCGCCGATTACGATCAACGGGCGCCGCTACATCGACGGGGGGATGCGGTCGGGCACCAATGCCGACCTCGCCCGGGGGTATGACGTTGTGCTCGTGGTAGCCGTGACGGCCGGGGCGCAAGGCCCAATGGCCGAGACCTCGCGGCAGCGCCTCGAGAGGGAACTGGCGGCGATTCGCGAAGCGGGCGGCGACGCCATCCTGGTCCAGCCCGACGAAGCGTCGCTGCGGGCATTCGGCATCAACCTGATGGACTTCAGTCGCAGGGCGGGGGCCGCCGACGCCGGTTACGCCCAGGGAAAGGTCGAGGCCGCGCGGATCGCAGAACGCTGGAATGGCCCGGCCTGACGACCAGTGGGGCCGGGCGGTCCTAGGCAGTGCCCGCGAGCGAGCGCAGCCGCGCCACGATCTCGGGGAGCACCTGCAGGACCCGGTCGATATCGGCGCTGGTGTTGGATTGCCCGACGGTGAGGCGGAGCGAAGCGTGGGCGAGGTCCGGGTCGATGCCCATCGCGGTCAGGACGTGGGAAGGTTCGAGCGCGCCGGTGGTACAGGCGCTGCCCGAGCTGGCGGCGACTCCTGCCATATCGAGCGCGAGGAGGACGCTTTCGCCTTCGACGTTGCGGAAGCAGCAGCTGAAGTTGTTGGGAAGGCGCCGGGCAGGGTCGGGAGGACCGGTGATGACGGTATCGGGGATGCGCTCGGGGAGTTCGAACAGGAGCCGGTCGCGGAGCTGGCGGGCATGAGCGATGCGCTGTTCGGCCTCATCCCAGGCGAGCTTCATGGCGGTGGCGAGGCCAACGATCCCGGCGACGTTCTCGGTGCCAGCGCGGCGCTCTTTTTCCTGGCTGCCGCCGAGGATCATGGGCTGCCAGGGCGTGCGGTTCTTGACGTACAGCAAGCCCACGCCCTTGGGTCCGTAGAGCTTGTGCGCGGCAATGCTCAGGAGGTCGACCGCGAGGTGGGAGGGCGTGATGTCCATTGCGCCCGCCGCCTGGACCGCATCAGTATGGACGACAATCTTCGGGTTCTTTTCCCTGGCGATCCGGGCGGCCTCGGCGACGGGCTGAACCGACCCGACCTCGTTGTTCGCGGCCATGATGGAGACGACCGTGGTATCGGGGCCGACGGCGGCTTCGAGCGCGGCGAGGTCGACGACGCCTTCGGAATCGACGGGGAGGTAGGCGGCGCGGAAGCCTTCGCGTTCAAGCTGCTCGACGGTGTGCAGGACCGCATGGTGTTCGATGCGGGTTGTGACGATGTGGTTGCCGCGACCCCGCTGGCGCTGGGCGAAGGCCGCTCCGCGGATGGCTGCGTTATCGGACTCGGTGCCACCGCTGGTGAAGACGATTTCGCGGGGCTGGGCGCCGAGGAGGTCGGCGATGAGCTTGCGGGCGGCATCGATGGCCCTGCGGGCCTCCTGGCCTTCGAGGTAGATGCTGGAGGGATTGCCCCAGAAGGTGGTGAGCATGGGGAGCATGGCTTCGACCACGCGGGGGTCGGGCGGAGTGGTTGCCGCATGGTCGAGGTAGATGCGCTCCATGGAGCCAGCGTAGCGGGCGAAAAGGCGGCCTTCCAGCATCGAGATGGCTTCGTTGCCCGGTGGTGCTATACTGGGCCGTGGCAATTCCTCTCTGGAGTGGGCACAAAGCCCACTTTTTTGTTGGAGCTATGAAAAACGAACTCCTGCTGGCACTCGGTCAACTCGCCGCCGAAAAGAACCTCCCCCGCGAGGTGGTTTTCGAGGCTGTCGAAGCGGCGCTGACTTCCGCCTTCCGGCGGGAGGGGGACAACGCGCCCAACATCAACGTCAAGATCGACACGAATTCCGGCGAGATCCGGGCCTACCGCCAGATGGTGGTGGTGGATCAGGTCGAAGAGCCGGCGGTGGAGATGGCGATCGAGGAAGCGCGCCGGTGGAAGCCGGATGTCCGCGTTGGCGACGTGCTGGATTTCGAAGAGCAGCTTCCGCCCAACGCCGGGCGGATCGCGGCGCAGACCGCGAAGCAGGTTGTGTTGCAGCGGCTGCGGGAGGCGGAGCGTGACGCGGTGTACGAGGAGTACGCCGGCAAGGAGGGGGAGCTCCTCGTTGGGACCGTCCAGCGGGTTGAAGCGCGGCAGATCATCATCGAGCTGGGGCGCGGCACCGAGGCCGTACTGCCGCAATGGGAGCAGGTTCGGAACGAGCACCTGCGGCCCGGTCAACGGGTGAAGGTGCTGGTTCTGGAGGTGCTGAAGGCGGTGAAGGGGCCCCAGATCGTGGTGAGCAGGAGCCACCGGGGGCTGTTGCGCCGGCTGTTCGAGATGGAAGTGCCGGAGATTAAGGCTGGCACCGTGGAGATCAAGAGTATTGCCCGCGAGGGAGGCCACCGCAGCAAGGTGGCCGTGCACGCGCGCAACCCGAACATCGACCCGATCGGGGCGTGCGTGGGCATGCGCGGCACGCGCATCCAGAACATCGTCAATGAGCTCGGCGGCGAGCGGATCGACGTCATCAAGTGGGACCCGGACCCGGCCAACTTCGTTTCGAACGCGTTGAGCCCGGCGCAGGTGCTGGAAGTTGAGATCGACCCGGAGCAGCACCTGGCGACCGTCGTGGTCCCGGACAAGATGCTCTCGCTGGCGATTGGCAAGGAAGGTCAGAATGCGCGGCTGGCGGCGAAGCTGACCGGCTGGCGAATCAACATCCACAGCCAGTCGAGCAAGGCGCGCGCCGCGGAAGGCGAACCGGAGGCGCCGCTGGCCTTCGAGCCGTTCGCGCCGGGCGAGGCGCCGGATATCGACATCATCGAAGCGGCCGAGGAGATCGCCGCCGCGGCCGAAGCGGTCCCGGAAGTTGTGCAGGAGCCGGAAGTCCCATCTCCGGTGGCGGCGGAAGTGGCACCGGCGGCCGAGCCGATCGCGGAGGAAGAGGAGATCTCGTTCGCGGCCGTGGTCGAACGGATGGAAGTGCCAGACCGCGAGGAGCGCGAGTCGGAGGACTACGGGGAAGACGAGGATGAGGAATACGAGATCCCGACAACGGTGATTGCCGAGACGAAGCCCTCGGCGATCCGGTTCGCGGAGGACGTGCTTCCGAGGCGGCCCGAGGAGATCGAGGAAACGCGCAAGCCCGCGGCGAAGAAGGCCCGGCGCGCGCCGCGCTTCATCGAGGATGAAGACGACGAGATGGAAGACATCGACTACTCGGGGCGGATTCACTGAGGGAGGCGGCCGCCGTGCCAGGCCCCAGACCGCGGCCCGTTCCCCAACGAACCTGTATCGGCTGCCGCATGGAGCAGGGGAAGCGGGAGCTGATCCGCATCGTGCGCACACCCGAGGGCCGCGTGCTGGTCGACCCGACCGGCAAGGCGAACGGCCGGGGAGCATACCTTCATCCGCTACGGGCGTGTTGGGAGAAAGCGCTCAAAGGGGGTACGATAAAGAACGCACTCAAGATCAGCCCGGCCGTGGACGATATGGAGGCCCTGCGTGCCTTCGCAATGGCGTTGCCGGTGGAAGAAAGCGAAGCGTTATGACGGCTAAATCCTCATCGACGGCAGTGAAGATCCCGGCAGCACTCACCGTCAAGGAACTGGGAGACCTTCTCAACATCTCCGCCATCGAAGTCATCAAGCGGTTGATGACGAACGGCGTGATGGCCAATGTGAACCAGACGATAGACTACGACACCGCGGCGATTATCGCGGTGGAGCTGGGGCTGGAGCCCGAGCAGGCGGCGCCCCCGGAGCCAACGGTCGCGGCCGTCGCGATCGAGGAAGAGGAGATTGTTGACGACCCGGGCTCGCTCAAGCCGAGGCCGCCGGTGGTCACGATCCTGGGCCATGTCGACCACGGCAAGACGAGCCTGCTCGACGCGATCCGGAAGACGAAGGTGGCTGCCGGGGAGGCGGGCGGCATCACCCAGCACATTGGGGCTTACCAGGTGGAGCGCGACGGGAAGCTGATTACGTTCATCGATACTCCCGGCCATGCAGCCTTCACGGCGATGCGGGCACGGGGCGCGCAGGTGACGGACATCGCCGTCCTGGTGGTGGCGGCGAACGACGGAGTGATGCCCCAGACGGTGGAGGCCATCAACCATGCCCTCGCCGCGGGGGTGCCCATCATCGTGGCGATCAACAAGATCGACCTCCCGGCCGCGAACCCGGACCGCGTGAAGCAGCAGCTCACCGAGCACAACATCGTCGTGGAGGACTACGGCGGCGATGTGGTCTCGGTGCCGGTCTCGGCGACGACGGGCCAGGGGCTGGATGACCTGCTCGAGGCGATCAACCTGGTCGCCGAGATCTCGGAGCTGAAGGCCAACCCGGATCGGCCGGCTTCAGCGGTGGTGATCGAGGCGGAGCTGGACCCGAACCGTGGGCCCGTGGCCACCGTGCTCGTCCAGGCCGGGACCCTGCGCCAGGGCGATGCCGTGGTGGTCGGCGAGACCAGCGGAAAGATCAAGGCGATGTTCGACGACCAGGGGAAGCGTGTCCGCTCCGCCGGGCCATCGACTCCAGTCGTGATCATGGGACTCGAGGCGGTCCCCGAGGCAGGCGAGCGCATCCGGGCGGTGGCGGATGAGCGGCTGGCACGCCAGATCGTCGAAGAACGGCGGCGGCGGCGCGAGGCGGAGGAGCAGACCGCCCACGCGCACGTGAACCTGGACACGCTGTTCAACGAGATCAGCGCCGGAAAGCTCAAGGAATTGATCATCATCCTGAAAGCGGACGTTCGCGGAAGCGCCGAGGCCCTGAAGGGCGCGCTGGAACGCCTGAGCAACCCCGAAGTAAAGCTGAAAATCATTCACTCGGCGACGGGCCCGGTGAGCGACAGCGATGTGATGCTTGCGGAGGCATCGAACGGCATCATCATCGCGTTCAATACGCGCACCGACCCTTCGGCGAAGAAGCGGGCCGAGGCCACGGGCGTCGAAATCCGCAGCTACAGCATCATCTACCAGGTGATCGAGGATGTGGAGAAGGCGCTCAAGGGCATGCTCGAGCCCAAGTACCAGATGGTGACTGACGGCCACGCGGAAGTGCGGCAGGTGTTCAAGTCGAGCCGCCTGGGGCAGATCGCCGGATGCTACGTGCTCGATGGTACGATCCGGCGCGGGTCCCATACGCGGGTGTTGCGGAACAAGGAAGAGGTCGGCCGGGGCCGCTGCGAAGGCCTGAAGCGCTTCCAGGACGACGTCCGCGAGGTGCAGACGGGCTACGAGTGCGGGGTGGTGCTGAGCGGCTTCGACAAGTACGTC
The DNA here is from genome assembly GCA_964648195.1 of uncultured Anaerolineaceae bacterium. GTDB lineage: Bacteria > Chloroflexota > Dehalococcoidia > Tepidiformales > Tepidiformaceae > Amarobacter. Next base: position 19,646 of record CAZYLL010000004.1, on the reverse strand, counting down.
GAGGGCGACATCATCGAGTTCTACCACGAAGAGCGCATCAACTAGCCGCGCGGCGGCGGGAGGGCCCCACCCGTGAGCATGCGGACCACTCGCGTGAACGAGCTCTTGCGCGCGGAAATCAGCGAGCTGCTCCTGCGCGAGGTGAAGGACCCCCGGGTGGCGCAAGGGATGGTGACGATCACCGAGGTACAGGTCTCGCCCGATCTGCGGCGGGCTGTGGTGTACTTCTCCCACCTGGGCACAGATGAAGAGCGGCGGGCTGCGCTCGAAGGGCTGCAGCATTCGGCGGCGTTCCTCCACCGCGAACTGGTGCACCGGCTTTCACTGCGCAGCGTTCCCGAGCTGGTGTTCAAGTTCGATCCGTCGATCGAACGTGGAGCGCGGCTGGCCGAGCTCATCAACCAGGTGAGTGCGGAGCGTCGTGGGCGCGAGACGGACTGAATCACCGCTTCACGGGCTGATCCTGGTGGACAAGCCCGGGGGCTGGACAAGCCACGATGTGGTGGCCGTGGCCCGGCGCATTACCGGCCAGCGGCGCATTGGGCACACCGGAACGCTGGACCCGATGGCCACGGGCCTGCTCGTGCTCTGCCTCGGGCAGGCAACCCGGCTTGTGGAGTACCTGGCCGGCCACGACAAGCGCTACACCGGCGAGGTGGTGCTAGGGCGGACGACTTCGACCGATGATGCGGAGGGCGAGACGCTGACCGAGGCGGCCGTGCCGGACATCGACCAGGGTATGCTGCGGGAGCTGGAGCAGCGGTTCGCGGGCGAAATCCTCCAGGTGCCGCCTGCGGTGAGTGCGGTTAAGGTTGCCGGCCGGAGAGCGTATGCGGTCGCGCGGGCGGGCGGCGCGCCGCGGCTGGCGCCACGCCGGGTGGTGATTAGCCGGCTCGAACTGGAGCTCCGCGGCCCGGGCCGGCTTGGAGTCGACGTCCATTGCAGCGCGGGCACGTACGTCAGGAGCCTGGCGAGGGATATTGGCATCTTCCTCGGTTGTGGAGCGCACCTCGGATCGCTCCGGAGGCACAGAGCGGGACCGTTTTCTGCGGATGACGCGATTTCGCTGGAGCGGCTGGAAGACCTTCGCGGGAGCGGCGCAGTGGAGAGTGCACTGTGGCCTCCGGACGAGGGCATGAGCGACCACGATGCGGCTATCCTGGGGGCGGAGGGCGCTGCCAGGTTTGGCCACGGGCTTGCACATTCCGCGCGCGGCGGGGCGCAACGGGCAGCTGCGACGG